>DATCBO010000038.1:0-22026 GCA_036511795.1 Xanthobacteraceae bacterium
TGCGCGCGGTGATGCGGCCGCTCTTGTCGACGCCGCTCTTGATGCGCACCGTCGCCGGGTGCTTGGTGATCTGATAGAACTGCTCCTCCATGGTGAGCGCGATCTTCACCGGGCGGCGGGCGATCATCGAGCAGGCCGTCACCAGCGCTTCGAGTTTGATGTAGAGCTTGCCGCCATAGCCGCCGCCGAGATACGGCACTTTGATGCGTACTTTGTTTTCCGGCCAGCCGAGCAGCCGCGCGATCTCCGTTCGCACGAACGACGGGCCCTGCGCGCCGCTATGGATGGTCAGGCCTGAGTCCTTGTAGTCGGCAATCGTGGCGAACGGCTCGAACGGCACGTGCAGGCATTTCTGCGTGCGGAATTCGTGTTCGAACACCTGTGCGGCAGCGGCGAATGCCTTGTCGACGTCGCCGCGCCGCAATTTGGCATTGAGTGCGAGATTGGTGTTCTTCTGGCCCTTGAGATGCTTGAGGTCGGCGAAGGTCGCGGCGGGCTTCAGTTCGTCATGCACGTAGGAGGAGGCGGTCATCGCCTCGACCTCGTCGAGCACCGGCGGCAGTTCCTCATATTCGGCAACGATTGCCTGTGTGGCCGCCTCGGCGACATGCGGATCGGCGGCGAGCACGACGGCGACCGGCTCGCCGACGAAGCGTACCTTCTCCATCGCCAGGATCGGCTGATCGTGGAAGGCCGGGCCGTAATAGGGATTGGGGATGACCTTGACGACGTCGTCGGCGGTAATGACGCGGAACACGCCCGGCATCTTTCGCGCGGCGCTGACATCGACGGATTTAATGCGGCCGTGCGCCACGGTGCTGCGAAACACTTTGCCGTAGAGCATGCCGGGCAGCCGCATCAGGTGCGTATATTCGGCGCGGCCGGTAACTTTTTCCCGCGCTTCGAGGCGCGGCACCGAGCGGCCGATCTGTCCGCCGCTCATTGGTTTTGTCGACATCGGCTTTGTCCTTCCCGGAACTCTTGTCTTTTTTGACGCCCCAACGTTCAGACGGCCCCTGCGTGGCAACGGGCTCGATATGTCCTCTCAGGCAAACTATGATGTTCCTAAGCCAGGTTGGCAGTGTAGGGAAGTGCCCATGGATATGAGTGTCCCCGTCGCTCCCGGGAAACGGGCCGTGCCGGACGAAGCCAAGACTGCAGCGCAGCCGCGCAGCCGTCCCAACTCCAGCGAGCTAGATGTCTGGCTGGAAAAGGCCGAGGCGATGGGCGAACTCAAGCGCATCACCGCCGAAGTGAGCCCCGATCTCGAAGCGGCCCACATCACCTATCTGGTCGGCCTTCAGAAGAGCCCGGCGTTGCTGTTCGAAAACATCAAGGGACATCCCGGCCATAAAGCGCTCTACAACATGATCGGCTGCAACCTGTCGCGCTTCTGCTTGATGATTGGCGAGGAGCCTGTGGATCACCCGCTCAAGGCGGTGCAGCTTCTGCAACAGAAATTCGGGCGCAAGATGAAGCCGGTCGAAGTCACGGCGGCCGAGGCGGTTTCAAGCCAGAACATCGTCGAAGGCGATGCGATCGACATCCGCATGTTTCCGGCGCAGCGCATGTGGCCGCTCGACGGCGGCATGTACCTCGGCACCAATGATGCCGTCATCACCATGGACCCCGAGACGAAGCGGGTGAACGTCGGCACCTACCGCATGATGATCAAAGGGCCGCGTGAGGTCGGCGTCTACACTTCACCAGGCAAAGACGCCGGCAATGACCGCGACAAGTGGTGGAAGATGGGTAAGCCGGCGCCGATTGCGGCCTGCTACGGTATCGATCCGCTGCTGTTTCTGGTCGGCGCCACGACGCTGCCCAAGACCGAAAGCGAGTATGAGTATTATTCGGGCATCAAGGGATCGCCGATTGAGCTGTTCACGTCCGATATTACCGGCCTGCCGCTGCCGGCACATGCCGAGATCATTCTCGAAGGCCATCTCTATCCGGACGAAACGTTTGCGGAAGGCCCGTTCGGCGAATTCACCGGGTATTACGGCCGGCCGACCGGCGCGACGCCGTACATGCGGGTCGAGCGGCTCAGCTATCGCAACAATCCGACGCTGACCTGCGCGCTGATGGCCGATGGGCCGTCCAACGAGTGCGGTCTATTCTGGGCCGCGGTGCGCTCCGCCGGCATCTGGGCCGATCTGCAGAAGCTCGGCATTCCGGGCATCCAGGGCGTGTGGTCGGTGCCGGAGGCCGCCGGATGGGGCATGACGATAGTCTCGATCAAACAAATGTATGCCGGCCACGCGTCGCAAGTGATGGCGCTCGCTGCTCAGTGCACTGCCGGCGCCTATTTCGGAAAATACGTCATCGTGGTCGACGATGACATCGACCCGAGCGACATCGGCCAGGTGCTGTGGGCGATGGCGACGCGCTCGCGCCCGGCGCAATCGATCGACATTTTGCGTGAGACCTGGAGCACGTTCCTCGATCCGAGCCTCAACCCGCCGGAAATCCGCCCGTGGGGCTCGAAGGCGCTGATCAACGCCTGCATGGATTTCAAATACATCAAAACGTTCTCGCCGCGCACCAAGCTCGACAAGAGTACCTACGATCGCGTCGTGGCGCGTTGGAATGAACTCGGCTTTGACGGCAAGCCGCCCGTCGTATCGGTGTTCGAGGACTCAGCGCCGGGGAGGATCGTCGAATAGTCCTCAGATAGCGGCGCGTCGTGGTCGCGCGCTTCGTGACACCGCAGGCCTATTCGTCAGGTTGGCATACATGCGGCGCAGGCAGCGCTTCACCACTGCCAGCTCTTCGGGCGAAATTCCCGCGTTGGCATCCGCTTCGATATCGCGGGCGGGCGGAATGAGGCGGGCGACGAGCGCGCCGCCTTTCGCCGACAGCGCCACGGCGACCTCGCGATTGCTGGTGACCGAACGTGTCCGCGTCACCAGGCCAAGATGCATCAGTCGCGAAACGATGCGTGACAATGTCGACGCGTCGATGCTGGTCAGTTCGGCAAGATCGATCTGACGCTGCCGGCCGTTGGCGGCGAGCACCGCCAGCACCCGCCACGTGGCGACGCTCAGCCGATGCGGCGCCAGCGTTTCGGCGCTGAATTGATCGGCGATAATGCAGCCGACCCGATTGACCAGATAGGGCAGGTAATCGGCGAGGCTGAGCTTGAGCGGGGCCTTCACGGCGGGGCATTCCTCAGGCGACGCTGCAGCAAGGGAGAGGCGACCTGCGAACAGATGCATTTACAACAATTGCATTATCAACTATTGTGCTGCCGCTTGCAAGCAAAATGCGGCCGCCCAGGGAGGATGTCATGGAGTTCGGCTATTTCACGCTGAGCGATAATAACTATCCAAACAATCCGCGCAGCGCCAATCAATATGTCGCCGACATCACCGCAGAGGCGATCTACGCCGACAAGATCGGCATGCGTTCTGCCTGGATCGGAGAGCATCATTTCAATTCGCTCGGCGTACTGTCGTGTCCCGACCTGGTGCTCACCTATGTGGCGGCGCAGACCAAGCGCATTCGCCTCGCGCCTGCCGTTACGGTGCTGCCGCTGCACAATCCGATCCGCGTTGCCGAACAATGGGCGACACTCGATCTGCTTTCCGGCGGCCGCGTCGATTTCGCTTCCGGCCGCGGCTACGATCGCCGCGAATACCTGCCGTTCCACGTTTCGTTCGAAGACAATCAGGGCATCTTCGAAGAGGGCATGGAAGTCGTGCGCAAGCTGTGGTCCGCGCCGGACCGCATCTCGCACCATGGCAAGCACTATCAGTTCGACGACGTGCGGATTACGCCGAAGCCGGTCCAGCAGCCGCTGCCCGCCTATATCGGCTCGTTCTCAAAGCCGTCGATCGAACTCGCGGCCCGGCTCGGCTGCGGCCTGATCGTGGCGCCATTCGCGGCGACCATGACTTTCGGCGGACTCAAACAGGTCGCCGACCTCTACCGCGAAACCTGCGTCAAGCACGGCCAGAAGCCGCACCGCCTGATGTGCAGCTATTTCGTCCATTTCGCCGATACGCCGCAGCAGGAGGCCGCCGTGAGGGCTCGGCAGATCTATTATTATAATGAGTGCGTGATTCCGGCGTTCCCCGGCGATCCAAAGAACGCGCCGCCGAGCTACCGCTATTTCATCGATATCGTCGACCGGCTCAAGAACCTGAAGCCCGAGCAGCTGACCGACAATTCGGTGCTGATCGGCAATTCCGCGCACATGACGGATGTGCTCAAGAAGGTGGAAGCGGCGGGGTTCGACGAAGTCATTCTTTACGTGAACGTCGGGCAAAAACCGCACCAGCAGGTCAAGGACGAGATGGCCCGCTTCATGACCGAAGTGGCGCCGGCTTTCGGCGGCGCGCACAAGGAAGCGGCGGCGTAGCGTTCGGGCGACAAGCTTTTACGGATCGAGCTCGGTATCCCAGTAGAGATAATCGAGCCAGCTATCGTGCAGATAATTCGGCGGGAACAGCCGGCCGTTGCGGTGCAGGTGCTGCACCGTCGGCTGGAACGGCCTCTGCGACGGCCACATGTCCGACTCCGCCGACGTGAGATTTCCCTTGCGCAGGTTGCACGGCGAACAGGCGGCGACGACGTTGTCCCAGGTGGTGTGGCCGCCACGCGAGCGCGGAACCAGATGATCGAAGGTGAGGTCGTCGCGTGCGCCGCAATACTGACAAGAGAAGCGGTCACGCAGAAACACGTTGAACCGCGTGAAGGCAGGATGCGTTACCGGTTTCACAAATGTCTTGAGCGACACCACGCTCGGCAGTTTCATTTCCAGGCTGGGGCTGTGCACCGCGCGGTCGTAATTGGCGACGATGTTCACCCGATCGAGGAAGACAGCCTTGATGGCATCCTGCCACGACCACAGCGACAGCGGGTAGTAACTCAACGGACGAAAATCAGCGTTGAGTACAAGCGCCGGGAAGCCGGACGGCGAAACTTGGACGTTCACGAGGGTGCTCCTCAACCTCGATTCGATATGCCGCAGTGCGGCGATGCTCCTACTTTATAGGCAGGCGTGACAGGATTGTGAAGGCCGTTCCGGGGCTTACAAGCCGCGCCCGATCGCATGGCGAGGCTTTCGGGCGGCGTCGGTGCGCTTTGCGGTAAGTAAGATCCCGGGCTTATCCGCCGTCTCTGCATGCGCCACCAGCCCTTGATTTGAATCAAAGCCGACGAGCGCTGCCTGAGCAAAGATGACTAATGGACGCCGCGCAACAGCCTACGCCCGTGTGCCCGAATTGCGGCAAGCCGATGCTATTCGTGCGCTCCGTCCCCAAAATTGGCGCGCTTCCCGAGCTACGCACCTACAATTGCGGGTCGTGCGGCGAAACGGTGACGGAAGCGGCCGAACCGTTGCAAATGTTGGGACGGCGATGATCGCGCCGGTCGCAGGCGGCGTGGGGCGGCAGGACCATGGCGGTTGGACTGGCGGCGTCACTTATGCTGGCGAAAACCACATGTGCGATATTGACAGCGAACTCGCCACTGCTGCGCGGTACGTCGCCGAGGCCCGCAGGATCGTTGCGTGGCAGCGTGCGCGCATTCTCAAGCTCAAGGCGGCGGACGGTGCAACGCCGGACCACGAATTGACACTGCAGGCTTCTGTCAGTGCGCTTGCCGAACTGGAAGGCCACGCACGAGCCCTCGCCGACATCGCGAAGAGGTTTCAACGCTCGCAGCGGCTGCTGTCGTAACGTTCACGCCGAATTGCTTCTGCTTACGATGCGCCGCGGACGGAGAACGAGGGCTGGGCCTCGCTCCGCTCCACCTTCCGGTGCGGACGAAGGGACTGCGGCGTGGGGCCGCTCTGGAGTGGAATTGGCTGACCCTGACTTTCGCAGCCCCAAAGAAACCGGCAAAGCCAGCGAGAATCGGCAATGCAGTCCGCCGCGGGCGAACTGCATATCGACCGATCCGCCGAACTGGCGAAGTCCCTTGCGTAGCAGCGTGGTGCCAAAGCCCTGCCGCCGCGATGCCGCAGGCTGCGGGCCGCCGCTCTCGACCCAGTCGAATTCGACGCGCCCGTCGCTGCTCCGCCACGCCAGCGCGATGGTGCCCTGCGGCGTGGACAGGGCGCCATATTTGGTCGCATTCGTCGTCAACTCGTGGAATATCAGTGCCAGCACGGTCGCGACTTCGGACGGACATTCGAAATCGTCACCGTCGAGGCAAAAGCGCGCCGGATCATAGGGCGCGAATTCGCCCGCCAGAATCTCCTCAAGGTAGGCGCCGCGCCATTCTGATTTGATCAGCAGATCGTTCGTTGTGGCTAGCGCGGCAATGCGAGCGGTGAGCTTGCCGAATGCCGCGGGCTGATCTCGCAGTGTCTGTCCGATCAGGGATTGGACGATGGAAAGCGTATTCCTGATGCGGTGCGCGAGCTCATGGGTCAGCAGCTGCCGCTGCTCCTCCTCGGTGCGCAAGCGCCACAACAGATCACGATAGCTTTTGGCCGCCCAGATGATCACCCCGGAGGAACCGGCAAACAGCAGCGCGCTGACCAATTGCTCCTGATCGAACACGTGCGATTTCCAGTCGGGGGGGACGAATAGCCAGAAACCGGCGGCGGCTCCCGACGCGGCGGCAAAGATGCCGGCCGGCACCCCGCCCACCAGGGCGGCCACAAGCGTGGCCGAATAGTACGACGCGAAAACGGTGCTTGCGGAGCTGAGTTCGCCCAGCGCGATGCGGATGGATGTCGCAATCGCAACACAAATCAGCGAGAACAGCAGCGACGACGCGGAACCCGGCCGCAGGCCGCCGATCCAGATCGTCCGCCACCAGCGAAATAGTTGCCGTGCCATCTGCCGCACCCGGAATTGCTGCGACCGGCGATCTTCCGTACTGCGTTGATACTGATGATCGCGAAAAATGCGTTGAAACGCTTGCGCCACGATGTGGCCCCCGGATCGCGGCGATTTGGCGGACGCGATTTCGCAAAGTTCTTCACGATTCCGCGACTGCGGCGGCAGTTGGGCGGGCCAAATCGCTGGATTCGTTGAATCAGAACAACGACGGCGAACCAAATGGCCGCGCGGCATTACGCCCAAGCTGCTCTTGCACTAACGGCGGAGGCTCGAAACCGGCCTTTGCGGGGCCCTGGCGTAACCTGTGTCTTAGACCGCCTCCAACAGTCCCACGTACGACGTCCTTATATAAAGTTTGCGGCGGTCGTCGATTTTGCACCCGCTACGCGTGGCTCGTCGTCGTTACCAACGCGCTGCTACTGACAGGATCGTCGTCGTTCTATGCGGCGGCGGCCGATAAAACTTGAACGGCTTTATCATCAAACGATAAAGCTTGTTTGATGCCAAGGCGTAATGCCTGCCGGCTGCAGGATTTTTGACAATGGCAAAAATACAACCGCAACGCGGCGTTAACGATGCAAACCCTTGCAGTTCTTCAATCAACACAACGGAAAATCAATGGCCGTCCCTTATCGCTGGACACGGCGAAGGGCATAAAAAATGCAATTCGGTCAGGGTTGGGTCATGCTTGTCGAGTTCCTGCGTCGTTTCGGTCGCGATCGCGGCGGCAACACCGCGATCGTTTTCGCATTGTCGCTCGTTCCCATCATCTTCTTGACGGGGCTCAGCCTCGATTTTTCCTCCGCGGCGCAGAAGCGCATTCAGTTAAACTCCGCCGCCGACGCAGCGGCTCTGTCGATGGTTACGCCCAGCGCGATGATGCAAAAGTGTGCCGCCGCGCAGCAGGCGGCGCAGAACATTTTTATGGGTCAGGCTTCACTTATGAACGGACTGAATTATTCGGTACCGACAATCAGCGGATGCCAGGACAACGCTTCGACGCGGACCATCACCGTTAGTTACGCCGCCTCGTCGATCAATACATTCCCCAATGTGCTAGCGCTTTTGACCAAAGCCTCGGAAGCGACCTGGACGATCACCGGTTCGTCGACCGCGACGGCGACCACCGCACCGAACATCAATTTCTATCTCTTGCTCGACAATTCGCCGTCGATGGATATTGCCGCGACGACCAGCGGCATCAACACGATGGTGGCCAATACCTCGGCGCAGGGCGGCTGTGCGCTTGCCTGCCACGAGACCAATCCCACCTCGGGCGATGTCGCGGGCAATCCCGGTGGTGAAGACGACTACACGCTGGCGAAAAACCTCGGCGTCGTGACGCGCGTCCAAAACATGGCGACGGCGACGTCATCGCTGATGAGCAGCGCGACGCAGATGATGACCACCAACAACGCGACCTGCCCGAACGGCCCGGGCTGCTACCAGATGGGGATCTTCACCTTCAACGTGCAAGGCACCACCAACAGCCAATGCACCAGCACTTCGATTCAAACGATCTACGCGCCGAGCTGTGAGCCTTCGACGAATTTGTCCGCCGCGCAGACCGCGGCCGCAGCCATCGACGTTCTGGAGGTCTGTTCAAATAATTATCTGACCTGCAGCAACAACAATAACGATGCGGATACCGACTTCGAGACGGCCATGAAGGCGATCAATAATGTCATGGTCACTCCGGGGACCGGCACATCGGGCAGCACGCCGCAGGAGGTGCTGTTTCTGGTCACGGACGGCGTCGACGACGAAATCAATTCCAGTTCGTGCTCGCAAACGCTCGACGGCACCCGCTGTCAGCAGCCGTTCAATACCGCCATGTGCACGACGGTGAAGAACCGTGGCATCCGCATCGCCGTGCTCTACACCGAGTACCTGCCGTTGCCGACCAATGCCTGGTACAATAGCTGGGTTTCGCCGTTTCAGAGCCAGATCGGCCCGAATATGGAGAGCTGTGCGTCGCCCGGGCTGTTTTTCCAGGTGACCACGGACGGCGACATCACGGCCGCCATGCAGGCGCTGTTTCAACAGGCGGTCAGCACTGCGCGCCTCTCCGAATAAGGTTCGTGGGCGCGTTCGCCTTAGCAACCTGGCGGGGTGGCGGTGCCGTTGACGGTGTACTGGACGCACGATGCGAGGCGCGGCGAGAACACGACATCCTCGTAAATATTGATCGTTCCGGTGATCGCATAGCCCATCGCCGGGGTGTACGGATATGCCACCTCGCCGAGGATCAAATAGACGGTGGGGTTGCTCGCCGTCGCCAGTGACTGCATTGCGGTCGGCAGCGGGAAAGTCGAATTGATGGCGCGGCCATTGCCGCTGCTGGACGCGCTCCAGACAACCGATCCCGTGGTGTTCCCGTTGAGCTTTAATTCCGAGACGGTCACGGTCATGTTCGCCGTCGCGTACGGGGTTGCGACCGTGGAAGCTGCCGCGAGTATTTGGTTCATAGTCGTGAGATCGGGGATGTTGGTGTATTGCGTCGCGAGATCGGCCACGGTCCGTGCGGCGAGCGTCGCCTTGAATTGTATCGCCATCCCGTCGCCGAGCTCACTGCCGCCGAGATAAAGCGTCAGCATGAACGGCAGGATGAGGGCAAACTCGACGGCGGAGACGCCATCGCGTTCGCGCACAAAACGCCGCAGCAAGCCACGCAGACCAGGATTGGCCATTGCGTTTCTCATCAGTACGGCTCGGTCTTGAACACGGCGGTCGAGACCAGGAGACGGTTGCCGTTCGCAAGATTGGACAGATTGAAATTGAGCGGGCCGAGGACGATCGGCCACTGGTACATGACCTGGACGACCACGATGCTGCCGGGGGTGCCCGGTGCATAATTCCAGGTGTTGCTGACCGTGCCGTTGGAATTGAAGGTCAGTGTCGGGCCCGTGGTGCTGGCTGAAGCAAAATCGCTGTAGTTCTGAACATTGACCATCAGCTTGCTGCAGTTGAACAGCGCGTTGACGAGCGCGGCGGTGTTCGAACTGGTGCAGACGTAGGTGAGAAACTGCGCCTGCGTCATGTTCGACTGCTGGGCCTGCCCGGTCAGGATGTAGCGGCTGGCTTCTTCGGTCACTTCGTCGAGCACGCGGCCGGCAAAGAATACCAGCGCCGTCTCGAACGTGGCGATGAGCAGCGCCAAAAACGGCGCGGCCACCAGCGCAAACTCGATCGCGGTGGCGCCCTTGCGGCAGAGCGCGAAATGTCTGGAAGACCGAAGCCGACCTGTGACTTCAGCCAGTCTTCGTCTCAAAGCCGCTAGCATGGCGCATGCGCTCCAACGCCCGGCTTCTACGGCGGATTTGCTAGGGAAACGTTACCCCTCGGCCAGCTTGTCGGTTAACGGGAGGCCGCAAAGCTGCGGGCCAGAAACTCACCGCCGTGACGCAACCCTTCGGCGTCGATGCCGTGGCCGACGCCGGGCGAGATGTGCCACTCGGCCGACAGCCCGAGCGCCGACAGGCCCTGCGCTGCCTGAAACACCGCCTGCACCGGGATCAGATCGTCGCTGTCGCCGTGCACGAGCAGAACCGGCGGTCGCGATTTGACCTCGGCCGCAAACGCTTCGATCTCGCGCTCAGGTGTCACCAGGAGTCCGGAATAACCGACAATTGCCGCCGGCGCCGTGGCGCGGCGCAGACCGACATGCAGCGCCATCATCGTGCCCTGGCTGAAGCCGACCAGCGCCAGTGCCGACGGCGGCAATTTGTGGCGGTTGAGTTCGGCATCGAGAAACCGCTCGAGCACCGGCGCCGCCTTTTTAACGCCGGTCCAACGCTCATTCGGATCGCGCATGGTAAGTGGAAACCATTGTCGGCCGACGGGAGCCTGCCCGCATGGCTCCGGCGCATGCGGCGAGGCGAATGCTGCCTGCGGCAGGATCTGTTGCCAGGCGCGGCCGATGTCGATGAGATCGTTGCCGTCGGCGCCGTAGCCGTGCAGAAAAACCACAAGCTGTCGTGCGGCGCCCGATTGCGGATTGAGCCGCGGACCGTCAAGTTCAGCGGCCATTCTTTCCTCTTTTCACTGCTTTCCTTGCCGGCGAGACGGGAGCGCCTTCCCGACCTTTGACCACTCGATAATAAGACCAGAGAACGCGCGCCGCTATGGACCGCCATGGCCGCCATTGATCTCCTAGCGGTGCCATCTCCTTGGTGGTCGGCCGCGCCTTCAGACCGAAAGCAAGTCGTGCCGCCTCCTGCAGGGCAAGGTCGCCGGCCGGCCAGGCGTCGGCATGCCCGAGGCAGGCGAGCAGATAGATGTCCGCAGTCCATGGACCGACACCGTGCAGGGCGGTAAGAGCGGCATGCGCCTCGTCCGCCGGTACGTCCATGAGCTTTGCAAGATCGATCTCGCCCTTGTCGATCGCGCGGGCGATGGCTTTAAGCGCGCGGATCTTGGCGCCCGACAGACCAAGCCGCGCCAGCCGCGCCGGCCGTGCGCGGAGGATCGCCGCCGGCTCGAACGGATCGAATGCCGCGTGAAGTCGCCCCCAGATCGCGCCGGCACTCGCGGTCGAGAGCTGCTGTGACACAATGATGGCGGCAAGCCCCGCATATCCATGGGCGCGCCGCCGCAACGGCGGCCGGCCCGTCTGGGCGATGATGGGGGCGAACCGCGGATCGATTGTGCCAAGGGCGGCGAGGCCGGTGTCGAGGTCGGCCTCGGTGTGAATATGGGGGAGATGATGTGGCGGAGATATTGCCGGATCGCTTGTTCGACTCTTGGCCATCGAGACCATCTGATTGATCATTCCGCTTCCGCCGGTCAATCCCGGTAACGGTCATCACCGCCGATGTATACCCGCATCTTTCGTTTTGCACCGAGCCCGAACGGCTATCTGCACCTGGGTCACGCCTATTCGGCATTGCTCAATGATGACATGGCGCGCGCGTGCGACGGACGTTTGCTGTTGCGCATCGAGAATATCGACGCGTCGCGTTGCCGCCCCGAATATGAGACCGCGATCTATGAGGATCTGCGCTGGCTCGGCATTTCCTGGAGCGAGCCGGTGCGGCGGCAGAGCGAGCATTTTGCCGACTACCGCGGGGCCGTCGCCAAGCTCGAAGCGGCGGGTCTGTTGTACCCGAGCTTTGAGAGCCGAAGCGAAATCGCCGCCATGGTTGCGGAGCGCGAGCGTGCCGGGCCTTGGCCGCGCGATCCCGACGGTGTGCCGCTCTATCCGGGCGTGGCGGGGATGATGCCGCCGGAGGAACGTGCATGCCGCCGTGCGGGACAGCCGTTCGCGCTGAGGCTCGAGACGGCGGCGGCCGCCGCACGCACTGGCCCGCTCAGTTGGTCGGAGCGCGGCAGCGGGCCGCAGCGGCAGACCGGCCGTGTGACGGCCGAGCCGCAGCGCTGGGGTGACGTCGTCCTGGCGCGCAAGGAATTGCCGACGAGCTACCACCTCGCTGTGGCGGTCGACGACGCGTTGCAAGGCGTCACCGACGTGGTGCGCGGGCAGGACTTGTTTTGGGCGACTGGCATTCATCGGCTGCTGCAGGTGCTGCTTGGGCTTCCGGAGCCGGCCTATCACCATCATCGGCTGATCCTCGATGACGAAGGCCGCAAGCTGTCCAAAGCCACGCAGGCAACGAGTCTCCGGCAGTTGCGCGCCGCGGGCACGAGCGCGGCGGATATCAGGCGAATGGTGGGGCTCGGACGTTAGTCGACTAAGGCGCATGATCGCGCATCGCGGTGTTATTTTGTTCCGGAGACCTATCGTGCCATTCTAGGCGCCGCGCCCGACGATCGGGCACGCCGTCTTTCGCGACTGGGAGCCGCTGTGGCGCGGACGAGTTCAAAACAAAAAAATAGAGCCGGGAAAAAGGCCAGCAAAAAGCCTGCGGCGCCGCCAAGGCGACGGCCGATGCGGCGGCGCGCGCCGGCGGTCAAAACCGGCCAAGCCGGCAAAGCCGGCGATCTGGCGCTGGCCGCGTTCGCGCATGACATCCGCACCGCGCTCACCGGTATTCTGGCGCTGGGCGAATTGCTCGCAAGCTCGAATATCGGCACGCGCGAGCGCGACTGGGCAGCTGCCATCAAGACCGGCGCCGAGCATCTGTCGGCGCTGACTGCGCTCATGGTCGACGCTGCCAGGGCCCATGCGGGCGCACTGATCCTGCAGCAGGAAGTTTTTCGTCCACGCCGAATGCTCGAGGCTTTGGCGGCATCGCTCGAGGCGCGCGCGCAGACCAAATCGCTGCGCACCGAAGTGACGATCGCCGACGGGCTGCCGGATCTGCTGGTCGGCGACCCGGTGCGGCTGCGCGCTGCGCTGGAAAATCTGCTCGACAATGCGGTGAAGTTCACCGCGCAAGGTGTCGTGCGGCTCGACGTGCGCGGCGCGCCGGCGAAAGCCGGTCGCGTCAAACTCACGCTGCGAGTGAGCGACAGCGGCATCGGACTGACGCGCGCTGAAATCAAGCGTCTGTTCCGGCCTTACGCGCAGGCGAGTGCCGACATCGCGCGCCGTTATGGCGGCGCGGGGCTCGGGCTCGCCGTGGTCAAGCGCCTGGCGAAGCTGATGGGCGGCGACCTGGCGGTGACCAGCACGCCCGGCGCTGGTTCAACTTTTTCGTTTACCGCCGTGCTGCCAAGCGCGGCGGTCGAGGCGCCCGGCGCGGCGAGCGCGAAGCAGATTATTGCCACGCCTGCGCGGCGGCTTTCGGTTCTGTGCGCCGAGGACAACCCTTACGGCCGGGTCATTCTCAACACCATTCTCACCGAGATCGGGCACCACGCCGACTTCGTCGGCTCTGGCGAGGAGGCGCTCGCGGCTCTGCCGCGCGGCTACGACGTCGTGCTGATGGACGTGACGCTGCCCGGCATCGGCGGCCTCGATGCGGCGCGGCGCATTCGCGCGCTGCCCGGCGCCGCCGGCGCAACGCCAATCATCGGTATTTCCGGCCGTAGCGAAACGGGCGACGAGGCTGCTGCTCGCGCGGCGGGAATGAATTTTTATTTGCGCAAGCCGATCAGCCCGAGTGCGCTGAGCGAGGCCATCGCGGCCGTTGTGCCGCACTGATCATTCCGCCGCATCCGCCTCTGCGGCCGAATTCTCCGCAATGCGGCAGAGATCGCTCATGATCCGATTGAGTTCAAAATCCTTCGGCGTGTAAACGCCGGCGACGCCGGCTTGTTTCAGAGCGGCCGCGTCCTGCGGCGGAATGATGCCGCCGACGACCACCGGAACGTCTTCGGCGCCGGCTTCTTTCAATCGGGCAATGACATCGGCCACCAGCGCCAGGTGCGAGCCCGACAGGATCGACAGCCCGACGATGTGCGCGCGCTTGTCCGCGGCCGCGGCGGCGATGCCTTCGGGCGTGAAGCGGATGCCGTCGTAAACCACCGCCATGCCGGCATCGCGGGCGCGCGAGGCGATCTGCTCGGCGCCGTTCGAATGGCCGTCGAGCCCCGGCTTGCCGACCAGCAATGTCAGCCGGCGGCCGAGCTTTTTCGACACGCGATCAACCTCGGCGCGGACATCGTCGAGGCCTTCGGCGTCATTGCGCATGGCGGTGCCGACGCCGGTCGGCGCGCGGTATTCGCCGAACGCCTGGCGCAACGCGAGACCCCATTCGCCCGTGGTGACGCCTGCTTTGGCGCAGGCGATCGAGGCCGGCATGATGTTGGCGCCGCTGCTTGCCGCCCTGCGCAAAGCTTCCAGTGCCGTGGCGACGGCGCCGGCATTGCGCGCTGAGCGCCACGCGGCAAGCCGCGCGACCTGGTCGGTCTCGGCCTGCGGCGACACGGTCACGACCGCTTCGGCGGCTTCGGCAAGGGGCGATGGCTCGGTTTCGACGAAACGGTTGACGCCGACGACGGTCTGCTCGGCGCGTTCGATAGCTTCGATGCGGCGCGCATTGGATTCGACGAGCTGCTGTTTCAGATAACCGGACTCGACGGCCGCGATGGTGCCGCCCATCTGCTCGATCTGAGTCAGTTCTTCCTTCGCGGCTTCTTTCAGCTCGGCGACCTTGGCGGCGATGACCGGCGAACCGGCAAAAACGTCGCCGTAGTCGAGCAGGTCGGTCTCATAGGCGAGAATCTGCTGCATGCGCAACGACCATTGCTGGTCCCAGGGCCGCGGCAATCCCAGCGCCTCGTTCCAGGCCGGCAGCTGCACGGCGCGCGCCCGCGCGTCCTTTGACAGCGTCACCGCCAGCATTTCCAGCAAAATGCGGGCAATGTTGTTTTCCGGCTGCGGCTCGGTCAGTCCAAGCGAATTGACCTGCACGCCGTAGCGGAACAGCCGCTGCTTGGCGTCGCGCACGCCATAGCGCTCGCGCGTGATCTCGTCCCACAGTTCGGTGAAGGCGCGCATCTTGCAGATTTCGGTAATGAAGCGCAGTCCGGCATTGACGAAGAACGAGATGCGGCCGACCACGTCGCCGAAGTCTTCATCGGGGCATTGGCGCGAGGCCTTCACCGTGTCGAGGACGCCGATGGCGGTGGCGAGCGCGAACGCCAGTTCCTGCACCGGCGTCGCGCCGGCTTCCTGCAGATGATAGGAACAGACATTCATCGGATTCCATTTCGGCATCTCCCCGGTCGTGAACAAAATCACGTCTGTGGTGAGCCGCATCGACGGTGCCGGCGGAAACACGTAGGTGCCGCGCGACAGATATTCCTTGATGATGTCGTTCTGTGTCGTGCCTTGCAGCGCCGCTCGCGGCGCGCCTTGCTCGTCGGCCAGCGCCACATAAAGTGCGAGCAGCCACGCCGCGGTGGCGTTGATCGTCATCGACGTGTTCATGGTGCCGAGCGGGATGCCGTCGAACAGCGTGCGCAAGTCGCCGAGATGGCAGATCGGCACGCCGACCCTGCCGACTTCGCCCTTTGCGAGCGGATGATCGCTGTCATAGCCGGTCTGGGTGGGCAGATCGAAAGCGACCGAGAGTCCGGTCTGGCCCTTGCTCAGGTTGTTGCGATAGAGCGCGTTGGAAGCCGCTGCGGTCGAATGCCCCGCATAGGTGCGGAAAATCCAAGGTTTGTCGCGCGATGCCTGATCGCGCCGCGGCCCGCTGCCCATTGATGTCCCGCGTCGTCGCATGACGTCCGATCCGGCTAATGTGGCGCGGGTTTTTGTGCATTGCAATATAAACTATCGCGGAAAATCCGCCACGCATCTTTAACCCTCGGAATTGGCCGCACCTTAACGGCTGCCAGCTAACACCTACGCGCATGTCCACACAGCTATGGAACGCTTCGGACGGGGACGTCGAAACCGCGTGGCGGCTTTTCCTCGCCAATTGGCTTGTCATCGGCGCGATGGGCGCGGCGCTTGGGCTGAGCCTGGTCGTTACCAGGTTCTCTCTCGATCTATCCGGCCTCGTCATCGCCGTCGGGTATGTCGGCCTCTATGGCTGCTTTGCCCACGCCAATGCGCGCTCGCCGGCGCGGCGAGATCCACAAGTCATGTTCGTGCTCGGCGGAACGGCTCAGATCGTCCTGATCACGGCGATCATGGCGCCGCTCACCTATGTGGCCGCGGCGATGAATTTCCCGATGCAGGACGCAACTTTGCTCGCCGCGGACCGGGCGCTCGGCTTCGATTGGGCTGCGTATGTCCGCTATGTCGACGCTCATCCGGCGCTGGCCGGCCTGTTGAATGCCGGCTACGGCATGATCCGGTGGCCGATTTTTGCCATTCCGGTAGTGCTGGCGGCGCTGCGGCAATATCGGCGCATTGATGAATTCACCTTCGCGTTCGGCATGGCGCTCGCCGTCACCACGATCATTTCCGGGCTCGTGCCGGCGATCGGCGTTTATCAGCAAATCGGGCTCGATCCTGGGACGCTAAAGCACATCAATGCGAACGCGTATCTGGCGCGACTCCGCGACCTGCCGCCGACGCGCGCCGGCGAACTGCGTCACCTCGATCTGCTCGGTCTTGGCGGCATCGTGACCTTCCCGAGCTTCCATGCGGCGTCCGCGGTGCTTTATGCCTGGGCACTATGGCCACTGCGGCGGCTGCGGCCACTCATTGGTGTGGTCGATGGTCTGATGCTGGCGGCGACGCCGGCCAATGGCGGCCATTATCTGGTCGACATCATTGCCGGCGTGGCGATCGCCATCGCAGCAATCGTCGCCGCGCGGGCGGTCGGCCGGTTCATTGTTGCACGGCAGGGCGCATCGGCTTTCCTGGATCCGGCACTCGCAATTTTGTCAATTCCTGTTACGCCAGCCGCCGTGCCGGCGCAGTGACGCGGAGCGCTGCGCGGGCGCGCTCCATAACCAGCGCCAGCACGATCAGCACGGCGGCGAGACCGGTCTGCGTCCTGACGTAGGGGAACACCAGAATGAGCGCGGCGCTTGCGGCGAGGCCGCATATTTCGGCGACGGTAAATCCTCGCTCCAGCGCGTAATGCAGCAAAAAGCCGACAGCGACCGCGAGCACGGTGACGTCGTACATGTAGACATAGGGCGTGGCGACGAGCGTTGCGGCGGCGAGCGCGGCAGCCTTGAGGTCGAAGGGCGCGCGGCTGCGCCACAGCCAGATCGTGCCGATGGCGGCCGCGATGCTGGCTGCGGCCTGTAGCGCAAACGCCAGCGTTTCGCCGCCGTCATGCGCGCGCACCAGGCCGTAGAGGCTTTGCAGCCGGTCGAAATCGGCAACGCCTTCGCCGAGAACGCGGTGGCTGGTGATCGGCAGCCAGTGAAAGAAAGCCTGCCAGCTGGCGGCGCCGAACACGAGCGCTGAGGCTGCGGCCATGCCGCTTGCCACCGCAGCGGCGACCGCGATGGTCAGCCAGCGACGGTCCGCGATCAGCGCCAGCGGAAACAGCAGGCCGAATTGCGGCTTGTAGGTGAGGAGCCCGAGCAGCACGCCGGCAAGGGCAGGGCGGCGTTCCAGCGCCGCCAACGTGCCGCCGATCAGCGCGGCGGTGAGAAAGCCGTTCTGTCCAGCCGTGACGTTCCAGATCGCGGCCGGAAAGCCGAGCGCAACAAAAACTCCGGCGCGATCCTGCAAGATGCAGCGCAGCGTCAGCACATAGGCGGCGAGCGTGCCCGCGAGCCAGACGAAAACCGCGCCGAGATACGGCAGCAGCGCCAGCACGGCGGCAACAAACAGAAACGGCGGCGGATAATGCCAGCCGTAATAGCCGGGAAAATCGTGGCCGAGCGCGCGCACTTCGGCGGTCTTGTGCAGCGGCCAGTCGTAGGCGGACGCCGCGGCGCCCGAGAGCGCCATGCCGCCTGCGGCGTAGACATCGACGAAATCGTTGGCGATCGGCCGGTTTTCGGCGTCGGACAGAAACTGGCCCTGCAGCCAAGTTCCCGACAGCATCACCAGATAGGCGAGTGCCAGAGTGAGCCCGATGACGCCGATCAGGCGCCGCGGCGCCAAAGGCGGCGCTGCGACAGGCGTCTCGATCTGGCTCGCATCCATAGCGCGGTCAAATAACAAGCGTTGCGCCAAGGCTTCGCGCCTTGGCGCCTCGCTTTACCGTGCATTCCTTTCTGCGGCCTTAGCGCGCTCAGGCGCGTTTGACGAGCCGCAGAATCAGCAGAAGGATGACGGCGCCGATGAACGCATCGATGACCGCGGCCACAAAGCCCGTGCCGATATTGATGCCGAGCCGCGGCAGCAGCCAGCCGGCGATCAGGCCGCCGATGATGCCGACAATAATATCGCCGATCAGTCCGAATCCGCCGCCTTTGACGACCATGCCGGCAAGCCAGCCGGCGAGTCCGCCGACGATCAGCCAAATGATAATGCTCATAATGTCTCCCCTTCACCCCGGTACCGGCACGGCCCGACGCCGCTGCCGCACCATCACGGAATATTGGAAGCTTACGGGGTCGGGTTCGAGCTGTCAGCCGAGCGGGTTCGTTTTTGGGAGCTTTTGCACCCATGCTTTTGCGCCCCGGCATTGCGTTCAAGTAATTGTTGCGACGCAGCATATTATGCTGCAGACTGCCCTCGCATTGCAGCAATGGCGCTCGCCCGTTGGAGACGGAGGCCATGATGGCCGTCGCGCAGCAAAAGCCCCTGAGCCCGCCGCTCAAAGACCTCTACGCCATTGGCGAGGTCCCGCCGCTCGGTCACGTCCCTGAAAAGATGCACGCCTGGGCGATCCGCAAGGACCGCCACGGACCGCCCGAGCAGGCGATGCAGCTCGAAGTCGTGCCGACCTGGCCGATCGCCGAAGACGAAGTGCTGGTCTATGTGATGGCCGGCGGCGTCAACTACAACGGCGTCTGGGCCGGACTCGGCGTTCCGGTCTCGCCGCTCGACGGACACAAGCATCCGTTTCACATCGCCGGCTCCGACGCGTCGGGCATTGTCTGGGCGGTCGGCTCCAAGGTTCGGCGCTGGAAGGTCGGCGACGAAGTTATCGTGCATTGTAATCAGGACGACGGCGACGACGAGGATTGCAACGGCGGCGATCCGCTGCTGTCGCCGTCGCAGCGCATCTGGGGTTACGAGACGCCGGACGGCTCGTTTGCCCAGTTCTGCCGGGTGCAGTCGCGCCAGCTGATGGCAAAGCCGCCGCATCTGACCTGGGAAGAATCCGCCTGCTACACGCTCACCTTGGCGACGGCCTATCGGATGCTGTTCGGCCATGCGCCGCACACGCTCAAACCCGGCGACAACGTGCTGGTGTGGGGCGCCTCGGGCGGGCTTGGCGTATTCGGCCTGCAGCTTGTGGCGGCGTCGGGCGCCAACGCGATCGGCGTTGTGTCGGATGCCGACAAGGCGCGCTATGTGCTCGACCTTGGCGCCAAGGGCGTCATCAATCGCAACGATTTCAAATGCTGGGGCCAGATGCCCAAGGTCGGCACCGGCGAATACGACACCTGGGTGAAGGAAGCGCGCAAGTTCGGCAAGGCGATCTGGGATATCACCGGCAAGCGCGACGTCGACATCGTGTTCGAGCATCCGGGCGAGGCGACGTTTCCGGTGTCGTGTCTCGTCGTCAAGCGCGGCGGCATGGTGGTGTTCTGCGCCGGCACGACGGGCTACAACATCACCTTCGATGCGCGTTACGTATGGATGCGGCAGAAACGGATTCAGGGCTCGCATTTCGCGCACCTCAAACAGGCCAGCGCCGCCAACCGTTTCGTCATGGACCGCCGTGTCGATCCGTGCATGAGCGACGTGTTTGCCTTCGACAAGATCCCCTACGCGCACGAACTGATGCGGACCAACAAGCACAAGCCCGGCAACATGGCGGTTCTGGTCAATGCGCCGCGGCCGGGCCTGCGCAATTTCGACGACGTGCTGGAAGCGACCTCATAGTTTGCTGCGCTTGATCTGCTTCGCCCGCGCGATCGCGGCGTTGAGCTCGCCGCCATAGATGAACAGACACGCGCAGAAATAAAGAAAGATCAGCGCCGTCATCGCCGACGCCAGCCCGCCGTAATAGCTCACGTAAGCGGACGAGAAATTGGCGAGGTAGCGGCCAAAGCCGAAGCCGCAGGCGAGCCACAACAGCAGCGTCGCCAGAATGCCGGGCCAGACTTCGGACAGCCGCCGGCGCCCGGCCGGCAGCCACAAATGCAAGATGAACAGCGCGATCGACAGCAACGCCGCCGCAACCGCGAGCCGGGTGAAATTGCTGTAGCCGGCCAGCGGATCGAGCCACGGCGCGTAGCTGACCGCACGGTGAAACACCAGCGGGCCGAGCACGACGAGAAAGGCCACCGCCAGAAAGCACACGGCGCTGACCAGCACGTAGCCGAACGCTTCCAGCCGCAACAGCCACCACGGTCGCGGCTCGCGCAGCCCATAGGCGCGGTTCAACCCGATACGCAGGCTTTCGACGCCGCTCGAGGAGAAATAGATCGCAAAGACCGCGCCGAGCGTGAGCACGTCGCCGCGCGCCGTGGTCAGCACGGTGTGAATCTGGTCGGCGATCGGGCCCGAGACCTCGCGCGGCCACGCCGCCACGATCAGGCGGGCGACTTCATCGGCCAAATCGCGCGAGCCGATGAAGCCGGCGATTGCCGTGACCAGAATCAGGAATGGAAACATCGCCATCAGGATGGACAGCGCGATGTGGCTCGCGATCGCCCAGCCGTCATCGGCGCTGAAGCGATAAAACGCATCGATGGCGATGCGGATGCTGGTGCGGATCGAACCCAATGGCTGCGGCCTCCGCCGGATGTCTGAGCGGGATGTAATGGAGGTCATGGGCGCCGCCAAGTTGCGAGGCAAGTCGTGAGGCAAGTCGTGAGGCAAGTCGTGAGGCAAGTCTTAGGGCAAGTTGTGCGGCAAGGGGTGAGGCAAGGCGTGCGGCAAGTCGTGCGGCAAGGCGTGGTTCTGGTTGTGGCCCGGCAATTCGTCCAGCCCGCCGGCCGACCGGTGCCAGCGCCGCGGCGTTCTGGCAATAAACCAAACAGCAAAATTGCCATTTGCCATCTTGTCATGAGGGCGAAATCATATCAGTGTTAAGGTCTGTCAACCCATGGGGGCATTGCCTATGAGCGTCGTAAAATCGGGCTTGGTCGCGATCGTGTTTGCCGTGGCGAGCCTGTTTGTCGCCTCGGCCGGAGCGCAGGCGCAGACATTCTCGTTTGTGGTCTGCAACCACAGCAGCGTTCAGGCTTCGGTTGCTACCGCCAGTCATGCTTCGCCCACGAACGCCAACTTTGTGGTCCAGGGCTGGTGGAGCGTGGCCCCCGGCGCCTGCTCGACACTCGGTTCTTTCCCGCAGGGCACGTTCTATTATTATGCGGAGCAGACAAACACCCAGGAACTGGTCTGGAAGGGCACCGCCGTCCAGGTTTGCGTGCAGTATCCGGGGCCGTTCGAGCGCACAAACTCGGCCAATTATACCTGCAAGTCCAACGAAGAGCTGAGAGGCTTCATCCTCGCCACGATCGCCCCCAATATCGGCACCTTCACCTGGACTTTGAATTGAGCCTGGCCGGTTTCTGATAGCAATCGGACTCGCGTGTCTCGTCATGGCCGGACTTGTTCCGGCCATGAACGCGCAAGTTATTCAATAACGGCTGGCGTTATGTGAGTTACGACCCTATCGGCGACCCTACTTTGGATAGTATTGGATCGATTAGATACGGCAGTAGACCGGCCCGGGCAATTCTGCTAGGAATAGGGCAACTTGAACCGCGCGTGATGCGCCTCATGAGTGAGGTTGCGTCATGCCTAGGTCCCAACTCCCCGCCGTCCCCCTGTATCTCACACCGCATAAGGCCGCCGATCATATCGGCGTCGGCCGGACCCGATTGCTCGCGCTCT
>DATCBO010000039.1:0-20919 GCA_036511795.1 Xanthobacteraceae bacterium
CTGCCTACATTCTCGATCGTACCTGGACGGCGCGAAGCTGGAATGCGAAAGCGCGTCATTTGTTCGCCGGTTGGCTCGATGCCCCGGGTGAGCATCGCTACAATCTTCTGCGCTTTATTTTTCTAACGCCCTCGGCGCGGACGCTGATCTGCGATTGGGAGCCGCGAGCAAGGCGCGTTGCTGCCGAGTTTCGCGCCGCTTGCAGCGCCCATTTCAACGATCCCACACTGCACGCGCTCATCGCGGAACTGCGCGAAGGCAGCCGCGAATTCGCACAGTTCTGGGAACAGCACGGCGTCCTGGGGCGCGAAGGCGGCGAACGCACGTTCAACCATTCGCGCGACGGCTTTGTCCGCTACGAGCAGGTGACGTTCGACCTCGCCAGCCAGTCCGATGTGAAATTGACGCTACTGGTCGCGCCGCAAAAAATTCAGCGCGTCGGCACCGGCTTGTCGCCGCGGTAGTCGTAGAAGCCGCGCTGCGTCTTGCGGCCGAGCCAGCCGGCCTCGACGTATTTCACCAACAGCGGGCACGGGCGGTATTTCGAGTCGGCCAGGCCTTCGTGCAGCACCTGCATGACCGACAGGCAGGTATCGAGCCCGATGAAGTCGGCAAGCTCCAGCGGCCCCATCGGGTGGTGTGCGCCGAGCCGCATCGCGGTGTCGATCGCCTCGACGTTGCCGACGCCTTCGTAGAGCGTGTAGATCGCCTCGTTGATCATCGGCAGCAGAATGCGATTGACGATGAAGGCCGGGAAATCCTCCGACACCGCGATCTGCTTGCCGAGCCGGCTGATGAACTGTTTGGTGGCCTCGAAGGTGGCGTCGTCGGTGGCGATGCCACGAATCACCTCGACCAGTTCCATCAGCGGCACCGGATTCATGAAATGAATGCCGATGAAGCGCTCCGGCCGGTCGGTCGCGGCGGCGAGCCGCGTGATCGAGATCGACGACGTGTTGGTGCCGACGATCGCCTCGGGCTTGAGCGCCGGGCACAGCGCGGCGAATATCTTGCGCTTGACGTCTTCCTTTTCGGTCGCCGCCTCGATGACGAGATCGCAGTCGCCGAGTTCGTCGACGGTCTTGGCCGCCGTGATGTGCTTGAGCGCGATCTGACGCTGCTCCTCGCTGATGCGCTGGCGGCTCACCTGGCGCGCCAGGTTGCCGCTGATCGTGGCCATCCCCTCGGTGATGCGTTCGGGCGCGATATCGTTAAGCATCACGTGCAGGCCGGACAGCGCGCAGACATGGGCGATACCGCTGCCCATCTGTCCGGCACCGACCACGCCGATCCTGCGAATTGGATGCACCGTCTGTTCCGTCCGCGCCGCACGCGCCACCGGCCGCTCCCTGACGTCGCTCATGTCCCAGCGCCTCTTGTACGACGATCCGCCAGCTTGTTCCACACGGCGGCACGCCAAAATTCAACGCAAAATTCAACGATGGTCAACGCTTCACCTTGCCCAGTTCGGCCGCCAATTCCGGCAGGACCTGGTAGAGATCGCCGACAAGGCCGTAATCGGCGACCTGAAAGATCGGCGCCTCCTCGTCCTTATTGATGGCGACGATCACCTTCGAGTCCTTCATGCCGGCGAGATGCTGAATGGCGCCGGAAATGCCGACCGCGATGTAAAGCTCCGGCGCCACGACCTTGCCGGTCTGCCCGACCTGCCAGTCGTTCGGCGCGTAACCGGCATCGACCGCAGCGCGCGACGCGCCGACCGCGGCGCCGAGCTTGTCGGCCACCGGCTCTATGTATTTGGTGAAGTTCTCGCGGCTTTGCATCGCCCGGCCGCCGGAAATAATGATTTTGGCCGAGGTCAGTTCGGGCCGTTCGGACTTCGAGAGTTCCTCGCCACCGAACTGCGACAGACCCGGATCGGCGGCTCCCGCGACCGTTTCGATCGGCGCCGATCCGCCCGCGCCCGCCGGCTGGAACGCCGCGATGCGTATGGTGAGCACCTTCTTGGCCTCGGCGGACCGCACGGTCGCAATGGCGTTGCCCGCATAGATCGGCCGCTCGAACGTATCGGGCGCCACCACTTTGATGACATCGGAAATCTGCATGACGTCGAGCAGAGCCGCGACCCGCGGCATGTAGTTTTTGCCCGCCGTGGTGGCCGGCGCCACAATCGCCTCGTAGGGACCGGCCAGCGACACGATCAGCGCGGCGATCGGTTCCGCCAGCATGTGCTGGTAGGCCGGAGCCTCGGCGAGCAGCACCTTGCCGACGCCGTCGAGTTTGGCGGCAGCGTCCGCCACGGCGCGACAGCCCTGCCCCGCGACCAGGACGTGCACCTCGGCGCCGATCTGCTTGGCGGCGGTCAACGCCTTGCTGGTCGCGTCTTTCAGCGTAGCGTTGTCGTGTTCGGCGATCAGAAGGGTTGGCATTGGTTATCCAGTTGACCGGTCATTCCGGGGCGCGGACGAAGTCCGCGAGCCCGGAATCCATATTCACAGGTCGTGCGCTACCGCTCGGGCGGTGGTTATGGATTCCGGACAGCCGCTGCGCGCCTTCCGGAATGACGTTGGAGTTTTCGGCCGCCATCAGATCGCCCCCGCCTCGTTCTTCAGCTTGTCGACCAGTTCGGCCACGGTCTTGACCTTGACGCCGGCTTTGCGCGTCGGCGGCTCGGACGTTTTGACCACTTCGAGCCGCGGCTTGATGTCGACGCCGTAATCGGCGGGTGTCTTTTCGTCGATCGGCTTCTTCTTCGCCCGCATGATGTTCGGCAGCGACGCATAGCGCGGCTCGTTGAGGCGCAGATCGGTGGTGACGATCGCCGGCATTTTCAGTTTCACGGTCTGCAAGCCGCCATCGACCTCGCGCGTCACCGAAAGCGCGTCGCCGTCGAGCGCGACCTTGGAGGCAAAGGTGCCCTGCGGCCAGCCGAGTAAGGCCGCCAGCATCTGGCCGGTCTGATTGCAGTCGTCGTCGATCGCCTGCTTGCCCAAAATGATGAGGCCCGGCTGTTCGGCGGCCGCAATGGCTTTGAGGATTTTTGCAACCGCAAGCGGCTCGATCGGTCCGTCGGCCTTGACCAGGATGCCGCGATCGGCGCCCATCGCCAGCGCAGTGCGGATGGTTTCCCCCGCCTGCTGCGGACCGATGGATACGGCGACGATCTCCGTTGCCTTGCCGGCTTCCTTGAGCCGGATCGCTTCCTCGACGGCGATCTCGTCGAACGGATTCATCGACATTTTGACATTGGAAAGCTCGACGCCCGAGCCGTCCGCCTTGACGCGTATCTTCACATCTTTGTCGATCGCCCGCTTCACGGGCACCAGTATTTTCATGGGGTTCTGCCTGCGCTCGGTCAATCGCCGGCCATGCTGCGGTGCGGGAACCTAATGGCCGTGACCGCGCAGTGTCAACGTGGCGGGAACTGCGGCGGGCGGCCGTCGCGATAGTCCGCCGCCTGCCGGACCGCATCGGGCTGCAGGTCCTGCGGCCGTGCGCACGCGAACAGGCGGGTGCCCGCAGGCCGTAGCAGCAGGAACAGGATAGCGCCGGTGGCAAGGCCGCCGACATGGGCCCAGTAGGCGATGCCTTCCTGGTCACGGCTCGCGGCTTCGACGACTTGCCAGATGGCCCAACCGCCGATCACCCAGAACGCCCGCACCCGCAGCGGAATGAGACCGAGCAGCACCGTAACCTTCTCGCACGGCAGATACATCAGATAGGCGGCAATCACGCCGGCCACCGAGCCGGAGGCGCCGATCAGCAACGTCGGCATGCCCGGTGCGCTGAATACGAAAGCCAGCCCGGCGCCGACGCCGCAGGCGAGATAGAACGCCAGAAAGCGCCAGTGACCTAACAGTTCCTCGATGTCGTCGCCAAACACGAACAGAAAGATCATGTTGCCGAACACGTGCATGAAGTTGGCGTGCAAAAACTGGTAGGAGATGAGCGTCAGTGGCGCCGGCAATCCGCCAAAGCCCGTTCCACCAAAGCCCGTTCCATTGGTGAACGCGGCCGGGATCAAGCCCGCGAGCCGATCGGTATGCGCCATCTCCTGCGGACCGCCGCCGATCTGCAGGAAGAACACTGCGAAATTAATGACGATCAGCGACCACATCACGTAAGGCGGCTTCGGCCACTTGAACGGATTGTGGTCCCAGATCGGCATCACCATGGCTTCGCCCCCAAATGCATCCCCGCAAGTATCTGCATATCCGCAAGTAAATGCATTTCCGCAAGTATGTATGCGGGTTGGTCCGCCGCTATCCGTCAGCGATTGCGGCCCGGCGCCCACAGCACGTCACGCGCCCCCTTGTCGTTGGCGTAGCGGCTGGCGACGAACAGAAAGTCGGACAGACGATTGAGATATTTCAGGACCGCCGGCGTAACGCTTTCGCCGGGCTGATCGTTGAGTTCCGCGACCAGCCGCTCGCCGCGCCGGCATACGGTGCGCGCCAGATGCAGATAGGCCGCCGCGGCGCTGCCGCCCGGCAACACGAACGAGCGTAACGGCGCAAGCTCGGCATTGAGCCGGTCGATCTCGCTTTCGAGCCAGTTCACCTGGTTGTCGGTTGCCGTCAGCCGCTCGCCGCCGGGCCCCCTGCCTTTCCCAGGCATCGTGAGATCCGCGCCGAGGTCAAACAGATCGTTCTGGATGCGCGCCAGCGCGGCGTCGAGCGCGGCATCGTTCGCCGTATGCAGCCGGGCAATGCCGAGGGTGGCATTGGCTTCATCGAGGGTGCCGTAGGCGGCAACGCGCAGATCGTATTTTTTGCGCCGCTCGCCGGTGCCAAGCGCAGTGGTGCCGTCGTCGCCGGTGCGGGTGTAGATGCGATTCAATACAACCATCGTCGCCTCATAGCGCCGGCCGTTTTGCAGCTACGCCCTTATACAGGATCAAGGAAGGCTATTTCAGTGGTTTCGCTCAAACATCCGCGCCTAACCCTAAAACACTCTCATGGGAACCCCAGTGGAAGAACCGCCCTTTCCTGCTAGAATGTCGATAGTCCATCGCAAGTGTGCTTATGGCCCAGATTCGCTTCTGCAAATCCTCGGACGGCGTGCGCATTGCTTATTCGCAGGCCGGCGGCGGCCCAGCGATGATCGAGGTCGCGACCTGGCTCAATCATGTGGAATACGATTGGAAGAGTCCGATCTGGAAAGCGCGGCTTGCCGAACTGACAACCAACTACACGCTCACGCGTTATGACGGCCGCGGTTGCGGCCTGTCCGATCAGAACCCCGACAGTCTAACGTTTGACGATCTTGTCGCCGACCTTGAGGCCGTCGTCGAGGCCGCAGGGCTCAAGCGTTTCATTCTGCTCGGCTGCTGCCAGGCAGGCCCAGTAGCGATCGCTTACGCGGCACGTCATCCGCAATGCGTGAGCCACCTTGTTCTGTATGGCGCCTACGCGCGGGGAAAGCTCAAGCGGAATCCATCGCAGCAGGACATTGACGAAGCCGAGACCATGCTCAAACTCATCGAGCTTGGCTGGGGGCGCGATAATCCGGCATTTCGCCAAGTCTATACGGCGATGCTTATCCCCGATAGCAAGCCGGAGCACTACAGTTGGTTCATTGATATGCAGCGCATGACGATTTCGCCGCAGAATGTGGTGCGCCTAATGCGGGCACTTGACCGCGTTGATATCAGCAACCTTCTGCCCAATGTCCGCAGTCCCACGCTAGTCATGCATTCCCGCCATGATCGGCGGATACCTTTCGGCGAGGGCGAACTGATCGCGCATTCAATCTCCAATGCGGAGTTTGTTCCGCTGGACAGCCGCAACCACCTTCTGCTTAGCCACCAACAGGCGTGGCGCGACTTTCTGGACGAAACAGCGCGGTTCGTCCGCGCTAACCGGACGGTCGAGTCGGTCGACGCTGATTTTCTTGAATTGACCGCGCGCGAGCGTGAGGTGCTCGACCACATCGCACGCGGGCTCGACAACGCGCAGATCGCAAAGTCGCTCGGTCTGAGCGAGAAAACCGTCCGCAATCACATCAACGGCATTTTCGGCAAGCTAGGTACGCAAAACCGCGCGCAGGCTATCGTAAGGGCGCGCGAGGCCGGCCTTGGTTCGACGCCGCGTAGCCGACACGCCAGGACTTGATTGGGTCTCCTGACCCAGGTTTCTGCGAAGTCCTACGACTTTTTGACGGCCGCTGGGTCCTGCGCCTCAGGACAGACGGCGAGCGCTGACCAAAGGTGCTACGATTGCAAACCGCGCCGAGACGCCGGTTTGCATCCAAACCCTCAGGAGAGCAAGCCATGACCCAAGTGACAGGCCAAGCCGCCACCCAGACACTTGCAACGGCGCCAGCCGGTTCGGCGACGATGCAAGGAGACTTGTGGAGCGTCCGCGCAGCCGATTACGCAGAAGTCCAGGAACCAACTTTTCTGCCGCTTTATGAAAGCGTGGCGGCGCGGCCCGAACTGGCCGGTGCAAAGGCGCTGCTCGACGTTGGTTGTGGTCCGGGTTTGGCCGCGCAAATCTTGGCGAAAAGAATCGGCCACATTGCCGGCGTTGACGCCGCCGCCTCCTTCATCGCAATTGCGCAACGACGGCTCGCGCGAGCCGAACTTCGCGTGTGCGAAATGGAGACCTTGCCGCATGCTGACGGCTCTTTCGACATAGTGACGGGTTTCAACGCGTTCCAGTACGCGGCAAGGCCCGTCAGCGCGCTGCGCGAAGCTCACCGTGTCAGCAAGCCAGGCGGCCACATCGTGATTGCAGTCTGGGGCTTGCCCGAGCAATGCCAGGCGGCTGGACACCTCAAAGCGCTGGGCAGCTTGATGCCTCCGCCACCGCCCGGTGCGCCGGGCCCCTTCGCACTATCTGATGAAGCAAAGCTAAAGGCATTTGCCGCGGAAGCGGGCCTGACGCCGTTGACCGTCATCGACGTGACATGTCCTTGGATTTATCCCGATCTGGACACCGCGCTCAAAGGCATGCTGTCGGCAGGACCCGCCGAGCGCGCGATCCGATCATCCAGCCCGGAGAGGGCACGCGACGCCGTCGCCGCCGCCATCACGCCATACCGCACCCCGTCTGGCGGGTACCGCATGGACAATGTGTTTCGCTACCTGATTTCACGTGCGTGACTTAAGGCGGGCTTTGCCGCTCTCGCCTGCTTTCGTCCATACCTGGGCGTTCATTGCCTGACCGCGGACATGCGCCTTGGGCCATAACGGTTCCAGGCCGCATAGCGTGATGCGCCGCCGAATCCGATTCTGATTTCCGCGCATTCGGCGACGCATCAGCTCCGAAATTAGTATCAATTGGGGGTCGGGCCGACAAACCGGCACCGAGTCACGCATCGTTTAATTGTTGATCCGCGTTTCGAAGGCGTGCCTTTAAGAAGCGCGAAACAACGCCGTTCAGAACGCGTAGCCGACGCGCAGGCCGTAATCATTGATGCCGGGGTTGCGCGTGGCCGCGCCCATGCCGCCGCATTGGGTTCCGAAGATGCCGTGACCGTTGGACTGATGGTCGAACGTGAACATCGCACTCCAATGCTGAGAGAATTTGTATCCCAGCGAGCCGCCGTCGTGAAACATGTAGCGGCAGCCCAAGCCGGAATGTCCGGGCGGAGGATTGTTCAGATAGCCATTATGCAGGTCGGCATCGAGAAACGCCTCGGCGAAGAAATGCCGCGGCAACGGAATGGTCCAGAGCGCACCTGCGTAGACCGCGCTGGTGCGGCCTTCGAGGTTGAGCAGGCCGCCGACATTGGCGCGCGGCATGAACACGCTCCACCACGAGTCCTCAAAGAACGGCAGCCGGGGCGTCACGAATTCGCCGTTGAGGTCGTAGGTGCCCTGCTCGGCGCCGCCGACGCCGTGCGCAAAACCGCCGAAGCGGAACTCAAAGCCCTCGGGGTCATAGACCATGGGCTGCACGGTCGCGGGCGCGGTCGGCGGGATATAGGCCGGCGCCTGCGCGGGCGGCAGATCGGCGCTCAACGCCGGGCCGAATGACACCAGCGCGGCGAACACCGCACCGAGCGCCGCCACCGAGCTGCGCTGAACGAACCACGCGGTCATGCTGATCCTCACACCGCCGGCACCGTAGCCCAATTTCATGGCCGCGACATGCCGCGCCCGGCGATCGTGGCAAATATCGGCTGGAATTCCGGACAAAAATAACAGCTGTTGCGTCAGGGCCGCACGCATTACCGCCGAAACGTGGCGAAACGGCCCAAAATGGCCAGTGCGATTCGGGGCAGCCTGCCGGGTAACGGTCCCACCCGACGCGCGCCAGTAGTCAGCACCTCACCGGCCCATGATCCAGACCGCGAGCATGATGACCACAATGGCAACGAATTGCAGCACGACGCGCAGCCGCATCAGCTTCTGTGAGGTCCAAGGCGAGCCGCCGCGCATCATATTGATGAGGCCAAGCAGCAGCACCAGCGCAACGGCGCCGACGGCGATCGGGACCGCGACATGCGACATGAAATATGACATCGGCCCAATCTAGCGCGGCTTAAGCATGCTGTCATTCCGGGGCGCCGGCTTCTGCCCGCGAGCCCGTCGTCATTCCGGGGCGCGGGCATTTTGCCCGCGAGCCCGGAATCCATATTCGCCGACCTGTGGTTATGGATTCCGGACAACCGAGCTGCGCTCGGTTTCCGGAATGACGCGGGCGGGCTCGTGCGCTAAGACAGCACCGCAATCGCAAAGGACCCTCGATGATTATCGACTTCCAGCACCATTTCACGCCGCGCGAATTGATCAAGGACGACCCGGGCGACCGCCTGGTGCTCAATTACGACGCGCTGGGCGCGCCGAGCTACACGGTGCATTCGCTGCTCTACGATCTCGACGAGCACGTCGCGATGATGGATCTGGCCGGCATCGACGCGGCCTGGCTGACCAGCGCGGCCGGCATGTGCGCCGACCTCGACACCTCGCGGTTCATCAATGACAAGGCGAAAAAGGCCGAGCGCGACTATCCGGGCCGCTTCATCGGCGCCGCGCATGCCCATCCACTCGGGGGCGCCGCGGCTTTCAAGGAACTCGCCCGCTGCCGCCACGAGCTCGGCTTCCAGGGCGTCACCATCTGCTCGGAATTCGACGGCAAATGGATCGACGATCCGGCGATCGAGCCGTTCTGGAACGAAGTCGAAAAGCTCGGCCTGTTCGTGTTCGTGCATCCGGCGCTCAAGCTCAATCAGGCGCAAGCTTTCGACGCCTACGACACCGCGCGCGGCGTCGGCCGCGAATTCTCCCTGATCATGGCGACGATCCGGCTGGTCAATTCCGGCGTGTTCGACCGCCATCCCGGCCTGACCGTACACGTGGCGCATCTCTCCGGCGGCATCGCCGGCATGCTGGCGCGCATCCGCTCGTTTCAGGACAAGACGTTCTGGGGCACCGCCGGCAATCCGCGCCACGGCGTCACGCCGAAGCACGACTTCGACTATTACATCCGCCACAACTTGGTGTTCGACACCGCGGGCTTCGCCGGCGGCATCGGCGCCATCAAGGCGGGCTTATGCGAAATTCCAGCAGCGCGCATCGTGTTCGCCACCGACTATCCGCAGGAAATCCGCAAGCGCGAGATCGTCCGCGACTTCGTCAAGGACATTCGCGCGCTCGGCGCCGACGGCGAGCGCATCCTGTCCGGCAATGTCGGGCTTTTGTTCAAAGAACCGATCGCGACAACCAAAGCGCGATGACCGTCACGCGATCGCGTCGAGGCCTCTGGCCTTCACAATCGACAGGAGCTTAAGGGACGGGCCGCTCGGCCGCTTTTCGCCACGCTCCCACTCGCTCACGAGCTTGGGCTTGACGTTCAGGTAGTGCGCCAACACGCCTTGACTGACGCCCGCCTGCTTGCGGATCGCAACGATTTGTCGGGCCGATAAAGGCACGATGGCGGTCAGGCACGAGGCATCAAACTCACGCATAGTGGCTTTATCGATCAAACCAATGTGGTGCATACCAGCGGCCGTTTCGTGAATGGCAGCCGACAAACGACTGCGATATTTCGGTTTGCCTCTACTTTTGTTCATCGCATGACTTTTGTTCATCGCATGTCACCTCTGTAAGCTCTCCAGCTTTTAGCGCTGCCGCAATTTGTGTGTCGCTATAACTAAGGTAAAGCCTTGCGAGCTTTTTCAGGTCGTCCAACTCTCGGCCGTCAATATTTTCACGCTCGTTCTTGGCAAATCCGTAAAGAAACACACTGCGTGACGCAGCTCGATAGGCGATCACCGTTCGGTATCCACCCGACCGCCCGGCTCCTGGTCTGGCGACTCGCTGCTTGATGAGGCCGCTGCCAAGCTCGGCATCGACCGACCCAACCTCGGCACGCGCGATGGCTTGGCATAACCGCATCGCATCGAAGCGTTCCTTTCGAGCAAAGCGCGCAAACACTTTTGTAACGAAAACCCTCACAGCGCGCTTCCCCACCCTACGAGCCATGTATAACCCCTAGGGTTATAGTTCAAGACCGTAGGGTTCAATCCGACGGCGAGCGCATCCTGTCCGGCAATGTCGGGCTTTTGTTCAAAGAACCGATCAAGGCTCACGCATAGGCGACGCGCGAGCCGCGGCGCAGCAACAGCCACAGCACGATGGCGCCGTTGACCGCGTTCCAGCCGATGCCGTTGAAGAACGCCGCGCGGTACGAGCCGGTCAGATCGAAAATGTAGCCCGACAGCCAGCCGCCCAGCGCCATGCCGAACAGGCTCATCATCAGAATGATGCCGATGCGCGCGCCGGCTTCTTTCGCGGGGAAATACTCGCGCACGATGATGGCGTAGCTCGGCACGATGCCGCCCTGGAACAGGCCGAACACAGCCGAGATGACGTAGAGCGAGACCAGCCCGTCATACATCAGATAGAGCAGCAGCGCGACACCTTGCAGCGCCGAGCCCAGCATCAGCGTCGGCAGGCCGCCGATGCGGTCGGCGATGAATCCCGAACCGACGCGGCCGACGATGCCGAACGCCATCATCAGCGCCAGCATGTCGGCGCCGCGCGCGACGCCATAACGAGATCGCCGCAATAGGCGACGATATGAACCTGCGGCATCGACATCGCCACGCAACAGCAGACCGACGCCAGCGCCAGCAGTGTCTGCAGCGCGCCCGGCGACAGGCCGAGCGACGCCGGCGTGCCGCTACGGACCGCAGCGCTCGCGCCGGCGACAGCGGCGGGCGCCCGGCCGCGCAGCGCGATCACGGCGATAAGCAGCATCGCCGCGCCGCAGCCGAGCCCGATGACGGCGTGGGTCGCGCGCCAGCCATCATGGGCGATTGCCGATTGCACGACCGGCGGCCACAGCGCGCCGGCGATGTAGTTGCCGGCCGAGCACAGCGTCACCGCGGCGCCGCGGCGGCGCACGAACCAGATCGAGATGTCCGCCATCAGCGGCCCGAACGTGACGGAACTGCCGAAGCCGATCAGCGCCTGCGCCAGCGCGAACCACACAAGGCTGCCGGCGCTGGCAGCGCCCACATAACCCAGGCCGAGCGCGAGCGCGCCGACCGCGAGCGCCGCCAGAATTCCGGCCCGGTCCAAGAGCCGGCCCATGATCACGCCGCCGAGCGCGAAGCCCAGCATCGTCAGCGTGAATGGCAACGACGCCTGCGCCCGCGGCACGCCGAATTCCGCCTGCACGGCGGGCAACGCTACCACCACCGACCACATGCCGACGCCGCCCACGGTCGAGACCAGCATGGTCGCGCCGAGGCGCAGCCACGCCTGTGTCGAGTCGGGCGCGGGTTGTTTCAGGGATTTCGGCGTCGCCTGCGATTCCATCGGGCGACATTCACTGGCACGCCCGGCACCGTCAATCCCTGCTGTTTGATCGGCATGGCGGCCGTGGCCGCTCTTCGCAACGAGGCCGCGATGGGCTAGAATGAAGTTGTGGATAGGAGCGAAGCCATCGATAATTTGAAGCGTCGCGCCGGCGCCATCAAAGCCATGGGCGCCACGTCGCTCTATTTGTTCGGCTCGGTCGCACAGGGGGAAGCCGGCAGTTCCAGCGACGTCGACCTGTTCATCGATTACGACCCGCAAGGCCGGTTCAACGCCTTCGATCTGGTCGGCATCAAGCAATACCTCGAAGGCGAATTAGGCATCGACGTTGACATTACGACCCGCGACGGCCTGCACCCGATGCTGCGCAACGCCATCGAGCAATCGGCGATCCGCGTCTTTTAATGCCGCGCAAGGTCAATCACGCCATCCACGACATTTTGGAGGCGATTGCCCGGGTGGAAGAAATTACCGCCGGGAAGACTCTTTCCGAATTTGAAGACAACTGGCAACTCCGATGGCTGGTTCAACGAGCGATCGAGATCATATCGGAAGCGAGCCGCGCTATTCCCGGAGAGCTGGCAAATTTGCGACCGGAGGTTCCTTGGCCGCAAGTGCGCGGGATCGGCAATGTATTGCGGCATGAATATAGCGGCCTCTCGGATCGTATTATTTGGAATGTCGTCATTGATGAGCTGCCTCGCCTGAAGGCAGCTATCGAGGCCATCGCGGCTGAAACAAAAGACGAGTAGTTCAAAAATCAGCGCGTCTTAGTTCGATCCGTCCAGCAGTCGCCGCGCGATGACCTGCGCCTGGATCTCGGCGGCGCCTTCGAAGATGCTGAGGATGCGGGCGTCGCACAACAGCCGCGACACCGGAAACTCGAGCGCAAAACCGTTGCCGCCGTGGATCTGCACGGCGTTGTCGGCCGCCGACCAGGCGACGCGCGCGGCCAGCAGCTTCGCCATGCCGGCTTCCAGATCGCAGCGCCGCCCGGAATCCTTCTGCCGCGCCGCGTAATAGGTCAGCTGGCGCGCCATCATGATCTCGACCGCCATCATGGCGAGCTTGTCGGCAACGCGCGGGAAATGCGCGAGCGGCTCGCCGAACTGCACGCGGCTCGTCGCGTATGACAGCCCCTGCTCCATCGCGGCCTGCGCCACGCCGATGGCGCGCGCCGCGGTCTGAATCCGCGCCGCCTCGAACGTCGCCATCAGTTGCTTGAAGCCCTGCCCTTCGGTACCGCCGAGCAAATTCTCGGCGCCGACTGAGAAACCATCGAACGCGATCTCGTATTCCTTCATGCCGCGGTAGCCGAGAACCTCAATTTCGCTGCCCGACATCCCCGCAACCGGAAACGGCTCGGCGTCGTCACCGCGCGGCTTCTCGGCGAGCAGCATGGAGAGCCCGCGATAGCCGGTTTCGGCCGGGTTGGTACGCACCAACAATGTCATCAGGTCGGCGCGCACCGGATGCGTGATCCAGGTCTTGTTGCCGGAGACCTTGTAGGCGCCGCCCTCGCGCACCGCCCGCGTCTTCAGCGACGCGAGATCGGAGCCGGTATTGGGCTCGGTGAACACCGCGGTCGGCAGCACCACGCCGGATGCGAGCTTCGGCAGCCATTGCCGCTTCTGCTCCGCCGTGCCGCTGCCGAGAATGAGTTCGGCCGCGATCTCGGATCGCGTGCCGAGACTGCCGACCCCGATATAGCCGCGCGACAATTCCTCGGAGACGACGCACATCGATTCCTTGCCGAGACCGAGTCCGCCGTAATCCTCCGGAATGGTGAGGCCGAAGACGCCGAGCTCGGCCATCTGGCCGATCACGCCGAGCGGGATGTACTCATTATTGAGATGCCAATCCTGCGCATGCGGCACGACCTTGTCGTCGGCGAATTTGCGCATCTCCTCGCGGATTGCTTCGAGCGTATCGTCGAGGCCGCAGGCGCCGACCGTCGCCTGCTGATTGTCGCGCATCAGGGCGGCAAGCTGCGCCCGGTGCGGCGCCGTGTTGCCGGTGGCGATCAGCGCTTCGACGGCCGGCGTCAGCCGCGCCGCCGTGGCGGCCGCAGTGAGTCCGAGATCGGCCGGCCGCGCGATCTCGCCCTGGCTCATCGGGATGCCGCCGAACATCTGCGCCAGGTATTCGCCTGAGCCGATGCGGATCAGAAGCTGTTCGATGTCGCCGAGGCTGCCCGCCTCCATCATCCTGTGGGCGTAGTTGGCGAGCTGACGGACCGCCTCGACGTAGGTTGCGAGCCAGGCAAGCCCGTGGGCGGCGCGCTGCTCGCGGTCGAGCTCGCGCGGATCGGGCCGGCCGTCGCGCATGACGCGTCCGGCGACCGCCAGACGGGCGTCCGCGAGCAGCCCCTCCGCGGCCGTAACCCCTTGTCTTAACGTGGCAATCAGTTCGAGGCCTGCGGGCATAGCATCGGCGCCAGGCGGCATGACGGCTCCAGCGATAAAGTCGAACGGGCCCCGGACCGTCAAAACTTACTCTTGCGCTGCAGCAAAGCCAACGCGCGCGGTGTCGTTTTCCTCACCCTGAGGCGGCCGCGAACGGGGGTCGAACGATGAGGTTAACATTGCCGCACTGCCGCAGAGTCTTGCCAAATCTTAACCAATTTCCGCTTTGCTGGAGCCCGGAACCGCGGCGTGGGGATTGCCGCGACCGATCAACATCCGCGCGGGACGTCCAATGCTCATTCGCCAGCTCTTCGACAGATTGTCGGTACGCGCCCGCGTCGCAGCCCTTGGCGTCGTCCCGATCGTCGGCTTCCTCGCCTATGGGCTCGCCTACATGGCGAGCGATATCGAGGTCGGCCGCGCCTTCGACAGCGTGCGCCGCGACAACGCCGTGGTCGACGCATCGAGCGATCTCAAAGGCGGGCTCCTGGAAATGCGGCTCGCCACCGTGACATTCGCGACGCATCCCACCGATGCCGAAGTCAAAGCCTTCGACCAGTCGCAGCAGCTGGCGATGAAATCGCTCGACCGTATCGAAGCCTCGCTGGTGTCGTCGCAGCAGGATGCGATCACGCCGCTGCGCATCACCATTCGCGACCTGAAAGCCAGCTTCGAAAGCCTGGTCAATGCCGAGCGCGCGCTCGGCTTCAACGAAACCCAGGGCACGACCGCCGACCTGGTCGCCGCCAGCGCCGCGATCGAGCACATCGTCAACAACGAATTGACATGGGTCGGCGATCACGATTCGGCGAAACTCCTGGAATCGCTGCTCACCATGCGGCGCTACGAAGTCGAATATCGCCTCAGCCGGCTTCGCTTCTCGATGCAACCGACGATGCAATCGGCGGCGCCGGCCACCGAGCAGCACTTTCTCGACGAGATCAAACACTTCAACGCCATCTTCGACTCGGTCGACGGCCCGCCGGCGGCCAAGCAGAAGCTCAACAAGGCGGTGCAGACCTACAGCTATACGTTCGCCCAGTGGGTCGCCAACACCGACAACATCGAGCCGCTGCTGACGCTGATCGACCACGACACCGAGAGCGTGCTGCCCGAGGCCGATAAGATCATCGCCACCGCGCAGCAGAACGCCGACATCGCCTCGAACCGTCTCGCCGCCTCGCGCGCCCGCACCCAGTGGATCATCGCCTGGGTCGGCTTCGCCTTCGTCATGCTGGGGCTGTTCGCCGGCTGGCTGATCGGCCGCTCGGTGACGACGCCGCTCGAAGGACTGGCCGAGGTGATGAAGCGGCTCGCCGGCGGCGACACGACCGCGCGCATCCCCGCGACCGATTCCCGCCACGAGACCGGCGCCATGGCGCGCGCCGTGGTGGTGTTCCGCGACAACATGATCGAGCGCGAACGGCTGTCTGGCGTGCAGACCGACGCCATTGCGGAGCGCGAAAAGCGTGGCGCGGCGATCGGCGCGATGATCGGGCAATTCCGCACCTCGGTGGAAGGCGCGCTGGCGCGGCTGCGCGAATCCGCAGGCCGCCTCGAAAGCGCATCGAGCGGGCTGCATCAGGCGGCTGATGCCGTCACCTCGGAAGCGCACTCGGCCGAGACGCGCGTCGGCGCCGCCTCCGTCAACGTCACCACGGTGGCGAGTTCGATCGAGGAGCTGGCCGCCTCGATCGGCGAAATCGCCACCCAGGCCACCAAATCCACCGACGTCGCCAGCCGCGCCGTCGCCGAATCCAAGCGCACCGTCAACACCATGTCGGAGCTGGGCAGCGCCGCCAATCGCATCGGCGAAGTGATCGGGCTCATTCAGGCGATCGCCGGCCAGACCAACCTGCTGGCACTCAACGCCACCATCGAGGCGGCGCGCGCCGGCGAGGCCGGACGCGGCTTCGCGGTGGTCGCCTCCGAGGTCAAATCGCTCGCCGCGCAGACCGCGCGCGCCACCGAGGACATCGCCGCCCAGATCGGCTCGATCCAGTCGGCCACCGCCGACGCCGCGCAGGCGATCGAGCAGGTTTCGTCGATCATCGACGACATGTCGATGATCGCCTCGACCGTCGCCGCCACGGTCGAAGAGCAGAACAACGCCGTGTCGTCGATCGCCGAAGGCGTCAACCGCGCCTCGCTCGAAGCGCGCAGCGGCGCCGAAGCCATGAGCCGCGTCGCCGGCGCCTCGACCGGCGCCCGCTCGACCGCCGCCGACGTCAAGGCGCTGGCCGACGCGCTCTCGGTCGAAGCCGAGAATTTGCAAGGCGAAGTGCGCCGCTTCCTGGCGGACGTGCAGGCGGCGTAAGGGCTTTCCCCTCTCCCCTTGCGGGAGAGGGTAGCGCAATCGCACGCAGTGCGGCTGCGCTGGGTGAGGGCCAATGGAGCCCCGGCAACCATCGCGCCCTGTTCGCCCGTCAAAGCTAGTCCCGAGGAACCAATAGCCTGTCGTTAAATTGACGACATGTCATATGTAGCGTATAAGCTACATATGACGACCCTTAAGCAGACTGAGGAATTCAGTAAATAGATGCTCAAACGAGGGCCAAGGTCCTCGTTCGTATGGATCGTCTGCGCCTGGGCAATCCCGGTGACGTTGCCCCCGTTGGGGAAGGTCTAAGTGAAATGCGTATCCATTCCGGTCCCGGTCATCGGGTTTATTTCAAGCAGCAAACCGACGTTGCGACCCTCCTTTTATGGAGGCGATAAGGATTCGCAAAAGGCGGACATAGCGAAAGCAAAACAAATCGCGAATGCGTTGGAGGACTGAGGCTGTGGCTAAAGCAAGAGACTTCGACGCCGCCGAATATCTCGACTCTCCGGAGGCCATCGCCGCGTATCTGAGCGAGGCATTCGAGACTGGCGATGACAGTCTCATCGCGCAGGCATTAGGCGCTGTTGCTCGCCTTAAGGGCATGAAAGCCGTTGCCGAGGAGACCGGCCTCAATCGCGAAAATCTTTATCGCGCCTTAAGCGAAGGCGGTAGACCTGAACTCGGTACTGTCATGAAGGTTCTTGACGCGCTTGACGTTCAGCTCGTCGCGAAGCCCAAAGACGGGGACCGAAAGGCGGCCTAGCCTATTCGCCACTTCCTGGCGGATGTGCAAGCGGCGTAGCGGGTGAGGGCCACGAACTCCCAGCCAAACCCGACCTGCGACCACATCCTGAGGCGCGTAGCGCGCCCCGAAGGATGTCAGCAATCTCGATGCGGGTAAACAGACCTGAAAATGACGATCCATCAGTCCTGAGCTAATCGGAATTAGCCGGTACAGACTGATTCCGGTGAGGTGTAAAATCGCCCTCCCGTATGGTTGGTACTAGCGACAAAGATTCGATTGCCTCTATAAAATAGGGGTTCTGCTTCATCGCTGAGGAGTGGGGACAGATGCGATGCGTATTTTGAAATTTCTGTCTGCCATGGCAGTTGTCGTGCTTTCGACCGGCGCTTCCGGTCAAACCTACCAAGACCTCTCGGCTATGGTGCATGGACCGTGGCATCACGTCCCGGATGCTCGGAGTATGCTCGCATTCAACCGTGAAATGGCGAGGTGTCAGGTGGTTGCCGCGCAGATGCCTGTGAACAGCACCACCCCAGCAGTGATTGAGATTGTTCATTGGCGGGTTCTGATCAATTGCCTCAAGGCGAGTGGATATGAGCTTGGCCCTGCCGTTGCTCACAACATTGCACCGAGAAAGTTTGCCCCGGCAGTGGCGGGCAAAGGTCCTGGGATTTCGCCCTGTTCTCAATACAACGCGAGTCTCGGCAACGAGAAAGAAGAGTTTGTCTTTTACAGTTGGGCTGATGGATTTTTGACCGGTTACAACGTGCGATCCGGCAATGGACAGATGGTTGAGCTTTCGGCATTAAGTGACCGCCAGCAGCTTAAATTCGTGCGCGATTTTTGTGCTGAACACCCGGACAAACGGTACGTTGAGGCTGTATTGGCTCTGATCCAAGCGCTTCGTGAAAGTACAGCGGGCAAATGATACTTTGGCGATGCGCTCCTCCGCAAACGCGAGCAACCGCAGGGTTTATTGTCACGCGTTGGAGACGGTAGCAGGTGGTGCAGGTCTGGCCGTTTGAGCCACCGACGGGAGCCCATCTCTTACGGCGCACCTAACTCATACCGACGTCCGATTTGTCCGCGGTCACGACCTGAGGGACGAGGCCGCGCAAGTAAATTCCCCGCACCCGCCCCTCACCGCCCCCCCGACAACCGCCCGCCCCTCCGCCGCGTCCCCAAAACGCCGCTTGAACGACATCGCGTCCGCCATGGTGCGGAAGCAGTAACGGATCGTGTCGGCCGGCAGGTCGACGTACATGTCCCACTCCAGCGTCTGGCCTTCGAGCCAGTCGAGGACATCCATGGCGGCTTCGTCGAACGACAGCGCCACCTGGAACGGGAAGTCACGGTTGATCTGCAGGATCGCGCCCATGCGGCGGTACTGGCCGGAACCGGCCACTCGGGATTTGAAAACCGGCCACTATTTTCTATGATGGGAAGCAGGCGTGTGAACGGTCGAGCCAAACTAAAAAGAAAACACTGCCCGCAAAAAAACCATGTATGCGCGCCTTGTTTGACGAATCCACCTTGAGTTCGTGAAATAAAATATCTTCACTGATATTGTCAGGGCGCCGGAATCGTGGGGCAGCTGGCGGACCTTTATGCGCCACGCATAGGTTGTAGGTTCCCTGTAATAATTCTGGAGTATATCCACCAATTTTTTCAATTATAGAAGAAAACTTCTTGAGGTCTCTGTTTTGCCATTCAGAGAAGCATTCACAAGACTTCATGTAGTACTTCAAACTAATTGATACGCTCTGAGCGTTGAAATGCCTTGAAAGTATGTCGGTCGAAACCGCCGGTATCGTATCTATAGGCGCGGCAATTTCAGCTTCGGTGAGCTTACTGCCAACTTTTTCCAATTCTTGCGGCATAAAAATCACGCATTAAACGCTTACCAATTGGGTTTGAGCACGCAGCCTCTAAAGGAATGTCGCCGCGTGTCTCAATCCACGGATCGTCTCTATGAGTAATCCTCTCCAGTTCCTTCGCGCTGTATTTGCCGTAGTTCTTATAGATCAACTCCAGGTACTGCGCGACACGATGATCAACGTCTGGATCGTCGCCCGTTGGGATCGAGTCCCACTGGAACTGCTTATAGGCGTGCCAGACTGATGGAACAACCGGACCATGTGTCCACGCCTGCATGTCCTCTTGGAATAGGGCATCTCCAGTATTGGCAAGGTGCCAAGCCTGAGCGAAATAGATGAGCTTCTGGAGCTTAAGATGGGTCATGTCGTCGCCGGCCTCTCGATCGGCGCGATTAATGAACCATTTTGCAATATCGGCCGGGACGCAGCGATCCTTTGGCATGTGTGGACACATATCACCGCTGGAACGCAGTTCAACCTGCGCAGATTGCGTCAGTGTCTGCATCAAAAATGGTGAGTCGTCAACTCAAAAACCTCAGGTTGTTACCGCTTTCCACCCTCAATTACCCGAAACTGCCGGCGCCGATCCGGTGCTGTCGGGGTAGGTACGGGAGGCACAGCCGACAGCGCCGCGTCCAACAGGTCGCCAATCGTCCAAACCCGATCGGCAATGCCAAGAGCCATTGCCGGCGTACTGCGCAAAGTCTCATGCACGCGCGCGAAATTGTAAAAGGCGACATGCAGGGCCACCGCCGCCAAGTGGCATTCCAGGCGCTTGCTAAAGCCGTTGGACAGCCGCGCAAACCGCTTCGATGCCATACGGAGCGTGAGGTTTTGACGTTCCACGTAGCTTGTCGAGATTTGCTCCGGTTCGCCCATTACGGCTACCCGCTCTACGGCTACTACAGCGGCCGGGGAGTAGCGGCGGGACGCTTCGGTTACATTCAGGTGGGTTACGCTATAGGTCTTGTTGATGACGCCGTGCGTGGCGTGCTTGCCGAACGCGTCCCGGATCGAGGATTTGTACGGGCGCCATCCGTCAGTCGAAATCTCGGGAGCCCCGATGACGCGCTGGCGCAGGTCTTGGATGAATTGGTCCGTCATCTCGCTATCGCGCTTGCCGGTGCGGTAGGCGATGATCGCACGGCTCGAAGCGCCAAGGGCGATGAATGTGTATTGATCGCCGGTCGCAAAGGCCGGCTTGACAGGGCCTTTCTGCGGATTGCGCTTGTGGCCAACGTAGGCCCACAGCTCGTCGCATTCGATCCGGTTGACGCGGATGCCGACCATGATGCGGTCGTGCAGTTCCGCGCAGCCTCGGCCAACGTCATACGCCAGTTTGCCGACCGTCTCACGGTTGACGCCGGTAATCCGTGCCGTGGCGCGAATGCCCAAGCCTTCCGTCAGAGCGGAGATGACGGCGATTTGCTGTTCACGGGAGAGGATATTCATGGCGGGCCAAATCCGTCATTTGGGGACGGCCCGAAGCTGGACTCTGGAAAAGCAGCGCGGAATCTGCTATATTTGCCTGAGTGGTCATACTTCGGGGCCAAATCCCGGGGTTTTGATCCGGACCGGCGTTGTGCAACCAACGTCGGTCCACTGGTTCGTCCTGGCAGCCCCGCCGGGATTCGGACCCGGACCTCTCGGCCTGTAAGAGCGAGCGTCCTAACCGTTAGACTACGGGACAGCGTCTTTAGCCCGTCCTATTCATCGAACATACCTCAGTTGCTCGCCGGCGGGGTGACTTTGGCGTGAGGGCACGGGGTCGGGATCGCGTCGGATGGTGTCGACGCGGCGAGTTGCGATTGTGTTTTTACGGGTTGGAGGTTGCG
>DATCBO010000040.1:0-19001 GCA_036511795.1 Xanthobacteraceae bacterium
ATACGGCTGCCACGCCCGGTCTGCTGTCGGACAGGTGAATTTGCCGCACGGTACCCCTGTTGAAATCAACGGCGAGTTCGAAGTGAAGTCCTGACAGCGGCGCAGCCGTGATACTGCGCGCCCGTTTCGGCGAGGGGCGAATATCATGCAGTTTTCCCGGCGGGACTTGTTGCCTCTCGCGGCTGGCGTAGCGCTGCTGCCGGGATCACGCGCCGCGCGAGCGGAAAGCTATCCGTCACGCCCCATGCGCGTCATCGTCGCCCTGCCCGCTGGCAGTGGCACCGATGTTCTCGCCCGCATCATGGCGCATTGGCTCTCCGATCGGCTCGGCCAATCCGTCGTCGTTGATAACCGGACGGGCGCGGGCGGCAATATCGGTACCGAAGTCGTCGCGAAGGCGGCACCGGACGGTTACACGCTGCTGTTTACGCTGCTCGCAAATGCGATCAACCAAACGCTCTACACCGGCCTTGCGTTCGATTTCGTTCGCGACATTGTCCCCGTCGCGAGTGTCTGCACCACCAATTTCGCGATGTCGGTCAATCCATCGTTGCCGGCAAAGACGCTTCCTGAGCTGGTCGCCTATGCCAAAGCCAATCCAAACAAGATCGCGATGGCCTCATTCGGCAATGGCACCCTGCCCCACGTGTTCGGCGAGTTGTTCATGATGATGAGCGGCGTCAGCATGCTGCACGTGCCCTACCGCGGTAACTTCATGCCGGACCTGCTCAGCGGACAGGTGCAGCTTGCGTTCACCTCGCTGCCGTCGTCGATTGCCTTTATCCGGGCCGGCAAGCTGCGGGCGCTTGGTGTCACGACGGCGAAGCGCTCGGAGCTTTTGCCCGACATTCCCGCCATCAGTGAGTTTGTATCGGGCTACGATGCAAGCGCCTGGAACGGCTTCGGCGTTCCCAACGGCACGCCGGTCGAGATCATCGACAAGCTCAACACTGTCATCACAGCCGGCGTGAACGATCCGCACATCAAAGCACGCTTTGCGAGCGTGGGTGCCGAGCCGATACCGATGACACCTGCTCAAGCGGGCGAGTTCACCGCCGACGAAGTCGCCAAATGGGCCAAGGTGATCAAGTTCGCACATATTACCGTGCAGTAAGCCCTCCACGGCACTGCTTCGCAGAGATATGCCGCGAAGGACACCCGCCGCGTGCGGCTATCGCGCGCGCAGCCGCTTCGTCTCTGTGTGATCGACCTGTCCGTCGACATCGATCGCAACGCCGTAATCGCGCCTCGCGGCCTCCGCGGTTAGTAGGCCGTCCAGCACATCGTCGCGCACATGCTCTGGATCGCGCGTGCGCGGATCGCCGAACCCGCCGCCGCCCGGAAGGCGGAGCTGAAGCGCATCACGCGGTGGCACGGTCTGCCGGCCTTTTGGCCGGATCGGGCGGCCGGACCGTAGCGCGACCTCACCCGCCGCCCCAACGCCGCCGCCATCGCGCCCACGCGCCGGATTCTTGACTCGCTCGAAGTTGCACAACAGCGCGATGGGGTTGGCGCCTGCACCGCCGATTTCGATGGCCTGGCCGAGGCCACCACGAAATTTTCCAGCGCCGCCGGAGCCTTCGCGAAACTCGCGCCGATAAAAGATCACCGGCGCAATGCTTTCCGTTGCCTCCACCGGGATCGTGCGCACGCCGGAAGGAAACGAGGTTGCGGAAAGCCCGTCCTTGCCGGGTCGCGCGCCAGTCCCGCCGCAGTGAAAGATGACCGTCGAGAACAGCGGTAGCTCGTTCGCGTCCGTGCCCTCCTCGACTTCGTCGACCAGCGAACCGCCGCCGAAGATCTGCGGGTTCCACAGCGACGACGCGCCCTCGGCCGGAACGCCGCCGGCGATGACCTGATGCAGGCACCCGGAAACCACGTCCGGCAGCATCTGGCCGACGGTGTGCCGCGCAGCGACCGGCCACGGCCGGTTAGCGTTGAGCACGCAGCCTTCCGGCGCGCTCACCGTAATCGGTTCGAGCGAACCCGCGTTGTTAGGTACATCGGGCGCCACGAGACATTTGACGCCAAAGGCCGTGTAGGCAAGGCAGTAATTGAGCACGACGTTGATGCCATAGCTCGATGCCGGCGAAGTGCCCTCGAAATCGACGTGAATGCCGTCGTCCGAAATGGTCAACGCCGCATTGAGCACGAGTGGCTTGTCGTAGCCATCCATGGTCAGCGAGTTGCGATAGGTGCCGCGCGGAAGCTTGCGAATGCGTTCGATCGTTGCGGCGCGCGATGCTTCAACGATCTGATCGCCGAGCCGATCGAGATTGGCGATCTCGAATTCGTCCATCATCTCGACCAGGCGGCGACTACCTTCGTCGTTGCAGGCGGCGCAAGCGTAGATGTCGCCCTCGACCTGCAGCGGTTCGCGCACGTTGGCACGAACAATCCGCAAAAGATCCTCGTTCATGCGGCCTTCGCGCGCGAGCGGCATGATTGGGATTGCCAAGCCCTCCTCGAACACCTGACGGCCGTCCGGGCCCATGCCGAGGCCGCCAATGTCGACGACATGGATGGTGTTGGCGAACAGTCCAACCGCCTGCCCGCGATAAAAGCTCGGCGTTACCACGGTGATATCATGCAGATGCCCGGACGTAAGCCACGGATCGTTGGTGATGTAATGGTCGCCCGGCTTCATGCCGGAAAGCGGGAAAACATCGAGGAAAAACTTTACCCCGTTGGCCATGGAGTTGACGTGACCCGGCGTTCCGGTGACAGCCTGCGCCAGCATTCGGCCGTGGCGATCAAACACGCCGGCCGACAAGTCGCCCGCCTCGCGCACCGAGGTCGAGAACGCGGTGCGAATCATGGTCTGTGCCTGCTCTTCGACCACTGCGATCAGGCGGCTCCACATGATCTGCTGGTGAATCTGCGCCAGCGCGGCGTTGGAACGGGCCACCATGATCAGCTCTCGCGACGTGTGAGTTCAATATAGCCGAAGCGGTCGATGCGCGCGTCGAAATCCGCGCTGACGACGGTCGAGGTTTCGTCTTCGGCGATCACCGCCGGACCTCTGATTTGCGCGCCAGGCACAAGGTCGGCGCGCCAATAAATCGGCGTGTCAACAAATTCCCCGCGATCCGGATCAAACACGGCGCGGTGCGACAGGGGCACAGCTTTCCCTGGCCGCTCGACGGCCTCGGCCGCGAGGCGCCCCTCCGCCGGTGCGCGCAGCGAAACCACCCAGCTTAAGATTTCTATATCGACCCCGGGGATCGAGCGGCTGTAGAGCCGGCGATACGCCGCCTCGAAGCGTTGAACCAAAGGCGTTCGGTCGGCATCGGTAAAAGCGCACACCGGGAGCTCGACCGCAATCTCGTGGCCTTGGCCGCGATAGCGCATGAACGATGAGCGCTGCTCAGTCAGTTCGGCTGTCGGGGCGCCACGCCGCACCACCGCCTCGGCTTCAGCACGCATCTCTGAAAGGAGCTGGTTGACCGCGGCAGCATCGAACTCCGACAGGCGCACCAGCCGTCCGCGCACGATTTCGTAAGCGACTGGCGCGCGCAAGAGGCCGACCGCCGAGCCGACCCCGGCATTGGCCGGCACCAGCACACGGTCGACGCCGAGCTTTTCGGCAACGCGCGCGGCATGGAGCGGCGCCGCGCCGCCGAAGGCGATCAGCGTACGTGCGCGCGCATCCTTGCCGCTTTCGATTGCATGCACGCGTGCGGCATTGGCCATGTTCTCATCGACCATTTCGCTGATGCCCAGCGCTGCATGATCGGCCGAAAGACCGAGCGGCGCACCGACGCGATCGGCGATCGCGTGTTCCGCACCCGCCGCGTCGAGCGCAATCTTGCCGCCGGAGAATCTGTGCGGGTCGATGCGGCCGAGCACGAGGTCGGCATCGGTCACCGTGGGCGCGCTGCCACCCTGGCCGTAGCACACGGGGCACGGCTGCGACCCGGCGCTGTCCGGCCCCACCGCGATGCGTTTGAGCGCATCAAGCCGCGCGATCGAGCCGCCGCCCGCGCCGATCTCGACCATCTCGATCACCGGAATGCGTAACGGCAGACCGCTGCCTTTGAGAAAGCGGTAGACGCGCGCTACTTCCATGAGGCGCGCGGTCTGCGGCTGCGCCTTGTCGATTAAACAAATCTTGGCGGTCGTGCCCCCCATGTCGAACGACACGACCTGATCAAGGCCATGCTGGCGGGCGATGCAGCCGGCAAAGATCGCACCGGCCGCCGGGCCGGACTCAATCAGCCGAACCGGGTAGCGGATCGCAGTCTCGACGGTGGTGATGCCGCCGCCTGAGGTCATCAGCAGTAGCGGACAGACGAAACCCGTTTGCTGCAGCTCGCGTTCGAGGCCCTTGAGGTAACGCCCCATCAGCGGCTGGATGTAGGCGTTGGCGCAGGCGGTCGAGAAACGCTCATATTCGCGCATTTCCGGCGACACGTCGGACGACAATGTCACTCCCATCTCGGGCAAGCGCCGCACGATCGCCTCGCCGGTGCGGCGCTCATGATCGGGGTTGGTGAAGCTGTGCAGAAAGCCGACCGCAACTGCCTCGATGTCGCGCGCTGCGAGTTCGTCGATTGCGCGTGCCAAGCCTGCTTGGTCCAAGGGCGTGAGACCTGGCCTTGTGCATCGATACGCTCGCGCACTGGAAAACGCAGTCGCCGCGGCACCAGGGGCGGCGGCAGATCGATGTTGACGTCGTATTGCTCGAAGCGGTTTTCGTGGCGGATTTCGACCACGTCGCGAAAACCTTCAGTGGTCAACAGCGCAGTCTTGGCGCCCTTGCGCTCGATCACCGCATTGGTCGCAAGCGTCGTGCCGTGGATAATCAGCCCGACCTGTCCCGGCGCTATGCCTGCCGCCCGCGTCACGACATCAAGCGCCGAAAGCACGCCTCGCTCAGGCGCCCCCGGGGTGGTCAGCGTCTTGGCGGTGAACCGGCGTTCGCCGATCTCGAGCGCCACGTCAGTAAACGTGCCGCCGATATCGAGGCCGAGCCGGATTGTGGGGTCTGTCACTTTTCGAATTCACGCCGTTGGACCGACCTGAATCTTTGCCAGACCGGGCCGATCAGCGCAAATCGCGCGACATACCAAGGGGAAGCGGCGCGAGGGCCGCTCCGGGCGGGCCGAAAGATAATACAGCCAGAACAGTAGGCGCGGCGTTTATTGACGCAAAACGCCGTTCATGTTGCTGATATTGTCGAGCGACAGGCTCGTTGAATTCGACGCGCCGCTGATCGTGCGGCACAGTGCGCTCAGCGTCACGTAGGGGCCATCGACCAGGATCGAGATGCTGCCGCAGCTTTGCTGAAAAGTGCTCGCCCCGCCGCCCTGGACCAATTTTCCGTTCTGGTTCGAGATCCCCTGCAGCGTCAGGGACGTCGCATTGGCGGTTCCGTCGGCCTTTAGACATACGGCGTTGAGAGTGGCTTGATTACCCGAATATGCAAAACGTATTTCTGAGCACGTATTCTGGAACGTATTTGCCGCGAATGCCGGGCTGGCGGCGGCGACTGTCAACAAGCAGACAAAAAGCAGACCGCGCATGGGTTCCTCCACCTAAACGTGTGCAGAAACCGTAGCTATCCTTTGTGGCAACTTCAAGTAGCATTTGCCATTCACCACAAGCTGCCACATTCAGACAGGATTGACCACTTCAGGCCCGCAAGCCCCGTTGGGTCAAATCCTAGCGAGTGGTTCTCCACCGCAACCGGAGCCGAGATTGGTCTTGCCCGCGATTACTTGCAGGCGTCAGATGGTATGGCACCATAACGAGATATCGCCCGAAGATTCGAGGATTCTCTTAACAGCCGATCAAGCCAACAACCTAACACGCCGTTAGATGTTTGATGTGAGCCTGTGGACGGAATTCGGCTTTGAAGCGACCGGCGGCTTACCGCCGCGCAACCCGATCGAGCCGCGCCGGTAGCGAAGCCGGGCGTCAATTTCACGGAGACACCATCATGTGCATCGCCTGTCAAAACTTTGCATTGCCGCGCCGGACCTTCCTTGCGCTCGTTGCGGCGAGCGCCACCGCGGCCGCGACCTTGGGCGGACGCGCGCTTGCCGCCGGTGCAACAACCAGCGTCACCCCCGACGAGGCGCTCGCACGGCTGAAGGCGGGCAATGGGAAATTCGTTGATGCGCCGCAGCTTTGCGCCGCCGATCTGACGAAGCAGCGCGACGCCATCGCCAAGGCACAGACGCCGTGGGCGACGATCGTCGGTTGCGCGGACAGCCGCACTCCGCCCGAACTGGTATTTGGCGGCGTCGGCCTCGGCGAATTGTTCGTCGCGCGCAACGCCGGTAATATGGCCGACACGGCCACGATGGGAACGATCGAATACGGCGCCGCCGAACTTGGCATTCCACTCATTATCGTTCTCGGCCACCAGCGCTGCGGCGCGGTCGCCGCCGCCTGTTCGGTCGTCGAAAAGCACGCGAAATTTCCCGGCTCGATCGGCCCAATGGTCGCGGCGATCGTGCCTGCTGCACGCGCGGTTCATGGCAAACCCGGCGATTTCGTCGACAACGCGGTGCGCGAAAATGCCAAGCGCACCGCCTCCAAGATCGCGAAAGACAGCAAGATCGTCGCCGGCCTCGCCAAGACCAACAAGGTCAAGGTCATGGCCGCCTACTATGATCTCGACAACGGCAAGGTCGAGTATTTGACCTGATCGGATCAGTGAACCGCTGGCGCGCTCGGAGAGATTCGAACTCCCGACCCTCAGATTCGAAGTCTGATGCTCTATCCAGCTGAGCTACGAGCGCGTGCGACGCACCATAGCGGCTCCGCCGCAAATGTCACGGCTGCGCGCCGCGTCACGGCAGATGGAACATGATCAATTGGTCGGTCGTTTCGCCGCCACCCGGGCCGAGATTGCCGCCGGCGAAATAGGCATTGTCGCCGATCGCGGCACCACCAAACCCGTGTCGGCCGTGCGGCATCGGCACGAGAGTAACCCACGTGTTGGTTTTGGGGTCGTAGCCCTCGTTCTCGGGAAAGGTATGATCGGGCGGCAGTTCGCCACCGAGCACCAGAATCATCCCGTGATAAGACGCGCTGGCGACGCCGCTGCGCGGGGTCGGCATCGGCGGCGCCGAACTCCACGCGCCGGTCTTGGGATCGTACACGTCGTGCAGGCCGGTGCGCTGAACCGGGCCTTTGAAGCGTCCGCCGATTACGTGAATTTTTCCGTCAAAGGCAACCACCGCCATGTGGTCGCGCGCCGTCGGCAGCGGAGCCGCCTCGCTCCACGTGCCGGTCTTTGGATCGAACACTTCGTGTGCCGCGACCACGATCGCGTCGGGGCCGCGTCCGCCGATCACATGAATTTTGCCGTCGACCGTTGCGGCGCCGGCTGAGCCGCGCGCCACTTTCATCGGTAGCAAGATGTCCCAGCGATCCGCGGCCGGATCGTATTCGAATGCGTCGGTGCCGGCGCCTTTGTGCACTGCGGACGTGAAGCCGCCGAAAGCAAATATCTTTCCGCCGGCAACCGCAAGGGCAAGATGGTCGCGCGCCTCCGGAAGCGGAGCGCGCGCCCGCCAGGTATTTGTTGCCGGATCATACTCATCGTGAAATGGACGAGCCTTGCCGTCGACCGAGCCGCCGATCGCATGCAGCTTGCCGTCAAGTGCGACCGCAGCCACCTCGCCGCGCGCGCTCGGCAGCGGCGCCTTCATCGTCCAAGAACCTTGCGGAGTAACATTCGGCATTTGCGCACGTGAGGGCGTGCCGAGCGACCAACCGGCCATCAGGACAGTCAGCGTTGCTGCGCCTACCAAGATGCAGCGCTTCATGGCAAAGAATTTTCTCGGATTTGTGCGGCCGAGTTTATGCATTTTCTTCCCTCCATCCTCCACGGTGCAGCAATGCAAGAATAGCCGAACTGAGGGGCCGCAACTATGCCTCTGATTTCAAACGGGCAATTCTGGAACTTTCCGCGGAACTCTCCCGATATGTGGGTTCGTCGAGGCCGACCCGCCTCTGAGCCGGGACGAGGTCAAATACCGCACCGTTGTCATGTAAGCCTACAAGCAACGGAGGTATCTCATGCGCGGCCGTTTTCCGTCAGTCGATCGGCTCGCGCGCGATATCGAGCGGCGTGCGCGTCACTGTCACGCCCTGACCCATTTTCATCGACACCACGTTGATCGTACCGGCATACTCGGGTGAGCCCGAGTAATAGGCCGGCACTGTCCCGTTGCCGACGCGTATCGCCCGATTCCAATGGCCGAGCGCAACGTAATCGGCGCCGGTTGCGGCAATTTCAGCATCGCCGATCAGCCAAGACGGCCGCGGACCGATGCTGCGATCGGGCGTCGGCTCGTAATGACCGTGCGCCATGGCGATTTGCCAGCGCGTACGGCGAGGTGCCCTGCCCTGAGCGAACTCGAATGGGATCATGTCATCGTAATCGCGATGCGGCCGTCCCCAGATTTCGAGCGACAAGCTGTCAAACAAAATCGCTTCGTCATGAGTGACGCCGATGATGTGCAGGTTGCTCACCGCCGCGAGCGCGCCACCGTAATAAATTCCCTCGCTCACCGCCGGGTCATGGTTGCCGGGAAGCAATACGATCGGCAGCTGCGCGTCGGCCATCACCGCGGCAGCTCGCTCGATCAGACTCTGCGGTACGCGGTGACTATCGAACGTGTCGCCAGCAAGGACCACGACGTCGGCCGATATGGCGCGCGCCGCATTGAGCACGCAGGCAAGCCCGGCGGCGCCGTCCCCGCCATGAATCCGTGCCGTATAGTCGTGATCGACGTGCAGATCCGAACTGTGAACGACGATGAGATCGCGGTGGGACGCCGGCATGAGGGCTGCGGAGTAAGACACGGTGCGCTCTGCCTTTAGCGCAGCCGCGCACCAATGCCAATGTTGCCCGTCGCGGCCGGCGGCCCGGCTAGCGGCGGCCCGGATCCATCATTTGCCGATCAAGCGCGGCATTAAGCGCCTGGTCGTCGAGGGGCCGTTTCAGGAGCCTGAAGCGGTTCGGGTCGAGCGGCGCCGCAGGCTGAGGCGCCGCCGCGGGCTGGATGCTCGGAGAAGCGCTCGCGGCCCGTAGTTCTTCGGCCGGATTGGCGCGCGGCCGGCTGACGCGGCCGCGCCAGCGCTCGATGACAGCCGCCAGAGAACGGCTGTCGAGCGGCCCCTGGATGTCTGGCTGATCGTCGCTCATCGTATCGCTGCGCGGCAGCATATGCGCCGGCAACTGGTGAAACTTGAGCCGTGTTGGAAGCATGACGCCTTCGCCGAAGGCAAACGCCTCGCCGGTTCCGAGCGACGGCAAAAACGCCAGCAGATTGGCGGCCGTGTCGGCGACGGCCGAGCGCAGCAACTCCTGATCGCGGTCGTTGGTCATGCGCATGGCAAACAGCGTGCTGCACTGCGACAGGATCGTCGGATCGAGTTCCGCAGGCCGCTGCGTAACCAGCCCGAGGAACACGCCGTATTTGCGCCCTTCCTTGGCGATGCGCGAGATCGACCGCCGGGTCGGCGCAAAGCCGACCGAATGGTCGGCCGCCATGTAGCGGTGCGCTTCTTCGCAGACGACGAGCAGCGGCGCGCTGCCGTCGCTCCACAATCCGAGGTCGAATGCCATTCGGCAGGTCACAGAGACGAGAGCATCGACCACTTCGGATGGAAAACCGGCGAGCTGCATGATGGTCATCGGTTTGCCGTTTGGCGGCAGCCGGAACAGCGTTGCCAGAATTTCGGCCATCGTATCGCCGCCGACATTGGCGTTCTCGAACATAAAGGCGTAACGCGGGTCGTTACAGATGGTCTCAATGCGCGTCATCAGCTTATGATAGACCATGCGCGAGGCGCGGTTTTCCAGCTTGCCCATGCGCGTGTCGAGCAACGAAAGCAGATCGGCGATGCGATAGGGCACCGGCACGTCGACCGTGTAGCGCACGGCGCCTGCCTCGCCGGGCTTGGCAAGTCGGCTGGTCAGCCCGATCTGCTGTGCATATGACGATTTCGCCAGCGGAATGACCTCGGATAAAAAGTCGACCTCCTCCTCGAGACCGGGCCGGCCCCCGAAAAACACGTCGACGATTTCCTCGAAATTGAACAGCCAGAACGGCAGCTTGATGTTGTTGGGGTTGAGCACCTGCGCGCGTTCGCCGAAGCAGCGCCCATATTCATTGTGAACGTCGAGCATAAGGACGCGCAAATCGGAGCGCGCCTGCAATATCTGCTGCATGAGCAGCGCAATGGCGCTTGACTTGCCGACGCCCGTTGTGCCGAGCACCGCGAAATGCTTGCTCAGCATTTCGTCGACTTCAATGCCGGCTGGAATGTCACTGTCCTGATGCAGATGACCGACTTCGATCATGCGCGCGCTGGAACTCTGAAAGATCAGCCGCAGTTCCCGCGAACCGACGAACACAACCGGATCGGCCATGCCCGGATATGAGGTAACGCCGCGCTGAAAATATGCGACGCCGCCTTCGCCCGAGCGGATCTCGCCGATCAGGTCGAGTTTTGCAACGCCGGCGTCACGATTGTCCTTGCCCGCTTCGGGGCGCATCGATACGTCGGTGATGAGGCCAACAAGCATCGACTTGCCGACGACAACGCCGAGAAATTTTCCGACCGTGATGCGCTTTTCTTCGGGTCCGGCCGGCGACATTGCGGGAATGCCGACGCTTGCCTGCGAGCCGTGGACAGAAACAATACAGCCGAGAAAGTCGGCCTGCGGCGCAGCCGCGCCAGCGGACAGGGAGTCGCTATTCGCCAAATCCATCTCCATGCGCCGATCCCCCAAGCCCAAGATTGCCCACCGTATCCTCTAGCCTGCGCGCCTGGAGATTCAGTTAATGGAAGGCGCCAAATTGCACGCCCCTTGTGTGCCGGACAACCATCGCAAAAGCCCGCAATTTGCGCGGGGATTCATTGCTCTGGCCGGACTTTTACGGCGTGCCAGACCCCCTTCTTGGTAAACCGTCAGTCTCAGCGTCGGGCCGGCGTGCGGTAGCGCGCATTGGCGCCGCTGCGCGCCTCACCGACGATGCGCCGCGCCGGCGCGAGTTCCTCGAGGAAGATCGGCTTGGCGAAATAGTAGCCTTGCGCAAACCTGATCCGGCTCGCCGCTTGCAGATAGGCGACCTCCTCGAATGTCTCTACCCCTTCGGCGATCACTGTCATGCCAAGCGCATCGCTCAGCGCCTCGATCGCCTTGAGCACGCTCTGGCTGCGGGGCCGTTCGTGAATGCCGGTAATAAACGAACGGTCGATCTTGATCTCGTCGGCGGTGACGTCGGCAAGCGTCGCGAGCGACGAGTAGCCGGTGCCAAAATCATCGACGGACACGCGGGTGCCGATTTCGCGCAGCATCGGGATGAACTGCCGCTGAAACTGGCTGCCGGCGAAAAAGGCGTCCTCGGTGACCTCGACCATGAAGCGGTTGGCATAGCCGGTAGCCTGCAATTCCTCACAGAAGCCAATCATGAATTTGGCGTCGCCGGCGCGCTTGGCCGCAATATTGATGCTGATAGTGGCATGGGGACCGAAGGCGTCGTCGAGCATGTCGATCGACCTGACGATCTCGGCGAGCGCCAGATAGGTGATGTCATCGATCAAGCCGAGCTCGATCGCCAGACCAATGAATTGCCCGGGTGGCTGGATGACGCCGTCCTCGTCGCGCAGCCGGATCAGCGCTTCAACGCCAACAACCTCCTCGGTGCGGATATCGACCTTCGGCTGAAAGGCGCAGCAAAATCGGCCGTCGCGCACCGCAAGCCGCAGCCGCTGTTCCTGGGCCATGCGCACCGCCATGGCTCGGCCCATATCGGTATCGAACAGCGCCGCAGCGCCTTTAGTCACCTCTTTTGCGCGGTACATCGCGGTATCGGCGGCCCGGCGCAACGCTTCATAGTTGAGGCCGTGGTCGGGATGCACGCTGACGCCGATCGACGCTGAAGTCAGGATCTCGTAACCCTCGATCAGAAACGGCTCTTTGAGCGCCTTCAGCAAATCGTCGATCAGACTTTCCAGCTCTTCGTCACTGTCGAGCGGATGAAGGAAGAGTAGAAACTCGTCGCCGCTGATACGGCCGGCGAAATCGTTCGGCCGAATATGCGCGGAAATCCGCTGAGCGACTTTCAGCAAAAGCGCGTCGCCGATCGCGTGGGTGTAATAGTCGTTGATGTGCTTGAAGTTATCGATGTCGAGAAACGCGAGCGCAAAACGGCAGCGCCCCTCGCTGTTTGCCAGCACTTGCCGAACCTGTTCGGCAAGTAACGCGCCGTTGGGCAGTCCTGTCAGTTCGTCGATATAGGCGCGCTTCGACAGTTCGACTTCGGCCTGTTTGCGGTCGGTGAAATCAAGCGCGGTCGACAGCAGAAGCGGCCGGTCGAAGATGCGAACCGGCCGACGCGCGATCAAAAGCGTGCGCTGAACCGCGGGGTCAAAGCCGGCGACGACGCGCTCCTCCGTCGTGATCGCGCCTGCGGGCTGCGGCGTTTTTTCCGCCTCGCCAACGCCGAAAGGCGCGGCGCGTGACGAAGCGTCGTCAACGGACGGTTCGGAAATTTCCGCCGCCATGCCGTTTTGCAGCACGACCGCGCCTTCGTCGGTCTGCACCGTAACACCGACCGGCAGCGCATCGAAAATCGCGTTGAGCAAACCGACGGCGCGACGCGCCTCGGCCAGGCGCTCACTGACCGCATCGACCTGCCGGCGCAACTGCGCGATTTCGGCGGCCTGTTCGAACTCACTCATGCGGCTTGCTCGCGGAAATGCCTTACGCGGACGCCCCCGCAAGCCGATGCTTGCCACGCCCGAAGAGTTTACGAATCGAACTCACTCTAAGTCGGCGAAACCAATGAACATTTAAGAAACGCGGACCGCCGCAGAGCGCACGGCGGCTGGCTCGCTAATGGTCTATTAACGATATTGCGCCGGGCGTGTGCCGACGCGAGCGACCATTCCCTCCGCTAACGCTCGAAGGCAGCATCAATCGGCACGCGATAGCCATTGGCGAGGCGATTGGTTTCGTTCGCCATGCCGACGACGGCCATCAGTTCGCCGAACATCTGCTCGCTCATGCCGGCCTTGCGCGCGGCGGCGCCGTGGCTGGCGGTGCAATAGCCGCAGCCATTGGTGACGCTGACCGCGAGATAGACCATCTCCTTGGTGAGCGGGTCGAGCGCGCCAGGCGCCATGACCTCCTTGATGCTCTCCCAGGTACGCCTGAGCGTCTCCGGATCCCGCGCGAGGTATTTCCAGAAATTATTCACGTCCTCGACCTGCCGGGTGCGCTTGATGTCATCGAACACTGCGCGCACTGCGGGTGAAGCATCGCGATATTCAATCGGACCTCGAACGCTCATCTGCGTTTTCCTCCTGATCTGCAAAACCTAAGCCGCCGCGCCGGCAGGACGCCAATTGACCAGAAACACGCCGGCCACACAGATCGCCGTACCGAGGAGCGACAGCGGTGGCAACCGCTCGTCGAACAAAAGCCAAGCCATCAGCGCGGTCACTGGCGGAGTGAGATAGAACAGGCTCACTACCCGTGTCGCGGCCGAGCGGCGGATCAGAAAATACAACAGCCAGATGGCACCGAACGACAACACCAAGACCAGCCACGACAGCGCGAAGATGAATTGCGGCGTCCATTGCACCGCGCGGTGCTCGAAGGCGAAGGCGCCGAGCGCAAACAGCGTCCCGGCCGCTGTATATTGCAACAGCAGGCCGGTGCGCATGTCGATGCCGCCACCGAATCGCTTCTGGTAAAGCGTGCCGACGCTGATGCCGATCAGCGCGACGGCTGCCGCCGGCCAGGCCAGCGGGTGCGTTTCGCCGCCTGCGATGTTCTCGCGCACGATCAGATAGACGCCGGCAAGCCCGAGCACGAGTCCCAGCCATTGCCGCGGCAGCACGCGCTCGCCCAGCCAGCGGTTGGCGATCGTCGAGGTCAGCACAGGCTGCAGACTGACGATCAGTGCGATAAGGCCGGCGGACAGGCCGTTTTCAATCGAGACAAAGACGCCGCCGAGATAAAGCCCATGCACCATCAGGCCGGTCAGCGCGCTGTGCATGATGCCGGTGCCGTCCGGCCATTTCGGACGCGTCACCGCAATCACGACTCCAAGGAGCACAACGATTGCCACCATGCGCAACGTCAGAAACGTCAGCGGCTCGGCGTAAGCGAGGCCGAATTTCGCTCCGATGAAGCCGGACGCCCACAGCACGACGAACATGGCGGGTGCGGCAAAGATCGCAAAGTCTGCAAGCGAGCGCGGCATGTCCCAACACTTATGTGATTGAAGCGATGGCGGACGACCGGGGTCACATAATGGCGCGGTCGCCGCAATGGATTTATCGCGCAGCTCACCTTGCGGCCTCGGCCCAATCCTTGGCTCCGTCCTTGGCAATTCGTTCATCCTCTGTTCTTATGCTCGTTCGATTCGCGTGGGGGACCGCTCGGCATGGCGCGTGTCGCGCCGCCGCGGCCGTCAAAGGGGCCATGACCGCCTACCTCGACAAACTCAATGCGCAGCAGCGCCGCGCGGTCGAGCACGGCGGATCGGAGCTCGCCGAAGGCGGCCCGCTTCTGATTATTGCCGGCGCGGGCTCGGGCAAGACCAATACGCTGGCGCATCGCGTCGCCCATCTCATCGTCAGCGGCGTCGATCCGCGGCGCATGCTGCTCCTGACCTTTTCGCGCCGGGCGGCCGCGGACATGAGCCGGCGCGCCGCGCACATCACGGCGGGCGCGCTGCAGGAGCGCGGCGGCGTAACCGCCGCGACTATTTCCTGGTCGGGCACGTTCCACGCGATCGGCGCGCGGCTGCTGCGTGAATATGCCGAACGCATCGGTCTCGACCGCGCGTTCACGATCCACGATCGCGAAGACTCCGCCGATCTGATGAATCTTCTTCGCCACGACCTCGGTTACTCGCAAACCGAACGCCGTTTCCCGGCAAAGAACACCTGCATCGCGATCTATTCGCGCGCCGTCAACGCCGAGACTCCGCTCGACGAGGTGCTTGGCAGCAACTTTCCATGGTGCGCCGAATGGGAAGCGGAATTGCGCGCGCTCTACGGCGCCTACGTTGAGGCCAAGCAGCGCCAACGCATCCTCGATTACGACGATCTGCTGCTCTACTGGGCGCAGATGATGGCCGAACCGGCGCTCGCGGCTGACGTGTCGGACCGTTTCGACCATGTCCTGGTCGATGAATATCAGGACACCAACCGCCTGCAGGCCGCCATCCTGCTGGCGCTCAAGCCGAACGGCAAAGGCGTCACTGTGGTCGGCGACGACGCCCAGTCGATATACTCGTTCCGCGCCGCGACCGTGCGCAACATTCTCGACTTTCCCGGCCAGTTCAGTCCGCGCGCCGAGGTGATCACGCTCGAACACAATTACCGTTCGACACGGCCGATCCTCGCCGCCGCCAACGCGGTGATCGAGCGCGCCGCGGAGCGGTTTACAAAAAACCTGCGTTCGGATCGCGCGTCCGCCGAGCGCCCGTTTCTGGTGAGCGTGCCGGATGAGGCCGAGCAGGCGCGCTTTGCGGTGGAGCGGATTCTGCACTACCGCGAGTGCGGCCTGGCCCTCAAAACACAGGCGGTGCTGTTTCGCACCTCGCATCACTCCGGCCTGCTCGAGGTCGAGCTGACACGGCGCAACGTCCCATTCGTCAAATTCGGCGGTCTGCGCTTCCTCGAAGCGTCGCACATCAAGGACGTGCTCGCGTTCCTGCGCTTTAGCGAAAACAGCCGCGACCGCGTCGCGGGTTTTCGCACCTTGCAGCTTCTGCCCGGAGTCGGACCGGCAACTGCCGGCCGTGCGCTCGGTGCACTCGCCGACGGCGCCGACCCGGTTCCCGCGCTCGCCGCACTGACGCCGCCCGCTGCCGCGAGAGCCGACTGGCCGGACTTTGTCGACACGTTCCAGCATGTGCGCGGGCGCGCCGCCGGATGGCCGGCCGAACTCGATCTCGTTTGTCGCTGGTACGAGCCGCATCTGCAGCGCCTTCACGAGGACGCGGCATTGCGCCAGGCCGACCTGGTGCAGCTCGCCCAGATCGCGCAGGGCTTTCCGAGCCGCGAGCGCTTTCTCACGGAACTCACGCTCGATCCGCCCGGCGCCACCAGCGGCGCGGCCGGGCCGCCGCTGCTCGATGAAGATTACCTGATCCTTTCGACGATCCATTCGGCCAAGGGCCAGGAATGGAAAGCGGTCTTTGTGCTCAATTGCGTCGACGGCTGTATCCCGGCCGATCTCGCCACCCGAACCAGCGCCGAGATCGAGGAAGAGCGGCGGCTGCTCTACGTCGCCATGACCCGCGCCAAGGATCATCTGCATCTGATCTTGCCGCAACGCTTCTATGTCCAGGCCCAACGCGGCAATGGCGACCGTCACATGTACGCCGCGCGCACGCGCTTTATTTCCTCCGACATCCTGCGGCTGTTCGAGACCTGCGCGTGGCCACAGACGGCTGCAGCGGGTGCGGCAAGCGCCGCGCCAAGTTCCCGCGCGCCGGTCGACATCGCCGCGCGCATGCGGCGGATGTGGCGCTGATCTTTCCGGCCATTTCACCGGAACCAGAGCCATCGGTTGAATTCCGATCAGCGTACCCCGGCTGCCTTCGATGGAGGCAAGGCGAACCATCGACCGAGCTTGAGGACCATTATGGAGCGCACCATCACGATGCTGATTGCGGACGACTCGCCAATCAGCCAGGACATCCTGAGAGAAGCGGCGCGATCGACGAAGCTCAAGCTCAACAGCAGCGAGCCGAATTTCGATGTCGCCATTGAAGGCAGCACCATCCGCGTCGCACACAAGTCGAGCGGCCATATCTTCGAATATCTGTGGTCGCAGACGCCGCCCTATCTGCGCAACGCCGTGGTGCGCTGTGCTTCCGCCGCCGCGATCGCACCCGGCCGCACCGCCCCCGTCGCGCAGGAAACGGCGCTGATGAAACTGCGCCACGCTCACCTGCTCGCGACGTAAGCCCAAGCCTGGCCTCCCCTGTTGTGGCGGGCCGGACAGCAAGGCACAATCGGCTGGTCCACAGATCAGGGCGAGCGCGCCATGCCAAAAACACCGGATTACTTCGCCGGCAAAACCATCATCATCACCGGCGCGGCGAGCGGCATCGGCCGCGCCACGGCGTTGATCTTCGCGCGCGAGCACGCCAACGTGGTGTGCGCCGATGTCAACGAAGCCGGCGCCCGCAACACCGCCGACGCAGTCAACGCCGCGGGAAGCCAGGCGTTGGCGCTCAAGGTCGACGTCACCTCGCGCGCCCAGGTGAACGACATGGTCACGCGTGCGCTGGCTGCGTTCGGCACCGTGCAGTTCCTTTTCAATTCGGCTGGCGCCGCCATTCGCCGTGCAAAATTTCTCGAGATCGACGACGCGCTGATGGAGAAAACCTTCGCGCTCAACGTCAATGGCACGTTCCACGCCATGCAGGCGGTATTGCCGCACATGCTCGCCAAAAAGTTCGGCGTCGTCGTCAACATGGCGAGCATGGCGCATCGCCGCGGCGGACCCGGCTCCTCGGTGCATTACGCCGCCGCCAAGGGCGCGGTGGTATCGATGACGCTCGGCGTGGCGCGCGAATACGCCGCCTCCGGCATCCGCGCGCTGTCGATCTCGCCCGGCCCGATCCAGACGCCATTCCAGGACGCTGCCGGCTCCTCGCCCGAACTGGTCAAGCGCTTTCTCGATGACATCCCGATGGGCCGCTTCGGCACGGCCGAAGAGATTGGCGAGCTCGTGCTGTTCATGTGCTCCGATGCTTGCCCGTTCATGACCGCCGACACAGTGTACGTAAACGGCGGCGGCGGCTGGCGGTGAGTGAGCTGCCCTGCTCCGCAAATGACGTGCCCTACCCGTTCCTTTCCTCGACCAGGTTCACCATGTCGCGCGTGCGGGTGACCCCGCTCGGCCAGGCCTCATCGAAATCCTTGACCAGTCCCTTGAAGGCGTCCGATTTCAGCGCGGCGTCGAGCCGCGCCATGTCGGCGAACTGATAGACCGCGTAATGCACGCCGGCATCCGCCGCGCTCCAGAACCGCCAGCATTTCTCCGCTTTGAAATCGGCGAGCGCCATCGGCAGGTGATGGCGCGAATACCACTGATCGAATTTTTGGCGCAGTGGCTCAATCACCACCGAACGCACCATGAAATACGCCTTGGGCATCGCGCCTTTCTCCTCTTACTCGCCTCTGATTCAAACCAAACAACGAACCTGCCGCAATGCACCGCCGCACATGATTCCGAACATGAGCCTTCTCCGTCGGATGATCTTAGCACGGCCCATAAATGTGTTCCCCTGCCGCGCAACTGGTTGCGTCCATCAAGCCGAACCAAGCCGCGGACCCGGCTTGAATTTCGCCAGATAATCGGCCACCGCCTGCGCCGTCGTCTCGATATAAAAATCGGCCGGCATGCATTGCCGCGCCGCGCGCTCAGGCGCGCCGATATTTTTTGGCGTCGCCGCGAGAATCATCTGCCGCGTCTGCCACTGCGCCGCGTGCGGTACAGCGGGAAGCGCGCGCTTGAGGCAGGTGAACGCATCACCCCTGCAGGCGTGCTCGCGGCGGCAGCGACCTTGTCCGCACCCCCGCCACAACGCAAACGCCACGCAATAGCGCTGCTGCAGCAGACTCTTCTCCGCCTTGTAGCGCAAAGCGAATTGCGTGCCTGTGAGTTTGCGTGGCTGGGCTTTCTTTGGCTGTTGGGTCATGGGCGTCCTGGGCTCTCGCATCATTGCGAGGAGCGATAGCGGCGAAGCAATTCGTTCCCGCGCCGCGATTTTTGAATCGCGCCGCGAGTTGAAAAGCCCGGACCCCGTTTCCCACCGTTCGGAGTGTTGTTTGCTTCCCTTCGCTCACTGAAATCGAAAGGAAGAAAAAAGGAGGCAGAACGCCGACAGACGCGGAGTCAAAAGCTGCACCTGCCGGCGCAGCGCGCGCCCTGCGAGGCGCGCTCGCCTGTCGGCGTCCTGCCGCGGTTCTCGCCAGGGAGACAGCTGGTCCCC
>DATCBO010000041.1:0-56762 GCA_036511795.1 Xanthobacteraceae bacterium
ACGCCCGCCGCGCAGCGTGACTTCGAGGCCGGTTTCCGTATCTTCACCGAGTTTTTTGGTGCCGATCTCCGCCGAGCCGTCGCCAGACGTCGACAAGGGGCGGGTGTAGCGGCACTCCGGATAATTCGAGCAGCCGATGAACGGCCCATATTTGGAGAGCTTCAGCGTGAGGCGGCCGCCGGTGCAGGTCGGGCACTGGCGTGGATCGCTGCCGTCGGCGCGCGGCGGGAACAGATGCGGTCCGAGCATCGCATCGAGCGCGTCGATGACCTGCGAAATTTTTAAGTCCTTGATTTCATCGACCGCGCCAATGAAATCGCGCCAGAACTCCTTGAGGACCTCGCGCCAGGCGATCTCGTTGTTGGAGATTTGGTCGAGCTGCTCTTCGAGACCCGCGGTAAAGTCGTATTCGACGTATTTGGCAAAAAAGCTTTCCAGAAATGCGACGACGATGCGGCCGCGGTCCTCCGGGTAAAGCCGGCGCTTGTCGAGGCGAACGTATTTGCGGTCTTTGAGCACCTGTAAAATCGACGCGTAGGTCGATGGCCGGCCAATGCCGAGCTCTTCCAGGCGTTTGACCAGAGACGCTTCCGAGTAGCGTGGAGGCGGTTCGGTAAAGTGCTGGTCGGCGGCGATCGAACGTTTGGTCAGGTGTTCGCCTGCGCTCATTTCCGGCAGGCGGCGCGATTCCTCGTCGTCGGGATCTTCATCCTGGCTTTCCTGATAGAGCGTGAGAAAGCCGTCGAATTTCACCACGGTGCCGGTGGCGCGCAGGTCGAGCACGCGGCCGGCGACTTTGGCGGTCACGTCGATAGTGGTGCGTTCAAGCTCCGCCGATTCCATTTGGCTGGCGATGGCGCGCAACCAGATCAACTCGTAAAGCTTGGCCTGATCGGCATCGAGAAAGCGCTTGGTATCCTTCGGGTGGCGCGAAAGCTCTGTCGGGCGGATCGCCTCGTGCGCTTCCTGTGCGTTCTTGGCCTTGGTCTCATAGCGGCGCGGCGCGGACGGCACGTAACGCGCGCCGTAATCGGTCTCGATCACCTGCCGCACTGCCCTGATCGCTTCGTCAGCGATCTGCACGCCGTCGGTTCGCATATAGGTGATAAGGCCAACCGTCTCGCCACCGATGTCGACGCCTTCGTAGAGGCGCTGCGCCACCCGCATGGTGTGCGCGGGTGCAAAGCCGAGCTTTCGGCTCGCCTCCTGTTGCAACGTCGAAGTCGTGAACGGCGGCTGTGGATGCCGTTTGACCGGCTTAGCTTCGACCGAGACGACCGAAAAGGCGGCCGTCTCGAGCGCGCGCTTGAAGGCTTCGGCTTCAGCACCCGACCCGATGTCGAGGCGCTGCAGCTTTTTGCCGTCGGCGCCGACTAGGCGCGCTTCGAAGATGTCGTTGCGCGGTGTCGCCAGCGTGGCCACGATCGACCAATATTCCTGGCGGATGAACCGTTCGATGTCGAGCTCGCGATCGCAGACGAGCCGCAGGGCCACCGATTGGACGCGGCCGGCTGAGCGCGCGCCGGGCAGCTTGCGCCACAGCACTGGTGAGATCGTGAAGCCAACAAGATAGTCGAGGGCGCGGCGGGCGAGATAAGCGTCGACCAGCGCTTGGTCGATGTGCCGCGGCTGCCGCATCGCCTCGGTCACCGCCTGTTTGGTGATGGCGTTGAATACGACGCGCTGAATGATCTGACCGTCCAGCGCCTTCTTTTGCTTGAGGATTTCGAGGACGTGCCAGGAAATCGCCTCGCCCTCGCGGTCCGGGTCGGTCGCCAGGATCAGCTTGTCGGCGTCCTTGACCGCGCGGGCGATATCATTGAGCCGTTTGGACGCCTTGGCATCGATCTCCCAGAGCATCCGAAAATTGTGATCTGGATCGACCGAGCCGCTTTTGGCCGGCAGGTCGCGGACATGGCCAAACGAGGCCAGGACTTCGTAGCCCTTGCCCAGATATTTGTTGATCGTTTTCGCCTTGGCGGGCGATTCTACCAGTACGAGGTCCATTCTAACCCGCTGATCAAACGCTAGTTTTTTACTATTCGATGGTCCCGGAGTGGTCCGGAGCCGTCGGGAACATGGGTAATGTGACCCGGACTGTCAAATCGGCGGCCGCCCGAGGAGCGATGCGTCGAGCGCGGAATCGTAGCGCGCCTTGGCCGACGATCCCCTCAACCGACAGGCACCTCTAAGTTGTGTTATTGTATATAATCATCTATTAGTATACATAACAAAATGTGGATTATAACCTTGACAAAGCATGTTACTATGGGTAGATTTAGGCCATCCAACCAGGGAGGGTTGTTATGGCTGATATGGCGACTGCTACGGGCTTAGCCGGGGGCGTCCTTGTCGGGGCATTGCTCGAAACTCTCATGGAGAAGGGCATTTTTGACCTGGCCGATTGCCGGGCCATTCTCGACCGAGGCATTAACAGTCTCGGCCCCCTCATGCAGACCCCAAATGGCATCCAAGCGGCGCAAATCATCGGCGCTATGAAGGCCGGTAAGTTCTCCGCACGCGGCTAAGACGAATAGTTCAGGAAGGCCAAGAGCCATGACCGCCAACCTCCAAAATCCGATTTTCACTGACGAAACCAAGGCCCGCGAATGGCTTGAAGCGCGCGTGTGGCCGAATGGTCCGGTCTGCCCGCATTGCGGTGCTACAGGCGACGACGTGACCCGCCTAGAAGGCACCAAGCACCGCCCCGGCCTGTTTCAATGCAGCCAATGCCGTGAGCAGTTCACGGTGACGGTCAAAACCGTATTCGAGCGCAGCAAGGTGCCGCTGTCCAAATGGCTGGCCGCGCTATTCATGATGACCGCCTCCAAGAAAGGCGTCTCAGCCCACCAAATCCACCGCTCGCTTGCGATCAGCTACAAGACGGCGTGGTTTATGTGCCATCGTTTGCGTGAGGCAATGCGCCAAGGCGGCCTATTGCCTCCCATGGGCGGTCCCGGCGCTATCGTCGAGGTTGACGAAACCGTCATCGGCCGCCGTCAAGGCATCGGCCGCAAGAGCGTCGCAAAAGCCAAGGCCGGCTTTGCTCACAAAAACGTTGTCATGACGCTGGTGCAACGCGGCGGCGGCGCTCGCAGCTTCCACATTGATGGCGTGCGCGCCGAAGACATTGTCCCGGTGATCGAAAAGAACCTTTCCCGCGAAACTGCGATGATGACTGACGAACACACCTCCTATACCGATGTCGGCAAAAAGTTTGCGTCGCACGAAACCGTCACGCACAGCAAAGATGAATACGTGCGCTATACCAAAGATCGCGTCATCACCACGAACACGGTGGAAGGCTACTATTCGATCTTCAAGCGCGGCATGAAGGGCGTTTACCAGCACTGTAGCGAGAAGCACCTTCACCGTTATCTGGCCGAATTCGATTTCCGCTACTCGAACCGCGCGGCACTTGGTGTCAACGATCTAATGCGCGCTGAGATCGCGGCCGCTGGCATCAAAGGCAAGCGCCTAACCTATCGACGGCCTAACAAAGTCACTCAATCGTATCCGTATAAGGCGTGAGGCGAAACGCTTTATCGCTTGGAGAAAGCGCCATGGCTGAAAAGCGCATTTTGGTAGTGACGCCCAATCAGTATTCGGTTGGCGTAGTCAATCAGGATTGGAGCGTCGGTCTTAAATTCGATTTAGGAGGAGAACTCGGGCTTTTTCCTGAGCTTGATTTAGTTCTCCGTCTGGCTCCCACCGAGGCGCGCGCCCTGGCATCCGTATTGCGACGAAAGGCCGATGCGGCTGAAGCTGGCCAGTCTCAGGCTTAAACCTATGCTGCGGTGGGGATTTGGCGACAACATTGACGGCGCGCTCAAAGCGCGACCATGCATCGGGGTGTAACTCGGATTCGGTCTCAGGTTTAGCCATGCCATTTAGCTTCTTTTTCCGGCTCCTAACGGACGACTATTACTTAGCATTAGGCAAATTCGTAACAGAGTTTTCCGAGGTCGAAAAGGCGATGCAGATAGCATTATGGACCGTATCGAAAACTGAAGAACCTGTAGCCCAAGCCGTCTTTTCAGGCGTCCGTGCCAACGAAGCTTGTAACAAGATAACACGAATCGGCGATGCAGAGAATTGGAGCCAAATAAAAAAAGACGAATGGAAAATAATAACAGATCGGCTCAGTATCTTTCGTTCTCTTCGGAACGATATCCTTCATTACGGGGTGGAGTGGCAGAGGCCAAATGAATGGAACACTACCAATAGAACGTTTGCTCATACAGCAGAAAAAGTATCAAATACGCCAATTACCATTCCAATCCTACAAGCTGCGACCGATGACCTTCATAAATTAGGATTTCATCTATTCAAATTCCTTTACAGCGACGACATGAGCCCAGAGAACCAAGCTACTATTGCTTCATTCGTTGCCCATGCATGGCGCTATACACCGCCTCTACAAGAAGGCCGTCCGAATAGGAACCCCGATAGCGATTCAATGCAGTCACGCCCACCTCGACCATCTGCCGCGTCAAGACGCAAGGCCGCTCTGGAGAAATCGAAAAAAACGTAGTTTCGGGCGCGCCAGCCCCGCATTGCGGAGCGGCGTCGGTATCCACCTTTGGTGCGTGCTTTGTCAAGGTTATAATCCCCAACAAAATACACGTCAGTGGCTCAGGGCATTCGGCGGCCAAAAAGCATCGGGAACAGGTCTATGCCAACGGAAGGTGACGCCGATGGTCCCCAATCGCCGCGTGCGGCTGCCCTTTATATAGGAAAAATGTCCGGGGAGCTTGCGAGCTTGGCGCGGCGCCATCGGCTAGAGCCGCTCGCCTACATCCTCGAGATGGCGCGTCTGGAAGCCGATCAGTTGGGCAAGGATTCCGGTGACGTCAGCGAGGTCGCGTAATCGCGCGGCCGCGAGGGCCAAAGACAGTAATTCAGTGGGCAGCGACCCCGATCCGCGCCAGCAGCGTACGGCTCGGATAGCCGTCGGGGGTCATGCCGAGGCGGCTTTGCATTTGCCGAATGTCGTCACGCAGGTCGAAATCGATGTGGCCATTAAAATCATTCACCTTAAAGCCAAGTGCGGCGAGCCGCTGCTGCAACGCAATGCGCTGCCCGCGCGACGGCTGAAAATCGCCGGCCGGCCAAGCGGCGCGGATCGGTCCGAGACCATGCAGCCGGTCGGCGAGTTCACCTACGGCGAGCGCGTAGGCATCCGAATTGTTGAACGATTTAATGACCACGAAATTCTCCGTGACAAGAAACGCGGGCACCGGCGCGCCACTTGGAAAAAATAGAATTCCGTCGCCGGCATTGGGAAAAGCGGTTCCATCGCTCCTCCGCAATCCTCGCTCGGCCCACTGGCGGAACGTGCCACGGCTTGTTCGGTAGTCGAAACCGTGCGGCACGGTGACTTCAAAGCCCCACGGCGCGCCGGGTCGCCAACCCGACTTGCGTAGATAATTCGCGATCGACGCCAGCACGTCAGGAACTTTGGTCCAGATATCAGGGCGGCCGCGGCCGTCGAAATCGATCGAATAGGTCAGATAGCTCGACGGCAGAAACTGCGGCTGACCCATGGCGCCGGCCCAGGAGCCGACGAATTGCGCACGCGCGATGCCGCCGCGCTGCAGGATTTTGAGTGCGCTCAAAAGTTCATTGCGAAACAGCGGAGGCTGAAAGCGAGCCTGCGCCAGTGTTGCCAGCGATCGAAAGACGTCCCAACGGTCGCGCGCCTGTCCAAATGAGGATTCAATGCCCCAGATGCTGACAAGGATATTTGGATCGACCCCGAAGCGTCCGTCTATTGCGTGCAAGGCGTTGGCCCATTGCACAGACTTGCGCTGGCCGGTTGCGATGCGATCCGGTGAAACCAGGCTGGCCAGATACGCGCCCATCGGTTTGCCATATTCGGGCTCGCGACGCATTGCGGCGATGACGCGAGGATCAGGCGTAATGCCGGCGAACGCCGCGTCGAATGTCGCACCGGTGATGCCCTGCTTCGCCGCGTCGGCGCGCAGCGCGGCTAAAAAGGCATCGAAATTCTCGGCACGGACGGCGCTTGTCAGCGCGCACACGATCACGGCGGCCACAGCCGACAACCCGCGCCATGAGATGGTGCGCATTCCAGGACCCGAATTCATTATTGCTAGACGAGCGATATCAGCCCGGCGCCGTGTCGCTCAAGGCGGCCGGCAATTTCAAGCTCGAGCAGCACGGTACGGACCACGCGCGGCGAGGTTTTGGACAGGCGGATGAGATCATCCATGGAGATCGGCACGGGGCTTAGCAGGGAGACGATGCGGCTGCGTTCGTCGGCGGCGGGTTCCACAAATTCGCCCGGCTCGGCGCCCGCGACTTCCGGCTCGCGCGCCGGCATGTCTGTGCCAATGATCGGCCGCAGCACGGAAACGATATCGGCAGCCTCGGTGACCGGCGTTGCGCCTTGCTTGAGCAGCCCGTTAGTGCCTTCTGCGCGCGGATCGAGCGGCGAGCCCGGTACCACAAAAACCTCGCGGCCCTGTTCGAGCGCAAGCCGCGCCGTGATCAGGGAGCCGGAGCGTTTGGCTGCCTCCACGATAACGACGCCGAGCGACAGCCCGGAAATCAGCCGGTTGCGCCGTGGAAAATCGCGCGCTCGCGGCTCCCAGCCGAACGGCATTTCACTCACCACGACGCCGGCCGGCAGAATTGCGTCGACCAGTTCGGCATGTTCGGGCGGGTAGAGCCGGTCCAACCCGCCGGCGAGTACGGCAACGGTGCCGCTTTCAAGGCTCGCCCGATGGGCCGCGGCATCGATGCCGCGGGCAAGGCCTGAGACGGTGGCGAAGCCTGCTTCGCCAAGGGCATGGACGAGGCTTTGCGTGATTTTTAGTCCCGCGGCGGATGCGTTGCGCGAGCCGACGATCGCCACCGCAGGCAACGCGAACACGTCAAGATTGCCACGCACTGCAAGCAGCGGCGGCGCATCGTCGAGCGTCTGCAGGCGGTAAGGATAATCGGGTTCGCCGATAGCAAGGAAAGCCGCGCCCAGTTTCTCCGCGGCTTCAAATTCACGCTCGGCCTGGGCGCGGGTGTAAATCTGCGGCGCGCCGCCACTGCCGCCGCGGCGTGCCAGCGCTGGCAGCGCCTCGATGGCGGCTCGCGCGCCGCCGAAATGATTGATGAGCGCGCGGAACGTACGCGGACCGACATTCTGACTGCGAATGAGCCGCAGCCATTCGAGCCGTTGCTCGTCCGTGAGATGGACGCCTTGCTCCCGTTCGGCCACGCAGCCCCCGATGCCCACACGCGGCCTGGGCCGCCATGGCCGCGAGCATAGCTCTAAAGCAGAGGTTGAGGAGACGAAAAAGACGCGTGAGGCAATCTGGCTAATGGGAGCCGATCTTGCTTTCGGTGCCGCTCATCAGGCGGGAAATATTGGCGTGGTGCATGAGCCACAGCAGGACCGACAGGATCATGAACAAGCGCAATTCCGGAGCGTCGCCGTTCAGCGAGATCGCCATCGGCGCGGCGATGCTCGCAAGCAGCGCCGCGAGCGACGAGTAGCGACTGACGGTGGCGACCACGGCCCAGGTCACGCAAAACGCCAATAGCGGAATCCACAATCCGAAGCCGAGCAGAAGGCCGATATAAGTCGCGACTCCTTTGCCGCCTTTGAATTTCAGCCAGACCGGAAACAGGTGCCCGAAAAAGGCGCCGAGCGCCGCGGCAATTGCCGGGTCGCGGCCGAGAAAATGTCCGGTGACGAACACGGCGACCGCGCCTTTGAGCATGTCGCCCAAAAGCGTCGCGGCGGCGAGCCCTTTCCTTCCTGTGCGCAGCACATTGGTGGCGCCGATATTGCCCGAACCGATACCGCGGACGTCCGGCGCTCCGGCGACGCGCGTTATCAACACGCCGAATGGAACCGAGCCGCACAGATAGCCGAACACGAATGCGGTGACGTATTGAAACGCGAGCGAAGACGCGGACATGAGCCTATCCGGCGCGCACTTTCTTACCAGACTCGCGTGGCTGAAAGCCCGCGGTCACGGCCTCGGCCTCGCTGCGGTAAATGATCAGATGCTTCAGGCGCTCGGTGAGTAGCCGTGCGAGCGCGCCCAATCCGGGCGAAAAAATTTTGCGCGTGGCATCGGCGACCACGAACTGCGCCGCTGCTTCCTCCTCGATGTCCGATTCGCAATACACGCACCGCAGTTTGCGGTGCCGCGGCGCTTCATCTTCGATGACGTAGAACTTATTGGCGGCGTATTGCCGCTCGGCCGGATCGGCGACGATGCAATTGTGATTGCCGCACATGACGCCGGTGCCGATTGGCTGGGCGTAGATTGGATGCTCCGGCTTGGCGAAACCGCCGCTATACTGATGCAGCGATTTGTTCTTGTGCAAATGCAGGAGTAGCGAAATCAGCGCCATGCGCACCGGCACGCCGTATGCAGCCTGTTGGAAGTAGATTGCGCGCCGGTCGCTGTCGAGCGCGGCGTCAAGTTCGTTGACGCGCGGCAACGGGTGCATGACGCTGGCTTCGGAGTATTTCGCATCGCCAAGAAATTTGGCGTCGATTTTTGGATAAGGCCGTTCTTTCTCGGTCCAGCGCTCCTTCTGGAACCGCGTCACATAGACGGCATCAATCTTCTTCTGCACGAGCAGCCCGTAATCGACTTCTGGATCCGGGATAAGCGACAATTGGTGCGGCTGATCGGCGGTGACGTAGAGCGCGTCGATGGCGCCGCCAACTTGGTCTGGCTCCTTGGAGACCATTTGGCAGTGGAATTCCTCGCGCAGCCGCCGTGCGACGTGCTCCGGCAGCTCCATGCCGGGTGCGGGGAGGGGATCGATTGTGGCGCCGAACCGCGCCAGCGCGTAGACGAATGAATGGATCGTTCGGCTACCCTTGAGGTCGCCGGAAATAGCGATCTTCATGTTGCGCAGGCTTTTCTTCTTTGAGCGCAACGTAAACAGATCGCACAAGGTCTGGGTCGGATGTTCGTGACTGCCGTCGCCGCCGTTGATCACAGGGACTTGCGAATACTCGGCCGCAAGCCGCGCGGCGCCATCGCGCGGATGACGGATGACGACGACGTCGCAGTAGTTGGAAATGACCCGAATAGTATCCGCCAGGCTTTCGCCCTTCGCGGCGGAACTGACCGCCGGATCGGCGCTGGTAATATTGGCGCCGCCGAGCCGCAGCATCGCGGATTCGAACGATAACCGGGTGCGGGTCGAAGGTTCGTAGAACAGGGTCGCCAGAACAGATTTGGCAGCGAGTCCGGTGCTGCGCGCGATCCGGTAGGGGGTGTGGGAATCAGCGAGTTCCTGCAAAAACCCTTGCGCGACCTCGAAGATCGTCTCGATCTCCTTGTTGCTGAGGTCGTTGATCGAAACGATATGGCGCGTGGGCGGCAGGGCCTTAGTCATTAAAGCGCTGCTATAGGCCCAATCCGCGCGCCCCGGCAAGCCCGCTCTGGCCGTTTGCGGGCGCGATACACCGAAAACGTCGGCGGCCGAACGGTCGTGCTAAATTCCCTGCTCCGGAGAGGCTCGTCGCCATGATTTTCCAGGCTCCTCGCTCGCTCTTTGACACCCACGAGGTGTTCAACCAGTCGCCGCCCTATGAAGACATCGATCTGTTCGAAAGCGACGGACCGCTGAAGGATGCCGTTAACGCCAACGGTGGGGCGGAGGAGGGCGCGGCGCTGTCCGAATTCGGCCGGCACTGGGGCAGTGCCGAGATGTTTGCGCTTGGCCGGCAGGCCAACGAAAATCCACCGAAGCTTCACGCCTTCGACGCCAAAGGTTTTCGCAGCGACCGGATCGAGTTCCATCCCGCCTACCATCGGCTGATGGGCGAGAGCGTGGCGGCCGGTTTGCACGCCTCAACCTGGGTGGCCGCCGGCAAGCACGCGCCGCCGCCCGCCGAGGCCATGCGCGCCGCGCGTTTCTTTATGGCGGCCCAAGTCGAGACCGGCCACCTGTGCCCGATCACCATGACACGCGCCGCGCTCGCTGCGCTCGCCGCTGAACCCTCGGTCTCCGCCAAGGTCGTGCCCAAGGTGCTTACCCGCAAGTACGACGCCGCGTTTGCGCCGTTCTGGGAAAAATCGGGCATGACGCTCGGCATGGGCATGACCGAAAATCAGGGCGGCACCGACGTGCGCGCCAACACCACGAAAGCGGCGCCGTGTGGCGATGCCTATTCGATCGTCGGGGCCAAGTGGTTCATGTCGGCGCCGATGAGCGATGCCTTTCTGGTGCTGGCGCAGGCGCCGGGCGGGCTCACTTGTTTTCTGATGCCGCGTTTTCGGCCCGATGGCAGCGTCAATGCGCTGCGCTTTCAGCGCCTCAAGGACAAGCTTGGCAACCGCTCCAATGCCTCAAGCGAGGTGGAGTTCACCGAGGCTTTCGCTTGGCGGATAGGCGAGGAGGGCACCGGCATCCGCAACATTCTGCAGATGGTGCAACTGACCCGGCTCGATTGTGCGGTCGCCTCGGCTGGTCTGATGCGGATGGCGTTGGCCCAGGTCGTGCATCACTGCCGGTACCGTAATGTATTCCAGAAGCCGCTTTACCACCAGCCGATGATGCGCACGGTGCTGGCCGATTTGGCGCTCGAAATGGAAGGTGTGGTGGCGCTGGTCATGCGGTTGTGCCGCGCGCTCGACTGCGCGGCGGAGGATGCGCGCGAAGCGGCCTACGCGCGGCTGATCACGCCGGCGGCGAAATTTCTGATCTGCAAAATCGCACCTGCGTTTGTGTTTGAAGCGATGGAGTGCCTCGGCGGTAACGGTTACGTCGAGGAAAGCATCATGCCGCGGCTTTACCGCGAGGCGCCGGTCAATGCGATCTGGGAAGGGTCCGGCAACGTCATGTGCCTCGACGTGCTGCGCGCGCTTAGGGGCGAAGAAGAGCGAAGCTTGTTTCGCACGCTCGCCCATGACGCCGGCGTTGAGGTTCGCGATCTGAACGCCGAAGAGCCGCCGAATGAAGCGTATGCGCGCATGACGGTCGAACGGCTGGCGCTGCTGGCGAGCGCGGCGGCGCTGCGAGCGGGCGCGCCGCCGCAGGTGGCGGATCAGTTTGTACGTTCGCGGCTCGCGGGAGCACACGGCGCTCTCTATGGCACACAACAGATCGATCCGGCTGCGGCAGCTCTGCTGCTACAGCGCGCCCTGCCGGAGCGCTAGCCATCGGGCTGTTGCGGCTGCAGATCGGATTTTGCCAGCCGCTCGAGGGCGCCTTGAAGGATGTAGACGGCGGCGTGCTGGTCGATCACCTTCTTGCGCTTGGCGCGGCTGACATCGATGTCGATCAGCGCGCGCTCGACTGCGGCGGTCGAGAGCCGCTCGTCCCAGAGCGCGATCGGCAACTCGGTCTGCTGCGCGAGATTGCGCGCGAAGGCGCGTGTCGCCTGGGCGCGCGGGCCCTCGCTGCCGTCCATGTTGAGGGGCAAGCCGAGCACGAACCCCGCGGTGCGCCGTTCCGCGGCAAGGACGAGTATACGGGCGGCGTCAACACCGAACTTTTTGCGGACGATGGTTTCGACCGGCGCCGCCACGCGCCGGTCCGGATCGCTCGCAGCGACGCCGATGGTTTTGGTACCGAGATCGAGGCCGATCAGGGCGCCTCGCGGCGGCAACAGCAACGCGGCATCGGGAAGCGTCAGTACCGGCATGCCGCCCGCCTAGCACGCGTCAATGTCACCGCCAACGCCTACTTTTCCCAGTCCTCGGGCGCGACTATGGTGTGTGCGGCGCGTGTTGCTGCCGAGGATATCCATGCAGCCAATCAGAATTTGTCTCACGGCCGCACTTGCGGCCGCCATCATGCAGGGTCTCATGCCGCAGTCCGCTGAAGCCGCAGAAATCAAGGTCATCAGCGGCGGCGCTTTCAAGACCGTACTGAACGCGCTTGTCGCTCTGTATCAAACGGAGAGCGGCAACACCGTCGTCGTCACCTACCGGACGGTCGGGCAGCATATGAAGCTGATCGCCAGCGGCGAGGAGAAATTCGACGTCGCCGTGCTCACGCCGGAGGCGATCGAGGGGCTCGCGAAGGATGGCAAGGTCGCCCCGGGCAGCCGCACCGATCTGGCCAAGACTGGCGTCGGCGTCGTCGTCAAAGCCGGCACGCCGCTACCCGACATCAGCACTGTAGAGGCGTTCAAGAAGACGCTGCTTGCGGCCAAGTCGGTCGCCTATATCGACCCGGCGGCGGGCGGCTCGAGCGGCATCTATGTCGGCAAGCTGCTGGAGCGGTTGGGCATCGCCAAGGAGGTCAATGCCAAGGTTGTCCTAGTGCATGGCGGTGAGGTGGCGACTCACATCGTCGATGGCGAGGCTGAAATTGGCATCCACCAGATCAGCGAGATCCTGGCCGTGAAGGGCGCGGTGCTGGTCGGTCCGCTGCCTGCGGCCATTCAGAATTTCACGGTCTATTCGGCGGGGGTCGCCGCAGGTGACGGGGCCGCCGCGAAGTCCCTGGTGAAATTCCTGTCGGGGCCGCATGCCTTGTCAATCATCAAGGCAAAGGGCATGGAACCAGCCGGCTCATAGCGTGCGCAGAAAAAGGCAGCGCCCGCACGAGGGCGGGCGCGGGCTTGCTATCAAGCTGGATAGGCGCGGTTATCGCCGCACATGATCCCAGGCGACATGCGGAATGTCCGAGCGGGTGATCCCGAGATCGGCCAGTTCGCGGTCGTTGAGATTGGACAGTTCACGAACGGTAGTGCCGTATTGTCTCCAAGTTTGGACGTAGCGGATGAACGACGTAAGCATTTTGCTCCTTTCCCCGGCGATTGCCGTGTTTAGGAGATCTATATAGGGAACCGAATATCGCATTGCACAATAAATTGCTGCAGTGCAGCTAAGTGCTAGTTGCATGAGATATTTTAATAAAACCTTAGAAATTGGCTGAGGCCGCGATTCGCTATTCCTGGGCTGTGTGGCTGCACTTGGGGGCGCAGTTGGGTGTTCCGTCGCCTCGATTGGCGCCCCATTTGCCCGGTTTCGGCCACCACGAGATCGTAGCGCCGCCGAACTCCCGCATTGATATCGCGGGGTTCTGTTGCGTTTGTCAGGGGATGGCCATGGGGACTACACGGGAACACCGCCGCTGCGCGGAAGAATGCGTCGCAATGGCGCGGCTCTCAGACGATGACACCGATAAGGCGCTGTGGCTGACCTTGGCGCAGTCGTGGGTTCGGCTTGCCGAACACTCCGAGCGCGGGCCTTCGCTGGTGGCGATCGACGGAGACGCTATCTCCGAGGCGGTTGCCGATCGCGACTAGATTCGCGGCGGTCGGCCACGCCACGGCTGAATGAGACGCGTGAGATTGCGGCTTACTTGCCGTTCGCTTCCAGCACGCGGCGGCATGCGGCGCTGATTCTAGGCCGATTGCGCTGCAGGCACCCGAGGATCGCGAACACGTCGCACTGGTTGGCCTGCAATTCAGCCGTGCAGTATGCAGTCACGTCGCCATGACATGAGGCGCGATCCTGCTCGTTGCCCTGGATTGGCCCCGGACATTGCGGCGCCGCCGGCTGCGCCGGGAATTGGGCCCAAGCGGCCGTTACGCCGCCCAGCAATAAAGCTACGCCAAGAACCAGTGTGCGATGCATGTTTGACTTTCCCCCCGCGAAACCGCTGCGTTTGGCAGCGTAGCACATGTTCGGCGAAATCGAGTGGATCGGACAAGTTGTCACCAGCCGTATTCGGTCGGCGGAGAGGCCGCCAAAGACTTCTTGGCGAGGCGCTAAAGACTTGCTGGCAAGCCGCTAAAGACTTGGCGGGAAGGCCGCGCGGCGATACATCTGGCGGCGAGGGCGGTTAGCTCAGTTGGTAGAGCGTCTGCTTTACACGCAGGATGTCGGCGGTTCGAGCCCGTCACCGCCCACCACCTCCGCCGCAGACCCGCAACAGGCGACCGCGCCGTTAGGGCGCGACTGTTCTCAATTTGCTGAACAGCGATTGTGGAGGGCGGCGCCACTGGCAGGACGAATTCTCATAAATCACAGGACGGAGGACAGATGGCCGACGACGGAAGAAATCTTCCATCCCAGTCGCCCGCCCTCCGTCCTGTGTCGTCCCTTGCCGGTGGCGAAGGACTTTAGATGGCTTCTTTGAGTTCTTTCGAAGCGCGGAAGGCGACCTTCTTGCTCGCCTTGATCTGGATCGGTTCGCCGGTGGCGGGATTGCGGCCCATGCGCGCAGCGCGCTTGCGAACCTGCAGGATGCCGAGACCGCCGATGCGGATGCGCTCACCTTTTTTCAGGTGCTTGACGATGTTGCTAACGAAGCCTCCGAGAATGGCCTCGGACTGCTTTTTCGACAGCTCGTTGTCTTCCGCCAGCGTTGCGGCAAGATGCTTCAAAGTCACGGTAGTGGCTGGTTTGGATGCCATGAGAGACCCTCCTCGATGAAGCGGTAGCCTTGGAATTAAGCCGCTTATCGGATTGCAGTTAGACGATTCGGTTACGGCTGACCACGCTTGTTTTGCCGATTCCACCGATGTTTTTAGCGTGCGCGCGGTATCTGGTATGGCTTCGTGGCGCGTTCAAGGTGTCAGCTCTGCGCCGATTTAGGCCCGAAATCCTTGACTTGCGCCGGGCTCGGCTTTAACTGCCGGGCGCGTCCGCGGGGGCGTAGCTCAGTTGGTTAGAGCGCTAGCCTGTCACGCTAGAGGTCGCGGGTTCGAGCCCCGTCGCTCCCGCCATTTCCAAAAATATTCAATATTTCAGAGGCTTATGCGCCACGGCAGAGTTGCCGTAGGCGCCCCTCGAGAGGTCCGGCGGTGGGCTTTGGCGCGGAATGCGCTCAAACGTTTTCGAGGATTTTGTCGGTCTTGGCACTGAAGCGATAGCGCGGAATAGCATCGAGGTCGGTGCCGGTAACCCGGATCACCCAGGCCTTTTGCGGATGGGCGGTGGAGTGGATCGCGCCCGACGCATAGCCCCGCGTTTGTCCGTAGCCGAGCGCGTAATGGCGGGTCTTCTCCAGCACCGCGCCCTCTTCGGACGCCGGGTTGACGCGTTTCCACTCGGTCATTTCCGTCACGCCGCGGGCGGTCCCGTAGATCGCCCAAGACGCGCCGTGGCTGTGCGGCTTGCCGACTTTGTCGCCTTCCTGCACGTGCGCCAGCACATACGCATCCGTATCGGGATCGTGCCACAGCTCGCGGCGTCCGATCGGCGTATCGTCATTGAAGGTCTCGGCGACGAACTCCGGATTGTTCAGGAGTTCGGTCAGCTTGCGCGCCACATCAGGCAAGCCGTTCTGACCTTTGGCTTTGAGCGTCGCCGACAGATCGCCGCAAAAATTGGCAAGCGTGTAGGGCATGGTCAACTCCCGAAGGTGTAATGGCCGAGGTAAAGGCCGGTGCAAACTGATTAGCCGCACTGTTACGCCGTGCGGCGCGGCGGTCAATGCCGGCCCGTTCCCACCAGCGCATTGTAGCGCGTGATCACTTCGCGCGGTGTGGCGGCGGCCTTGGCAACGGCATCGTGCACGGTGGCGCCGTCGATCGGGCTCATGTCGATGCCGAGCTTTTCCGCGGCGGCCACGACCGCCGGATCCTTGCACATCGCCATGAAGGCGGTTTGGAGCGCCGCGGCGCGGTCCGCTGGAATCCCGGGCGGCGCCGCGAACGGCAGCGAGATGAAGAACTGCAGGTCGGCGAAATTGAGCAGCGCCTGCGCGCCGGGGTCATTGGTAAGTTCGTAGGCCGTCGGCACGTCGGAGAAATTGGGATGCCGGGTTTTCCGGCCGAACTGCATCAGCGCGCGAAATGCATGGTCATTCCATAGCGCGCGCTGCCCGGTACGGACCGAGCTGAGGCCCACCACCTGGCCGTCGATCTCGCCGCGCTGCATGGCGAGAAACAGCGGGGCTGCGCCGGTGTAGCCGCTCACCACCTTGACGTTGAGCTTGAGAATATCCCTGGCGATGGTGGCGTAGATGACGTTGCTGGACGCCGCATTGTCGCCGCCAAGAGTGATCGATTTGCCGCCTTGTTTGATTTCGGCAACCGATTTGATTGGATCGTTCGCCATCACCAGCATCAGATAGGCGTCATTGGCGTAAGACGAAAGACTGCCGAGCCATGTCAGCTTGAGCGGATCGAAATGGACGTTGGGATCGCCCTGGATGGCAAGCAGCGGCACCGCGCGTTCAAGCTTGGCGACCACCGAACCGTCTTGCGCAAATGTATTGGCGAGACGATTAGCCGACGTGATGCCGCCCGCGCCCGGCTGGTTTTCGACCACGATCGTCGGATTTCCGGGAATGTATTTGCCAAGATAGCGCGCTACGAAACGCGCCGAAATGTCGTTGATACCGCCGGGCGCTGTGCCGACCACCATCGTGACTTGTCGGCCTTTGTAGAATTGCTCGGCCGATTGTGCGAAGGCGGCGCCGGCGGGTGCGCCGACGGTCAGGCCGCCGAATAACGTGAGCGCTGTGCGGCGTGTCATGACGGTCATTTGATCCTCCAATTTTTCTTATTGCGGCGTCCCGGAATGCGACCGAGGCTGCCTCCGAGGCGACGAACGATGTTTATGGAAACGCCTCCAGCAAATGCCCGTAGCCTTTGACCGGCTGGCGGACGTGCAGGCGCTTTTGGATTTCCCAGACCCGCGCCGGCACCGGATGCACCACCGGCACCTGCAGGTCCTGTTCGAGCATCGCGATGATGTTGAGCGTACGCCAGCCCGAGCCGAGCATGTAGATCGCGTCGGCGCCCTTGGCCTTGAGAAAATTCTTTTTGATGTGGGCGTAGACTTGCTCGCCGGACAGCGTCTGCACCTGGTTGAACGGCACGTCGATGCCTTCCATGCCGCGCACGGTAAAACCGGCGTCGCGAAAATATTTGGCAAAAACGGCGTTGAGCTTTTCGGGAAAATACGTGGCGCCGACGAAGCTCTTGGCTTTGAGCGCGTGCAGCGCGTTGACGTGGTTCTGCGCCACGCTCATCACCGGCACTTTGTATTTCTTCTCCCACGCCTTGACGATTTTTTCCTCGCCCTTGCGGCCCAGAACCATGAACGGCGGCGCACCGTGCGGATGGATGAGATCGCATTTTTCTTCCGCCAGCACCGCAACCAGCTTTTCGTAATGCGGCATCATGGTGTGAAACTCATCCTCGGTGCCGCGCCGGATATTGAGGAACAGGGGAATAAGACCGATGCCTTCCGGCAGCAGCCGGCAGACCTCTTCGGTCACGCCTGGCCGCATGGTCGGATTGATCATGCCGACAACGCCACGCCAAGAAGAAAACGCCATGATGGAAACCTCAAAAGAACAGCGAAGGGGCGCGGAGTGTAGCACGTCGGCCAGCAAAGGAAGGACGTCAGCGCCGGCCCGATGCGGTGACCTGAAGTGCATCGAGCAGCGGCCCGAGGTGCTGCTCATAGACGCGCCAGCGGCCGACGGCGCTCGAATAGATCGGCTGGCGCACCTGCGTTGCGCTGGCGGTGCGTACCGGCCGTTCGGTCTCATGGAACGACAGGCAGCGATCCGTCCAGGGCAGGCCGCAATAGGCGATGATGCGGCGCGCCTGCTGTTCGACATCGGACACGATGTCCTCGTAGCGTACATTAAGGATGCAGCCCGCCGGCAGCACACTGCGCCAGTGCGCCATCAAGCGCTCGTAACGTCTGTAATAGCGGCCGAGCTCGCTGAGATCGTAGGTGTGGTTCTGCTCGGCCGAGAACAGTTTTGAGAAGCCGGAAATGCAAGTGTCGACCGGATCGCGGATCGTGTGGATGATCTTGGCGTTCGGCAGCGCCAGATGGATCAGGCCGGCAAAATAGTAGTTCGACGGCATCTTGTCGGTGATCCGCGCCGTGTCCGCGCGTTCGTACTTGGCTGCGAGCGCCCGAACCAGCGCGATATAGCGCGCGCCGATCTGTTGCAACGGCGCTGCGTCGAGCGCCGCGACGAAGTCGGGATAGGGCAATGAATTGCCGTCCGGACCGCGGACCGTGAGCACGACGTCGTTGAAATTTTGCAGTTCGCCGGCCCCATAGACCACGGGGTGACTGGCGATGATCTGCTCGACCAGCGTGGTGCCGGAACGCGGCATGCCGATGATGAAGATGGGTAGCGGGGAGGGATCGCCGCCGCCGGATTTGGCCGCGATCAGGTCGCGCGTGAACAGGCTTTCGATGCGGTCAAACAGAGCGAAGGCCGCTTGTTCGTCGTAGGCGATCGTCGAGCGCTTGGCCGCATTGCCGGCGAGCAGGTGCCGGATCGAGCGGTCGTGATCCTTAAGGTCGGCGTAGGCCTTGCCGAGACCGAAATCGAGCTGCATGCGATCGGTCTTCGAAAGTCCGTCTGGAGACGCCGCGAGTTGCTCCATGGCGGCGAGATGCGGATCGCCCGGAGCGAATTTCTTTGAATCGGCAAGGTTGACGTAAACGCCGGCAATAGCGGGCTACGAGCCGTAACGCGTCGAGATAAGCCGTGTGTGCCTCGTCCAGCTTGCCCAGTTCCTTGAGCACGTTGCCCATGTTGTTATAGGCGTCGGCGAGGTCCGGCTTGAGCGCCAGCGCCTGCCGGTAGTGTGCGAGCGAAGCCTCAAGCTCGCCGCGCTCGAAGGCGACGCGGCCCATCAGGTTCACCGCGTCGTGATTGTTCGGGTCGAGCGCCAGCGCGCGGTCCGCCGCGGCGGAAGCATCGTCGACCTTCTTCTGATCGAGCAAGACCGTTGCATAGTGAACGTGAAATTTGTCGCTGCGCGCCTCGATGACGAGCGCGCGGCGCATCAGATCGGCGGCCTCCTCGAGCCGGTCGAGATCCTTCACCGCGAGCGCCAGGTTGTCGAGCGTGTCGGGGTTGTTGGGAGCAAGCTCCAGCGCCTTGCGATAGACAGTCTCGGCCTCCTCCGCCCGCTTCAGCTCGCGCAAACAGGTGCCGAGATTGTTCCAGGCATCGGCAAAACTTGGCATCAGCTCGAGGGCGCGGCGGTAGGACGGTTCGGCGTCGGCGAAGCGCTTGAGGCGTTGCAGCGCGTTGCCGCGATTGCTGTGGGCCTGGGCGAAATTGTCGTCGCGCGCGATGGCGCGTTCATAAAGTTCCAGCGCCTCTTCGAATTTACCCTGGTCGAACAGCGCTATTCCTGGCGCAGTCGCTCGGCACCGGGCGGAGCGATGCATTCCAGGCGGGCGTCTACGGCACCAGATATTTTGGGCCGGCGTATGTGAGTGCGGCGCTCGCCTTCACCAACAACTGGTTCACCACCAACCGTATCGCCGCCGCGGGCGACCAACTCACCGCTTCATTCAACGGCCAGAGCTTTGGCGCACGGGTCGAGAGCGGCTACCGCTATGCCGTGGCGCCGGCGATGGGCGTGACGCCTTATGCGGCGATCCAGGCGCAGGATTTTCACACGCCGACCTACAACGAAACCGACTTGACTGGCGGCGGCTTCGGGCTGACCTACGCAGCGACGACGGCGACCGATACGCGCAGCGAACTCGGCGCGCGCTTCGATGCGCTGACGGCGTGGGGTGCGATGCCAGTGCAGCTTCGTGCGCGCCTCGCCTGGGCGCATGACTGGGTGAGCAATGCCGCCCTCGATGCCGCCTTCCAGGCGCTGCCCGGCTCAAGTTTTGTCGTCACCGGTGCGGCAGTGCCGGCAAACTCGGCGCTCGCCTCGGTGGGCGCCGAACTGCATCTCACGCCACGTTGGATGCTGATCGGCAAGTTCGACGGTGAGTTCGCCTCGTCGGCACAGACTTACGCCGGTTCCGGCACGCTGCGTTATCAGTGGTGAGAACCGTCGCGGTATTCACTGTTTGAGCAGCGCGTCGTAGGCCGGCCCAAAACCTTTAAACGATAGCGGGATGGCGACGCTCTGCGCGTTCGCGCTCTGGAACGTCATTTTGCCGGCGGCGGTGGCTGCGCGGAATTTCTTGATCGCATCGTCCTTCAAGACAAAATCGGCGAAACAACCGGCTGGCAAGCAGCGGTCGAAAGGCGCTGCGAGCCCAGGATCGGATGTGCCGGCCTGCACCCGGACTTCCGTGCGCAGATAAACATTCACCGGCACCTGGACTGTAAGGCGCGTCGGTTGACCTTTCTCAGGCCGCGTGATCGCGACCCGCGACAGTGGCACGCTGCGGCCCTGGCTTTGCATCTGGGTGAGTTGCTCGATGTCGCAGGTTTTTTGCGCGGGGGGACCGGCCTGAACCGCGCATTGCAGAACCCAGTCGTCATAAGTTGCGGTCGTGCGCTCCTGCGCGAATGTTTTGCCGCCCAAGGCAATGAGTAAACCGGCAGCAATAACCCAGACGGCCGTTAAGCGGGGATCGGGCATGTGGCTCCCTTACTTCGGGGGGCAGCCCCGGGCCCGACCATGGGTCCGGCAACGCTGCGCCCGTCGCCTCTTAGCGGATTTTCACCGCATTCGGAACATGTGCACTGCCGCGCGTTCTGCGGCGGCCGGCAGATTCACTTGCCCTCATGGAGGAAGACGCATGTGGCCGCATAGGCGACACTCTTGCGACAGGGCCGCGACAGAGAGTGCCAGCAGATAACGGGCGAGGGGGAACCGTTAGTCTTCTTCTTGCCGTCCGGCGGCGCGCGCGATCGGCCGTTCGCCGAACAGTTTCGCTCCGGCAGTAAGGAACCGCTCGGGGTTGACGGCTTCGCCGTTGATGCGTGTTTCGTAGTGCAAATGCGGACCGGTCGATCGGCCGGTCGAACCGACGCGGCCGATAACCTGTCCGGCGCGCACTTTCTGACCGACCATGACGCCGATGGACGACATGTGGCCGTAGCGCGTCGACAGTCCTTCGCCGTGGTCGATTTCGACCATCTGCCCGTAACCGCCCTCCCAGCCGGCCTTGACGACTTTTCCGGCGGCGGTGGAGTAGATCGGGTCGCCGACGGAGGCGTGCAAGTCCATTCCGGTATGCATCGACGGCGAGCGAACAAACGGATCGATACGGACGCCAAACGGCGAACTCATCTCCAGATCGCCGGCAAGCGGCTTGCGCAGCGGCACAAAGTTCAACGTGTTGGTGAGATCATTGGCTTGCGCGCGGGCGATGCTGACGCTGGTCAAAGTTCGCGCGAACGTCTCGCTGGCGGGCGGCAATTTGACCGGTACGAACGGGCCGCCGGTCGCTGCCGGGATGGCATGCAGGTTGAGGCCAAGGCTGGCGAGGACGCTGCGGACGCGCTGCGCCCGGGTTTCGTAGCGTGCCTGCATCCGCTCAAGAGTCGCGTTCTCATCTCGGTCGACACGGTTGAGCGACGCCTCGACGTCGCGCAGTCGTGTCTCGATGCTCGACTGCTTGCCGGTGTCCAGTCGATGGGGCGTGAACAGCGTATCGCCCATCGAGTCCGAACGTGGCGCCGGGCTGCCGCGGTCCGCCGGCTTAGTCGAGCCTGTGGTCATCGGGTCGGCGACGCCGCCGAGCGCGCTCGCCCGCGATTCGAGCGTGGCTTGCCGCCGCGTCAATTCATCGAGTTTGTGTTCGAACTGGTCTTGGTCGAGCAGTTGGCGGCTCGTGGTGCGATCAATCTCGGCGCGCAAGTCGGCGATGCGGTCCTCATAAGCGTATTGCTGCGCCCGCTCGCGCGCGATCAGTCCCTTGAGAACATCGTCATGGAAGGCAAAATAAGTGGCTGTGACGATCGACCAGCCGGCCATGATCACGAAGCTGCCGACCGTGATCCAAAACACGACCGGACCGAAACGAACTTGCCTTCCGGCGTGCGCAAACGTGTAGGCCGCGTTCCCGCTAGCGTGGCTGACGTGTTGCCGGGGATCGGGCCGGCGAGCCGATTCGCGGTGAATGTGGTGCGCGCTGGCGCTGTGATAAGGCTGCGACGCGGTCCGCTGCGACATTGACACTCCCGCTGGCCTACCGACGCAAATCCGGCCATTCCCGTGCGGTCGATCTGAACAAAGCCACGACACCGCCGATGGCTGCGATACAAAATTCAGACCTAGCGCCACACGGTCACTGAAACGCCCGATAGTCTTGGCGGTTGGGAGAAAAGACGCGAATCTCGACAAACGCGTGCTAGCTTCGCAACCGTCACATTGGTCGCGCATATGACGCGGGTATGGTTAATTTTCAGGAAATAGCTGCGACGATTTTCTTATCCTGGGTAAACGTTTAGACAAAGCCGCGGAATTTACATTGCCTTAACCGCGGCAAGGACCGCTTCGGCGTGCGCGGCCACGGAAACCCGCGGCCACACTTGCACAATGCGCAGATCGGGACCGATCAGGAAGGTCGTGCGCACGATGCCGAAAAACTTGCGCCCGTACATCGACTTTTCCTGCCACACGCCATAGGCCTCGAGCATCCGGCGCTTCTCGTCCGAGGCGAGCGCAATCGACAGCTTGTGTTTGGTCTTGAAGGCGTCGAGCGCGGCTACAGGGTCGGCGGAGACACCCAGGATATCGGCACCGGCGCGGGTGAAGGCGGCCTTGTGGCGCGTAAAGTCGATCGCCTCCTTGGTGCAGCCCGTAGTATCGGCGCGTGGGTAAAAGTAGAGCACAAGCTTGCGCCCGGCAAAGTCTGCGAGCGAGACATTGCCGCCGCCGTCCCGGGATAGAGTGAATGCGGGGGCCTTGGCTCCGGGACCGAGGCCGTTCGGGGTACTCTTCACCTTAGTTTCCGTCATATGCCTTCCTTTCGACGCTTTCCCAGGGGCATCTTGGAAGGCCAGATTACGCAAGCAGGCCGGTGCGGTCGAGCATGGGGGCTGCGGCTTTCGACGGCACCACGGACGAGGGGACGCCCGAGGGGGCATGGCTAATCAGGATCGGCAGAGCTCAGCGCTCCCGAAGCGGGAACCGGCCGTTTATGCGCGTCGCCGCGGCAGCCTCGTCGCTGCCCGCCGTGGCGATCGGTGGGGTGACGGCCGCTACGTCGCCGCCTACCGGCGCGTGCTCGCTCGCCATAAGCGCCTGATCCGGCGCGTCTGCGTTAGCGGCGGGGCAATCGCGACGCTCGTCATTGTCGCCTTTCTCGGGCTTTGGTGGCGGCTCGACAGCGGTCCGATTCAGATCGACGCGTTCACGCCCTGGCTTGCGTCGGCGATTGAAGAGAATTTCGGCGGCCACGACCATGTCGAGGTCGGTGGCACTCAGATCGAGCGCACCGAGAACGGCGGCACCGCGGTACGGATTCGCGACATCGTCGTTCGGGATGCCGACGGCGCGGTGGTCGCAAGGGCGCCGAAGGCGGAGGTTCGCGTTTCGGCACTGAGTCTGCTCAGCGGCCACATGCGGGCACGCAGTCTCAATCTCGTTGGCGCCGAACTCAATGTGCGCATCAATCGCGACGGTGAAGTGACGGTCTTTGCCGGCGCCGGCAAGCATCCGATTGCGACCGCCACTGTGCCGGTCGTTGATGCGTCAGCCGCCAGCGACCTCGGCCCGGTCCCGGCATCGGAACCGCCCGCTACTACCGGGTCGTCCGCTGCGCCACCCGTTGCCGCGCCGCCCAAGGCTCTGGCAGCGGCGCCCAACCGCACGAGCGATGTGCTGGCGGCCCTGTTGTCATGGATCGATGGCATCGGCGAGTCCGGACTCGATGGTCACGATCTGCGCGAACTCGGCCTGAAGGAAGGCACCGTCACCTTTGCTGACGAGCGCAGCGGCAAGAACTGGTCGCTTCACAATATCAGGCTCAGCCTTGAGCGGCCGGCTGGCGGTGGCGTGGTCGTTACACTTGGCTCGGAGGATCCGGATCAGCGCTGGGCGCTCGTTGCCTCGATCAAGCCGATCCACGGTGGCGTTCGCAGCGTTGAGGTGGAGGCGCGCCAAGTCCCGGGCAACGACCTCATTCGCGCGTTTCATCTCGGCGACGGTAATTTGCAAACAACGATGCCGTTTTCCGCGAGTGTGCGCGGTGAAATCGGCGCTGACGGCGTGCCGCGCGCGCTGGTGGGCCGAATTGTCGCCGAGGGTGGCTCCATCGGCGGTGCCGACAGCTCTGACGGCCGCATCAATGTGGACCGCGCTGAATTCAAGTTCAGCTGGGACGACGTCAATCGCGTGCTATCGGTGCCGTTCCAGATCGTGTCCGGCGCCAATCGGTTCACGCTCCTCGGGCAGATGAAGGCTCCGGCGCAACTCGGCGGCACCTGGTTGTTCAAGATCGGCGGCGGGACCGCAATGCTTGCCGCGTCCGACAATGGCGACCCGCTGATCCTCAATCGAATTGCGGTCAGCGGCCGGTACGATCCTGCGAAGAAGCGTTTTGTCCTCGACGAGGGCGATATCGGCAACCTGAACATCGGCGTGTTCATGTCCGGCGATGCGGAATTTGCCGACGGCGATCTGCGCCTTCATGCTGGGCTCGCCGGCAAGCGCATGTCGCTCGACGATTTCAAACGGCTATGGCCGATCTTCGTCTCGCCCAAGGTGCGCGACTGGGTTGACGATCATTTGACCGGCGGAACACTCGACCACATCACGATCGCGGTGAATGCGCCGTTTGAGACGCTCAAAGCGAGCGGGCCGCCGATTCCCGAAAACGGCTTGTCGATCGACGCGCTGGTTAGTCACTGCGTGGTCAATCCGGTGAGTGGCCTGCCTGCGCTCAAAGACGCGGATCTCACCATTCACATCGTCGGCCGCGATGCCCAGGTTTGGCTGGGAAAGGCCACTGCCGACCTGCCGTCGGGGCGCAAGCTTACGATGTCGTCCGGCCTGTTCGAAGTTCCCGATACGGCGCCGCATGAGCCGCCGGCGCGGGTTCGCTTCAAGCTTGACGGACCGGTCCCGGCGGCGGCCGAGCTGTTGTCCATGGAGCGTTTGCGCGATGTTTCGCGCACGCCGTTCGACCCCGCTACCACCCACGGCACGATGACGGCCCAGGTGGCGCTGACGATGCCGATGAAGCCGGATTTACCGCCAGGCTCCACCAATTATTCGATTATGGTCGACGCCACCAATTTTTCGGCGGACCACCTGATCATGGGGCAGCGGCTCGACGCGGCCGCGCTCCATGTGACGGCGACCCCGCAAGGCTTCGGATTCAAGGGCGACGTCAAGATCGCGGGCGCCTCGGCCTATCTGGAATACCATCAGACGCGCAATGATCCGCAGGCCGACATCCGCCTCAAGGGCACGCTCGACGCGGCGGCGCGCAAAAGCTTCGGCCTCGATCCGGGCGAGACGATCGTCGGCTCGATCCCGATGCGCATCGTCGGTCGCGTTGGCACCGACTCCGACCACGACGGGCAGTTCTCGATCGACGCCGATCTCACATCGGCCAAGATAGACGGTTTCCTGCCCGGCTGGGTCAAGCCCGCCGGCAAACCTGCGCATGTGTCGATGACGTTGACGACGCAGCCGCAGTCAGTCCGCATCGACAATCTCGCGATTGCGGGCGCCGGCACCGGCGACGGCGTCAGAGGTTCGATCGAACTGGATAGTTCGGGCGATCTGCAATCCGCGAATTTCCAGTCTTACGGCTTCTCAGATGGCGATAAGGCGACGCTGAAGGCCGACCGCGCGCCCGATGGCGCACTGCGCGTCGTCATGCGCGGCGACGTCTATGATGGCCGCGGTTTCATCAAAACAATGACCGGCGGACAACCGTCCGGTGGAGCGGCGGCTTCGACCGGCGCGCAGCGCAAAACGCCGGATATCGATCTCGATATCAAGCTCGGCGCGGTGCTGGCATTCAACGGCGAGGCGCTGAGCAACGTCGATCTGAAAATGTCGCGCCGCGCCGGCGAGGTCCGCAGTCTCGGTTTCAGTGCGAAAATCGGCCAGGACGGTACGCTTACCGGCCAATTGCAGGGGCAGGCCAGCGGCCGGCAGACAGTAATTTTGCGCACGACCGACGCCGGTGCGCTGTTTCGCGCGACTGATGTGTACAAGCGGATGATGGGCGGACAGATGGCGATGGTGATGGAAGCGCCATCTTACACCAATCCGACGCAGCAGGGCACGCTCAGCGTGCGCAATTTCACCGTCCATGATGAGTCTGAGTTGCAGCGCGCGGCGACTGGCGGAGCGCAGAACGCGCCGCAGGCGTCCAACAACGATCTGCAATTCACCAGCATGCGGGTCGATTTCACCCGCGCGACTGGCCGAATTGCATTGCGCGATGGCGTCGTGCGCGGCCCGATGCTCGGCGGTACGATCGATGGATTGATCGATTACACGCACCGCAACATCGATCTGCGCGGTACGCTGGTCCCGCTCTACGGGGCCAACAACATGTTCGGATGGATACCCGTGGTCGGGCCGATTCTCGGTGGCGACAAGGAAGGACTGGTCGGCTTCACCTATGAGGTCGTCGGCCAACCCGGCAACCCAGTGCTCAACGTCAATTTCTTCTCGGTCCTGGCGCCGGGCGTGCTGCGCAAGATTTTCCAGTATCCGGCCGCGACCGACAGCATGTCGTTCGATAATCAGCGGCGCTAGCTAAAATCACACGGGTTTAAGCAGTACGTGCCGCTTGCGGCCGAGCGAGAGCTTGATCACGCCGTCCTTGGTGAGATCGGCCTCGCCGATCACAGTTTTGTCGCCCTCGACGCGCACGTCATTGACCAGGACACCGCTATTGGCGATGGCGCGTCGCACCTCACCGTTTGATGCCGCGAGGCCTGCCCTGACAAAGGCGGCGAGCACGCTGATCCCAGTCTTGAGCTCCGCGCGCGTCACCTCGACGCTCGGTAGGCTGGTGCCGAGACCGCCTTCCTCAAAGGTCGTTCGCGCGGTTGAGGCTGCCTCGTCGGCGGCTGCCCGGCCGTGCACCAGCGCGGTTGCCTCGGTGGCGAGTACCTTCTTGGCTTCGTTGATCTCCGCGCCCTTGAGCAGGGCGAGGCGATCGATCTCGTCGAGCGGCATTACCGTGAACAGCTTGAGGAAGCGCGTAACATCGGCGTCCTCGGTGTTGCGCCAGTATTGCCAGTAGTCGTAGGGGCTCACCAGGTCCGCGTTGAGCCACACCGCGCCGGCCGCGGTCTTGCCCATCTTGGCGCCCGACGACGTGGTGATCAGGGGCGCCGTCAGGGCGAAGAACTGTGCGCTGTGCAGGCGACGGCCGAGATCGATGCCGTTGACGATATTGCCCCATTGATCGGAGCCGCCCATCTGCAGCACGCAGCCGTGCCGCCGGAACAATTCGACGTAGTCGTAGGCCTGCAGGATCATGTAGTTGAATTCGAGAAACGACAGCTCCTGCTGCCGGTCGAGCCGCAGCTTTACCGAATCGAATGCGAGCATCCGATTGATCGAGAAGTAACGGCCGATGTCGCGCAGGAAATCGATGTAGTTGAGCGTGTTCAGCCAGTCGGCGTTGTTGGCCATGAGTGCATTGCCGCCGACTTCCTCGAACTTGAGGAATTTTGCGAAGATGGCGCGAATTCCCTTGAGGTTTTCGTTGATCGCCTCGTCGGTCAGAAGCTTGCGGCTCTCGTCCTTGCCCGATGGATCCCCGACGCGCGTGGTGCCGCCGCCCATCAGCGCGATCGGGCGGTGGCCGGTCTGCTGCAGCCAATGCAGCATCATGATCGGCAGCAGCGAGCCGATATGCAGGGACGGCGCCGTGCAGTCGAAGCCGATATAGGCGGTGACGGTCCCGGTGCGCGCAAGCGCGTCGAGCGCCTCGGGCTCCGAGACCTGGTGAATGAATCCTCGGCTGGCGAGGACGTTGAGAAAATCCGACTTGTAGGTGCTCATCGCCATTGGCCGTTCGCGCCGCCTTATGGGCCGTGCGCGGCGCTGGTGTAACAGGTCCGGCGAGCGATTCAACCTACAGAACCGCGCTCAATGCCGGGCGCAATCGGTGTGAGCCAGGATGGGGATGAGGCGGCGGTCACCTAGCGGCCATTCCGCCTCGTCCACGAAGGTTCGCTTTAGTTGGCGGCGGCCTCCTTGAGCGGATCCTTGACGTTCGGGAATGTCTCGAACTCCACCGCCCATGGTGCGCCGTTCACCATCTCGATCTTACGGATGTAGACGTTTTGAACGATATCGCGGGTGCGTGGATCAATCGAAATCGGCCCGCGCGGGCTCTCCCATGCCATTCCCTTCATCGCCGCAATGATGCCGTCGGCGTCAGTCTTGCCGCCGATCTTCTCCAGCGCTGCGTAGATCAGGTGCATGCCGTCGTAGCCACCGACCGAAATGAAATTGGCGCGATGCCCGGTCGCCTTGCCGTAGGCCGCAACGTATTGCTTGTTCAGCGCCGACGGATGGGCGGCCGAGTAGAAGCCGGCAGTGACGACTCCAAGCTGAGTCTTGCCGGTTCCCGGCAAGTCATCGTCATCGACGATGTCGCCCGGACCAATGAGCTTGATTCCCGATTTGTCGAGGCCGCGCTCCGCGAATTGCCTGGCCATGGTTCCAGCTTGTCCGGCCGGCACGAACACAAACAGCGTATCGGGCTTCAAATCATGTGCCCGTTGCAGGAAGGGCGAAAAATCCGGATTGGCGAGCGGCACCTTGAGCGTGTCGAGGACTTGGCCGCCGCCCTTGATGAAGTGCTGGGCGAACACCTTGCCGGCCTCGTCACCGGGCGCCCAGTCGGACAGAATCGAGACGACTTTCTTGCTGCCGTGCTTGATGGCCCAATCGGCCATGATGCCGGACTGCTGGCCCAGCGTGAAGCTCGTGCGCACGTAATAGGGCGAGCGCGCCGTCACCACCGAGGTGCCCGAGATCATCACCACGGTTGGGACTTTGGCCTGCGCCGAGATCGGCGCCATCGACATTGAGCTCGGCGTCGAGCCAGCGCCGAGGAAATCGACGTGATCGTTGACGACAAGCTCCTGTGCGAGCCGCTTGGCGTTATCGGGAACGCTGCCGTCATCGCGCACGATGAGCTGAATTTTCTTGCCCGCAACGGTGTCGCCGTGCTGGGCCATGTAAAGCTTGACGGCATCGACGACCTCTCGTCCCGGTGCTGCCAATATGCCGGTCAGCGGCATGACGAGGCCGATCTTGACGGTGTCTTGCGCGGCTCCACTGTCTATCGTGAGCGCTAACAGCGCGACAGACAGACAACCCGCAGCGAAGTGGCTGTGACGCACGAGTTCCTCCCTGGATTTGTTATCTTGAAGGCGTGCAATTCAACCACGAGGCCTTATTTCGGCGAAGCGAATTCGCAAGAATGCGGCGTTGCCGCGCGCTCCACCGGGCTATTGAGCGCCGTGCCGAAGGTCCCGCGGTTGACCCGCCATGCGATCTAGCGCACGTTTGGGCCGCGCGGCCGCTTCGGTACACGAAGATAATTCCGCAACTAACGGGAATTTCACGCAAATCGATGTTGATCAGGGACATCGCACAGGCCCTTTCCGGCCGGCTTGATGGGGATGGGACAATCGCTATCGACCGCCTGGTGCATCCGCAGCGGGCGGAGCGCGCGTCCGATCTTGCCATTGCCATGAGTGCCGAGGCAGCGGCCGCGCTGGCGGGCAGCAAAGCGCGGGCGGTCGTCGTTTCGGCCGCGCAGGCGGTCCCGACAGGCGCGTTTGCAGCCGTGATCGCGGTTGCCGAGACCCGCATGGCGCTTGCCAAACTCACCGCCATGTTCGATCCGGGCCCCCCCCATGATGCCGGCGTCCACCCATTTGCAATCGTGGCCGGTGATGCGAAGTTGGGCGATGCGGTAAGCATCGGGCCGTTTGCAGTGGTCGGCCCGCGCAGCCAAATCGGTTCCGGTACCACGATCATGCCGCACGTGACGATCGGAGCCGACGCGACGGTCGGCGCGCACTGCCTGTTTCATTCCGGTGTCCGCGTCGGCTACGGCTGCCGCATCGGCGACCGCGTGATCCTGCATGCAAATGCCGTCATCGGTGCCGACGGTTTCAGCTATGCGCCCGATCTGATGTCTGCGTCGGCGTTTACCGCAGGCGTCGCGATTACGCGGGTGCATTCCCTGGGTAATGTCGAAATCGGCGACGACGTTGAGGTCGGCGCCTGCACCACGATCGATCGCGCCACGCTGGAAAGCACGCGCATCGGCCGCGCCAGCAAGATCGACGACCACGTGCATATCGGCCACAATGTCACCATCGGCGAAAGCTGTATTCTCTGCGGCATGGTGGGCATTTCCGGCAGCGTCATCCTCGGCGACCGGGTTCGGCTAGGCGGCGGTGTCGGGGTCGGCGATCACGTGCGCATCGGCGATCAGGCGGTGATCGCCGCCGGGTCCGGCGTCGCCACCGACGTTCCCGCCAATGCCTTTTTCTCAGGTTACCCGGCGCAACCGCATGACCGCACGATCGAGCAGCACCTTTATCAGCGGCGGGCGCGGCGGCTTCATGATAGGGTGGAAAAGATGGCGTCGCGTCTCGACGCTCTGGAACAGAGCATAAAGAAGTGATGGGGATTTCGGCTTCATGAGCGACGTAGCGACCGACGTAATTGCGATCATCGCCAAGAAGAAGCGGGTCGAAAAACCCACAGTCGAGATGACCGATCGGCTCCAGGATTTGGGACTGGAATCGCTCGACGCCGTCGAGATGATTTTTGACCTGGAAGAGAAATTCGATATCCAAATTCCCTACAACGCCAATACCAACAATCCGCGTACCGAATTCGAGACCGTCGGCGACGTGGTCAAGGCCGTCGAGGATTTGGTCGCGCAGAAGAAATCGTGACCGTAGTGAGCCGTGTCGTCATCACGGGCCTTGGCGCGATTACGCCGCTAGGTCATACCGCTCCAGCTTATTGGAACAATCTGAAGGCGGGCGTCAGCGGCCTCGGCCCCGTTACATTGACGCCGGCGAATGAAGAGCTAACCCAAAAGGTTGCCGCCGAGGTCAAGGGCTTCGATCCGCTCCAGCACTTTGCCGAGCGGCAATTGTCGACGCTCGACCGCGTCTCGCAATTCGCCGTGGTGGCGGCGCGCGAGGCGATCGCTCAATCCGGGCTCGTCTTCGACATGCCGCTGTCGGTGCGCACCGCCGCTATCGTCGGAACCGGGGTCGGCGGCCAGACCACGCATGACGACAGCTTTCGCCGCGTTTACTTGGAAAAGCGGACGCGGGTCTTCCCGCTGACGATCCCGAAGCTGATGGTCAATGCGCCGGCAAGCCAGGTCTCCATGGCGTGCGGCCTGCGCGGGCCGGCCTTCGCGGTGGCGAGCGCCTGCGCCTCGGCGACCCATGCCATCGGCATCGCGTTTCATATGGTGCGCGCCGGGCAGGTCGAATGCGCGGTAACCGGCGGCGCGGAAGCTTGCATTACCTTCGGCACATTGCGCGGTTGGGAGGCCATGCGGGTGATGTCACCGGACGTTTGCCGGCCGTTCTCGAAAGACCGCATGGGTCTTATTCTTGGCGAAGGTGCCGCCATGATGGTGCTTGAGCCGCTTGAGCGCGCGCAGGCGCGCGGCGCCCAAATACTCGGCGAAATCGTAGGCTTTGGCATGAGCGCCGATGCGGCTGATCTGACCGCACCGGATCAGGGCGGTATGGTGCGGGCGATGCGGGACGCGCTCGCCGACGCGCAACTCGCGCCCGCCGATATCCAATACATCAACGCTCACGGCACCGGCACCGCCGCCAACGACGAGACCGAAACCAAGGCGCTGCATGAGGTGTTCGGGCCGCACGCGCCAAGGCTCGCAATCTCTTCGACAAAATCCATGGTGGGTCACGCGCTTGGCGCGGCCGGCGCGCTCGAAATGGTGGCGACGGTTTTGGCCATGCGCGATGGCATCGTGCCGCCGACCATCGGCTATCTGGCTCCCGATCCGGCTTGCGATCTCGACTATGTGCCAAATACCGCGCGCGCCCTCCCGATCGACGCGGCGCTGTCGAACTCGTTCGCGTTCGGGGGTCTTAACGCCGTACTGGCGGTGAAGAAGTTCTCGTAACGTGCAGCGTGGTCGTTACGCCGCAGTCGTCGTCCGGCCAGTACCCTTAGTGCCCAGCCGCTTGTCGAGATAGCCGCTGATCGAGCTCATCAGCGGCTCGATCTTGCCGTCAAAGAAATGGTTGGCGCCGGGGATGACCTTTTGCTCGATGACGATGCCTTTCTGCGTCTTGAGCTTCTCCACGAGCGTGGTGACATCGCGCTGCGGCACCACGGCATCCTTGTCGCCGTGAATGATCAGGCCCGAGGACGGGCAGGGTGCGAGGAACGAGAAGTCGTACAGGTTGGCGGGCGGCGCGATGGAAATGAAGCCCTCGATTTCCGGTCGCCGCATCAAAAGCTGCATACCGATCCAGGCGCCGAACGAGAAACCCGCGATCCAGCAGCTACGCGCTTCCGGATTGACCGACTGCGCCCAGTCAAGCGCCGAGGCCGCATCCGAGAGTTCGCCGATACCGTGGTCGAAGCCGCCCTGGCTGCGGCCAACACCCCGGAAGTTAAAGCGCAGCGCGGAGAAGTTCCGGTGCACGAACGCGTAATAGAGCTGGTACACGATCTGGTGGTTCATCGTGCCGCCGAACTGCGGATGGGGATGCAGCACAATGCCGATCGGCGCGTTCTTCTGTCGCGCGGGATGATAGCGGCCTTCGATGCGGCCTCCAGGTCCGGTGAAAATGACCTCGGGCATGATGTGATTTAACCTCGATCCGTATGTTCAAAAGGGAGCGTTGCTTGACGGTGCCGGTGGGCACGCCTAAGCATTTATAACCACTTGAGATTTTTGCAACTGCCGACGCGCGACTGGCGTCAGTGCAAACGGTGTGACCGCCTTCTAGCACAAGCCGGGGGACAAAAAGCAAGCACAACGAGCATGGCCGAGCGCAGCTATTTCGACTGGAATGCCACAGCCCCGCTGCGGCCGCAGGCTCGCGAAGCCTTGCTGGAGGCGCTGGCGACGTCCGGCAACCCATCGTCGGTGCATGCTGAAGGCCGCGCGGCCAGGCGTTTGGTCGAGCATGCGCGCGAACAGGTGGCCGCCCTGGTTGGCGCGGAGCCCGCGAACGTGTTTTTCACCTCGGGAGGGACCGAGGCCAATATGCTGGCCTTGACGCCCGTGATCGAGACCGCGGACGATAAGCGCGCACGCGGCCGGCTGCTTATGTCGGCTATCGAGCACTCCTCAGTGCGGGCGGGTGGTCGGTTTCCCCGCGAAACGATTGAGGATGTCCCGGTCACACCCGATGGTCGGATTGACCTTGCGGCGCTCGCCAAAGCTGTGGCTCGGAAGTCCCGGCCCCTCGTTTCCCTTATGCTCGCTAATAACGAAACCGGTGTGGTCCAGCCGATAGCCGAGGCTGCCCCGATCGTCCACGCGGCCGGCGGGGTCCTACATGTCGACGCGATCCAGGCTGTTGGACGAATCCATTGTAATATCGATAAGTTGGGTGCCGATCTTGTCACGCTTTCTGCGCACAAAATCGGCGGCCCGAAGGGTGTTGGCGCACTGGTCCGGCGGAGCGAGGATATTCATCTGCCGCACCCCCTGATCCGCGGCGGCGGGCAGGAGCGCGGCCTGCGCGCCGGGACTGAGAATGTAGTGGGGATCGCAGCGTTCGGGGCGGCTGCTGCCGCTGCCGCCAGTGGAACTGCTACGGAAGCCGGGCGCATGGCCGCGCTGCGGGATGGCCTGGAATCCGGTCTCAAGGCGATTTCTCCCTCGGCTGTGATCTTCGGCGAAACGGCCGAACGGCTGCCCAATACGACCTTGTTCGCGGTGGAGGGCATGAAGGCCGAAACCGCCGTTATTGCCCTTGATCTGGAGGGCATTGCGGTGTCCTCCGGCGCGGCCTGTTCATCCGGGAAAGTGCAGCCATCGCATGTCCTTGCCGCCATGGGAGTTTCACCGGCGCTGCTACGCGGCGCTGTTCGTGTCAGCCTCGGCTGGAGCACGGACGAAGCCGACGTTGCGCGCTTTCTTGCCGCTTGGAGAAAGCTCGCAGGTGCATTATCTAAAGGACACAGTATTGCCGCTTAAACGGCTGTACGAACGGCCGTTTCGGCGGCCTTTGGAACGGTTCAAGCAGTTCCGATGGGGTCAATAGCCGTCAACGCACCGACCATAACCGACTAAATCCAACCCGCGGTCCTTGAAACCGTGAGCGGAGGGACGAATGCCGGCCGTACAAGAGACCGTCGACCAGGTCCGCCGTATCGACGTTGATCAATACAAGTATGGGTTCGAGACGCTGATCGAATCGGACAAGGCTCCAAAGGGCCTGTCCGAAGATACTGTCCGCTTCATTTCGGCGAAGAAGAACGAGCCCGAATGGATGCTGGCGTGGCGGCTGGATGCCTACAAGCGCTGGCTCACGATGCGTGAGCCGAAATGGGCCAAGGTCGAGTACACTCCGATCGACTACCAAAACATCTACTATTATTCCGCGCCGAAGAGGGCGCCTCAGTCGCTCGACGAGATCGACCCGGAGATTCTGCGCACCTACGAGAAGCTCGGCATTCCGCTGCGCGAGCGCGAGGCGCTGCTCGGCATCCAGAAGCCGGGTAGCAACGGCGCGGAAGGCGACGAGACTGAAAATGCCGGCAACGGCTATAGCCGCGTCGCGGTGGACGCGGTGTTCGATTCCGTCTCGGTTGCGACCACCTTCAAGGCCGAGTTGGCCAAGGTCGGCGTGCTATTCATGCCGATCTCGGAGGCGCTGCAGAAGCACCCCGACCTGGTGAAGAAGTATCTCGGCACGGTGGTGCCGATCAGCGACAATTTCTTCGCCACGCTTAATGCGGCGGTGTTTTCCGACGGCTCGTTCGTCTATGTGCCGCCCGGCGTGCGCTGTCCCATGGAGCTATCGACCTATTTCCGCATCAACGAGCGCAATACCGGTCAGTTCGAGCGGACGCTGATCATCGCCGACAAGGGCTCGTATGTCAGCTATCTCGAAGGCTGCACGGCGCCGGTGCGCGACGAGAACCAGCTGCATGCCGCTGTCGTCGAACTCATTGCGCTCGATGATGCTGAGATCAAATACTCGACTATTCAAAACTGGTACCCGGGCGACGCGAACGGCAAAGGCGGCATCTATAACTTCGTCACCAAACGCGGCGATTGCCGCGGCACGAACGCCAAGATCTCCTGGACTCAGCTTGAAACCGGCTCAGCCATCACCTGGAAATATCCGAGCTGTATCCTGCGCGGCGATCATTCGCGCGGCGAGTTCTATTCAATCGCGATTTCCAACGGCTACCAGCAGGTCGATTCCGGCACCAAGATGCTGCATCTCGGCAAGAACACGACCAGCCGTATCATCTCCAAGGGCATCGCGGCCGGACACTCGAACAACACGTATCGCGGTCTCGTAACGGCGCACCGCCGTGCCACAGGCGCGCGCAACTTCACGAATTGCGATTCGCTCCTGATCGGCGATCAATGCGGCGCTCACACGGTGCCTTATATCGAGGCGAAAAACTCGAAGGCCGTGTTCGAGCACGAAGCCACGACCTCGAAGATTTCCGAGGAAATGCTGTTCTACTGCAGGCAGCGTGGCCTGTCGGCCGAGGAGGCGACCGCGCTTGTCGTCAACGGCTTCGTCAAGGATGTGCTGCAGCAATTGCCGATGGAGTTCGCGGTCGAGGCGCAGAAGCTGATCTCGGTCTCGCTCGAAGGCTCGGTTGGCTAAGTGCGGACAAGTTCGATGACCGAATATTGGTTCAGGCCCAAACGCTACGGCTACGGCGCCACGCCGGTGACCTGGCAGGGTTGGGCGGTCACGCTCGCGATGGTGGCAGTGTCGCTCTTTCTGCGGCTGACGGAGCGGAGCCATTGGGCCCTGGTCGCGCTGCTTACCTTCGACGCGGTTGGCATCGCAACGCTCGGGATCGTCTGCTACCGCAAGACCGATGGCGAATGGCGTTGGCGCTGGGGCGACCGCTAGCCCGCAAGGATTAGGTTGGAGCTGTTGATGGCCTTGTTGGAAGTGAAGGATTTGCACGCTGGAATTGAGGGCAAGGAAATCTTGCGCGGCCTCGATCTCACGGTGAATGCGGGCGAAGTGCACGCCATCATGGGCCCCAACGGTTCGGGCAAATCGACGCTTGCCTATGTGCTCGCCGGCAAGGCCGGCTATGAGCCCACTGCTGGGAAAGTGCTGTTCAACGGCAAGAACCTGTTCGACATGGCGCCCGACGAGCGTGCCGCTGCGGGCCTGTTTCTGGCGTTTCAATATCCGCTGGAAATTCCCGGTGTCGCCACCATGACGTTCCTGCGCACGGCGCTCAACGCGCAACGCAAAAAGCGCGGGGAAGGGGAGTTTTCAACCCCGGAGTTCCTCAAAAAGGTGCGCGAGGTGGCGGGCAAGCTTGGCATCGAGCAGGACATGCTGCGCCGCGCCGTCAATGTCGGTTTTTCCGGCGGTGAGAAGAAGCGCAACGAGGTTCTGCAGATGGCGCTGCTTGAGCCGCTTTTGGCGGTGCTCGACGAGACCGATTCCGGGCTCGACATCGACGCACTGAGAATCGTGTCCGAGGGCGTCAACCGGCTGCGCTCGCGCGAACGTGCCTTCATTGTGATCACGCACTATCAGCGACTGCTCAACTACATTGTACCCGACTTGGTCCACGTCCTGTCCAAGGGCCGCATCGTCAAGACCGGCGGCAAGGAACTGGCGCTGGAACTGGAAGCACGTGGCTACGGCGAGTATCAGGAAGAGGCGGTGGCGTGAACGCTTCGCTCACCACGGTCAAGACCGCGGCGGAAAGCGCGCTGGCAAATACCTTTGCCGAGGCGCGCGGCCGCCTTCCCGGCGACAAGGCTGTGGCCGCGCGGCGCACGGCCGCGTTCGGCGTATTCGCCAGCCAAGGCCTGCCGCATCGCCGCGTTGAGGAGTGGAAATACACGGACCTGCGTGCGCTGATGCAGGAGGCGAAGCCGCTGGCCAGCCCGCCGGATGCGACCGCGAAGGCGCGCGCCAAAACCGCTGGCGCCATGCTCGGCGATGTCGAGGCGCGGCGGGTGGCATTTGTTGACGGCGCGTTCGTGCCCGAACTGTCCGATCTTAGGGGCTTGGAAGGCGGACTTTCGATCTGCTCACTCGCCGATGCTCTCGCCGACGGCGACGCGTCGGTCCTCGCCCATCTCGGCAAGATCGCGCCTGCGAGCGACGTTGCGGTGGCGCTTAACACTGCGCTGATGGGCGATGGCGCCGTGATCCGCATTGCCAACGGAGCAACGATCGAACGGCCGCTGCATCTCAGCTTTGTTGCGTCGCAGAAGCCCGCGGCGACATTCGTGCGGTCATTGGTGATCGCCGAACCGGGCGCCCGCGCGATGCTGATCGAAAGCCATGAGGGCCCTTCGGGCAGCGATTATCAGGTCAATGCGGCGCTCGAAATGTTCGTCGGCGAGCGCGCCCACATCGATCATGTTAAAATCATCGCCGAGGGGGAGGATGCGTTGCACGTCTCGACCCTGGCGGCGGCCATCGCGGCCCGGGCGCGGTTCAACACCTTTACGTTCACCACCGGCGGTGCCGTGGTGCGCAATCAGATGTTCCTGAATTTCGACGGTGAGGACACCGTCGCCGGCATCCGTGGTGCCACGCTCCTCGGCGGGCGCCAGCACGCCGACACGACGCTCCTGGTCAATCACGTCGCCCGCGGTTGCCAGAGCCGCGAAATGTTCAAGTCCGTGCTGGACGATGAAGCCCATGGCGTGTTCCAAGGTCGCATCGTCGTGCGCCGCGGCGCGCAGAAGACCGACGCCAAGATGATGACACGGGCGCTGCTGCTCTCTGAGCGTGCCGAGGCCGATAACAAGCCGGAACTCGAGATTTATGCCGACGACGTGCAGTGCGGCCACGGCGCCACCGCTGGCGCGCTCGATGAAGAGCTGAAATTCTACCTCATGGCGCGCGGTATTCCGGCCGCGGAGGCGGAAGCGCTGTTGATTCAGGCCTTTCTAGGCGAGGCGATTGAGGGCATTGAACACGCCGGTCTGCGCGAGGCGCTGATGGATTCGGTGGCGGTGTGGCTGAAAGCGCGAAAATAGAACGATGAACGACGCAACGACCATCGAAAGCTACGATGTCGACCGCATCCGCGCGGATTTCCCGATCCTTGCGACCGAGGTTTACGGCAAGCCGCTTGTCTATCTCGACAATGCTGCTTCGGCGCAGAAGCCGCAGGCCGTGCTCGACCGCTTGAATGAAGCCTACACCACGCAATACGCCAACGTGCATCGCGGGCTGCATTATCTCGCCAACGAGGCGACCGAGGCCTATGAGCTGGCGCGCGAAAAAGTCGGGCGTTTTCTCAACGCCGGGCGCAAGGAAGAGATCATCTTCACGCGCAACGCCACCGAGGCGATCAACCTTGTCGCCTATACGTTCGGGCACGAGCGTATCAAGGCCGGCGACGAGATCGTACTCTCGATCATGGAGCACCATTCCAACATCGTGCCGTGGCATTTTCTGCGTGAGCGTCACGGCGCCGTGATCAAGTGGGCGCCCGTTGACGACGAGGGCAATCTCCTACTCGATGAGTTCGAGAAACTGCTCGGTCCGCGCACCAAGATGGTCGCCATCACCCACATGTCGAACATGCTCGGCACCGAAGTGCCAGTGAAGGAGGTGACGCGGTTGGCGCACGCTCGCGGCATCCCGGTGCTGGTCGATGGCGCACAGGCGGCCGTGCATCTTGACGTCGACGTCCAGAACATCGATTGCGATTTCTACGCCTGCACCGGCCACAAGATTTACGGTCCGACCGGTATCGGTGTGCTGTACGGCAAATATGCGCATCTCGATGCGATGCGGCCGTTCAACGGCGGCGGCGAGATGATTCGCGAAGTATTCGAGGACCGGGTCATTTATGGCGAGCCGCCGCACAGGTTCGAAGCCGGCACGCCGCCGATCGTGCAGGCGATTGGGCTTGGCGCGGCGATTGACTACGTCACTACGATCGGCAAGTCGCGCATCCGGGCGCATGAACAGAACCTCGTGCGCTATGCCCAAGACCGGCTGCGCGAAATCAATTCGCTGCGCATTATCGGCACCGCCAAGGGCAAAGGCCCGATCGTTTCATTTGAGATGAAGGGAGCGCATCCGCACGATGTCGCGACGGTGATCGACCGCTCCGGGGTCGCGGTCCGCGCCGGCACCCATTGCGTCATGCCTCTATTGGCGCGCTTTGGCGTAACGGCGACCTGTCGCGCTTCCTTTGCGATGTACAATACGCGCGCCGAGGTCGATGTGCTGGCCCAAGCGCTGCTGAAGGCGCAGGAGTTCTTCACGTGACGGACGATGTGATCAGGCCCGAGGGCGAAACCTCCGCTGCGGCCGCTGCCGCGGCCGCCGCTACGGGCGCGGATACTGAGCGGCCCTCGGCGATCCCGGCCGACGAGATGGCCCGCTTGACTGACGAGATCGTGACCGCGTTGAAAACCGTCTACGACCCGGAAATTCCCGCCGATATCTACGAACTCGGCCTGATCTACAAGGTTGATGTGGACGATGACCGTCTGGTCACGATCGACATGACCCTGACGACGCCGAACTGTCCGTCGGCGGCCGAACTGCCGAACCAAGTGGAGAACGCGGTATCTGGGGTGACCGGCGTGCGCGAAGCCAAAGTCAACATCGTCTGGGATCCGCCGTGGGATCCGAGCCGTATGTCGGAAGAGGCACGCACTGTGCTCGATATGTGGTGATTGTGTGTGCGTTGCGCCGAACCGAGCGGCGCACTAAATAAAGCTGGTGCGATTGTTAGGAGTTTTGATCTGTAACAATTCGCAACTGGAATGAGGACGCAAAAGCGCCATGGTAACTCTCCGGCCGAGACCTCAAGTGATGCGGCTCACCGAAGCCGCGGCGCAACGCATCAAGGCGGTCATGGCTAAGGCCGACCATCCGATCGCGGCTGTTCGCGTCGGTGTCAAAAACGGCGGCTGCGCCGGCATGAGCTACTACATGGAATACGCGGAGAAGGCTGATCCGCTCGACGAAGTGATCGAGGACAAAGGCGTGCGCATCCTCGTCGATCCAAAGGCGGTGCTATTCCTGCTCGGCACCGAGATGGACTACAAAGTGGAAAAGCTGGCGGCGCAGTTTGTATTCAATAATCCGAACCAGACTGCGGCTTGCGGCTGCGGCGAATCTGTCCAGATCGAACCGGCCACCGACGTTTCCGGGGCCGTGGCGCGCTGACCTTCGGCGCCTTCGTCCGGCACTTTCCGCCCTGATTCTGCTACGCGACCCGGGCCGACGCCGGCGCGGTGGTCGTGGCCTCCGGATCGTTTTCGCAGACAATACGATTGGCGGCCCTGGCGCTTGGCTGCGTAGAGGCAGGCGTCGGCGCGTTCGATCAGCGATTGGGCCGTCTCGCTACCGTGCAGCTGTGCGATGCCGACGGAAATCGTCACGCGGCCGAGTCGCTCGCCGCTCGACCGCTTCATCAATTCCTTGGCCATAACTGCGCGGCGGATATGGTCGGCGACGGCGGCCGCCGAGCGCAGCGTCGTATCCGGCAGGGCGATGACAAATTCCTCGCCGCCGTAGCGGGCGACGATATCCTGGCCCTTGACGTTATGCTTCATCGCGACGGCAACAAGACGCAGCACTTGGTCGCCCGTGAGGTGGCCGAACTTGTCGTTGAACTGTTTGAAATGGTCGACGTCGGCCATGATCAGCGACAATGGCTCGTTTCTCTGTTTCGCCGTGACAATCGCATGGGCGAGCGAGAGATCGAAAGACTTCCGGTTTGACAGGGAGGTGAGCGGATCGGTAAGGCTTTCGCTGCGTACGACTGCAAGATTGTGCTGGAGCTGCTCGATCTCTTGCTTGGAGGCGGAAAGACTGGCGTCAAGTTTTTTATTGTTCATCTCCATTGCCCTGGCGCCGTCCATCAGGCGCTCGATCACAGCGCGTAGCGTGTCGCCGTCGTAGGCCCCGGCGAGCTTGGCGGACGCGTCGGCGAGATCTTCCGAATAGCTCGTCGCAGAACCGGAGGCGGCGTCAATCATCTCCAGCACTTGCTTGATTTCGTCGAGCACACGCGCTCCGACCGTGTCGATCTGTTCGCCGACCCGGTTGGTGCTGATGTAGGTGTTATAGATATGCTCGAGATCGGCCTCGCCGAGGCTGCCTTTTTGCTCGATGACCTGGTTGACGGCGCTGTTAAGCGCCGAATTGTAGCCGGTGGCGTAATTGTACCAGATTTCGTAATTGCGCGGCGACGCCGGCTGCGACAGCGCGCGAATCTGGCCGAGCGCGATCTCGGCGAACGCCAACGTGCGTTGGTATTCGTCGCGGGGCTCGCCCATCAACAATCTCCAATCGCAGGCAAGACATTTCCTCCGCGGCAGTCGATCTGTCGCGAATATAATAACGAAAGTTATGAGAAAGCGGTGAAGGACCGGTAAACGTTTTGCGTCGCAACGTGTAAATTTTTGCGACTAAGCTTTAAGTGGTACCGGGCGCAGCAAGAACGCAGGCAAATGCGAGGTGTCGCCTTCATCAGAAAGCGCATGCGCCGGAGAGTTACGGCGCGAACGCGCCTGATCGATACGCGTCACAGACGCCGCCTCCGGCGGGCGTGCGTGCCGGTTGCCGTTGGGACGGCCACGATGCGGTCGCTGATTCGGCTCGTCACTCTTTGGTGCCGGCGGGCGCTCCGGTAATGCCGTACCGCCCGGCGGCTCCATGTACGGAATCTCGCGGCCGATCAACTTCTCGATCGCGGCGACAGCCTTAACGTCGTTGGAGCCGGCGACGAGGGTGATAGCGGTGCCGGTCCTGCCGGCCCGGCCGGTGCGGCCGATGCGGTGCACATAGTCATCGGCATGAAATGGCACGTCGAAATTGTAGATGTGGCTCACATCTGGGATATCGAGGCCGCGCGCCGCAACGTCGGAGGCAACCAGCAGGCTCACTTCGTTTTTGCGAAATTGTTCGAGCGCGGCCATTCGCGCCGGCTGATCCATGTCGCCGTGCAGCGCCTGGACCGAAAAGCGATGGCGCAACAGCGAGCGGTGAAGCGTTGCGACGTCGCGTTTGCGATTGCAGAAAATGATTGCGTTCTTCAGACCTTCCGCCGAACGGATCAGGCCACGCAGCGTCTCGCGTTTTTCGAACGCCTCGCGGCCTGCTTTAGCCAAAAGCTGTGTCGTGGTGGCGACAGTGGTGGCGGGACGCGAAACTTCAACGCGGACCGGATTATGCAGAAACTGCTCGGTGATCCGGCGGATTTCCGGCGGCATGGTCGCGGTGAAAAACAATGTCTGCCGCGTGAATGGAACGAGCTTGCAGATGCGTTCGATGTCGGGGATGAAGCCCATGTCGAGCATACGGTCGGCTTCGTCAATCACCAGCAGTTCGACGCCTGAGAGCAGAAGGCGTCCGCGCTCGAAATGGTCAAGCAGCCGGCCGGGAGTGGCGATCAGCACGTCGACGCCGCGCGTCAGTTTTGCGTCCTGGTCGTCGAACGAGACGCCACCGATCAGCAAAGCGAGGGTCAGCTTATGGTTGGCGCCGTATTTTGCGAAACTTTCTTCGACCTGCGCCGCGAGTTCGCGCGTCGGTTCAAGAATGAGCGTGCGCGGCATGCGTGCGCGTGCGCGGCCCTTTTCCAGCATCGTCAGCATCGGTAGCGTAAACGCGGCGGTCTTGCCGGTGCCGGTCTGCGCGATACCCAGCACGTCGCGCCGGGCGAGCACATGCGGGATTGCCTGTTCTTGGATGGGAGTGGGAATTTTATAACCGGCCGCCGCGGCGGCGGCGATAACTTTATCGGACAAACCAAGATGCGAAAATGACATGAAACCTCGTAGGGCGCCCCCGAGTGGCCTAAGCTCACAGCGATGGACCGGAAAAACGTGCCGGGCGCCCGAATCTTCCTAGCCTTCGGCTCGATGCAACATATGGTCGAATGGACGAAAGTCAACGGCCAAAGCCGGTCCAGGGTGACCTAAGCTAAACGGATTCCTTCACTTTTTGACGATGGAGCTATTCTCATGTCCGATTTGGCGGCAGAGCCGTTGCCGATCATCCTCATTCCAGGACTGAATTGCTCGGCACGCCTTTATGCCGAGCAAATTCCCGTGCTTTGGCAATTCGGCCCGGTCACGGTCGCCGATCACCGCCGCGACGACAATATGGCGGCGATCGCGCGGCGAATATTAGCTGCCGCGCCGCCGCGTTTCGCGCTCGCCGGCCTGTCAATGGGAGGCTATATCGCGTTTGAGATCGTGCGCCTGGCGCCCGGCCGTGTTGCAAAACTGGCGCTGCTGGATACCGGTCCGGGTGCCGAGGTGCCCGAACGGACCTCACAGCGCAAGCCACTCATCGAACTGGCGCGGCAAGGCCGGCTTGGCGACGTCACTGAGGACCAGTTTCCCTGGCTGGTGCATCGCAACCGCCATGGCGACACCGCGCTCAAGGCTGCGGTGCGTGCGATGAACGAGGAAACCGGGTCCGCGGCCTACATCCGCCAACAACAGGCCATCATGACACGTTCGGATTCGCGTCCTGGCCTGGCCACCATAGCCTATCCGACGCTGGTGCTCGTCGGTGATGACGATCGGCTCACCCCACCGGACCTGTCGCGTGAGATGGCCAAGGCCATTCCCGGCGCGCGCCTCGTCGTTGTTCCGGACAGCGGACATTTGTCAACCATGGAACAGCCGCAGGTCGTCAACCGCGCGCTGGTCGAATGGATGAAGGCATGACAAACAAAGCCCGCTTCATCCATGCTGGCTGTTTCTCAAGCTCGAGCGGCATACCAAGATCGTGCGCGTGCATTAGCCCGGCCTCCCGTCGCATCCGCAGCACGCCCTGGCCAAGCGGCAGGTACGCGCGTTCGGTGAGATGATCACGGTCGACGTCAAAGGCGGCGGCGCTGGTCTGAGCTTAGCCGCAGGGCAGGGCGCAGATGTTCTCGATTGTGCAGACTGAATTTGCAGGGCAGGATAATGCCAATAAGAATGGAGGAAGTGTTCATGAGATTAGCTTCTGTCTTGCGCGCGCCGGCGTCTTCGGTGTTCGCCGCTCTGCTGCTGGCGGTATCGGCGATCACGCCCGCAGCCGCGCAGACCGATTACCCCAGCCGCCCGATACACCTGGTCGTCGGCTTTGCAGCCGGTGGCGGCAATGACATTTTCGCCCGCTTGGTCGGCGGCAAGCTCTCGGAGATTCTTCACCAGTCCGTCGTCGTCGAAAATCGTCCAGGGGCCGGCGGCCGGATAGCGCCCGAATACGTCACTCACCAGGCAGCGGACGGCTATACCTTGTTTGTTGGTCCGAGCGGAGCCATGGCGGTTGCGGCAGCGATCTATCCAGATCTCAAATATTCGCCGAGCAAAAGCTTCGTGCCGCTGGCGATGATCGCGAATTTTCCGCTGATCATGGTGATAGGAGCCGACAATCCATCGAAAAACCTCAAGGACTTCGTGGCATGGATGAAGCAGCATCCCGATAAGGCGAATTATTCAAGCTCATCTCCCGCTTTCACGATCGTGGACGAGCTGTTGAAGCTGGAAACCGGTATGCCGGGCGTTGAAATTCCCTACAAGAGCAGTAACGAAATGATCCTGAGCGTGATGCAGCACCAGGCCGCGATGACCATCGCCGATGGTCCGCCGACCGTGCCGCAGGTGAAAGCCGGGAAGGTCAGAGCCGTCGCGGTCACCGGATCGGAGCGTTCGCCGCTGCTGCCAGACGTTCCAAGCATGGTGGAGGCCGGATATCCGACCATGGATGTGCATTTGTGGAGCGGAGTTTTCGCGCCGTCAGGCACGCCGGCGCCCATCGTCGCCAAGCTGCAGAAGGCGCTCGATCAGGCGATCGCAGATCCAGGGGTTTCGGCAAAGCTCAAGGCACTCGCCGTCAATCCAGGCGGGGCGACGCCGGAGCAATTCGAGAAAATCATCGCAAGCGATACCGCCAAATTCAGCGATGTGGTCAAAAAAGCAAATCTGCATTTTGAGGAATAGCAGAGTGATGCGCCTCCGTCTTGCTGGCGCAGCGATTGCCGCACTCCTGCTTGCGGCAATCGTGCCCGCCGCGGCACAGAGCGATTATCCAGTGCGGCCGATCCGGCTGATCGTCGGCTATACCGCCGGCGGCGGCACTGATCTGATCGCGCGCGTCGTCGGCGCCAAGCTGTCGGAAATTCTGCACCAGTCGGTCGTCGTCGAGAACCGGCCGGGCGCGTCGGCCCGTCTCGCCGCCGAATATGTGACGCGGCAGCCGGCCGATGGCTACACGCTGCTCGTCAGTCCGATTGGCCCCATCTCGATTGCGGCCGCGATCTATCCGGCTCTTAAATATGATCCGCAGAAGTCGCTCGTGCCGCTGTCGATGATCTGCGGCATCCCGCTGTTCATGGTGATCCGGGCCGACAACCCGGCAAGGAATTTGAAGGAATTCATCGCGTGGATGAAACAGCATCCCGATAAGGCCAACTATTCCAGCTCGTCGCCAGCGTTCACCATCGTGACCGAGCTCCTCAAGCTCAAATCGGGCATGCCCGGTACAATGATTCCGTACAAGGGCAGCGGCGAGATGAATCTCGCCGTCATCAGCGGTCAGGCTGCGATGACCATTGCCGACGGCCCGCCGACCGTTCCGCTGGTCAAGGCCGGCAAGGAGCGAGCGCTCGCAGTCACGACGGCACAACGCTCGCCCGATCTGCCGGACGTGCCGACAATGACCGAGGCCGGTTATCCCGCAGTCACTGCGACGTTTTGGAACGGTGCCTTCGCGCCCGCCGGTACGCCGCCGGCCGTCGTTGCCAAACTGCAAAAGGCCTGGGGCGAAGCCGTCCACGACCCGGGCGTGTCGAGTAAGCTCAAGGCGATGGCTCTCGTTCCCAGCAACGCGACGCCGCAGCAATTTGTGCACATCATCGATAGTGACATCGTGAAATTCCACGGCGTCGTAGAGGCGGCTGGTCTCAAGTTCGAGGAGTAGGGCGCCTCAGACGGCCGATGTTGAAAGTGCCGAACAAGAACAGAGATTAGAATTCGCGGCCGATGAGCCGGTCGAGCGAATAGCGTCCGCCGCCGTTGAGGAAAATACCGAGCGCCACCAAGCCCATGAGCAGGGCGTATTCCATGCCGTGATGGCCCCATGACCAGTTGGGATACAGCACGCCAAACGAGATCACCGCCATCTCGATGACGAACGCTGCGGCAACAATGCGGGTGAATAGTCCGAGTGCCAGCATGAGCCCGCCGAAAAATTCGAGAGCGCCGATCGCATAGGCCCAGACGAGCGGGTGACTCCAGCCGAAATGCACGAAATTCCGCGATGTCGGCACAGCATCAGCGAGAAAAAGCTTGCCGTAGCCGTGCGGCATCACGATGAGGCCGAGTGAGACGCGGATCAGCGTGAAACCGAACGGCCCCAGCGCCGCATGCAGCGGCGCCGCCGCGGGGACGAATAATTTCTTGCGCTCTTCAATGCCGAAATCGTGCGCTACGGGCATCGCTTCGTTCCTCCCTTTGCCGCGTTGCGGCGGTCCCTCACCGAACAAGATCGCCGTATTCGGGGTGCTTATCGAGATAGGCGTGCACAAACGGGCAGCGCGGCACCACTTTCAGCCCGCGCGCCCGTACGATCTGCAGTGCGCCTTCGACGAGCCGCGATGCAAGTCCGCGGCCGCGCGCTGCGAGCGGCGTCTCGGTGTGGTCGAGCGAGATGACATCGCCGGCGATCCGGTAGTTCATGAACGCCGTCACACCGTCGGCATTGAGCTCGAAGCGGGAGAGGGCGGTGTTGTCGCGAACGGCACTGGACATGCGCGGACAGATCAGCTCCCAGCTTTCGCGGCGCTCAAGCAGGGTTACGCTTGTTACAATTTTACCGCGGGCTTCACCGTGCCGCATTCTTTGCAGGTTCGGAATCCCGCCGAGCCGTTGAACCGCTCGTAGGCGCGCGATACCGGATCGGCCTTGTAGTCGTCAACCGTATAAGTCTCGACATGCAGCAGGTTATCGCAGCTATCGCAGTACCAGTGAAACTTGTCGATCTCGCCGGGCTGCCGCGCACGCTCGATGACGAGCTGGAACGATTCGGGCGAGAACCGCGGCGAATGCGGCACCATCGGCGGCTGGAACAGGCAGGACCCTTCGGGTACCAGCGTGGTCTTTTCCTTGTTCTGCGCATCCCGGTAGTGGAGCTTCAGATCGCCTTTGAGCGAATACTGAATTTCATAGCTCGGATTGAGATGAAATTCGTTGCGGTATTCGCGACCGCGCGCGATGAAGGCGAGCGACTCATCGTTTAGCCAGAGCTGGTGGGTGCGCTTTCCCGACTTTTTGAGATGCTCCATGATTCCGCCGAGATCGACATTCGGCATGACGAACATGGCATCGTTTGCTTTGACGGCGAGCATGTCGGACTTCTGGATGCTTGGCTTCATGGCTGTCCCTGACGCAGTGATGGCGGCCGTGCATTATTCGGGGGCCACGTCTTTGCTGGGATCAGGATCGAGGCGGTGGTGAAGCTGCTCCGCGTCCGCGATCGTATCGACCACGGCTTTGATTGCGCTGCCGATCCGGTGCGAAAGACTTTCGTGTGCCGGCACCGGCGCGCTCGCCGGGGTGGCCGGCTGTCGTTGCGCGGCTGGCGGGGTGGCTGCGATCGGATCGGGTTTTTTCGGCGCCACGGTCTTGCGCCTAGGCTTCGCCGCGCTGACTTTCTTCGTGCTCGGAGCTTTGGCTCGTTTTGCCGGCTTGGCGCTTACGTTTGCCTTTTTCGCGGCTGCCTTTTTCGCCGCAACCTTTTTCGCCGCGCTCTTCTTTGCGCCGGCTTTCTTTGCGACGACCTTCTTGGCCCCGGCTTTCTTAGCGCCGGTCCTCTTTGCCTTTTTTGCCACTCTCGCTTTTTTCGCCATTGCCAGCCCCCATGCCGTGGTTGCAGCTGTCATCAGCATAGGCGGTGCGCGGCCGCCGCGCCAGTGAGGGCGAACTCCCGTCAGTGCCTTCGTCCCTGACGGACGTCAGTGTTCTGCGTGGCGACGATCCGCCAGCGGCCGCCGATCTTGCGTACGACCCGTGTGCCGACGCTCTCGCGCGAGGCCTGACTGAGATCGTCGTGCTGCACTTCGCCGTCGATCCAGAACCGCGAATGCAGGACGGCGATATCGGGCGCGAGGAACGTCACTTGCATTTCCGGCGTCTTCCGCGTGCTCGTCCGGAACGGGCCGTTCGCGCCATGCAGCCGCGCCATCAGCTCACGGAAGCCGTCGCGCGTCGTGGTCCAGGCGCCGTTGACGGTGATGAACTGGGCGTCGTCGGCGAGCGAGGCCGCCATGCCTTCGGGGTCGTGGGCCTCCCAGGCGGCGTTGAATTGGTTCTCAAGCTCGCGGATTAAGTCTTCGTCGGCCTGGCTCATGGCCCATTCCCCTGTGCGGCGCTTCGTCCACGCCGATTGTAACCTCAATTCGTCATTTCGTGGCCGAGCGCTCCCGCTTTGCGGTGCCCCGGAATGACCGGTCACCGCCAGCCCATCGCCGGCGCCACGTGCTTGAGGATCGCTTCGATGACATGGGCGTTGTAATCGACGCCGAGCTGGTTGGGCACGGTGAGCAGGAGCGTGTCGGCTTCGGCAATAGCCTCGTCTTTCTTAAGCTGCTCGACCAAAACGTCCGGCTCGGCGGCGTAGCTCTTGCCGAACACGGCGCGCCGGTTGTCGCCGAGGAAGCCGATCTGATCTTCGCTGCCGCCGTCGTGTCCGAAATAGCTCCGATCGCGATCGTCGATCAGCGCAAAGATGCTGCGGCTGATCGAGACCCGCGGCTCGCGCGTGTGTCCTGCCGCTTTCCAGGCCTCGCGGAATTTTTTGATCTGCGCCGCCTGCTGGACGGCGAGCGACTGGCCGGTCTCGTCGTAAATGAGCGTCGAGCTTTGCAGGTTCATGCCGATCTTGGCGGCCCATTCGGCTGTCTCGCTTGAACCGGCGCCCCACCAGATGCGCTCGCGCAGGCCCTTCGAATACGGCTCGAGCCGCAGCAGGCCAGGCGGGTTCGAGAACATCGGCCGCGGATTGGGCTTGGCAAATCCCTGCCCGCGCAGCACGTCGAGAAAAACCTCGGTGTGGCGCCGCGCCATGTCGACGTCGGTCTTACCGTCCTCCGGCGCGTAGCCGAAATAGCGCCAGCCGTCGATCACTTGCTCGGGCGAGCCCCGGCTGATGCCGAGCTGCAAGCGGCCGCCGCTGATGATGTCCGCCGCGCCCGCGTCCTCCGCCATGTAGAGCGGGTTCTCGTAGCGCATGTCGATGACGGCGGTGCCGATCTCGATCCGCTTGGTGCGCGCGCCAACGGCGGCGAGCAGGGGGAACGGCGAGCCAAGCTGACGGGCATAATGATGCACGCGGTAGAAGGCGCCGTCGGCGCCGAGGTCTTCGGCCGCGACCGCAAGCTCAATCGACTGCAGCAGCGCGTCGGACGCGGTGCGCACCTGCGAGTGCGGCGACGGGGTCCAGTGGCCGAACGAGAGAAAGCCGATTTTTTTCATGGCACATTTCGTCATGGCGGGGCTTGTCCAGGCTTGTCCCGGCCATCTGCGTCCTACTTACGTAGTGTCGTCATCCAAACAAGACGTGGGGGTCCCCGGCACAAGGCTGCACAAGGCAGCTGGGCCCGCCGTTGTCCCGCCACAGCCGGCCGTCCTTGCCGAGTACGAATATCGTGTCGGCGGTCAGGTCACCGCTGAGCTGCGCGCAGAGGAGCCGCAACTGCCTCATGCGCGCATCGTCCGCGGCAGCGGCCATGCCCGCGCTCATGGCGACAATGCCGACTGACGGAATCGCCATAAGCGCGGAACGCGCAGGCAAACGCACATAGCGGCAGCGTAAACACTTTGCGCGGTCGGTAGGGCGGGCGGCGCCTGCTCAGCGCTTGCCTTTTTTCTTTTTCGCCTTGCGCGCGGCATAGCGGGCGTCGCGGTCGGCTTTGGCTTCCGCCTCCGCGGCGCGTTCGCGTTCGGCGCTTTCGGCGGCCACGCGTTCGGCTTCGGCCGCAGCGCGTGCGGCGGCCTCGCGCTCGGCCGCGGCGGCCGCCTCGGCCTCGCGGATCTTGCGTTCGGCCTTCTCCGTCTCCCGGGCTTTCCGGGCTGCGCTCCGCGCAACGGCCTCGGCCGCCCGCGTTTTCGCCAGCTCGGCGGCGACCGGGTCCGCGGCTTTGGCGCGAAACTTCTCCAGCATGGCTTTTTTGGCATCGGCCGCAGCCTGCTGCCGATCGATGTAATCCGATTCTTTAGATCGTGGTTTGCCCATGGCCTTCCTTCGCAGGGCTTTTCGCCCGGATCTTCAGTTTACATGATCTTTGATCATGCCGAAAAGTGGGAATGGCAATTTGCCGATAAGTTTGTCGATGAATCTATGCCGCTCTAGATCCGCGGCCGCCACCCCAGCACGGTAGCCTCAATCCGCTGGCCGGTTTCAACACTATGCCAACTCGCATCCGCGAAGCGGCAGAGGAATGGCAGGACATAGGTGCCGACATGGTCCTCGCACAGGAGCTCAAGCGGCTCGTGCAACGGTGGGTCGCCGTCATGCGCAAAAGCGTCCAGTCGCTGCTGTCGTGTCGCCATAGGTTTTATCCAGCTCGTTCTTATCCAACTCTTGCGTTACGCCGAGGTTGCTAAGCAAGTGGCAAAAGGCGCCAACGGGACCGGCCCGAAGTGGCCGGCCCGATGACAGGCTCCGCGCCGTGCCTACGCCACCTTTTGAAGGAATTCGCGTGGGCTTTGCTGCACTCAGCCCACCTACGACGACGATGCGCTACGGCTCGCGGGCGCGCTTGCGAATCTCGGCGAACGCCTTGCCGGCAAGGCGGCCGAGTTTGACCGCCGCCGCCTCCGGCGCTTTCGGTGGCGCCATCCCGGCTTCGAACTCCGCGAACCAGCGGCGGAATCTCGCCAGTTCCGCGGGTGGGAGTTTCAGGATCGCCTCTTCGATGTCTTCGACCTTCATGGGCGAGTAATATCCCGGATTGAGCGAAAGCGATATCCGGGAGCGATAAACCCGGCCGGCAAGGAAATCAGGCCGGCAAGGGAAATCGGAGGTCGAAATGTTCGAGAAAGATGAGGTGCTCAAGGAATTGCACGCTCGGCTGGTTGCCGCGGGCATCAACCCGCTCGACCCGAAGGTGCAGGCAATCAGCGAGGTCGTGAACGCGTTCTACGCCGAGAAGACCCGCGACGTGCTGCAGCAGATGCAAGCCGTGCTGAGCAAGATCGAGACGTAACCTCGCTGGACGCTGCCGCCAATTGGCGGGCGCATCAGCCCGGCGGGGGGTATTCGCTATGTTTCGGCAGGTCGTCGGTGATCTCGAACCACGGCGCCTTGCTGCCGACGAAACAGTGCAGCGCGGGCCGCACCGGCGGATCATCGAGCAGCGCCAAGGCCACCCCGTATTGCGGCGACGGTGGATCGGGAAATTCCGGTGGCATTGTCCGGTTGGGGCCGGCGCGGTTGATGATCGGCGAGCCGCAATCCGTGCAGAAGCCGCGCTACGCGGTTTTTCGCGCTGGGTTGAACGGCATGGAACCCGCCGCTGCGGCAACTCAAAGGGATGAGTTTTGCTGCGCTCCGGCCAACCTGTGGGCCGCCGATGTCGCCGATCTCTATCGAGCGCATTTGAGTGCACTGTCACCGCACAGCCACCGCACAGCCCTGCACAGCCCTGTCACCGCACAGCCCTTATTTGCAGTTCCACAGACCCGTGTGTCGGAAAGCGGACGCACTGGTCGCGTGGCGAGGGGTGGATTTTATTGTCTCAGAAGACTAAAAGAAAAGCATGAATACGTTGCAATACCCCAAAGAGGCACTCCGCAATAAGCTTGTTGTTGCGGGCATTCCGGAATCGGAACACAGCATAGACTCGCTTGCGGCGAAGATGCCGGATTTTGAGGTGCGGGGACTCGAAGGTGTTTCCGCCGATATGGTGGCGGAACTGCTCCTGTATTTCATCGCCAAGGGAATCATCACCCTTCCTGTCGCCAGCGATAAAGCGCTCCTCGATATGCCGTGGGGCTCGCATGTTTGCCAGTTCTACGATGGCGAAGAAGATCTCGTAAAAATGCTCGTGCCCTATTTCAAGCAGGGGCTGGAAAGAAATGAAGCTTGCGTGTGGCTGGTTGCGGATTTGACGATCGAAGAAGCAAGGAATGCTCTGGCGGCGGTCGTGCCCGATCTCCAGCGCCGCATGGATACAGGGCAGATGCAAATCCGGCACTACACGGAGTTTTATACGAACGCGGACGGAACGCTGAAACCGGCGGCCCAGCTCAGCGACGACTTCGCAGCAATGGGGTCGACGGTAAAGGCCAACGGTTTTGCGGGGCTTCGCACGTCCGGAAGTGTTAGCTGGGTTAATAATGCGGAGAGCATGTCCCAGTTCATGGACTACGAAACCAAAGTGAATCTCGCGATTCAGAATTCCCACATAATGGCCGTCTGCACGTATCCAGCCCAAGCAGCCGCACTGTGCCGGTGCAGAGAGCTCATTCACAATCACGGAAAAATTTTCGTCAAGCGTGGCGAATGGGTGCACGACAATTCCAAGGACGCGCAAAAAATTGAAGCAGTCTTCGCCTCGCTGGCCGCGAAATCACACGCAGCGAACGTTGGGGCCTGATTTGGTGAGTAGGTGTTGAACCTCAGCGTGGAAAGTTAGCTCTCTCGCCGAATAAAAGCGTTTGGAGACGCTCAATCCGAGGCCGCCCCGCGCGCGCGGCCTGCGAAACGCCGCGCCATGTTGCTGGCGGCATTGCGAGCAATGGCAGTTCAGCGCGCGGCAATGTGAAATGTCTGAGAAAGACGAAGTGCTCAAAGGGTCGCACGCCCGGCTGGCAGCGGAGCGAGCGGCAACGTTCAGGAGGTCTGTCTTTCCGACGGTATCGTTGTTCGTGTCTCTGCTGATCTGGAATCCGGCCGCTGCATCTGCCGCGGCGCCGGCCTGCGTGGTGAAATTGAAGGTCAGCTCGAACGGCGACTCCGACGGCGGCACGAAGGCGTTCGTGACGCAAGTCCTGACCGGGCAGGGCTACAAGATCATCGATGACTGGCTGTTCACCATGTGGCGCGCCAGCGACTATGATGTGAACATCGTTATGACCTACAGCGCGACTCCGAACTACGGGTTTCCCGTAACGCTGATGACAATGCAATTGTTCATCGCCGACAGCTCAGGAAAAGTCCTTGTCGACAGTTACATCGACCGCACGGATTTGGAGGACGATCTGCGGAATTCGATTGCCATGTGCAACGCCGCGCCACCGTCCGCCTCTGGTGCGGCAGCGAAACCGTAGCCGCATGAGCGAAGCGATATGCGGGAGCAGTCTTGAGGCCGGCCCCCGATGCCGCTTCGCTCATCAAGCCGAGCAATGCTCGCTTTTAGACTGCGGACAACGACGCTTGATCGACGGTGACCGCTTCGACGGTTTCGACTTTGACACCTATCTTCAACGTCTTAAGCAAATCGCAGAGCGCGTCGCCGTCTACAAGATCGATGGCCGGTGCACCATCGCGGGTAGCCTCTTTCCGCGCATCAGCCGTGAATGTGCCAGTAGTAATGATGAGTCCTTTGTCAGCACGCCCCACCATGGCGCCGCGGAAGTCTCGTACAACCGACGACCCAACCGAACCTCGGTAACGTTTTGATTGAAACAACACTTGAAATGACAGCAAGTTAAGTCGAAGCACGCCGGTACCATCAATCCCCCCATCGCCGCTTCGACCGGTCACTTCGACCTTCACGAAGCCAGATTCTCTGAGAATGCGTTGGCACAAGCGCTCAAACGCGCTTGGTTCGATGGCCAATAGAGCTTCCAAAAGGCGCTCTTTCCAAGTGAGTGCCTCTTCAATTTCTTCTTCCTCCTCATCTTCTCCTGAATCACGCTCGGCCTGAGCGGCCAAAGCCGCGCGGATTTCGCGGTTTTGTTGCTGTACTTGGATTTTAATGTCGCGGATCTGTTCGTCGGACATCTCGTTTCCGGCCGGAGTGAGGTGCCATACTCCGCGCTCGGAATTGTCCAAGGCGCCACCCTTTTTAAGGTACGTCCGCGCCCAAGCTAGTCGGTAGCTGAATTCCGTTCGTGGGCCTTCGCCATGTAACTGTGCTCTTTGTTCCTCAGACAGATGTGATGCTGACGCGACAGCTTCCTCTAGTTCATCGATTGTGGCCGATCCGCCGCGAGCTCGCAGCGAATGAACGATCGGCACGAAGAAGGTATGGAAAGATGGAAATGGCATTGCTATTCCCGATTGCTGGCATAGGCCCAATTGTCACTCCGCCCACTCAACAAGAATTACGGTGCCGATGCGCTCTTAATTCTCCCCGCCGCCACCGGCGTCAGCTCGAACACGCGGCCGTATTTGGCGGCTTCGGCGATGTCGCCGCGCTTCAAGGCGCGGCGCACAGCTTCGAGCTTTCGCGCATCGTCCAGTGACATGGCGGGCGACCAGCTTTCGTCGGTGTAGTGCAGCTCGATCTCGACTTCGGCGGCGTATCCGCCCTCGTGGATCAGCTCGATGCTCTTTCTGTACCTCGGCACTCGTTCTTCGGGGTTTCGTTCAGAACTTCGCGCATGGTGTTGCCGACGATGGAGGGCATTTCTAGCACAGTTTACCGAAGGTTGTGCAACGGGACCGCTGCCGCTCGCAGCTTCGCTGCTCGCGCCCTCACCCCGACCCTCTCCCGCACGCGGGAGAGGGAGCAGATTACTCCGCCGCCTCGATGCGCTTCTTCCGTCTCGACGCGGTCCCCCGCGCGAGCACCGGCTTCAAGAACGCCCCCGTATAACTCCGCTTCTCTCGCACAATATCTTCCGGCGTTCCCGCCGCGACGATTTCGCCGCCGCCGTCGCCGCCTTCGGGGCCGAGGTCGATGATCCAGTCGGCGGTCTTGATGACTTCGAGATTGTGCTCGATCACCACGACGCTGTTGCCGGTCTCGACCAGTTCGTGCAGCACTTCCAGAAGTTTCGCCACGTCGTGGAAATGCAGGCCGGTGGTGGGTTCGTCCAATATGTAAAGTGTGCGCCCAGTCGCACGCTTGCTCAGCTCCTTGGCGAGTTTTACGCGTTGGGCCTCGCCGCCCGATAAAGTCGTCGCCTGCTGGCCGACATGGATGTAGTCGAGGCCGACGCGGTGCAAGAGCGCCAGCACGTCGCGCACGCGCGGCACCGCCTTGAAGAACTCCAGCGCCTCCTCGACCGTCATGTCGAGCACGTCGGCGATCGACTTGCCCTTGAACAACACTTCGAGCGTCTCGCGGTTGTAGCGCTTGCCCTTGCAGACGTCGCAAGTGACGTAGACGTCGGGCAGGAAGTGCATCTCGATCTTGATGACGCCGTCGCCCTGGCACGCTTCGCAGCGGCCACCCTTGACGTTGAACGAGAAGCGGCCGGGCTCGTAGCCGCGGGCGCGGCTCTCCGGCAGGGCGGCGAACCATTCGCGAATGGGCGTGAAGGCGCCCGTATAGGTCGCCGGATTGGAGCGCGGCGTGCGGCCGATCGGCGACTGGTCGATGTCGATGATCTTGTCGAGGTGCTCGATGCCCTCGATGCGGTCGTGCGGGGCAGGGGCTTCGTTGGCGCCATTGAGCCGCCGCGCCAGCGTCTTGTAGAGCGTGTCGACCAGCAAGGTCGACTTGCCGCCGCCGGACACGCCGGTGACGGCGGTGAACAGGCCGAGCGGAATTTCGGCGGTGATGTTTTTCAGATTGTTGCCGCGCGCGCCGACGACCTTGATCATGCGGTGCTTGTTCGGCTGCCGCCGCTCCGGCACCGCGATCTCGCGCACGCCGTTGAGATACTGGCCGGTGAGCGAGGCCGGATTGGCCATGATGTCGTCGGGCGTGCCCTCGGCGATGATGTTGCCGCCGTGCACGCCGGCTCCGGGGCCCACATCGACGACGTGATCGGCGGCTCTAATGGCGTCCTCATCGTGCTCGACTACGATCACGGTGTTGCCGAGGTCGCGCAGCCGGCGCAGCGTTTCGAGCAGCCGCGCGTTGTCGCGCTGGTGCAGGCCGATCGACGGCTCGTCGAGTACGTAGAGCACGCCGGTCAGCCCCGAGCCGATCTGCGAGGCGAGGCGGATGCGCTGGCTCTCGCCGCCGGACAGCGTGCCGGAGGCGCGCGCGAGCGTCAGGTATTCGAGCCCAACATCGACCAGGAATTCGAGCCGCTCGCGGATTTCCTTGAGCACCCGGACGGCGATCTCGTTCTGCTTCGGAGTCAGCCGTTGGGGTAGCTCAGTGAACCATGCGGCTGCGCCTTTGACCGACATATTGGAGACTTCGCCGATATGTAGGCCGCCGACTTTGACGCACAAAGCCTCGGGCTTGAGCCGAAAGCCCTTGCAGGCCTCGCACGGCACGTCGGTGAAATAGCGGCCGATCTCTTCGCGCGCCCACTCGCTGTCGGTCTCGCGGAAGCGGCGCTCGAGATTGGTGATGACGCCTTCGAACGGCCGCTTGGTCTCATAGGCGCGCATGCCGTCGTCGTAGGAGAACCGGATTTCAGTCTCGCCCGAGCCGTGGAGGATCGCCTCCTGGGTCTTCTTCGGCAGGTCCTTCCATTTGGTGTCGAGCGTGAACTTGTAGTGCTTGCCGAGCGCGTTGAGTGTTTGCACGTAATACGGCGACGACGATTTGGCCCACGGCGCGATCGCGCCCTTGCGCAGCGTGCGTTCCTTGTCGGGAATGACGAGGTCGGCGTCGATGTGCTGCTCGACACCGAGCCCGCCGCATTTCGGGCAGGCGCCGAACGGATTGTTGAACGAGAACAGCCGCGGCTCGATTTCCGAAATGGTGAAGCCCGAGACCGGACAGGCGAATTTCTCCGAGAAGATCAGCCGCTCGGCGTTGGCGTTGCGGCCGCGATTGGCGGCGGCGCCCGACGCCTTGGAGTCGGCCAGTTCGACCACCGCCAGGCCGTCGGCGATCTCCAAAGCCGTCTCGAAGCTCTCGG
>DATCBO010000042.1:0-37009 GCA_036511795.1 Xanthobacteraceae bacterium
CGCAACCTCCAACCCGTAAAAACACAATCGCAACTCGCCGCGTCGACACCATCCGACGCGATCCCGACCCCGTGCCCTCACGCCAAAGTCACCCCGCCGGCGAGCAACTGAGGTATGTTCGATGAATAGGACGGGCTAAAGTTCGAATGTAGACAATTTTATTCAAATTCAAACGGATCGAATTTTATCTAATATTCGTGCAAACGTTCCGCAGTATTTCCGCGCTGTTGACTTGCCTTTACTTCAAATTGAACGAACCAACTTAGCGGCCCCGCAAAAGCTTTGTGCGAAACGTGACCTCAACAAGACGGGAAGGGGTCACGATGAGTGCGGGTGCCAAAGCGATCCTCAAGCGCTGTGCGGCTGCGAGCGTGATTGCGCTTGCAGTGCTCGGCTCTCCGAGCGCGGGCACCGCGCAGAGTCGTTCGCTTTTCGTAGGCGTCGGAGCCAAGACCTCAGCGCCGATCGGCTGGATCCAGTTCTGCGTCGAATACGATCCGGAATGCAAGACCAGGTCCTCGATACCGCGCGATATCGTGCTGGCCGGGCAGGCCTGGAAGGATCTGGTGCGCGTGAACCGCTGGGTCAACGCCAGCGTCAGGCCGATCACCGACCTCGAACATTGGGGCGTGGTCGAGCGCTGGAATTACCCCGACGACGGTTATGGCGACTGTGAAGACTACGCGCTGGAGAAGCGCCGTATGCTGATAGACGCGGGCTGGCCGCGCGAAGCGCTGCTGATCACCGTTGTGCGCGATCAGAACGGCGAAGGTCACGCAATACTCACCGTCAAAACCGACAAGGGCGAGTACATCCTGGACAATCAGCGCGACGAAATTCTGCTCTGGTCCGACACCGGCTACCGCTTCGTGAAGCGGCAGTCGCAATCCGATCCCAACGTTTGGGTCTCGCTTGGCGAACCGCGGTCCGCACCGCTCACGTCTTCGTCGCGCTGAACCCAACGAGCAAAGGAGCTACGCGAACTCGGTCACGTCCCCACCCCTCCCCGTCCCCAGACCGGGTTCGCGCGCGGGCGGCTCTCCCCCAAGAGCCGCCCGCACCCTTTTTCAGAAGCCCCCGCCGCCGCTTCGGCACGCATCGTTGCAACTGGTCAGGCCGCAAGGCAAAAGTTCCCGGTGTGCATGCAACGGTGCGACACTAGAACTCAGCAACGCTTCGCGCGCTGGCAGTTGCGGATTTGCGGCGTAAACAGCGCGTAAACACAATATTTGTTGTTCGCCGCGACGGCTAGTTTTATCGTGTGGTAGATTGCAACGCGCGTTCGGGGAACGTGCGATTCACGGCGCACTGGCGCGCCGTTGCTGGCGGGGAAGTCGTCATCACATGATCGCGCTCGTGCGCATCGCATTGCGGCGGCCGTACACGTTCATCGTCCTTGCCCTCGCCATTCTGATCATTGGCCCCCTGGCGGCGCTGCGCACCCCGGTCGACATCTTTCCGGACATTCGCATTCCGGTGGTCGCGATCGTGTGGCAGTACACCGGCCTTGCGCCGGAGCTGATGGCCGGGCGCATCACCTCCCAATCGCAGCGCGCACTGACGACGACGGTCAACGACATCGAGCACATCGAGGCAACGTCCTACAACGGGCTCGGCATCATCAAGGTATTCTTCCAGCCCGGCGCCGACATCCGGCTGGCAAACGCCCAGATCACGGCGATTTCGCAGACCCAGCTCAAGCAGATGCCGGCGAACACGACGCCGCCGCTCATTCTCAATTACAGCGCCTCGACGGTTCCGATCATTCAACTCGGGCTTTCCGGATCGGGCCTGTCCGAGCAGGCGCTGGCCGACATCGGACTCAATACGCTCCGCACGCCCCTCGTCACCGTTCCGGGCGCCGGCATCCCGCTGCCCTATGGCGGCAAGTTGCGGGAGGTACAGATCGACCTCGATGCGCGGGCGATGCAGGCACGCGGACTGTCCGGTCAGGACGTGGCCAACGCCCTCGCTGCGCAGAACCTCATCACGCCGGCGGGAACCGAAAAAATCGGCTCGTTCGAATACTCCATTCAGCTGAACAATGCCCCGTCAGTAATCGCCGACCTCGCCGACTTGCCGATCAAGAGCGTCAACGGGGCGATGGTCTACATCCGCGACGTCGGGCATGTGCGCGACGGCAACCCGCCGCAGACCAACATCGTGCACGTCGACGGCAGCCGCTCGGTACTGATGCAGGTCCTGAAAAACGGCTCGGTCTCGACACTCGCCATCATCGACGGCATCAAGCAGAAGCTCGCCGAGATCAAGGATATCCTACCGCCAAATTTGAAAATTGCGCAGATCGGCGATCAATCGATCTTCATCAAGGCCGCTGTGAACGGCGTCATCCGCGAAGGCGTCATCGCCGCCTCGCTGACGGCGCTGATGATTCTCATCTTTCTCGGCAGCTGGCGCTCGACGCTGATCATCGCGACCTCCATCCCGCTGTCGGTGCTCGGTTCGATCGCCACGCTGTCGGCGCTCGGCGAGACCCTCAACATCATGACGCTTGGCGGGCTGGCGCTCGCCGTGGGTATTCTCGTCGACGACGCCACGGTGACCATCGAAAACATCAATTATCATCTCGAACAGGGCAAGGCGGTCGAAACAGCGATCATGGACGGCGCCGCTCAGATCGTCACACCGGCGTTCGTCTCGCTGCTGTGCATCTGCATCGTCTTCGTTCCGATGTTTTTCCTGCCCGGTGTGGCACGTTTCCTGTTCGTGCCAATGGCCGAAGCCGTGATGTCGGCCATGACCTGCTCATTCATTCTCTCGCGGACTCTGGTGCCGACACTGGCGAATTATCTGCTTCGCCCGCACGCGCCGCACACGGATATGCATGGACTCGACGGCCCGTTGCCGGCGTCGCGCAATCCGCTGATACGGCTGCAACGCGGTTTCGAGCGCGGCTTCGAGCGGCTGCGCCTGCTTTATCGCGCGCTTCTCGTCATGGCGCTTGCTCATCGCGCCGTATTCATCATCGGCTTTCTCGCCTTCATCTTCGGTTCCTTCGCGTTGACGCCGTATCTCGGCCGCGACTTCTTCCCGACAGTCGATGCCGGGCAGATTCTGATGCATGCGCGCACCCATATCGGAACGCGAGTCGAGGAAACCGCGCGACAATTCGCCGAGATCGAGAAAACGATCCGCCGCATCATTCCGCCGGAAGACTTGGGGACCGTGGTCGACAATATCGGCCTCCCAAGCAGTGGCATCAACATGACCTACAATACCAGCGGCACGTTCGGCGCTCAGGACGGCGATATTCAGATCAAGCTGAACGAGGATCATCGGCCGACCGCGGACTACGTGCGCATGCTGCGCGAGCAATTGCCGCTGCGTTTTCCGGGGGTGACTTTCTCATTTCTGCCCGCCGATATCATCAGCCAGATTCTCAATTTCGGCGCGCCCGCTCCGATCGATCTGCAGATTCGCGGCCCTTCGCTGCCGGACGACTTCGCCTATGCCGAAAGGCTGCTGCGCGCGGTGCGCCATGTCCCGGGCCTTGTCGACGCGCGCATCCAGCAGGCGCTCGACTATCCCGCGTTCGACGTCGACGTCGATCGCACGCGCGCCCAATATGTCGGTCTGACCGAACGGGACGTAACCAACAGCCTGGTGGTCAACCTGGCCGGCAGCAGCCAAGTCGCCCCGACCTACTGGCTAAACCCGGCTAACGGCGTGAACTACGCAATTGTGATGCAGACACCGCAATATCAGATCGACTCGCTCAACGCGCTGCAAAATCTGTCGATAACAGCGGCCGGCGCGCCGGCGCAAACGCTTGGCGCGATCGCCGACATCAAGCGCGCGGCCACCCCTGCGGTTTATTCCCAGTACAACATCGTGCCCATGGTCCAGATCTACGGCACGACGCAGGGCCGCGATCTCGGCGCGGTCGCCGCCGACATTCGTCGCGTCATGGCCGCAAACGCGAAGGAGATGCCGAAGGGCGCGCAAGCCGTGCTGCTCGGTCAGGTCGTGACCATGGATAATGCGTTCACCGGGCTGCTCATCGGCCTCATGGGCGCGATCGTTCTGATTTACCTCCTGATCGTCGTCAATTTCCAATCGTGGAGCGATCCGTTCGTGATCGTCACGGCGCTACCCGCGGCGCTGGCCGGCATCGTGTGGACGCTGTTCACGACGCACACCACGCTGTCGGTTCCGGCGCTGACCGGCGCCATCATGTGCATGGGCGTCGCCACGGCCAACAGTGTTCTTGTCATCAGCTTCGCCCGCGAGCAGCTCGAACAGCGCGGCGACGCCGTTGCGGCCGCGCTCGAAGCGGGCTTCGTCCGTTTCCGTCCGGTGCTGATGACGGCGCTCGCCATGATCATCGGCATGGCGCCGATGGCGCTTGGGCTCGGCGAAGGTGGCGAACAGAACGCACCGCTCGGCCGCGCCGTTGTCGGCGGCCTGGTTTTTGCTACAGTAGCGACACTGTTATTCGTCCCAGTCGTTTTCAGTCTTTTTCACGACCACGGCGAGAGGGGCCAGGTCGCGGGGGAACCACATGCCGTCTGATCCGGCTCCGCCAGCTCTGTCGCGGCGCAAACTGGCTTTCGCCGGCCTGATCGCGGCCGCGGTGGCCGCGACGGCTGTCGTCATGGGTATTACGTCGCGCCACGCGGCTGATGCGAAACTCGGTGATTGGACCGAGGCGCAGGCGGTGCCCGTGGTTGCCGCCGCGCTGCCGGACACGCATGGTCAGCGTGCGACTTTGGATCTTCCCGGGCGGCTCGAGGCGTACACGCAGGCGCAGATCTACGCGCGCGTGAGCGGCTACCTGAAGGACTGGAAGGCCGATATCGGCACTCCGGTAAAGGCCGGGCAACTGCTCGCCGAGATCGATGCACCCGACCTCGATCAGCAGATCATGGAAGCCAAAGCGGCACTGGCAAGCGCTGCGGCCAATCTGACCCTGGCGCAGGCTACGTTGCAGCGCGGCCAGTCATTGATTCATTCGGGCGCCATTTCGAAGGCCGATCTCGATCAGCGCGCGGCCGATGCGGCCAACAAGGATGGGCTGTCAAAGGCGGCGCAGGCCAATCTCGATCGCCTGCGCGTCCTTGAGCAATACAAGCACATCACGGCGCCGTTCGACGGGCTCGTCACCGCGCGCAGCACCGACATCGGCGCGCTGATCAACGCCGGCGCGGCCGGGCCGCCGCTGTTCATTGTCTCGGATACGAAGAGACTGCGCCTCTACGTCAACGTCCCACAGAATTATGTGCCGAGCATACAAATCGGCACGAAGGCGAAACTCTCGGTTCCCGAATATCCGGGAAAGACCTTTCCGGCGATCTTGCAGGCGTCGGCGCAAGCCGTCGATATCGCGTCCGGAACGACGCGGATGCTGCTCATCGTCAACAATGCCGACAGCCAATTGATGACCGGCGACTTTGCCAATGTCAGTTTTGAATTGCCGCATCCCGAAATCGCGATCAACGTGCCGGCAAGCGCGCTGATCTTCAATCGAAGCGGGCTGTTCGTCGCCATTGTGTCCGGCGACGGCCGCGTGCGCCTCAAATCGGTGACGATCTCGCGCGACCTGGGCAAGGAAGTCGAGATCGGGTCAGGACTCGGTGTCGAAGACCGCGTGATCGAGAGCCCGCCTGACGGCATCGCCTCCGGCGATCTTGTCCGCATCGCCCGTTCGGCGGATGAGACGACCACAGCAAAAGTGCCTGTCACGACCGACCAACGCTGAGCGCGAATGTTCTGCTGTCAGGCCGACAGCAGCATTTGCAGCGCCATTACCACGACCGTTCCCGACATCAAGCTCCATAAGCCGGCGATCACGGTCGCCACCATGACGAACTCGGCGCGGCGGCCCTCGATGCGGCGGCCCCGCAACGTGTTGCGCATGATGATGAATGGCGCGGAGAACATCAAAAGCGGAATGGAGGCGAAACGCGCCGCCGTCGGTCCCATCTCGAGAAGCCGGAAGCTCGGAAAATGCTCGGAGAACAGCCGGTATCCGGTGGCGCACAGACCGGCGACTCCAAATCCGATCGCCAGCGAGAAAAAAGATTCAATCGTGTCCAGCGAAATTGCCGGCCAAGCAAAATCGAACATGTCGGGCGCCTCCTCGCCCGAACCAATTGCAGAGGATCGCGCGCAGCGCCACGGAATGCTTAAGGAAAGGTTAATAACGCGGGCCTTGGCACGTCCCACTTCGCGCCCTCGACCATGCGATACTGATCGTTGATTCGCGGAACAGCAGCACGACGCATGACAGCGCGAACGACTTTCTCAAACAGACTGCGCCGCAGGGCCCACGGCTTTACCGTGCTGCCGTTGTCTTTCCTGATTATACCGCTGATCGTGGCGGGGTGCTTCGTCGCCTACGTGCTGTGGCCAAGCTGGCCAAGCGCGCCGGTCGCGCCGGATGCTCCCGTATTTCCCGTGACCGTTGCCGGCGTGCTGTTCGAAATCCCGCCTGCGGCGATCCGCACGGCGGTGCAGCGCCATCCCGGCCCGCACGAGCGCGTCGACCTTGCGTTTGAGTGGCCCGCTCTCACGCCGCCACATGCTCAAGGCGACGCTGATGATCCGTCCGTCGCCGATGCCGAGACGGACGGCGCGACCGCGCCGAGCCCGAAGATCGAGAGCGCCGACACTACGGGACGATTGTTCGTTACTATCGCCGCTCTCGGCTCATTGCTGCCACCCCTTGAGCGGCTGCGCAGCATCTACCCGCATTACGTCGAGGCGCAGGCGAGAGCGGGCAACGACGGTCTCGCCATTCTGCCGTTCCGCAGCGGTACGCCCTACGAAGCCGAGGACCTCATCTACGTCGCCGACCAGCCGGACCGATTCTATGCGCGCTGCTCGCGCCCCAGCGATGTGATGCCGGGGACGTGCATCCACGAACGGCTCGTTGGCGCTGCCGATGTAACGCTGCGCTTTCCGCGCGACTGGGCCGAGAAGGATTGGCGCAAAGTCGCCGCCGGGTTCGACCGCCTCATTGCGCAATTGCATCCGCCGGGACAATGACGGCGCAACTCGCGGACGCTGCGTAACGCCGTCTCAGGCCAGGTCCATATCGAGGATCGGCATCTCAAGGATATAAGAACCGCGCCGCTTCTCGTCGTCCACGAACAATACGCCGATGAACTCGTTGCCGAGGTAGGCTTCAAGGGAATCCCGCTTTTTGGCGCGCGGTACGACGCGAATCTGCTCGTTGTCGAATTTTTTCTTCAGATAAGCATCCAGGCGCTTGAGCTGGTCAACCTCGCTCACTTCACCAAGGCTGATTTCCATGCGGAAATTATAGGAAAGATCGTCGTCTTCGTCGTCGACGTTCAGCTCGCCCAATCGCTCCTCGCCGATAAAGACATCGGCGACTTTGGCCTGCTGCGGCACCACGCGGATGCGCGCATTACCAAACAGCTTTTTCAGATAGCCGTCGAGCTTCCTGACTTCTTGTACATCCACCGCGTAGCTCCCGCGCCGCCCCTGAGCAGCAATTTCAATAACAATGATTGGCGGCGAATGCCGCTGTTGCGTTACGGCTCGTCCTGAAACATCTGATCCATGCTGCGCGCAGGCTCCGGACAGCCGGCCACGCCGATGACCTTGGCGGGCACACCCGCGACCGTGACGTTATTGGGCACCGGCTTGATCACGACCGAGCCAGCGGCAATACGCGCACAATGGCCGACTTCGATATTGCCGAGAATTTTGGCCCCGGCCCCGATCATGACGCCATAGCGAATCTTAGGATGCCGGTCGCCGGCTTCCTTGCCGGTGCCGCCAAGGGTGACGTCGTGCAACAGCGAGACGTCGTCTTCGATGACCGCAGTTTCGCCCACCACAAGCCCGGTGGCGTGGTCGAGGAAAATGCCGCGTCCGACCTCGGCAGCCGGATGAATGTCGCATTGAAACGCCGCCGATGCACGGCTTTGCAGATAAAGCGCGAAATCGCGCCGGCCCTTGCCCCACAGCCAATGCGCCAGGCGATGCGTCTCTATGGCGTGGAAGCCTTTATAATAGAGCACAGGTTCGATCAGCCGGCGCGTTGCCGGATCCCGATCGCAGATCGCCATGATGTCGGCGCGAAAGCTTTCGCCGATCGACGGGTCGTCCTTGAGCGCGTCCATGTAGGCCTGACGGATGAGCCCGCTCGAAACCGCGCCGTGGTTCAGACGCTCGGCCAACCGATACACCACCGCGGCCTCGAGGCTGTCGTGATGCAAAATGGTCGAGTAAATGAAGGTGGCAAGCTCCGGCTCGCGGCGCGCCGCCTCCTCAGCCTCGCGGCGCACCCGCGCCCATACCGGATCGACCGTGTCGAGTGCCGGCTTTGTCTGGTACTGCGCCATGCGGCTCACTCCCGGAAAATGGCGAACGCTACGTTCGCGTTCTAGCACAAGATCGGCATCGCTGTGGGTAAAACCAAGGGCCGCGGCCCGCTAAGCCAACGGCCTCGGCCATTGACGGATCATGATGGCCCGGTGGCTGACTAAGCCCTTTTGTTGAGGAATTCCAGCACCCCGGCTTTATAGGTCTTATCGCCGACCGCCAGCATGTGATCACGGTTGGGAATGATCAGCGCTTGCGCATTCGGCACCAGGACGGCCAGTTCTTCCGGCGGCCCGGCGATCGTGTCTTTGCTGCCAACCACAACCAAAAGCGGTATGGCGATCCGGCCCGCCTCCTCCCGACTCAGGGTCTGGCGCGAACCTCTCATGCATGCCGCCAAAGCGCGCAGATCGGAGTGGGTCTGTTCGGCGAAACTGCGAAACTGCCGGGCGCCCGGATCAGCTACGTCGGCCAGGCTCGGCGCCTCAAGCCCCGCCGCGATCCGCTCCGGGTCGCCCACGCCGTTGATGAGGCCCATACCGAGGCCGCCGAGTACCACCGAGCGGACCCGATCCGGGTGGGCGAGCGCTAGGAATGCCGAAATACGCGCCCCCATCGAGTAACCCATCACGTCGGCGCGGGGCAGACCGAGATGATCGATCACCGCACGCACGTCATCGGCCATGATGGTCGAACGATACGCCGGCGGATCGTAAAGCTTGGCCGATGCACCGTGGCCGCGGTTGTCGAGCGCGATGACCCGCCGCCCTGCCCCGGTCAGCGTCGCCACCCAGCCCGGCATGATCCAATTGACTTCCTTGGTCGAGGCAAAGCCGTGCACGAGCACGATCGGCTCACCCTCGCCCCGATCGAAAAAGGCGATCTCCACTCCGTCATGGGTAAATTGCGGCATTCGACCTCCACGTCGCACCGATGCATCTTATTACCAGAGCGGGCGGCTTTTCCGAGCCGGCAGTCGGACGAAGCTCGCCCTAGGAATCGCGCCATCGCGCCGCTATGGTGCCGTCCGGAACGCTGGCGCGACCGTTCCGCGCCGTGACTTCTTAACGACAGGACAGACGATGTCGGACGAAATCGTTCCGCATTTTCACAACGATCCGGGCGTCGCCGCAATCGACATCGGCGCCAAGAAATTCATGTGCATGGGCGCGTTACCGCCGTTCGATCACCCGCACGTTTATTGCGACATGGGCGACGATGCCGACTATGTGTGCCCGTACTGCTCGACACTTTATCGTCACGATCCGGCGCTTGCGCCGAACGAGGCGCGGCCGGCGCAATGCGCCTGGCGTAACGCCGCTTGATCCTGTCACGGAGCCAACATCCTCACGCCGTCGCGCATCGTCATTGTCGCAGGCGCCGGGATCGGCGGATTAACCGCCGCATTGTCACTGGTGCGCCGCGGTTTTCGCGTTGTCGTGCTGGAACAGGCCGAGCGGCTTGAGGAAACCGGCGCCGGAATTCAGCTGTCGCCGAACGCATCCCGCACGCTGATCGATCTCGGACTCGAGGAGCGACTGCGGCCGCAGGTGATCGAGCCCGCGGGGCTGCGCGTTCTCGACGGCGAGAGCGGCCGCGAAATTGTGCGTGTGCCACTCGGGGAGGCGGCCGCGGCGCGTTACGGCGCGCCCTACTGGGTCATTCACCGCGGCGACCTGCAGGCCGCGCTTGTAGGCGCAGCGGCGCAACAACTCGATATTTCCATAAAACTCGGCCTGCATGTCGATGACGTTGCGGTGCATCCCAACGGCATCACCGTCATGTCGCACGGCCGCACCGGCGTTTCCGACGAACACGGCACCGCCTTCATCGCCGCCGACGGGCTGTGGTCGACGGCGCGCGCGCGCTTCGGCTATGGCGGGCCGCCGCGCTTTGCCGGCCGCGTCGCCTGGCGTGCACTCGTGCGCGCCAGAGATGTTTCGCCGCAACTGTCCGAGCCGCTCGTTCAGCTCTGGCTCGGCGGCGATGCCCACATCGTGCACTATCCGGTCAAGGGCGGCAGACTCATCAACGTCGTCGTCATTATGGACGATAGCTGGAACGCGCCTGGGTGGAGCGAACCGGCGACGCGGACCGATCTGCTGCAGCGGTTTTCGACACGCGATTGGACGCCGCAAGCTTTGTCCTTGTTAAGCGCACCGGAAGCCTGGCTGAAATGGGCGCTGTTCGACCGGCGGCCGATCCTGCGCGCCGCGACAGGCCCGGTGGCGCTTCTTGGGGATGCCGCCCACCCAATGCTGCCTTATCTGGCGCAAGGCGCCGCGATGGCGATCGAAGATGCCGCCGTGGTCGCACACTGCCTGGCGCAAGCGCCAAATGACCCCACGGCGGCATTACGCAGCTATTGGCGGATGCGGCGAGCGCGCGCCTGGAAGGTCCAGCGCCTCGCCGCCCGCAACGGCGCGCGCTATCACTTGAGCGGCGTGCGGGCTATGTTGCGCAACGCGGCAATGCGCGCGCTTGGCGGCACGCGGCTGTTGCATCACTATGACTGGCTCTATCGCTGGCAGCCACCCGCGCTGCCGTCCGCCTGACCGATTGCACACCGGCAGAAAACCGCCATGCCGACAAAAGCCGAAAATCATTTGATGTTTCCCGCGACGACCGCCGGCAGCCTGCCGAAACCGGCGTGGCTTGCCGAACCAAATAAACTTTGGCCGCAGTGGCGGCTCACGGGCGACGACCTTGCGGCCGCCATCGATGACGCAACGCTGGTTGCGATCAAACTGCAAGAAGATGCCGGCCTCGATATTGTGAGCGACGGCGAACAGTCGCGCCAGCATTTCGTCCACGGCTTTCTCGAAGCGGTCGAAGGCATCGATTTCGACAAGAAAGTCGAAATGGGTATCCGCAACGACCGCTATAAGGCGATGTGCCCGACCGTAACCGGCGAATTACGGCTGCGCAGCCGCGTGCACGCGCGCGAAGCCCGTCTGGCTCGTGCTCATACCAACAAGAAGCTGAAATTCACCTTGCCCGGCCCGATGACCATCGTCGACACCATCGCCGATGCGCATTACGGCGACCGCATAAAGATGGCGCTCGCTTTCGCCAAACTTCTCAACGAGGAAGCGCTTGGGCTCGCCGCCGACGGCGTCGATGTCATTCAGTTCGACGAGCCGGCCTTCAATGTCTACATGGAACAGGCCGCGGGCTGGGGCATCGAAGCGCTGCATCGCGCCATCGACGGCGTTTCGTCGAAGAGCGCGGTGCACATCTGCTACGGCTACGGCATTCCGGCCAACATCGCCTGGAAGGCCGGCCTGGGCGACGAGTGGCGTCAGTACGAGAAATTTTTTCCCGCGCTTGCCAGGAGCCGCATCGATCAGGTCTCCATCGAATGCATCCATTCGCGCGTGCCGATGAGTATCCTCCAATTGCTCGACGGCAAAGAGGTGCAGATCGGCGTCATCGATATCGCGACCGACCAGATCGAGACACCCGAAGAGGTTGCCGGCGCGATTGCCGATGTGAGCAAGCACGTGGCCAAGGACAAGATCATTCCGTCGACCAATTGCGGCATGGCACCGATGCGCCGCGACATTGCGAAGAAGAAGCTGGTGGCGTTGGGCAAGGGCGCAGCGCTGGCGCGAGAGAGATTGGCCTAAGCTTTACTCAGCAGGTCGCGCAATACGCCGGCGTGGCTCAAGGCGAGTTCGCGCGTCGCGGTCAGAAGCGTCGCAATGCGGCCTTTGATCATGGCGCGCAACGCCGCCAGCTCATCCTTGTGTGCGGAAATCTCGCCGCGATAACGGCGGACGAACTCGGCATAACGCTTCGGATCATGTCCGTACCATTTCCGCAATTCGTTCGACGGTGAAAGCTCCTTGGGCCAGGCGTCGAGTTTGAGCGACGCCTTTGACAGCCCGCGCGGCCACAGCCGGTCGATCAGAATCCGCAGACCGTCGCCAGCCTCGGGCTGGTCGTAGACCCGTTTAATCGCAATACGCGACGACGGCTGTCTGGACCTCGCCACCGGTTTGCGCTCAACGGACTTCCTGGCCTTTGCCTGTTTCATCGGTCGCTACGCGACAGAACGTCCATCAGTTCGCCGACCTTGCGGCGTTGCTCGACCTTGTTGCCTGACGCGATCGCGTGCTCGACGCAATGCGAGACGTGGTCGGCGAGGATTTCCTCCTCGGCTCGACGCAAGGCGGCACGCACCGCCGAAAGCTGGGTGACGACGTCGATGCAATAACGGTCATCCTCGACCATCCGCGCGAGACCGCGCACCTGACCTTCGATCCGTTTCAGGCGTTTGAGCACCGACGACTTGGCAAGTGTCTGCATGCCCCCTATATACCCCTACCGGGTACCCGTTTCAAGAGGATTATCGTGCTGCATTCAACGTGTTCGCATCACACCCCTGTCACGGACACATCCGCCACCGACCCGGTCTGCGGCATGCGCGTCGATCCCGTTACGGCCAAGCATCGACACAGCTATCGCGACGGTGATTATTTTTTCTGCAGCGCCGGGTGCCGCGAAAAATTTGCGGCCGATCCCGAACGCTATCTGCGCCACGTCCCAGAGCCACAGGCAGCGCCTTCAAAAGACGCGATCTACACCTGCCCGATGCATCCGGAGATCCGCCAGCACGGGCCGGGCCATTGTCCGATCTGCGGGATGGCGCTTGAACCCGAAGCTGGCGGCGATGCAGACGACGGCGAACGTGTTGCGATGACGCGGCGCCTGTGGGTCTCGGCGGCGCTCGCGCTTCCGGTCGTGGCACTCGACATGGGTGCGCATGTCGGCGCCTGGCATTTCTCCGGCCCGTGGCCGGACTATGTGCAATTTGCTCTCGCCACGCCGGTCGTGCTGTGGGGCGGGTGGCCGTTCTTCGTGCGCGGCGCGCAGTCCGTCGTCACGCGCCACCTCAACATGTTCACGTTGATCGCGATGGGCACCGGCGTCGCCTACCTCTACAGCGTCGTCGTCCTGCTGGCGCCCGGGCTGTTCCCCGCAGGATTCCGCGACGCACACGGCAGACTCGCGCTTTACTTCGAAGCCGCGGCCGTCATTACAGTTTTGGTGCTGTTGGGTCAGGTACTGGAACTCTCCGCCCGCGCTTCGACATCCGGCGCCATCCGAGCGCTGATAAGCCTTGCGCCGGCCACTGCCCGGCGTGTCCGCGTCGACGGCAGTGACGAAGACGTACCGCTCGATGCGGTTTCCGTCGGCGACCAGCTTCGCGTTCGGCCAGGCGAGAAGATTCCAGTCGACGGTGTTGTGCTTGACGGCCGCTCCTCGATCGATGAGTCGATGGTGACGGGAGAATCGATGCCGATCGCTAAAGCGGCCGGCGACCGTGTGATCGGCGGCACGCTCAACAGCAGCGGCGGCTTCGTGATGCGCGCCGAGAAGGTCGGCCGCGACACAATGCTGTCGCGCATCGTCGACATGGTGGCCGCCGCGCAACGCTCGCGCGCCCCGATTGCCCGGCTGGCCGACCAGGTTGCGTCCTGGTTTGTGCCGGCGGTGATTGCGGTCGCGCTCATCGCATTCGCGTCCTGGGTGGCGTTCGGGCCGCAGCCGCGCTTTGCCTACGCGCTCGTCGCCGCCGTCAGCGTTCTAATCATTGCCTGCCCTTGCGCGCTCGGTTTGGCGACGCCGATGTCGATCATGGTCGGCGTCGGCCGCGCGGCCTCGTTTGGCATCTTGATCAAAGACGCCGAGGTCCTGGAGCGCATGGAAAAAGTCGACACTCTAGTGGTCGACAAAACCGGCACGCTGACCGAGGGCAAGCCGAAAGTCATCGCCATCACCCCGATACGTGGGTTCGATGACGGCACCGTCCTTCAGTTCGCCGCCAGCATCGAGCGCGCGAGCGAGCATCCTTTGGCCGCGGCAATAGTGGCTGCAGCGGCCGAGCGCAATATCGCCACGCTCCCGGCGGCCGACTTCGATGCGCCCGCTGGAAAAGGCGTCCTCGGCACAGTAGCAGGGAAACGGGTGGCGCTCGGCAACGAAAAATTCCTGGCCGAACTTGGCATTACAACTGACGCCCTGAAAGACGACGCCGAAACGCTCCGCGCTGGCGGCGCGACGGTTGTGTTTGTTGCGGTCGACCAAAAGCTTGCCGGCCTCCTCGCCATCGCCGACCCGGTGAAACCAACCACACCGGCGGCGCTGACGGAATTGAAGGCGCGAGGCATCGCGGTCGTGATGCTGACCGGCGACAATCTGGTCACCGCACGCGCCGTCGCCAAAACGCTTGGCATCGACGCGGTCGAAGCCGAGGTGTTGCCCGAGCACAAAAGCGACGTGGTCCAAAAGCTGCGAAGCCAGGGACATGTTGTCGCGATGGCAGGCGACGGCGTCAACGATGCGCCGGCCCTCGCCGCTGCCGATGTCGGGATCGCCATGGGCAACGGCACCGATGTCGCGATGGAGAGCGCCGGCATGACGCTGGTCAAAGGCGACCTCGACGGCATTGTGCGGGCGCGCAAGCTGTCTGCCGCGACGATGCGTAACATCCGGCAAAATCTGTTCTTTGCGTTCCTCTACAACGCGGCTGGCGTCCCGATCGCGGCCGGCGCCCTCTATCCGGTCTTTGGTTTGCTGCTGACGCCGGCCATTGGCGCCGCGGCCATGGCGCTGTCGTCAGTGACCGTTGTTGCCAATGCGCTACGGCTACGGCGTACCCCAGTCTGATCGACACCAAACAACTCTAAACTCGTTTGTTGAAATTTTGCGTGCACCTCTTGCACCGCGGCCTTGTTGTCACCATTTTGGCCTTGCAAACTGCGCTCAGGTGTGGCACACGCGCCGCTCCTGATGGCTAAAAGCCGAACAGAGAAACCGATGCGCTCGCTACGATCATTTGTTGCACCAGTCACCGCCGCCCGGTCGGGCTCCCGACCGAGCGATTGGCGGTGCATGTACGCGCTCGGCTTCGTCAGTGAGCTGAGAAACTCCGAAAAATCGGGGTTAGGAAGACCGGACTGACCGGCGGCAGGGCCGAAACCCTCCGCCGAACAGGCAGGAGGGCAAGAACGGCCCAGTTTATCGCAAGAAATCCCACGCTAGCTGAGATGGCATTCGTACCGCGCGCATGACCTGCGTGTGCGCCGCCCGCGTCGTCAAACGATCCGCGCGCGTACGCGCGCGGGGCATGGCGGAGCTTTGTCCGATGGCGAAGCTTTGCTCGAAATTTGGAACTGCGATCCGCAAGGATCGAGCTGTAAGACATCGTGAACGTCCAAAATATTGGACGCGGCATTGTGCAACTGCCTCCTTTTTTAGGATGCGAAGCAGAGCGCCCGTCCATTTGTCAATTTTCAGAATAGGCGCCGGCATAGTTCAGTGACAGAACACGCCCCTCGTAAGGATGAGACGGAGGTTTGATTCCTCCTGCTGGCTCCACATGATCGTTTGCTGTCCCGGTAGCCCAATCGGCAGAGGCGCTTCCCTCAGAAGGAAGGCGATGGAGGTTCGAATCCTCCTCGGGACACCACACCGCTTTTTTACGATTGGCCGCAGTAGCCCAACCGGCAGAGGCAGCGGGCTTAAAACCCGTTCAGTGCAGGATCGTCGCCTGCCTGCGGCACCATCAGGCGTAGCATGACGGTCTTGGAAAGCCCTTTGGTTGCTTTTCTAAGTCGTGCCGCAGGCGCTTAGCTCAGAGGAAGAGCGTCGGTCCTACAAACCGAAGGTCGAGATATCGTAATTCTCAGCGCCTACCAAATAGCGTCGCCAACACCATCCTCCTGTCGCTCAATGGCGGAGCGACCGGCCGATAACCGGCAGACCGCCGATCGTTACCGTGCGGGAGGACCACATCAGGAGATCAAGATGCCAGACCCGCACAAACGCGGGGTCTTCGGACCCCGAGCGTCTAGCCGATTGGATCGGCAGGAGACTTTTAATCTCCCCGCAAGAGGATCGTAACCTCCGGGGTTCGCCAACACAGACCGGAAGCACAATGGTCGTGCAGTCGCCTCTTAAGCGAAAGGAAGTGGGATCGTTCCCCACCCGGTCTACGCGCCGTTACGCATCAGGTGAAGCGGCCGGTCTGTCTAACCGGTGAGGCGGGATCGTTCCCCGCACGGCGCGCCATCGGATATCGGCTAAGACACCTTCGCCCGCTCCGCCGTCAGCATCGATTGCATGATCTGATCGGAAATGTCGCGGACGGCCCCGGGCGAATGCGATAGGAACAGGGTATTGGTCTTATCCAGTTCACCGATGGATTTGATGGTGTCGAAATATTGCGTGACCAAGACGAGCTGCATGACTTCCGCGGTCGTGGCGTCGGTGACAGTGCTGCGAAACTGCTCGATCGAGCCGCGCAGCCCTTCGATGATGGCATTGCGCTGATTAGCGATGCCCTGGCCTTGCAACGCCTTGCTCTCGGCTTCGGCTTCGGCCTTCTTCACCACCAAAATCTTCTCGGCCTCGCCTCGCGCATTGGCGGCAACCTGCTCGCGCTGCGCCGCATTGATGTCGTTCATGGCCGATTTCACTTTTGCATCCGGCACGATATCGGTCACGAGCACGTTGACGATCTCGAAGCCGAATGTCGCCATGTCGGCATCGAGCTCCTGCTTCACGGCGGCCGCGATGCCGGACTGGCTGGCGAACACTTCGTCGAGCGTCATACCGGGCACATGGCCGAGAATGACCTGCTCGACATACGACTGGATCTGCTGTGCGGGATTCGAAAGCTTGTAGAACGCGTCGTACACCTTTTCGGGCCGCACGCGGTTCTGCACCGAAATCGGAATGGTGACGAAAACGTTGTCCTTCGTCTTCGTTTCCATCGTCAAATTGATCTGATTGACCCGCAGGCTGACCCGACCCGCCACGGTATCAATGAACGGGGTTTTCCAGTTCAGGCCCGGGTCGGCGGCGCGCAGAAAACGGCCGAACCGTGTGATAACGGCGACTTCGGCGGTCTTGACTGTAAAGAAGCTGCCGAGACAGGTAAAAAGCACGATAACGAACAAAACGAAGAAAAAGGCCGAGCCAATAATGTCCATGTCGATCTCCTCACGCCCCGAATGGAGCCCCGCTGAATCGGAAGCACGCAATACGGCAGACGCGCTGCGGCAAGGCCGAGCGCCCCTCGTTTAGTATCGGCGGCCAAGCTTAAGGTTCAGCCGCTATAGAGGCCTTGTCGCATGACGGCAAGCGTCCTGCGGGTATCGTCGCCGTTCCCTTAGCTCATTGGAAAGAGCATCCGCCTCCGAAGCGGAAGGTGCGGAGTTCGACTCTCCGAGGGAACGCCAACTTCGCAACCTGGAGCGGTAGCCGACGGCTCGGCAACGAGTTTCGAAAGCTCGCGGCACGGCAACGTGTGGGGATCGACACCTCACCGCTCCGCCACTTCCGGAAGGCTAACCGGCGAGGCGCCGGCATCGCCTGGAGAGCGATTGGTACGCGCAAGCGTATGGGCATCGTGTGCTCAGCCTTCCGCCATTTTTTTGCAGGGCGGTCCGGGACCCAGGCAGTCTCATAAGCTGCTCAAGATCGGTTCGACTCCGATCCCTGCGACCACACGGAGAACGATCGGGAAGTGCAGGTAAGGACAGGCTGGTGCCGTCGCTGCGCTGTAAACGCAGTCCCTTCGGGCAAGAGGTTCGATTCCGTCCACTTCCCACCAATTCGCATTTGACTTGTCGCGTGTTTCGGAAAACCCGGTCGGATTTTCCTGAGACTGCTCCTGCGGGTGTAGCTTGAAGGTCGAGCAGATGAGTGCCACTCATCAGGCCCGGTTTCGATTACCGGCATCCGCACCAATTCGCCTGGTAAGCTAATCTGGTGAAAGCGCCGCGCCGAAAACGCGGAGAGCGTGGCTCGAAACCACGACCAGGCACGGGGAAGGCAGCGGGCTGCAGCCGATCCTTGCAAGATCGGCGCGCCGGGTTCGACTCCCGGATTCTCCACCAGCCTCCGCTGCTCAGCAGCTTCGGCTTTGCGAGCCGTTTTAGGCGAAGATGATCGCGCCGCAGCCCTAGCGTAGGCGGACTGAGTACGGTGCAGAAAAAGCCATTCCCATCAGGCGAGCAAGGTGCACGCGGCCGGCTGTTAACCGGACGTCAGGCAGGTTCGATTCCTGCGATGGGAGCCAATAACGGGGCGATCTTCTAACGGTCAGGAAACACGGCACTCTACCGCGGAGTCTGAGTTCAAGTCTCCGTCGCCCTACGGTCCACTGTCTCAATTGGAATGAGAGCACCTGACTACGGATCAGGAGGTTCGGGGTTCGACTCCTCGGTGGATCGCCAATACCAGGGTGAAGCTCGTGCTAGAAGAGTTCGGCGCTTGGAACGCCGAGGCCGGTGGGCAGAACACCGCACCCTGACCAAATAACCTACGGAATCTGACGCTCGTCTGTTTGACATCCATGGCGTCAAATCAGTGCCCGCGCTGAAGACCACGGTTCCTTCACCTCCAGAGAAGCCAAAACCGTGCTCGCCGCTTGCCGGGCATGCCGGGGACGACGCAGAAGAGCGCGGTTACTTCTTCATTGGAACTGAGAACGGCCCTTCCGGGCCAACGACCGCACTCGCTGCTCGCTCGTCCCCAATAAGAACGCGGCGGGACAAAAGCCCCGCCGCCACCCCTACCCCTTTGGTTCAATGGCAGCACGGCGCGCTCTGAACGCGCAGACGGTGGTTCGACTCCATCAAGGGGTGCCAAAAACTCGAGTGGTGGCGAATTGGGAACGCCATGAGTTGCAACCTCATCACGAGCGGGTTCGATTCCCGCCCACTCGTTCAAATAAACGATGCGAAGAATGCGCTCGTAGCTCAGCGGACCAGAGCCGGCGGCTTCTAACCGTCAGGTCGGGGGTTCAAATCCTCCCGAGCGCCCCAAAATTCCAAGAATTTGGAGAGCTAACCGGCCGGGGGCCGGCGACGCCTGCTAAGCGTTCGGTGCCCTCACGGGCATGAGAATCGTGCTCTCAGCTCTCCGCCAATTTGCACGCGTTGCGCGCATGAAGTTTGCGGGTCTGGCATAGATGGATGTGCGCCGGTCTTCCAAACCGGACAGGCGAGATCGTTCCTCGCGGCCCGCTCCAAACATTCAGAGCGTTGGTATAACAGCTGACGTTGAATATGTGGATGGGCGTGGCCCTCCAGACCGGTCAGGCGAGATCGTTCCTCGCGGCAGGCCCGAAGATCCGGGGCGTTAGTGTAACGGCTAACATTTCGGTCCTTCAAACCGACGACGCGGGGTCAGCACCCGCACGCCCTGCCATTTCTCAGCGCGGTCTGCTTTTCTGCCGCCCCTTGGCCGATCGGTGAGGCGCCGGACTTTGAATCCGGATCAGCCCGGTTCAATTCCGGGAGGGGCTGCCAACATCCACGAACCAATTTCAGTTACAGGGGTGTAAGATAACGGCAGTCGGCGGGCCTCCAAAACCTTGCAGTTCGGGTTCGAATCCTGACACCCCTGCCAATGCTCTTTTTTGGACGTTCACGACCGTGGCTTTTGCACCGCCTCGGCTCGTACACCCGTCCACGCGGCGTACGACAATTGTCGAGGCTCGCAATCGCCGCTAGATTTGGCGCTGTTCGACATTGGGCGCTCCTCGCGTCGCTCTCCAGCCACCTCGGTTCGCAGTGATGATCCAAGCACCCTCGCCGGCGAGCCTCGCGCTGCTTCTGGGCCTGAGTTTCTTTCTCGGACTCGCATACGAGGACTTTTTCAGCCGCGACAATACCAGACGCCCCGGCGGGGTGCGCACCTTTCCGATGCTGGCGCTGGGGGGCGGCGCGCTCTACCTGTTCGATCCGGTCCGCCTTATCCCATTCACCGGCGGGCTATTGGTGCTCGGCGCCTGGCTCTACGTCTATTACCAGCGGCATGTGAACGAAAAGGACGAAGAGGGTGAGCCCAACGTCGGGCTTGTCGTCCCCGTGCTCAACGTCAAGGCCTACGTGCTGGGTCCATTGGCGCTCGCCCTGCCCCATTGGGTCGCAGTCGCCACCACCGTGACCGCCGTGTTGCTGCTCACCGGACGCGAACAATTGCATGCGCTGGCACGGCGGATCGAGCTCAAGGAAATCATCACCGCCGGCGAGTTTCTGATTCTGACCGGAATCATTCTGCCGTTGCTACCCAATACGCCGGTGACCACACTGACCAAGATCACGCCGCGCCAGGTCTGGCTCGCCCTGGTCGTGGTCTGCACTTTTTCCTATGTGAGCTATCTGGCGCAGCGCTACTGGGCGGCCGCGGCGCGCGGACTGTGGACGGCGGCGCTCGGCGGCCTTTATTCGTCGACGGCGGCGACCGTCGTGCTGGCGCGACAGGCGAAGGCCAATCCGGCGCTTGGGCGCCAAGCCCGCGCCGGGATCACGCTCGCCACCGGCATCATGTATTTGCGGATCGAGGCAGTCGTCGCGATCTTCAATTTGACGCTGGCGCGGCTTTTGGCGCCGTTCCTGTGCGGTCTGGCGGTGGTCGCGTTCGTCATATGCGCAGTGCAGTATTGGGGGCCCGGGCGAGGCGCCGAACATACCGAGCCGCAAACGGCGATCCAGACTTCCGCCGGAAGAAATCCGCTTGAACTCGGGCCGGCCGCAATCTTTGCGCTGTTGTTCGTCGCCGTGTCGCTGGCCTCGAGCTTTGCTACGACGCAATTTGGCACGTCCGGCATTTATGCGCTGGCAGCAATCATCGGCGTCTCAGATATCGATCCGTTCGTGCTCAACCTCGCCCAGGGCGGAGCCGCGAGCCTGTCGAACTCAGCGCTCGCGGCGGCGATCCTGATCGCCGCCTCGTCAAACAATGTGCTCAAGGCATTTTACGCGGTCTCATTTGCGGGCGGTCGGGCGACCGCGGCCAGCGCCGCGGCCCTCATTGTGCTTGCCGTTGGGGGCGTCGGCCTCGCTATCTTGTTGGCGATGGGCTCGATATAGCGCCCGTGGCGGCGGGGTCGTTTTCAGCGAATAATTTGATCGCTTGTTAACGCCGGCGTGAGCTGGCACTTCTTTTCCGCCATCGTGCGCTGCAGCACCTTCCTATCCGCGATAACCATCTCGTAGTCGGTGCGATACGTGAGTGCTCCAATCACGACGCCGGTGGTGCTCTCGCCCGCGCGGTCGATCAGGTTGCGCAGGTCCTTCTGGCGCTTGTCGAGGTCCTGGAGTTGTTTGCCAAGTTCCTTGCAGTTGTATCCTTCATATTTCGACGGATCGACCAGCGTGCTGTCGAGACCGTCCGTGGTCGTGCAGCCAGCGAGCGCACATGCGGTCAGCACCAGCATTGCGGCGCGTCGGATGCCGCTCATCCGGCTCATGAAAATGGCTCCACCCCGTCCGTGCCGCGCCCGAATTCCCCTTGAACTGCCGATGCCTTGCGCCATAAATGTGGCGCGCATGCAGCCGGGCGCGGCCCGTACTGACGCCTCATGTGGCGCGGCGGCGCCAACCGAACGTCAGCGCTTGGCTTGCTCGCGCCCGCTGCCACCGCTTACCACGACGGCTCCCGCCGATTTCACCGCCAAATAGGCATTCACCAACCGAGGCGCAAAGCCTGTATCTTGCCCCCCGACGAGCGGCTTGGCCGTGTCAGTCAAGATCGCGCGGACGTCGCGGGGCTTGAGCGAAGGCTGTATTTGCAGCATCAGCGCCACGATCCCGCTCACATGCGCGGCCGCAATCGAGCTGCCGGTAGAAACCTGATAGGCGTCGGCCGGCGCCAGCGAGAGAATCTCCACGCCCGGAGCCGCGACCGCGATGTACGGATTGCGGTTATCGAGACTGAACAGGCTGTCCTTATCGTCGGTCGCCGCGACCGCGATGACATTGGCATCCGAAGCCGGATATTGCGCAGCCGAATCCGGTCCACCGTTGCCACCCGCCGCGATCAGCACGATGGCCTTGGCCGCGGTCCCCGCCAGCATCCGTTGCAGGTCCGGATCGAACGGCCCCACAAAACTCATGTTCACAATCCGCGCACCGCTGTCGGCGGCCCATTGCAGGCTCTTGTAGATGGCATACGACGTGCCCTTGGCCTCGCCGTGAGAGTCATCGAACGCGCGTGCAGCAAGAACGATCGTGCCGGGCGCGATGCCAAGGAGTTTACCGTGCGCTGCGATCGCGCCCGCCATGGCGGTTCCGTGCGACTGCGGACTGCCAGCGCCACCCAGTGCGTCGAATTTTTTTTTGATCGAGCCGGCGAGGTCCGGGTGCGAGGCCTCGACTTCGGAATCGATCACCGCGACCGTCACGTCTTTGCCGGTGGCGATTTGCTGCGCCTGTTCGACATGCAATGTGCGCAGCGCGTATTGCGCATCGTCGCCAGGACTGGGAGGCTGGCTCGCCTCGTCCTGCACGGTGAACAGATAATTGGGCTGCGCGTTGGCGACGATGACTTGATTCTGCAGCGTCGCCACGAGGCCCGGCACCGAATTGCCGGCGGCGATGCGCCAGCGATAAAAGGTGGCGCCCCCGAGCAGAGAGAAGCTCTGCGAATCGAGCTGCGTCAGATTGAATGTACGGGCGAACCGGGCGATCGTTTGTGGCGAGATGCGCGGTTGGAATTCGACCAGCACCTCGTCGGGCACGAACCGGCTTTCACCGGCTGGCGGAACGCCACCGGCGCGGCGACCGACGCCACCGCCACCGCCTCCGCCTCCGCCAGCACCTCCGTTACCGCCCAGGCCCAGCGGACCAATCCCGCGTCCAATCCCGCGACCAACACCGTTACCGACAACCCGACGATGCGGAAAATACCTGACGCCCCTGCCGCTGTGACCGTCGCGGCCACGAGCAGGCAAGTCAGCGCGTCGGCCTCCATTCGAAATGCGGCCCGATCCATGTTCGCGAGCGCGGTGCCGCCCGCCGAACGCGTGCCCCTGCACGCGCGCGCCCATGCGTGCACCGCCGAAATGTCCGCCCATCCTGAAAAATGCGCCCGCTTGCTGCGCACTGCCAACCCAGCATACGCCGGCCAGCGCCACCGTCAGTGTCAGGACGAAAGCCGTTCGCAGTGTGATAGCCATGCGCCGCATTGCAGAGCCTCTCAGTCGAATCAAACCGCACCCCAGCACGCGCAAAAGACGCGGCCAGTGAAGCCGAATTCGTCCGAATGATCGTGTCAAACGGCGCCGACCGCAATCGGACGCCAGGGCAAAGGCGCCTTACTGCGTCGCGGCGACGAAGCCGACGATCATCTTGTCCGACTGCAGCTTCTTGACGATGTTGGCGAGATCCGTCGTCGGCAGCTTAGTCGCCGCGACCTGAACCCGGAACAGCGCGCCCGTGATCGGGCCGCCCGTTAGGCTGAGATTGTTGGCTTCCAGGAACTTGGCGATATCGGCGGCATTGGCCTGCGGCTGGAAGCGGATCAGCGCAAAAGAGCCGTCGCCAGCAAACGCGCTCGGAACCGACGCTGTCTGATAGTCGCCGCCGCTCACCGAACTGACGCCACTTTCCTTGATCATGATGCCGGCGATCAGCCCGGCCTGCAGCAGGATGGCAATCGCCGCGGCGCTCGCCGACCACGCCAAAGTGCGCGGCGACAGGCTGGCGAAGAAATCGCGAACCCGCGCGCCGAGATTGAACGACACCGCTGGCATGCGTGCCGGCTCCGCCTCGATCCTGGCGAACAGCGATTCCATAGCGCGAGCCGAAGGCGCGCCTAGCGTTTCGTTGAGATGAATGTCTTCACTGAGCTCTTCGCGCACCAATTCGAACTGGCGGGCGAGCTCGGGATCGTTGGCGAGCGCGGTTTCGACACGCTGCGAGTCGCGATTGCTGAGCGTTCCGGCGGCATGCCAGGGCAGCAGCAGCTCGATATCGCTTACAGGGGTTTCGTTTACCGCATTCATGGCCAACCTCGATCAATTCCCCGCTCTTTTAAGAGCTCTGACAATTTTTTCCGCGCGTAAAACATACGCGTTTTGACTGTTGCTTCCGGGATGCCGACAATGCTTGCCACCTCCGCCACCGACTTCTCGTGGTAGTACACGAGGTCGATAATCTCCCGATGTTCTGCCGAGAGCCCGGATAAGCACTGCCGTAACACGGCACCCTTGTCTTTCTTCGCCAGCACCACCTCCGGATCGTCGCTTTGATCCTCGATCGCACTGGCCGTCTCGTCATCCAGCTCTACCTCACCCCTTCGCCGCAATGCCGAGAGCGCTTTGAACCTGGCAATGCTCAGCAGCCACGTCGAGACCGCCGACCGTCCTTCGAACTTTCCGGCTTGGCGCCAAACGTCGAAGAACACGTCACTGATCAAGTCCTCCGCCGCCGATTCGTTACGCACCAACCGAAGCACGAACCGGTAGACCTTTACGTGATGCCGGGCGAACAGCACCTGCATCGCAAGCCGATCGCCGCTGGCAATTCTTCCGATCAGAACGTCGTCGGAAGTGGTTTGCATCGTCAGGACCGTCGGGCTCGTAGGTAAGTCGCGGGTGGCAGGGTCTAGGTTCAAACCGGAACGAAGAATGTTTGGCAAAATATCGCCCTATCCCCTTGGAGGAGGCCAGTTTCCTCCGTTTTGGGGCGTTCCGGCAAGCGATCCTCGCCCGATTGGCGCACTCAGGCGAATATTTTTGCCGGTTCCGTCATTCTAGAGGTGGGACGTTGCCGTACCGTTAACAAAGGGTGAACATTGGCGCGGGCGGCGGGATTTGCCTCGCTAACCCGCTTCCCGTTGAATCTATTACATAGTCCATCGTAGGACATTAGGGTCTGTAGCACTCTTTTCACGCGCTGACGGTCGGATTTCGATCCGGCGGAGCGCCGCGTCCTGAGGCCCGAGCGCACATTCGGCCACTAATCCCAGATCGCCTTGTGATGCGTGCAGCGGTTGTCCCAGAACGCGATCGAATGGTTGCGCCAGCGAAAGCGGCAGGTCCATTCCGGTTTGTTACAGTGATCGATCAGAAAGCGCAGCACGCGCTCCCCTTCGAATGCCGGCAGTTCGTTGATTTTCGCTCTCATAGCCCGTTTCTTCAGCCATCGGCCGTGGCCGAAAAGTCGGCGTCCTTCGTTTCCGGCCCCCAGGCGGCGCCGGCAAGAATCAACAATGCGCCGACGACGACCAAGACCAATACCGTGTACTTAAACGGCATGAAGTGCGCGAGCGCCGTCTGATAGAAGACATAAAACGCCGGCAAAATGATCGCCAGGCTGTAACCCAGGCCGAAGCCTGACGCGCGCACTCCGGTCCGGAACCGCTCGTTGATGTAAACCGTACTGAGCGCTCCCGGCGCCACCACCAGAACCGTCGTGACCGTCGTCAGCCAGAGGACCGTTGAGAAGCTGCCTGGCGCCGTATTGATCAACCGATAATAGAAATACGTGCCGAAGACGGCGCTCAAGGCGCTCGATACTATCAGATATGGCCGACGGCCGATGCGCTGACTGATGGCGCCGCCGACGATATAGACACCGGCAAGAACCACATAGGCAACGACCAGCACAATAGTGAGATTGATGCCTCTAACGCCCATCTGCGTCACCAACAGCCCCGGCATGACCGCCAACGAGGCGTTGAGCGACAGCCAGAAGCCGGTCATCACGGTGAACACCTGGAGGAAGCTGCGCAAGTTTTCGCCCTGGAACAGCGACTTGAGCGGCGCCTTGCTATGGGCCGCCTTGCGCCAAAGCTGCGATTCTTCGACCGAGCGGTGGTAATAGAACGCAAGCCAGAACGCCATCGCAGCGCCAACGAGGAATGGTATCCGCCAGCCCCAGCGCAGATAGGGCGCATCCGCTCCGGCGGCGGGCAAAACGACAAGCACCGCCAAAGTGACGAGCGAGATAGCCGCCGTGCCGAGTGAGGCGGCGCTTTGGATGACCGCGCCATAAAAGCCGCGCTTCGGCTTCGGACAGTACTCCATCGCCAGCGGACTTGCGGACGTGTACTCGCCACCGAGAAAGATGCCGTCAATCAGGCGCAGGCCGATGAAGATAAAGATGACGGCCGAGCCCCACTGCTCATACCCCGGCAGAATGGCAATCAGCAGCGTTACGATTGCGAAACCGGTGACCGAAATGATCGTGGTGCGCTTCCGGCCGATCGTATCGGCGAAGTGACCGAAAATGAAGGCGCCGATCGGCCGTCCGATCAGCGTCGTTGCAAAGATCATCGCCGAGGCGACCGCGGCTGTCGCCGGCGGAATGCTCTTCGGAATGAAATATCCGATCGCGGGCGCCAGCGCGATGATCGGCAGGAAGATGTCGTAATTGTCGACGAAAAAGCCGACGAAAGCGCCCCATACGGCGCGGCGTGCCTGTGGCTACAATTCCGCGGCGTCGGCGTGAACGGCCGCACCGTGTTCGCGTTCCTGTGTGGACATGATGTTACCTTGCCAAATCCATCTTGCCGGCGGCTTCGAGATCGATGAGCTGATTGCGCGCCTGTTGCGCCAGATAGCGGCGCATCCGGATCACCCCGGCGTCGTGCTGGTAGAGCATTTCGAATTTTTCCAGGCCCGGCCGAAGCCCGGCGAGAATTTCACGATCCTGCTCGAGCACTACCCAGTGTCGCGCCTCGATGTTCGTCTTGTAGAGGAAGCGCCAGGCGTCGCGTTGCCAACCGCTCACCTTGCGGGTGCGCCAGAAGAATACGCACATCGTGTCCTCATCGATCGGCGTGCCGAAGCCGATGATGCCGAAGTTGCCGCCTGGGCCGCCTGACGGCGGATACGGAATTTCCAGCCGGACGTAGAGCGCACCGTCGTCAACCAGCTCGCTCCAGTCGAAATTCACGTCACGCTGCCCGGTCTTTTCGAAGAAAAAACCGTGCGGCGTGTCGCGCGTGGCGAAATGGGCTTCGGTCTCGCCCTGATACATCGTGTGCGAGTTGGCATGCAGGAACGTGCCGTGCATCGGATCCATCAGGTTATCGAACGCGTAGCGCCATGGCATCTGCCAATCGGCGTAACACAGGAACTGGGAATAATCCGGCGCGGCGAGCTGCTCCGGCGGCTCGAAATCCGGCGCATCTTCGTGCAGCGCATCGCCGAACCACACGAAAATGGCGCCGGCGACCTCGCATGACGGATAGGTCTTCACCGCCTTCTTACCTTCGAGCGGACACCCGGGCTGGCCGGGCACGTTGAGCACCCTGCCGTCGGGACCCACTTCGACGCCGTGATAGTTGCAGCGCAATCGGTCGCCTTCGTTGACGCCGCGTGACAGCGGCACGGCGCGGTGCGGGCAGCGGTCATTATGAACGTGAATGACGCCCTGGGCATCGCGCCAGAGCACCATACGTTCGCCGAGCCGCGTGAGTCCAAGCGGCTTTCCTGAGGCCTCAACGAAGCGTGAGGGCAACACCGGCCACCAGCGATTGCGCAACCCGGTGCGCAGATAGGCTTGCACCTGCTGATCGGTCGGTCCGGGTGTGTTGGTGCGGGGACGATCGAGTGTCACGGTTGACATGTCAGGCTCCGAGCTCGTGCATGACGGCGGTAAAATTCTGTTCGGTCCACTTGGCGCCGTCGGGAGGGCGCACACGCGACGCGTTCAACCCGGCGATCAGTTCGTCGAGTTCATGCGCGCCTCTGGCGAAGATGGACTCGATCGCATTGGCCAACTCCTGCTGCCAGGCGGTCGGCTCCTGCGTCCGCGTCTGGTGCGGATCGAGATACGGAAACTGATAAGTCATCTGATTCTCCGGAATTGTGCTGCCGGCGATAGCATCGGTTGTCCGTCGCGAAATGCAGCGAGATTGTCCATCCTGCATTCCTAAATGTCGAGCAGCAGTTGCGGGCTGCGCGCGCGCGAAACGCACACCATCATCGACTGATTGGCGGCACGCTCGGCCTGCGACTGAATGCTGTCGCGGTGGTCGACCTCGCCTCCCAGCACCCGCACTTCGCAGGTGCCGCAAATGCCCTGCTCGCAGGAGCAGGGCACGAAAATGCCGGCGTCGTTCAGGGTTGCCAACACGGTCCTGTCAGGCGGGACGGTGAGCGTAACGCCGGACGCCTGGCACACTACTTCGAAGCTGCCGGATGCTTCGTCGGCGGGACGGTTTCGCGGCGCGAACCATTCGAAGCGAACGCTGCCCTCCGGCCAGGCAGCGGTCGCCGCCTCGACGGCCAGCATGAGTTGCTCGGGTCCGCAGCAATAAACCAGCGTATTGGCTTCGACATTGGTAAACCGCGCCGCGACGTCGAGCCGGGTGCCTGCCGCCTTGCTGTGAAACTTGATCGTTCCGCCAAGCGCTCTGATCTCATCGAGAAACGGCGCTTCATCGTCGCTGCGGTTGCAGAACAGCAGGGTCCATGGTTTCCGCACCACGGCCGCCCTGCGCATCATCGGAAGCAGTGGCGTGATGCCGATGCCGCCGGCAATAAAAAGATAATTCTCAGCGTCGGCGAATTCAAAGTTGTTGCGCGGCGCGCTAACGGTCAGAAGTTCACCGGGACGCAGCTTGCGATGAATGAATTGCGACGACAGCCCGCCGCTAACCGACCGGATGGCAATGCGATAGCGCGACATGTCGCTGTGATCTCCGCACAGCGAGTATTGCCGCATTACACCGTTGGGCAGGTGCAGATCGATGTGGGCCCCCGGCTCAAAGCCAGGCAGCGGCGATAGGTCCGGCGCGGTGAGATCGAGCGAAAGCACGCCCGGCGCTTCCCATCTCATCGATCTCACGCGCACCTGCAAGGTGGCAGGAGATTTGTTTGCAGCCACAGCTTTCATGGCCTCGATCTGCGCTGTGTCGATGGCGCTCACGACGGTTGTCCCGCTGCGCCGGCCGGCGGCCCGGCAAACTTCTGCCCGAAAGGCCCAATGGCGGTCATGTCGATCTCGATCATCCGCGGACCGGGCGCGGCGATGGCGCGGTCGAGCGCTGCCTCGAAGTCCGCGATGCGAACGATGCGCTCGTGCGGCAGTCCGACTGACTGGCAAACCAGGCCAAAGTCCGGCGTCAAAATATCAGCATACATCCGGCGGCCGTCGTATTGTGCGTCCTGGATGTTGCGGATGACGCCGTAGCCGCGGTCATTCATCATGAGGTAGACGACATTGGCGCGCGCTTCCACGGCAGTCGCCAGTTCGCCCATCATCAACTGCGCGCCGCCGTCGCCAAGGAGCGTGATGGTCTTGGCCGCAACACGCGCCGCGGCGGCGCCGATGCCCATCGCTATGCCCTGCCCGATCCCGCCGCCAAGCGCGTGAACGCCGAGACGCGGTTCGGCCAAACGGACGTAGCGATTGCCGAATGTGCTGTTGGAGACCGTCACATCGCGCACCCACGGGTGCCCATCTCGCTCGACTCGGCGGCTGAGAGCATCGGCCAGCGGCGCGTACGGACCAAGCGCCTTGCCCAACGCCAGTTCGCCACTCTTCCGGGCAGCACCAATGTCGGCGAGGAACAACGGGTCGCTGGCAAGCTTCTCCGGCAGCCGCGCCAACAAGCCTTCAAGTGCCAGCCGCGCGTCACCGGCGATGAAGAGTTCAACCGGATAGTTGCGGCCAGCCTGCGCGGGATCGGCGTCGATCTGTGCCAAGCGCGGGAGCCGCATCTTATTGTTCTGTGTCTCGTTGCCGCGCAGCCGCGATCCGACGACAATCATCAAATCCGACTTGCCATAAATCTGTTCGGCTTCTTTCGTCATGTTGAAGGCGCCGAGACTGTGGGCGTGACCTTCCGGGACCACGGCACGACCGTTGGTGCTGGTCACGATGCCGAAGCCGCGCTCGGCCAGCGCGGTCGCTGCAGCGGCTGCGCCGCGCGCGCCGCCGCCGAGCCAAAGCATTGGCCGTTTGGCGCACCGGACGAGATCGGCAAGCGCATCGAGGCGCACCGAGTCAGGCATCCGCAGCGGAATAGCCGGCATCCCGTCGATCTTTCGCGCCGTGACTTTGAGGCGCTGCACGTCGACCGGGATTTCCAAGGTGACCGGACCGGAGGGCGCGGTAAGCGCCACGGTCGCGGCTTCAAGCAGCGCATCAACTGCGCCGACCGCCTCACGCACGCGCACGTAGTGCTTGCTCACGGCTTTGAGCATATCGGGTTGTCGCGGCACGTCGTGGATCGCGGCACGGTCGAGGTCCATGAATTCACGATCGACCTGCGTGGTGATGTGCAGCACCGGCGAACCAGCGGTAAGCGCCTCGACCTGCGACCCGGCCGCGTTTCCGGCCGCGGTTCCGGTGCTGGTAATGACGACACCAAGCGACCGCGACACGCGTGCAAAGGCGTCCGCCATGTTCATGGCGCCCGCCTCGCCGCGCGCCGGCACAAAGCGAATCCGACCCTGTCGCCCAATCGCATCGAGGATCGGCATATTGTGAATCGAGATGACGCCAAACACCGTCGTAACGCCCATATCGGCCAGCGCCGCGGCAATGGCATCACCGACCGGGTACTCGGTCACCGCCGACGCTGCGCCTCGGCTGACTGTGCGGGTGCTGATGTCCTGGTTCATCGCTTGCATTCCTCTTCAGATAGAGCGCGACACTCCGCCGGATATTTCGAGGCTTGCGCCGGTGATGTAGCTTGCGGCACGCGAACCGAGAAACACGATGGCGCGCGCCGGCTCATCGGGATCGCCAAGCCGGCCGAGCGGAATTTTCTTCTCGGCCGCAAGCTCGCTCATCCATTCTGCGCGCGACTGCGAACGGTTTGGCCTCGCCTCGAAGCGGCGCTGCCACTGACCGGAATCGATCAGACCGAGAAGCACCGAATTGACCCTGATCCGGGGCGCAAACTCGCTTGCCAAGGATTTCAACAGGTTGTGCACACCGGCCCGCGCGGCCGAGGTACACACCATGTGCGGCTCGGGCTGCACCGACAGCAGCGAATTGACTGCCACGATGGCCGCCCGCTCGCTCTTCTCCAGCAGCGGCAGAAATGCCCTGATCGGCAGAATCTGGCTGAAGAACTTCAGTTCAAGCTCGTCGCGCCATTGCGCGTCGGTCGTATTGGCGAAGGTCGAGACGCGACCCTGACCGGCATTGTTGACGAGAAGGTCGACGCGGCCGCCGCCCCATTGTGCAATCTTGTGCGCAAATGCTTCGACCTGATCGCTATCAAGCACGTCACAAGGTTGCGCCAGCAGCATCTCGGTGTTCGGCATGGCCAGATGGGCGACCGCGGCGGCGAGACGAGACGCATCACGGCCGCAGATCGCCACTTTCGCGCCGTCGGCGAGCAGCAACTTCGCGGTGGCGAGGCCGATGCCCGAGCTACCGCCGGTCACGACCGCAACGCTGTTGGTCAGGCCAAGGTCCACGATTGCTCTCTCGCATTGCTATCGGCAGCGTCCGCCGGCCGGCCGTCAGGTTGAGCCGATCCGTTGGTCTGCAAGGCGTCATGCCAGCCAAGTCGCATCGATATTTCCCGCGCGGCTTCTCTGACCGCGCCGCTGATCTGTGCCCGCCGCTCGGCGCCTTCGAACTGCGCGGTCTGACCAGTGACGTTAATGGCAGCGACCGGCGTATTGGACACATCGAAGATCGCTGACGCCACGGAGCTGATGCCGGCCTCGTAGTTGCCGTCGCTCCAAACCAGACCCAGCGTACGATCCGCATCGAGCTGGGTGCGCAACTGCAGCGGCGTTACCGGCGTGTGCGGCGTTACCGGCCGCAGATCGAACCCGGAGTAAAGGCGATCGACGCGATCACGCGGCAGATTCGCCAAGATGCTACGCCCCATATTCGTGGCGTGAGCCGGAAGGCGGCTGCCGATCCTGATATTGCTGGCGAACGCGTGGTTCGGTACGCGCCGGACGAGGTAAACGATTTCGTGACCGTCGAGCACGGCCAAATGCGCTGACAACGCCGTCGTAGCGGCCAGCCGTGTCAGCACCGGGACAGCCGTCTGCACCAAATCCTCGGAGAAAAACGCCTGCGCCGTGAGCGTGATCAGGCCGACGCCGATCCGCCACCCCTCCCCTTCGCTCCGCGGTTCGATGAATCGTTCGCTTTCAAGCGCATGCAACAACCGCAGCAGCGTGGTTCTGTTGATGCCGAGCTCACGAGCGGTGCGCGACATGTTCGTCACCGCATCGCCTTCGGCGATCCGGCGCAACAACCGCGCCACGCGCTGCACCGGCGGCGACGCGTAAAGATCGTCCTTCAACGCGGCGGCGTCGCTTTCAGGCATGGGCCATTGTCTCCGCGATTCGTGCCAGAAGGGCTGCAAGAACCGCCGGCTCTTCTTGCGGCAGCGCGTGCCCGGCGTTGGCGATCTGATGAATACCCACGGCGTGCGGCAGCGCCGCATGCAGTTCGCTTGCGTTGGCCGGCGGCGTGATCACATCGCGTGCACCGACGGCCACCATGGTCGGCGCGCCGATCGACCTTGCGTCAAGCAACAATTGTCCGGCGCCAAGCGCGTGGACAGCCTGGACATATCCGCGAGGATGAACCGCGGCCATCCCCCGCTCGACCGCAGCGACGATGTCCGGCCGCGCATTCGGATCGCCGACCAGCCGAGCCGCACGCTTTTTGGCAAAGGCGGCCGGACCAAGCTCGTTGATCTCATCGATGCGCGATTGCACGCCGGCCGGCAGCGTGCCGCCCGGCTGTATGCCGTAACCCAGCGCCGGCGAAATCAGTGCGAGCGCGCTGACACGATCTTGATAATGGACGGCAAAGCTTCCAGCGAACAGCGCGCCAAGTGAATGACCGGCAAGCGCGATCCGCCGTAGCTCAAGCGCGTCGAGAAATTTGGCCAGCGCATCCGCATAAGCCCGCGGCGTCGGCATCGCGTCGGCGAGCGGCGCTGAATCGCCATAGCCCGGCGCGTCCCACGCGATGACATTCATCGGAGCCGGCATCGCTGTCGCCAATGCTGCGAAACTCGAAGCGTTGCTGCCGACACCGTGCAACAGCAATACCGTCGGGCCCTGCGCCTCGCCGGCGCGGCGCAAGAAAGCGATGCCGCCGGCAACTTCGCGGCGTAATCCAGCGACGGTATCCTGCCCTGTCATGAAGGCGCCAATCGCATGTCCGATATGTTCAGATTTGAACTATATGTTCTCATCATAGACAACTCGCAGTTCCAAGTCAAGATCGTAAAGAAATCATTAAAGTCACGAGGTCGAGCCGATACTGCCTGGGACACCGGACTCGGCCGCAGGAAAAGCTGCGCCAAACCCATCACCCTTGCCAATATTTGTTTCGCATAGTATACGGCGTTTAGCATATAAAACATTTAGGCGCTGGCAGATGATCTACGTGCCGGACAGCAACCCAGCCACTCCCCTCGCCACCGGCGGCCAAGCGTCACCGGACGAGCGCTATCTGGTTCCGGCCTTGGTTCGCGGGCTCTCCATTCTCAGCTCCCTGTCGAGCGGTCCCGGCAATCCGACGCTCTCGGAGGTGGCTGCTTCACTCGCGGTGACGCGTTCGTCAGCCTATCGGTTGCTTTATACGCTCGGTCACCTCGGCTTCGTGGACTACGACGCGCGCACAAAAACCTACGCTCTCGGACCGCAGGTACTCGCCCTCGGCTACGGCTACTTGGCGTCACGCGATATTACCGAGGTGGCGACGCCGCACCTCGAACGGCTGCGCGACCGCACCGGATGTTCTGCGCATCTCGGCGAATTGCACGGCCGCGAAGTGGTGTATCTCGCCCGGATACCGACCCGCCGCCTGGTATCAAGTACAGTTCATGTCGGGACGCGCTTGCCGGCGCATGCCACGACGATGGGGCGGATCCTGCTATCCGGACTCGCGGACGATGACATCCGAGAGCGGTATCAGGAGGACATGGCAGGATCATTTAATCTCAGTCCGTTCGCCGGTACTCCGCAATTACTTGAGCAGATCGCCGCCGACCGCACGAACGGCGTTGTCGTGCAGAACTCCGGTTATGAACCGGGCGTTGCCAGCGTCGCCGCGCCGATCCGCGACGTCACCGATCGCATCGTCGCGGCAATCAACGTCTCGGCGGTGGCCTTGCTGCTGTCCGAGGCGGAACTTAACGGACCGCTGAAAGATGAAGTTGTCGCCGCCGCGGCGATGATCTCGCGCGACCTGGGGCAACGCAATCCGCAATGAGACCGAACTGGAAGGCCGGCGCACGCCGGGCAATGCTGCCAAGCTACCCGATTAACAAGATGACCGACCAATAAGATAACCGATCAAACAGGAGAACGACGATGGACGACATCACCCGCAAACAGCCCAAGCGATCCTGGGATCGCCCGGAAGACGCAAGCTACGACGCGTGGATGAACAGCCGCGTGGCGCGCGTTGCCGACCGCCAGTACGATTGGAACGCACTCAAGTTTCAGGCCGACTTCGATCCGAAATACCGCAGGGCGCAAAAGCGATTCATCGGCACCGGCGGCACGGGCGTGGCGAGTGATTCCTCCGTCATTCCGGCGGAGAGTTTTACGCTGTCCAACATGATCCTGCCGCCCGGCGCCGAAGGGCCGATGCACCTTCATGTCGATGCCGAAGAGGTGTTCTTCGTGCTCCGCGGCAAGATCAAAGTCATGACTGAAAAGGACGGTGAGCGCTGGGAAGCCGTCCTGGGCGAGCGCGATTGCGTGTCGGTGCCGCCGGGCGTCTATCGGGGCGAGATGAACGTCGGCGAAGAGGAAGCGGTCATGATGGTCATGATCGGTTCGCCAAAGCCGGTCACACCGACGTATCCGCCCGATCATCCGCTGGCGAAAGTGAAGCGCTAGGCGAAGGTGACGCGCTGCTCTGTGTTGCGGTGCGCCTTCGCACGTTCGGGACGAGGCGCGGTCGGCGAGGCCGATCGCGCGGCGGGTAAAGGTGCATCATGGCGGACGAGGATTTCTGCACGGAAGACTGGAAGCCCGGCACCCACGAGCGCAAGCCCGAGCTGTTTGCCGAATGGGCGATCGTCGGCGGCATCGACGGCAAGACCCGCCGGCAAATGGCCTCGGTCGACCAAAGCGGCCGCGGCCATGCATAAGAGCGATTGGCAGGAAGAAGCCTCATCACACCATGCAGCCTGAAATCAGACGCATCGTCGCCGTCGAGGCGCATCGGCGGCGCACCGGGCAGTGTCCGGTGTGCGTGCACTCGCTCGGCACCGGAGAAACCTTTGCGATCGAGCCCGGCGACGATGGCTTCTTCGACGTGGTATCCGGACTGAAGGTGCGCATCGACGGCGATCAGATCGTCGTGCCGTCGTTGCAGGCAACGATCGATCTGGCGCTGGTCGGCGACATCGGGTTTCGCGGCTACGACCATTCGAGCGATGAGCCGTTTTCGGGTCGCGCCGGCGGCGGGAGCTCGGTCACGCTGTATAGCCGGGACCAGCGCGACTTCTTTCAATATGCCGTCGTCGCTCCGGGCGATCACGTGTGAGGGAAAGCGGGCCCACAGCATGACGAAAAGATTTGCCGGCAAGCGCGTCATCGTGACCGGCGCGGCGCGGGGTCTCGGATTTGCATTCGCCGAGCGGCTGGGACGCGAAGGCGCCAGCGTCGTCATTGCCGACATCGATAGCGCTCTCGGCACCGAGGCGGAACACAAGCTCGCCAAATCCGGCATCGAAGCGCGCTTCGTCGAAACCGACATTTCCTCCGAGGCGTCTGTCGAAGCGATGGCGCGGGAGGCCGCAAAAAACTGCGACGGCATTCACGGCCTCGTCGCCAATGCCGGCTGGGCCAACAATGTCGGCGGCAAGGCCTATCACGAGATCGCGCCCGATGTCTGGGATCGCATGATGGCGATCAACGTGCGCGGCACCTGGCTTACGGTGCGCGCGGTCGGACCGCGAATGACGAACGGCGGCGCGATCGTCACCGTGTCGTCAGACAGCATCTATTGGGGTGCGCCCAACCTGCTGCATTACGTGACCAGCAAATCGGCGCTGGTGGGCATGACCCGATCGCTCGCCCGGGAACTGGGATCGCGGATGATTCGGGTGAATTGCCTGCTGCCCGGCCTCACCGTAGTCGAGGCGACCAAGGATATCCCGGAGACGCGGTGGAACGACTACGCCGAACGCGCGATCCTCAAACGCAAACAGCAGCCGGACGACCTTGACGGTGTTGTGGCATTTCTCCTTTCGGATGATGCCAAATACGTCACCGGACAAACGCTTGCCGTCGACGGCGGCTTTTCTCTGCATTGATGGCGAGCCCAAGCGCGCGAGGCGGACAAAAAAACATGACGAGACTGAAGATCGGAATAGCCGGCGGCGGCGTTGGCGGTATGGCCGCGGCGATCGCGCTGATCAAGGCCGGACACGAGGTCGAAGTCTTCGAACAGGCAACCGATTACAGGCGAGTCGGCGCCGACATCAACCTGACGCCGAATGCGGTCCATGCGCTCGATGGGCTGGGCGTGGTCGCTGCAATCAAGGAAACCGCGGCGCGGCCGACGCACCGCATCAGCCGCATGTGGGACACGGGCCAAGAAACATCCCGGCTTGAAATGGCGGACGAAGCCGTCCGGAAATACGGCGCACCACAGCTCACCAGTCATCGCGCCGACTTGCTCGATGCCTTGCGGCGGCAGCTCCCCGAAACGGTCGTCAAGCTCGGCCATCGGATCGAGACCATCGAACCTGACACCGCTCATCCCCGGATCCGTTTTGCCAATGGAGCGGAACGCGAGGTTGAACTTCTGGTCGGCGCTGACGGCATTCATTCGCCGACCCGCACCGCGCTGTTCGGCCCCGAGCATCCGGAATTTACCGGCCTGGTTTCATACCGTTGCGTGGTCGATCGCACGAAGCTGTCGTTGCCGAACCTCGATGCTTTCACCAAGTGGTGGGGCCCTACTCCGGATCGTCAGAT
>DATCBO010000043.1:0-80476 GCA_036511795.1 Xanthobacteraceae bacterium
ATTCGCTGAACAGAGCCCGTCATCCTGAGGTGGCCGCGAAGCGGCCCTCGAAGGATGCTGCCGATGCGCCCCGGCCGTCGCCCTTCGAGGCTAGCGGAGCCTGTCATCGGGCCGGCCACTTGGGCCGGACCCGTTGGCTCGCACCTCAGGGTGACGGGAATGAGTTCGCTGGGTGGGCTGAGCGTAATAATTGAATGCACTGTCACCGCAATTCCCGGAGCCTGTCATCGGGCCGGCCACTTGGGCCGGACCCGTTGGCTCGCACCTCAAGGTGACGGGAATGAGTTCGCAGGGTGGGCTGAGCGCAGGAATTGAATGCACTGTCACCGCAATTCGGTCACCGCAATTCGTCACCGCAATTCCCGGCCTATGGCCCCAAAGACAGACATTGGGCCTACGGCACTGTGGGCGTCATCGTCGGCTTCTGGTTCGGGTGAATTCAAGGGTGCGCTGAGTGCAGCGAAGCCCACGTGGTCGCGTGGGCACGGCGCGGAGCGCCTTTTGCCACCCTACGCGCTTAAGTGTCGAGCATGTCCCAATCGTCGCCCATGACCCAACGCAATGCCGAGAGCTTTCCGTTGATCATCCCCCAGTCGAACTTCGAATAGGGCCCCACGCTCTCCTTGCCGTACTGCTTCTCGATCCGCTCGGCTGCCTTCCGCGCACCTAGCCACACGCTCTCCACGACCGTCTCATTATGCTTTTTGGGGTCGTATTGCTTGACGATCTTTACCTTGCTGTCGTGAACTGCCGGTACAGCACCATATGCCGATCGTACCAGACGCGATCGAAGAATTCCTCGATTGCCTGGTGTATTTCGCTGGCGCGCCGCGGCTCCATGTCGAAATGCTCGGTGTCATATAGCGCGTATTCGAACGTGTCGTATCGAACAGATCGCAATGCGTCGGCAAGTTTGATGAAGTACCGCGACTTTACCCTGGAGAAAAAGCTCGCAAGCTCGGGATGCGGCAGACGATTGTCGCCGTTCGGAATGCTGAAATCGTGGATATTGTGGGTCACGAAGAGGAACCGCGTCCCCGACCTCTGCGATAGTTCGCCATAGAGCTCGACCAGCAGCGCGTCGGCGAAGTTATTTTTGCCGTTGTGGAACGGCGCCTTTTTCTCCAGAGCGCGCTGAGAGGCACGGCGGACAGCGTCGTCGGTTGTCGCCTGTGTCGGCACCCTCTCAATCAGCTTCTCGATGCGGCTCAGGGAGCCGCTCGTCACGTCAGAGGCCTGACCTAACGCGTGCTCCACGTCCATGAGAACCTCGAGCGTCGTAGCTCTCTTCCGCTTGTTCTCGTACGAAGCTACAGCGCTCCTAGCTCGCTTGAGCGCGCCCGCGACGCTCCTGCCGCTCTCCCTAATGATCCGCGGCTTATTGCGCGCGAGCTCATCCCGCACGATCTGCGGCACCAGAAGCTCGATGTCCTCGAGGTGAACGATTTGTTCGAGCGCCGCGAGCAGCGGCTCGTTAATAGGTTGCGCTAGGTCGAGCCAGACGCAGGTATCGAGCATTATCGCCACCGGCTTCCGCTGTTGCCCGTTTGTTTCCGTCGCACTTTACCCATTGTTTCGGTCCCGAATTTTTATCCACCCATGGTCAACAGGCTCAGCAGATCGATATCTAATAGATCAATATCTACTGAGGGAATGAAAGCTTCTAGCTGAAGGCCACGGCTTTCGCTGCGCTCAAGCCAGGCTACGCACTGAGCTGATTCGCCTCGGCGATGGCGGGATGGCGTTCGGCTGGCGAATGCGGCCCCGCGCGACTATGCCGCGGCGGCAATGGGTTGGCGTTGGGCGTTACCTTAGGCAAGCGTACGCACGTCGATGCCTTTTGTCGGCGCGTTTGGGAATCGTGATGGGAGGCGCCTCCAGTCGACCGTATTTGTTCAGAGTTGTTTTGACCGTGGTGCTGCTGATTCTCATTATGGCGGCGCGGCTGCCTTTCATTACCGATATTCTGGCCGGCGAGGAAGGTGAATTTGCCGCGCTTGTACTCAACGACCCACCGACATCCGAGCTCGGGCCCGATCATCTGCCACGCGAGATCGCTGGCTCCATCGACGGCAAGCTGATCTTTTCATCGTTCCATCGCACCGTGATGCCTTACATCGTCCTGGAACGGGTCGGCCGGCTGTTCACCCCTCATCACGCCCTGGGACGCCTGCCACCCGAACGGCTGACCATCGCGGCACGACTGCCTTTTGCCATCATCTTTCTATTGGGCAGCGCCGGCCTCATCGCGCTAACCATCAGGGCCGCAACGTCGGCAGGCAAATACCCGTCCGCCGCCATCACGATCGCACCGCTCGGCGTGACCCTTTGGTCGTTGACGTCGCCTCTGGCGGTAGGCGCTTCGATCGAACCGCAGGTGGATGGCAGCGTCGGCGTCTTGCTGCTGGGGACTGCCACGACCTTACTGGCGCTTGGTGACATCGAGCGCCGGTCGGCGCGCTGGTACTTCCTCTCCGCAGGCGTTCTGGCCGGACTCGGCAAGCATGAGTGGGCGCTCGCCTTCGCCGCCGCCACGCTTGGCGCTACGCTCCTCTCATTGTGGCTGACATCGGCGCGGCGGCTGGTGGGCATCGCGTTCGCCGCCTTTTTCATTGGCCTCGCTCTGGCCATGGCGCTCTCCTATGCGATTTCGCCCGCGGACTATCGGCAGGGCTTTGCGGTCATGGCCAATTTCTACGCGCAAACCGGCGGCCATCTGTGGGCGCTGGAGAGGCCGCAATGGCCGCTCACCTTGCCGGTCGTGGCGCTCATTCTCGCCGACGGCGCGTTTCTGGCGATCGTGCTGCGCCCGGTTTTACGCCAAGCGCCGGGGCTGCTGCTCGCTTATCTGGGGGCGACGGGCATTGCGATCGGCTATGGGATCAGCGGCTGGACGGGCGACGGTTTCCCGCGCTATTTCGCTCCACCGCTGGTGATGCTGCCGATTGTCTTTGTTGCCCTTTGGGGACGGTTTAAGGATCGCATTACCCCTGCGATCGGATGGAGCGTCGTCGCCGCCTGCTTGTTCGGCCTCTGCGCCAGCGCCGTGTTCCTCGCCGGCAGCTACAACGACAAGGTTTCGGTGACGGAATTCCGCGGCACGCCGCTCGCCACGTCTGCGCGCGATATCGCCACTGCTGCCGAGCTTGCGCGCAACACCCACGGCATCGTCCTCACGCAAACCACAACGTGGATCTATAATCAAAACATCGATTTCCTATGGGCAACCAGATCCTGGGCCGAAAAATACATTGCGACGCACGTTCCAGCAATCAAGCGTCGCATCGTTGAGCCGCCTCCATAGGTGAGGCCAAGAGTTTCGGTATTGGCGCATTCAGCCAGCAAGCGATCGCTTCCCATGTGGTGGAAGAACGCCTAGGCTGATCGCTGGCCCGCTGGAGATTCCAGCGGGCCTTGCAGGACCCGGCCACGAACAAAAAGAACGCAGGCTTGGCGTTTTCGGGAGGAGACAACAATGCGTCATGCGAACATCGCACGGGCGGCTCTGACGGCATTGGTGCTGTTACTGTCGCCGGCCGCACGCGCCGATGACACGATCCAGATCGGGCTCGTTGGCGCCATCAGCATGACGCATTGGCCGCTGCTGATCGGCTTGAAAAAGGGCTACTACGCGGCCGAGCATCTGAAGCTCGATCTGATCCACACGCAATCGAGCGGCGCCGTGCTGCAGCAACTTGCCGCGGGTTCGATCGACGCCACCGTATCGGCGGCGCTCATCGAGCCGCTCTATGCCATCAGCAAGGGCGCGCCGATCAGTCTTGTGCGCCTGGAAATCCAGCTTCCGCCCTACGCGATCGAGGCCAAGGCGCAGGACAAGAAACTGGAGGATCTTCGCGGCAAGACCGTTATGGTCGACGCACCTACCGGAATCACCAAGATCTACGTGGAGCGCATGCTGGTGCCGCACCATGTCGATCCGCATTCAGTCGATTACGTCTATGCGGGCGCCACCGGCGCGCGCTTCAATGCGCTGATGTCCGGCGCGATCGATGCGACGATTTTGCTGCCGCCGTTCAGCTTCAGCGCCGAAGAAAAGGGCTACAACAACCTCGGATTGGTCGCCGACTACGCCAAGGACCTGCCGTTCACCGGAGCGGCCGTGAACACGAATTGGGCATCGAAAAATTCAGATGTGCTGCGGCGATTTCTGGACGCGCACAACAAGAGCGTCCAGTGGTTCCTCGATCCGAAGAACCGGCAGGAATCGATCGACATCATGGTCGAGGCGAGCAAGCTCAGCCCCGACGTCATCGGCAAGACTTACGATTTTCTGAGAAGCCGGCCATTTTTCGAGCCCACCGGAGTGATCTCCAGGAGCAAGATGAGCGCGCTGGTCGCCGCCGCCAGACAGCTCGGCGATTTCCGCGGCTCGTCCGACGTGTCGACTTATGTCATGCCGGGCATCGCGCAGCTTGGAGATTGATTGCCGGCATTGCTACGATTCCAGCGCGGTCGCTGCGAACAGCTCTTCCATCGGCATGACCCGCGGTGTTAGTCCCTGCTGATTTGAAAATCTTGCCGCGGTTTCGAGCACCTCCCGGTTGGCCTTGAGCCCGTGGGTAATCAGCCGCGTCGCCAATGCCTTGCGATAGTCCGCAGGCACGAGCCCGGTCTCGAAGTGATACGCGGCATGTTCGGATCGTTCGGCCTCGGCGATGTCGTTCGCCGCAATGAACGCTTTGATGATATTGAGCACCACCCAGGGTTCGCGCTCGAACACCGCGCGCTTGATCGCCATACCGTGATTGATAGGATAGATGCCGGTCTTCTTGTAGTAGCGGGCGGCCTCCGCAGCGGGGTCAGCAAACAGCGGCTTGATATCGGGATGAGCCTCAAGATCGACGTAGCTTCGATCGATCATGTCGACGCCATGTTTGCGAAAATACGCCATGTAGGCATCCAGCTCGCCGGCCAACATCATAGAGGCGATGCTCTTCTCCGGCGGAATCTGGTTGATGGTGACGCCGGGCGGCGCCGCAAAGCCGATCGCGCCGGCGTGGCTGCGCTCGGGTATCCGCTCCATGAAGAAAGTCATGTCGCTCGGCGCGACGCCGAACTCGTTTTCAAGGACACCGCGGGTCCACAGCGCGGCTGTCTGCACATATTCCGGCACGCCGATCCGTTTGCCCTTGAGGTCGGTGGGGCCGTCGATCCCGGCATTCTTACGCACCAGCATTGCGGTGTGGTAGAAGCGCCGGGTGGTGAAGACAGGAATGCCGATGAACCGCTCGTCGCCCCGGCTTCGGATCATCATCAGCTCCGACATCGATATTTCGGATACGTCGAATTCGGCGAAGCTGAGCTGCCGCCAGAACATTTCGGCGGGGCCGAGCACGGTCTTGATGAAATCGATGCCGTCCGGCTTGACGCGCCCGTCGAGGATCGGCTGGGTGCGCGGATTGCTGGTAATGGCGAGACTGAGTTGCAGATTGGCCATTCTTCCTCCCCGAAGGTCGCTATTTTGCGGCCGCCTCGTATAATAAGAAGCGATTGAGCGCGCGGTATCAAGCGCGCGTGGGAGGAAGCTTCATGTTGGTATCGACTCGGCGCAGCGGCGTGTGCGCCATTGCGGCTATTGCGGCGTTTCTCGCCATGGCGGTGTCTGTTCCGGCTTTCGCGCAAACGACGCTGATTGTCGGCAAGGCCAATCCGACCTCGGATGCCATTATTCCCGTCAATGTAGGCGACAAGCTCGGCATTTTCAAAAAGCACGGGCTCGATCTCAAGATCGTCGATTTCGGCGGCGGCAGCAAAATGGTGCAGGGCCTCACCGCCGGCGCTATCGATATCGGCGATGGCGCCGGCACCGAAATGGCTTTTGTCGGTAAGGGCGCGCCGATGCTCGCGGTGTGCGAGAGCACCGGGCCGGCGCCTTTTCTCGGCGTCGGCGTGCCGTGGGATTCACCGGTCAAGACGCTCGAGGATCTGAAAGGCAAGACTATCGGCGTCTCAAGCCCGGGCTCGTTCAGCGACTGGTCCGGCCATCAGCTGGCGCAGCATTTCGGCTGGGGGCCGAACGGCGTGAAGACGGTGGCGATCGGCGGCGGCCCGGCGCCGATCCGCGCCGGTCTGCGCGCTCATCTGGTCGACGCCGTGATCAGCACCACGGCCCTGTTCCTCTCATTCGAGGAAACCAAGGAGGGGCGGCTTATCGCTCCGGTCTCGGCCTTCGAGGGCAATGTGGGCTCGGGCGCGCTGTTCGCCTCCAACAAGCTGATTGCCAGCCATCCGGACGCGATCCGCGCCTTCATCGCCGGCTGGATCGAGACCGTCGATTACATGCGCGCCCACAAGGCCGAGACGGTCAAGATCGAAAGCGCGGTCAACCATTTCAGCGAAAACGTCATGTCGCGGGAATACGATCTGACGATCGGGATGTTTACCAAGGACTGCCGGTTCGATCCGGAATCGCTTTCGACCTTGAAGCAGTCTTTTGTCGAGATGAGGCTTGTTCCGGGCGATGTCGACATGTCGAAGTTCTATACGGAGGCCTACCTGCCGAAATGAGCGGGGACGGCGGCGCTTACGACTCTATGCCCGGCGGCAGCGTACCAAGCAGACCAACGATAAGCAGAATTGCCGCGCCGAGCGCGCCTTCTATTAGACTGTTTCTTTTGATCTGCCCCGCTGCGCGCCGCGCGGTTTCGCCCTGCTTGTGTCTCAGACGAGGCGTCAGGATCAGCCGATTGACGCCCGCTATCGCCACCATGCAAAGAAAAAGGGCAAGCTTCACGCAAAGCACTCGCCCGTAATTCGTGCCGACCAGAGCGGCCACATTACCGACAAGCATCCAGCTGTTGATGAGGCCCGTGGCCAGCAGCGTGCCGACGCTCACGATGCCGAGAATTGAAAATCTCGCGACCGCTTCGCTTGCAACCGCCGACAAATGCTCGGACTCGTGCACCGTCGCCCGCAGCGTTATTGCAAGCGGCAGCAGGCCGCCGAGCCACGCCGCGGCGGCCAAGAGGTGCAGTATGTCGGACGCGAGCTGCACGGTGCCAGAGAAGCCGGTTCCTGCCGCCGCATGTCCGGACCACGCCAAGGTTCCGACAAGCGCCGCGGTGAGACTGACCATTAAAGCCGTGTTCCAAAAGAGCGCGGTCATCTGAGGGCTGGTCAAACGGAGGGAGATTGCAACAAGTCCCGCCAGCACCAGACGAACAAGCCAGGCATGCCCAAAGCCGGTCTGGGTCATGACGGTTCTCACAGCCGTATCGGCGAAGACATCCGCCAACGGCAGATCGGCCATTTGCGCAGCCACGAACAAAAGCCACGCAACGCCGGATATCAACGCAACGGTCAAGCCGAGCCATGCAAGCCATTTCAGTCGAACGCGAACGTTCGCGATGGCGACCGCGACGGGCTTGGTGCTGTGATCCGCTTTCCGGAATGCCGGTTCGGCGATGAACGCGCCAAACCATAGGGTACCGGCCACCAGGATGGTCGCGGCAAAGTGGATTGCACGCACCCAAATGAATGGATCGTCCATCGCGATATCCGAGCGGCGCGGCCGCTTTTATTTGCCAACCCGAAAGATGAAGGCGCCCTCGGTCCGGTGCGTGTCCGTCGTTAGTGCGCGCCACTCGACGATGTAGATGCCCTTGTTCAACGGCGGTAAAGACACATGCATCGTCTTGCGGTCGTTGGGGTCGAGGTGCGCGTCGGCCTTATCGACCCGTTTGCCGACCGCATCACGGACGATGAGGGTGCTGAACGCCGCCTCCAATGGCTCGCTGAAATTCACCAAGACTTCGGCAGGGGAGGAGGCTGCTGTCCCGCCTACTGCCGGAGTGGCGCTGCGAAGTTGGGCGTGCGCCGATGCCGGGAGTTGTCCCGCCAGCAGAGGCGCCAGCGATAGCACAAGTGCGATGATGCCGTGACGGATTCGCATATTAATTGTCCCTCGATGTTGCGGCGATAGTTACGCAGCGTCATTTTGCTTTTTCGATTTTCATGACAGTGTATTGACCGTTGATCTGCTCCGCCTCGAATCTGATTTTGTCGCCGGCTTTCACAGCTTTCAGCAAGTTCGGGTCGGATACGGCATAAACCATGGTCATAGGTTCATCCATATCGAGCTGTGGAATCGGTCCATGCTTGATCGTGATTTTCTTCGCTGCCGGGTCCACTTTGATGACCTGACCGGAAACCATCGGCGATTGCGCGAGCGACGCTTGGCCCCCGAACGCCAGGAGGGCAGCGACGATAAGGGCTGATATTGTTCGCATGTCATTCCTCCGCATCTGTCCTGATTTGTCGTAGTCTGACTTTCGATGGATGGATCACGAGCGACGCCGGGGCTCGGCCAGGGCGCCCGTGAACTCGTAAGCGACGCTGCCGGGGGGATTCTTGTACGGGCCGGGATCGCGGTAATCGTTGGCGGCGATGCCTTCACGCACCTTCATGACGGTGAACATGCCGCCCATTTCAATCGGGCCGAATTGGCCGAAGCCCGTCATCATCGGCAAGGTATTGTCCGGCATCGGCATCTCCATTGCGCCCATCTCGGCCATCCCGGCCGAGCCCATCGGCATGTAGTCCGGAACGACGCTGCGGACGGCTTTCGTCAGCGATTTTTGATCTGCGCCGATGAAATTTCGCGTGTCGTGTCCCATGGCGTTCATGGTGTGATGCGATTTGTGGCAGTGAAATGCCCAGTCTCCCGGAGCGTCCGTCACAACATCAAACGCGCGGATCGCGCCGACCGGAACATCGACCGTCGTTTCCGGCCGCTGTGCGCTGTCGGGAACCCATCCGCCGTCCGTGGACGTCACAACGAAATGGTGGCCGTGGAGATGGATCGGATGATTGGTCATCGTCAGATTGGCCATGCGGACGCGGACGCGGTCGCCGAGCCGCGCGGTCAGCGTGTCAATGCCGGGGAATACACGGCCATTCCAAGTCCACATGTTGAAGTCGGTCATCTCCGAGACTCGCGGCAACGAAGCGCCCGGCTCGATGGCATATGCGCTCATCATGAAAACGAAGTCGCGGTCGACACGCCGGAATTTTGGGTCGCGCGGGTGAACGATGAACATCCCCATCATGCCCATCGCCATCTGCACCATCTCGTCGGAATGCGGATGGTACATGAAGGTGCCGCTCTGCTTGATCTCGAACTCATAGACGAAGGTTTTGCCCGGAGCGATGTGCGGCTGCGTCAGACCGCCGACGCCGTCCATCCCGTTTGGTAGGAGTAGCCCGTGCCAATGCACTGTCGTGTGCTCGGGGAGCTTGTTGGTGACAAAAATGCGGACCTTGTCCCCTTCGACCGTTTCGATCGTCGGCCCCGGCGACTGGCCGTTATAACCCCACAAATGCGCTGTCATGCCGGGCGCAAACTCGCGCAGCACGGGCTCGGCGATCAGATGAAATTCCTTCCATTCGCCGTTCGTGCGCCACGGCAGCGTCCAGCCATTGAGCGTCACGACCGGCTGATAGTCCGGTCCGCTCTTCGGAAACAGCGGCGGCTGCATCGTCGTGGTCTTGGTCGTTGGCGCCTCGGGGAGGCTCGCCGCCTGTGCTCGACCGCTCACCGCGCTTGCACCGGCAAGCACGGCAGCGCCTACCACACCTCTTCGCGTCAACATCGCTGGTCTCCTCGCTATGTCTGGGCACGTCTACTCGTTTATTTGGGGTCCGCGGAGCCGGCCGTAGCCGGGGCGCGGTCGCCATTGTCATCGCCGCCGCCGGAGATCGCGGCATCGAGACCGCAATCGGCCAGCCAGAAGTCCCTCTGCGCTTCGGTTGCGGCGATATTGGCGGCAATGCGCTGTCGCGCCTCGCTCAGCAATGCGAACACGTCGATCTGCATCGCGCCATAGCGCAGCATGGTCTCGTCCGAAATGGTCTTGCGCAGCGGCAGCACGTCCCTGCGGAAGTGCTCGGCGATTTCGTAGCGGGAACGATAGGCTTGGTACGCCTCACGAGCCTCCGAGCGCACGTTGACCGCTTTTTCGCGCAAACGATTGATGGCTTGCATGTAGGTTTCGCCGACCTCTCGAAGGCGCGCTTCGCCGAAATCATAAATCGGAATCTGAAAGTCGATCTCGCCGCCCCCACCGGTTCCTTGAGCACCACTCGCGTCACGCTGAGTCCGAGACACGCCCGCGACTTCAAGCAGGTTGATGAAGCGGGTCGCGTTCGTCAGTCCGTATGATTTGGCAATGGTGTCCGCTTCGAGACGCGCGATCTGCAAGTCGACGCGGCGCCCGATGGCGTCCGTCTCCACTGCGACAAGCGCTCGCGGTCGCTTCGGAACTGCCGGCAAGGATTGCGGCAGCTTGAATCCGAGATCGTCGTCAGAAAGTCCCATGGCACGAACGAGCCGTTCACGCGCGGTCGCAGCGTCCTGCCGCGCTGCATCAAGCTGCGTGACGACATCGGCGTGGAATGCATTTTCGCGCGCCTGATCGAGCTTGTTCACGGCGCCGGTCGCGCCAAGCTCTCCGGCGAGCTTCGCTGTCGCTTCGGCCGCACCAGCCGCCCGGCCAAACTCGGCCACGATTTCGACGGCCGCAACGGCGCGGTAATAGCGGCGCCGGGTTGCGGCGGCGAGCCTCAGAGTCTCTTCTGCTGCGCGCAGTTGCGCTTGTCGGAACCTGTCAGCCGCGATTTCAGTACGCGCCGGCAGGGTCGCCAGCGCGAGAATGTCGGCGACGATCCGGCTCTCGATGTCGAGTTCGACCGGTGTCGCAATGCGGCTGAGTGAAATTGTTGGGCTCGGTGGCAGGCTGGCCTCGACCATGACCGCCTCGGCAATGCCGAGCCCGTTATAGGTCGCTTGCAGCCCCTTGTTGTTCAGAAGCGCGACACGCACCGCTGCCTCCGCCGATAGGGGCGTTCTCAGCAATGCTCGGGTTTGCGTGGCAGCTTTCGCCGTCGTTTCGCCGCTTCCGACTTTCAGTGCTGCCGTACCCAATTGCGGCGCGACGACCCTATTGACCCCGCCCATTCCCGCGTCGGACGAAAAGGACGCGCAGCCCGCGAGCGCGCTCGCCAGCATGGCGGGCGCCATGCGTGGAACAGCCCACAGACGAAATCTGCGGACAAACCGGCTTTGTCCGAGCATGATCTCCAAACCTCATGCGCAACCCAATGAGCGCGCCGCCGCGGCTGCAGAAGGCGCAACCCGAGTCAGATTGATGCAAAAGGTCGTGGAGGACGATCGAGGCGGCCGGGATTTACGCCTAGGCCGAGGTCGTTCAGGGTGGCAACGATCCGCTGCCCGGGAACATTCACGGTTTCGACCATGACCACGCCGGGAAGGATGCCCGCGAAAAAAGCGTGCAGCGCACAGCAATTGTCGCCGTCCTGGTCGCTGTGATGCGCAACGGGCGTCGCATCGATCGGACCATGCATTTGCATATGCGGATGATGCTGGTGGGATTCGCCAGTCATAGCAAAGCCGGGCGCTCCAGCCAGCGGCGACGACACGACCCCCGAGAACTGAGCGACCAGGAACAGGCCAATCAGGACGCGGATAAAGCCAGCTATGGTTCGTAATCGCCGCATTGCCGACTGAGTTTGATCCCGAGCGCAATCTACGCGGGATTTTGCAGTGCCGGGCCTTGGCCGTCAACAGGCCTGCCGGGATGACTGGGATTGGGACCGAATGGCGGCGATCATGCCGCCGGGATGGGGCAGCAGTAATCAGACCCGAACGAAAATCTTGCGGGTATATAGGTAGCGCGCCAGCATCACGGCGAAGCTGAGCGCCAGAACAGCGATGACGAAATCGCCGGTTCCGGGCGCCACACTGCGATCCAGCCAGGAAGAGATATCGGCGCCGACGATCCGCGCGGCGACATTCTGGTAGCTCAAGAGTTCGTTGAGGAAATAAAGCGCGATGGCGTTCGCGCCGATCCAGGTGAACACCGTGGCCCAGCGCCGTGCACCCCACACATCGACGATCTGATGCAGGATCGCGAGCAGAAGCACGCTGTAGCCGCCGGTGACGAGCACGTATGACGACGTCCAGATCGCCTTGATGACCGGAAATTGCAGCGCCCAGAGATAGCCCGCAGCGAGCAAGGCGCTGCCGGCCGCGGCCAGCCACAACGTCTTGCGCTGCGGAGAAACCTGACTGTCTCGCATGAAGAGTCCGGCGAAGACGCCGAGCAGACAGGTGCCGATCGCCGGCAACGTGCTCAGCATGCCTTCCGGGTCACGGGTGAAGTCATAAAGCTTTCCGGGCAGGTAATTGCGATCGATCCAATTCGCCAAGTTGGTGTCGGCGGCGAATGAGCCGGCGCCGATGCCAGGGACGGGGACGAACGTCATGATGGCCCAGTAGCCGACAAGCAGCGCGACGAAGGCGGCGATCATGCCGCGCAGATTGAAATTCAGGAACAGGACCGAGGTGAAGAAGTAGCAGATTGCTATGCGCTGCAGCACACCGAGCAGCCGTACGTCCGGCCAATGTTGGCTGATACCGCCAGAGGCGATCAAGCCCAGCGCGAACAGCAACAGCGACCGCCGAACCACCCGCCAATGGGCCTTGGTCTCGCCTTCGCGTTCGACCAGGCGGGGCAGCGAAAGCACGATGGAAAGGCCGGTGACGAAAATGAACAGCGGGAAAATGAGGTCGTAAAAATGCAGGCCTTGCCAGGGGACGTGAACGAACTGGCTGCCGACGAAGTTGCCGACAGCGCTGACAGTCGGGCCTTTGCCGCTGGTCATTTGGGCCAGCGCGGCCGCGGCGCCGTTGACGCCGAACAACCAGAACAGGTTGATGCCGCGCAGCGCATCGATCGACCCGATGCGGCGGGGTTGCAAAATCTGTGAGAGATCGACGTGGCGCATGGGGCGGAGAATAGATGGCTGCGATGCTTCGACGTGGGCGGGCACTAACTTGCACAACAACTTGCACAACGCGTGCCAGCGTTAGCCTGTATCATGTTAGTTAAATATGTTCGAAGCACGGACGCGCCGCCTTGCGGCAAATCAAATCCAGGTGTGCGAAGTCAAATATGCGCGATGGCGTCGGCCTGACGCTCGCCGCTGCGCGTAAATTTTCCGAAAACGCGCAAGTCCGAATCAAGTCGGCCGGAAGGTTGTCTTTCGAAATTATCACGCACGATACCGGCGCTCGGCACGCAGCGTTGGCGCGTAAATTTTCCGAAAATATGGGGCCATTCTCGGATCAAGCCGGAGAACGGCTTTTCGGGTTGGCGCTTTAAGGCTGCCCGGCGACGGCGGGGCCGCGCGTGCAGTCGCCGCTGGCCTGCTGGACCTGAAAATACTGTCGTCCGCTGTAGAACCCGTCGTAGTGGTGCCATGCGGTGCGATGGTCAAAATCGATCACGCCGTCGAGCGTCACCGCGAATACCGCACTCTTCAAATCGCGGTCTTGCGCGTTCAGGTTCGGGGGCAATTTGGCGCTGGCATAGTCGACATAGGAGGCGCGATTCACGCAGCTCATGTCTTTGACCGCGTCGAGCGCCAGCCTGGCGGTCGCGAGGTGATCGGCATGATCGCGGGCGTTAATGCCGGGGTCGAGGTCGGCGATATTAATCTGCGCAAGCGGCGAGCGGCCACGCTCGAAGCTGACGATGTGCTGCACCGTGTCGACAAGGTCTTTCCATCCCTGATAGCTGGTCGAGCCGTCGACCGCGGACATTGACCCAATATCGCCGTTGGCGAATCGCTTGAGCGACTGGAAGCCGGTGCCTTCAAAGCCCGTGCCGGATCCCCCGTCGGGCAACCGCAGAAAATAACTGACGGCATTGCCGTAGCGCACCCGATAGATGGAGTGGCCGTCGAAGCTTACCGGGCCTTCCGAATCCTTGATGGGGGTCTTGTCGGCGTCCACCATGAACCGAATGGCTTGGAGGGCGCCGTTTTCGCGCGCCAGATAAAACGGATGTTTGCGGCCGCCCGAACCGGCTCCCAGTCCGGCATCGCCGGCCGTGACGTGAATGAAAACGGTCTTGCGTGCGCCACCCGTCACGTCGTTGAAGGCGTTCGGGTTCATGAACAATTGCCAATCGTCTTCGTGCGCGGCGAAGTAGAACGACACTTTACTGGGCGCGGGTGCAACTTTCCCAGGCTCGGGGGCGACCGTCGCCACTTTGGCGAGGTCGCCGGCGACCGCGCCGGCGCATGGAAGCCAACAGAGCAACGCGCAGGCGCCGGCAAACGTTCGCAGAGCTGACATGATCTTTATTCGCCCCCAGAGGTTATTTCTTTTTTATTCTCATGATGCATCCAAGTAAATCAAGCCGTGCCGCTAATTTGTGCAGCGCACAATTGTTGGCAGGGTAAAAATCCCAAATTGGCAGCCGGGGCAATTCCGGAGTCGTCCCGTCAGGGTCGGTAACAGCACGTTAGCCGTGGCCGCGGCGGTATCCGATCTGCGCTCCCGCCCGCCGATCGCCCCGATGGCTGACACCATCGCGGCGCCGACCCCGGGGATGCCGCTTTCGCGGCGCGAAGCGCCGCTATTTGAAGCCTAACTCTGCCAGCTCGCTCACCGCATCGCTGTTCTTCGCCTTCGCGGCCGCGATGTCAGCCCCGGAGCCGGACTGGTCGCCGTTCTTCGCCTTCGCCACGCCGCGGCCGTAGAGCGCATCGGCATTCTGCGGGTCGACTTTCAACACGGCATCGAAATCGGCAATGGCCTTGTCGATTTGACCAAGGCGCAGATATGCGAAGCCGCGGTTTTCAAACGCAGCGGAATAGTTCGGCGATATGCGAATCGCTTGTTCGCAGTCCTTCACGGCATCCGGCAAATCGCGGTTGGCCGCCGCGCGCGCCCAGCAGCGATCGTTAAAGGCTTGAGCATTGTTAGGATCGACTTTGAGAGCCTCGCTCGCGTCGGCAATGGCGAGGTCGAAGTCGTTTTGGGCTGTATATGTCTCGCTTCGGTTCACATAGGCGAGCGCTAATTTCGGATTTAGCCGGATCGCAGTGCCGTAGTCTGCAAGCGCTGCTTTGTAATCGTCGTTGTTGTAATGGGCCAGGCCCCGATTGTTGTACCAGAAATAGTTGTTTTCGTTATTTTGATCGAGTGCGATTGCCTGGGAATAGTCGGTAATGGCTCCATCGTTGTCATTCTTCATGAACAAAAATACGTAGCCACGATGGGCGTAGGCGAGCGCGAATTGCGGATTGTGCCGGATCGCTTCGCCATAGTCGGCAATCGCCCGATCATAGTCGCGCGTGGCGTAATAGACGTTTCCGCGATTGTCGTACCAGTAATAGCTGCTGTCGTTGTTGGGATCGAGGACGATCGCCTGTGAATAGTCGGCAAGCGCCCGGTCGTAATCCTTCTTGTCAAAATAGGCATTGCCTCGATTGTTGTAAGCGAGCGCGAACCGTGGATTGATCTGAATTGCCTGGTCGTAGTCGGCGAGTGCGCGGTCGTAGTCCTTTTTGTTGTAATAATCGAAGCCGCGGCCGTTGAAGGCCATGCTGTTTTTCGGATCGATCTTCAAGGTCTGATTGTAATCCGCGATGGCGCGATCAAAGTCTTTCTTGCCTTCATACGCCGCGGCGCGGGACAAATAGCCGGCGAACAAATCGGGATCGAGTCTGATGACCTGATCGAGGTCGGCAATCTCGTGGTCGTAGTCATTCTTGGTGGCGTACTCGGAGGCGCGCGTGAGATATGCGCCGACGGCGGTGGGGTCGATCTCGATGACGCGGCTCAAATCTGCGATGGCGTGGTCCGCGTTCTTCCGTGTCACGTAAAGCATCGCGCGCAAAAAGTAGTTCGTCGTATCGGCCGGATTGAGCTTGATCGCGTCGTCCAGGTCCGCGAGGGCGCGATCTCCGCCTACCGATTCTGTAAAGAGCCGATACAGGAATGTCTCGACCGCGTGTTGCGCGCGATCGCGCTCTTGCTGGGCGACCTGCTGCTGCTTGACGGCTTCGATTTTTTGACTCACCGCGTCGCGCCATTGGAAGAATGAGAATATCGCGAGGGCGCTCACCGCGACCAGCGCAGCAATCGCGGTCCCGAATACGCGGCGGCGAAGCGCCTCCTTTTGCTGCCTTTCCAGGGCCTCACGCCGCATGCTGCGATCGATGAATTCCCGGTCGACTGCCGGGAGGTCTTCGGCACGCCTGGCGAGCCAGCTCTGTGCCTGCGCCAGCGCGAGGCCCATCAGCAGCGCGTCGTTGTGTGAGTTCTCGGGAGATTGCTCCCAGCTACGCCGCGCGCCTTCGAGTTTGCTTTTCCAGACCAGGAATTCCCGCTCGGCGGAGATCCATTCGCGCAGCTTGTCCCAGCGCCGGAAGATCGCTTCATGCGCCACTTCGGCGTAGGTTTCTCCAGCCTCCGGCGTTGCCGTCACCAACAACCGATGCGGATGGTCGGCGAGCTCGCTGACCAGACGCCATTCCTCTTCGGTGAATTCCGAACGCCGGGCCAGCCGCCGCGTCGGCTCGCCGTCCTCGCGCACCGTCGCGAGCTTGAGCGTCAGCACGCGCCGGAGTGTCTCCTCAGCCTTGGGATAGCGCGCCAGAAAAGCGTTGGCCCGGTCGGCGAGCACGCCGCCGAGCTCCATGGCCTGCGCCGGCAACCGCAGTACGCCGTCGCCGCGCTTGATCATCGCCGTCCACATATCGTCGAGGAGATACGAAAGAAGCGGCAGCGCGCCGGCATCCTTGGCGGACTCCTCCGCTGTCCGCCGCGCGATATCGGCGGCCAGCCCTTCGGTCTCGAAGCGCGCAGAAAGCAGTGCAGCCGGCCGGCTCACCGCCTCGTGCAGCTCTGTCTCGCGCAGCGGGGGCACGTCGATCTTCTCGTGCGCCTCGTAAAGGGGCGGATCGTTCTGCAACGCGCCCAGGAAATCCGCGCGCAGGCTCATCAGCGCGCGCAGCCGCGGATCGCTGAGGCCCTGGGCCAGCAGCGTCGAAAAACGCCGGCGCTGACTTTCCTCGGACCGCACGTAGAGCTCTTCGCCTTGATCGACGTAAACGAAGAAGGCCGGCGGCTTGGTCTGATTGAGCTCCTGGTACCGCCTTTCCGTGGCATCGAGCAGATCGTGCAGCGTGCCCTTCTTATCGCGCAGAATCTCGATCCATCCATTCTGCCGGGCGACACGCTCGGGATCGGTGGCCGCGAACTGCCAAGTGTCGAGGAAAGGCTCGACCAGCGCTTTCAGCGGCTCCGCCCCCGGCTTCAAGGTCAGGAAGCACCAGCGGCGGCTGTCGTGGAAGGCCTGCGGCCAAGCACGGCCTGGAGCCGAATTGTCGGGCAATGCCTGCCGTTTCAGGGCCGCAAGGACACCCGCCTGTGCCAGCGAGGATTTGCCGACGCCGGAGTTGCCGAGCAAGACGGGCAGCCGGTCCGTTGCGTCGCCGAGAGCGGCGAGGACCTCGCTGGTCTCGTGCTGGCGGCCGAAGAAGAAATCGCTGTCCGCCTCGGTCATCGCGGCGAGGCCCCGATACGGCGAGGTGTAGCGCCACAACTCGCCAGGGCGCGTGCCACCGCCGGCGCCGGCATCAACGAGCCGTGCCGCCGTCTGGTCCGATCCCGGATCCGCGGTCATGATCCAGTGAAGCTGACGCAGGAATGCCAGACCCGGCGCAGGCTGGCCTTCGAGCAGTACCAGCACGACGGGGAAGTCAGGCGACTTCACCCGTCGGTCGAGCGCCTCGTAATATTCCATGACCTGCCACGGACCGAGGCCGTTCTCGCCAACGATCAGCGCGAACGCGGTCGCGTCCGCGATCCCCTCGGCGAGCGACGGCAACCAATAGCCGCCGGCGCGCAGGCTCTTCGGTGCGAAGAATATTTGCGCATCCGGGTCCTTGCGCCTCAGCGCATTTTGCAGGCCGTCCACGAGGGTGAAATCTCGCGAATTATAGCTCAGGAACCACCGCTGCATCCGTCGACCCTCAAGTCGCCTGTGGCCGAGCCAGGCGATCTCGGACAGCCTTGAAAAACGTCTTCGCCGTTCAAAAACGGCACCCAGCTTTTTAGCTCCGAGCGCAACAACAATAAATGATCTGGGCGATTGTGGCGAGGATGCCTTAGTCAGTCCGTGCCGCAACGTGGGCGAAGGTTCTTGGTAGCGGTCTCGCTGCAGCTGTTAGGCTTGCTCGCGGTACGAGGAGCTGCGCTTTTTCAGAAGCTGCTTGAGCCGCTGCGGCGTCACCGGAATCTGCGTCACCGCGCCCGGCATGCCGATGGCGTCGTCGATCGCCGATGCGATGGCGGCGCCGACGCCGGTGATGCCGCTTTCGCCGGCACCCTTGATGCCGAGTGGATTGCGCGGGGTCGCATAGTCCTCGCGCAGCAGGACGTCGGGCAGTGTGGTCTCGTGCATGGCCGGCAAGAGGTAATCGGCAAAGGTGACGGCGAGCGGATCGCCGCGCTCGTTGTAGGTGAACTCCTCCAGCAGCGCGCCGCCCAGCCCCTGCGCGTAGCCGCCGACGATTTGCGCCTCGACCAGCGCCGGGTTGATGGCGCGGCCGATGTCGTAGGCGATGAAATAGCGCTCGACGGTGACGCCGCCGGTTTCCGCGTCGACGCGGACCACCGCGATGTGGCTGCCATACGGATAGACTTGGTGGTCGACGCGGAACCAGCCTTCGGCCGAGAGCCCGGGATCGCGCTCGCCCAGCGTCTTCGATGTCGGGGCAAGGTGCTGGGCAATTGTGCCAAGGCCGATCGATGGGCCGCCGTTCTGGTCCCTGCGCACTACTTCGCCGTTGATGATGTCGAGCGTGTCGGGCGCCGCTTGCAAGAGTTCGCCGGCGACTTCGAGCGCCTTCTTGCGCACATTGAGCGCCGCGATATGCGTCGCCGACGCGGTCATCACCGTGGCGCGCGAGGCGTGGGCGCCGATGCCGAAGGCAATGCGGTCGGTCTGGCCGTGGATGACGCGGCACTTTTTGTAATCGACGCCGAGCCCATCGGCGGCGACCTGCGCCATCACGGTCTCAAAACCCTGGCCGAGCGAAGCGCCGCCAGTCACCACTTCGACCGCGCCCGATGTGTCGACCGAAATTCTCACGCCGTCGGCCGGACCGAGCCCGCTCTTCTCGATGAACAAGGCGACGCCGATGCCGACCAGTTCGCCGGCGGCCTTGCGGCGCTTCACGTCGGCGTTGAGCTTTTGCCAGTCGATCCGCGCGAGCTGCTTGTCGACCAGCCCGATGTAATCGCCGGTATCCATAAAGATGGATTCGCCGAGCGCTTCGAGCGGCCGCTCGTAGGGCAGTTCCGCCGTGGTGATGGCGTTGCGGCGGCGCACTTCGATGCGGTCGATACCAAGTTTCGCTGCGATCGCATCGAGCATGCGCTCGCGCACGAATGTGGTCTCGTAACGGCCGGGCGCCCGGTAGGTCGCGGCCGGCGTCTTGTTGGTGAGGCGGAAATGGCCGACCGCGCGGTAAGCCGGTACGCGATAGGGGCCCGGCAGAATACCGGCCGTCATGTGCACGACGCGCGTTGCGTGGGTGCGGATGTACGCGCCCTGGTCGTGGAAATAGGTGTCGTCGATGGCGAGAATCACGCCGTCGCCGTCAATGGCGGCGCGAATTTTGTGCAGTTGCTGGCGCGAATGATTGGCGGCGATCAGGTGCTCGCGACGGTCCTCGATCCATTTTACCGGTCGATTGAATTTCTTGGCGGCGACGCAGACGAGAAAATCCTCTGGATACATCTCGCCGCGAATGCCGAAGCCGCCGCCGACATGGGATTCGTACACGTGCACCGAACTCGGCGGAATCTGCAGCATGCGGGCCAGCAGTTCCTGGTTGCGGTGCGGCACCTTGGCGGCGCCGTGCAGCTCTAAAATACCGCGCGCGGCATTGTAGTGACCGATCGCGCCGCGCGTCTCCAGCGGCACGCCGGAATGCCGGCCGACGGTGAGTTCAAGCTCGACCACATGCGGCGCGGTGCGGAACACGGCATCGACGTCGCCGTAACCCTGCCGGATGATGGTCGGCTCGCTGAGATATCCGGGAGAAAACTCAAACAGCGGCGCTTGCGCATCCAATACCGGCGGCAATTCCTCGATTTCGATTTCGACCAGATCGGCGGCGTCCTCGGCGATGTAGGGGTCGGTCGCAAATACGGCGGCGACCGGGTCGCCGACATAGCGCACCTTGCCATTTGCCAGGATCGGCTGGCGGTACGGATCGAGTGCCGGGATCGAGCCCTCGCGGAAATCGATCGGCGGCACATCGGCGACGTCGGCTGAGGTCCACACGGCGAACACGCCGGGCAGTGCGCGCGCCGCCGACGTGTCGACCGACACGATGCGGCCGTGCGCATGCGCGGAGCGCGCGATACGCATCGAGAGCTGATGCGGAAAGTTGATGTCGCCGGCAAACTCGCCGCGGCCGGTAACCAGCGGCGGGTCTTCCAGCCGCTCGACCGATTGCCCGATCCAGGCCTTTTGTTCCGCGCTCATTTCGCCGCGCGCTCGAGCGCCCGGCGCGTCACCGCAAGCACGAGGTCGCGGCGGAATTCGGCGGTGTTGACGATGTCTTCCATCGGATCGACCACGGCGGCTGCCGCGGCGGCGGCCGCGCGAAACGCCGTGTCGCCCGGCTCGGCGCCGGCAAGCGCGCGCTCGGCCTCGGCGATGCGCCGCGGACTGACCTCGACGCCGCCGAGGGCGACGCGCGGCTCGACGATCTTGCCGCCCTCAATGCGATAGGTGGCGAGTGCCGCAGCCAGCGCGAAATCGCCGGCGCGCCGGTTGAACTCGTAGAAGCCGCAGCGTGTGCCGGCAGCGAGCACCGGCAGACGTGCTTCGGCGAGCAGTTCGTCGTCGCTCAGAGCCGTCGTCATGATGCCCTGGAAGAAGTCGCGCGCCGCAACGACCCGCTCGCCGCGCGCGCTCTTCCCCAAAACCTCACCGTCAAGCGCCGCCAACACCAGCGCCCATTCGGACGCCGGGTCGGCATGGGCGAGGCTGCCGCAGAACGTGCCGCGATTGCGGATCGGAAAATGCGCGATATGGCGAACGACCTCGCTCAAAAGCTTGCCGAGCGGACCATCGCAGACCGGTCGGTGGAATGCCGCGTGGCGCACGCACGCGCCAATGACAAGCTTGCCGCCTTCAACCGCCAAACGGTTGAGCGCCTCAACGCCATTGATATCGATCAGGTGGGCCGGCCTCGCCAGCCGGAACGCCATGGTCGGCACCAGGCTCTGGCCGCCGGCCAGCACGCGGCCATCCTGCGGCGCCAGTTCGGCAAGCATCGCCACCGCCTCGTCGACGGTTTTCGGCGCGTGATAGCGAAACGCCGCAGGTTTCATAAGCTAGTGGTCCGATTCTGACATTCGCATGCAGTTTCGGCATGCCCTCATGCGAATGTCAGAATCAAAGGACCACTAGCACTCATTGAATTCCAGTGGAGCTTTGGATTTGACATTCGCCTTCGGAGTTTACGGCCAGGTGCGGGGCGAATGTCAAATCCGCTCCACTGGTATCAAGTTTGGGATTGGTGTACGTTTTTGGACTGATGCACAGTTTTCGGCACAGAGTCAAAAGACCACACGCAGCGGAACAAAGCAGCCAAGCATGAAACCACCGCCCTTTTCCTATCACGATCCGCGAACGGTCGCCGATGCGGTCAGCCTGCTCGGCTCGCTCGAGAATGCCAAGCTGTTGGCCGGCGGGCAGTCGCTGATGCCGATGCTCAACATGCGGTTCGTGCTGCCGGACCACATCATCGACCTCAACCGTGTCGAGGGACTGAGCTATATTCGCGCTAATGGTGCGCTTGAGATCGGCGCCATGACGCGGCAGCGCGAGATCGAATTTTCCGACGCGGTGCGCGAGCGCAGCCCGCTGATGCACGAGGCGATCCGTCAGGTCGGCCACCGTCAGACCCGTAACCGCGGCACGCTCGGCGGCTCGCTCTGCCATCTCGATCCGGCCGCCGAACTGGTGACGCTCGCCGCCGCGTTTGACGCCAAGGTCACGGTGGCCGGCAAGAGCGGCACGCGCAGCATCGATTTTGCTTCGTTTCCCGTGGCCTATATGACGCCGGCGATCGAGCCCGACGAGTTGGTCACCGGTGCGACCTTCCCGTGCTGGCCAAAGGGACATGGCTACGCCTTCATCGAATTCTCTCGGCGGCACGGCGATTTTGCCATCGTGTCGGCGGCCGTCCTGATCGAAGAGGACTCAAGTGGCAAGGTGACGCGCGCCTCGGTGACGCTTGGCGGCATGGGGCCCGCGCCGGTGCGCGCACGCGAGGTCGAAAAGGCGCTGATCGGCGAGGTGATCGAAGAGAAGCGCATGCGCGAAATCTGCGAGAGTTTGCGCAAGTGCGAAGCGATCGAAGACATCCACGCGCCGGCGTCCTACCGCCAGCAACTGGCGACGGTGCTGCCGCGCCGCGCGTTGCTCAAAGCGCACGAACGCATCGCGGAAGGGAAGCGGGCATGAGCGAGACGCGCAAGATCACGGTCACGGTCAACGGTACGCGCTACGAAGAGACCGTGCCGGTGCGGGTGACGCTCGCCGATTTCATCCGTCATCAACTCGGGCTCACCGGCACGCATCTCGGCTGCGAGCACGGCGTGTGCGGCGCCTGCACGATTTTGCTCGACGGCCACTCGGCGCGCTCCTGCCTGATGCTCGCGGTGCAAGCCGACGGCCACGAAATTCTCACCGTCGAAGGCATCGCGCCGAATGCCGACACGCTGCACCCGCTGCAGGAGGCGTTCCGCGACAATCACGGTCTGCAATGCGGCTTCTGCACGCCCGGAATCCTGACGACCCTGATCGAACTTTTGCGCGATAATCCCGATCCGACCGAGCAAGAAGTGCGCATCGGCATTTCGGGCAATCTGTGCCGCTGCACCGGCTACCAGAACATCGTCATTGCCGCGCTCGATGCGGCGAAGCGGCTGCAAAAATCACCTGTTCCCGCGCCGCGAGGATCGGCGGAGCGCATTCCGGCTTGATCGCGAGGCGCGCGGTGAGGGGCTGTTCCCGTAATCCTGAACCCGTCCGTGACGCGGTTCTGTTTCGACCTCCTTGCCGCCAGCAGTGAGCGGGAGCAAGCCTTGCCGCTGCGTTTCGACGATATCGGCAACCGCCTGAAAGCGTTCCGTCTCGGCTCCGGTTTGTCGGCCGAGGAGATCGCGCAGAAACTCGGCATTTCGCGTACCGCGCTCTACCGCTTCGAGAAGGGCGAAGTCGCCAAGATCGAAACGCTGGAGAACCTCGCCGACCTGCTGCAGGTCTCGGTGCCGACCCTGCTCGGCGTCGGCGTCGAATACATCGCCTCGGCGGTGAGTTATTTCGAACGCATGCGGCAGATCGAGGAAACCGCCGAGCACATCATCGTTCTGGCCGGCCCGATTTCCTATGTGCTCTCGTCCGATCCATTCGATGCCGCGCTCGGCGAGGTGCTGCACGAATCAGTGCCGGACGCCGGCAAAAGCGACCATGCGCTGGCGCAGATCGGCGAGTTGATGGAGGTGCTGCGCCAACGCAAGGAGACATATCGGCGGCGGCAGCCGGCGATCGTCAATCTGATCTCAGCATCCGAGATGGAGCGCTTTCTGCGCAACGGCCTGGTCGGCCGGCTCGACCTGCCGGAAAAATTGCGCCGCGAGCGCCGTGCGCTTGCCCGTGCCGAGGCCGAGCATTTCATTGCGTTGATGGAGAATGAGCCGATCGGCGTGCAGATCGGCATTGTGCTCGACACGCTGCCGCACACCAGCTTTCAGATTTTTCGGCAGCCCGACCGGCAGATTCTGGCGCTGAGCCCGTTCCGTCTCGGCGAGGAGCCCAACATCCGCGTCGGCGTGGCGATGATCACGTCGGCGCCAGAAGCGCTGGCGCTGCACGAAAAGATGGCGCGCGATTTGTGGAACAGCGCACTCAAGGGCCCCGCCGCCGTGCGCTTCATGCGCGCGATGATGGAAAAGCTGACGGGCGGGTGATTTTGGCTGCAGTCCTTACACATTCAACCGATGCATCTGGCCCGCCGGGTAGCGCGTGCCGGCGGCGGCGCCGGGTGGGGCGATGCGGTCGATCTCGGCGAGGTCTTCCGCGGTGAGCGTGATCCCGGCGGCGCCGACGTTTTCCTCAAGGTGTTTTCGCGATTTCGCGCCGGGAATCGGCACGATGAGTGTGCCGGATCGCGCGCCCTGGGCAATTGTCCAGGCGATGGCGAGCTGCGCGAGCGTCGCGTTTTTCTTACGCGCCAACGCTTCGAGCGTGGCGCGCAATTGCATATTGGCCGCGACGTTTTCGTTCGCAAAGCGCGGCAGCCGCTTGCGAATATCATCGGCGGTCATCTGCTCGAGCTGCGGTGCAGCCGAGCTCAGCATGCCGCGCCCGACCACTCCGTAGGCCATCAGCGCCGTGGCGAGGTCTCGGCAGGTGGCAATCTGGCCTTGCGTTTCGGCGTCGCGCGAGAACAGCGAATATTCCATCTGCAGCGAGGCGAGCGGGTGCACGGCGTTGCCGTGCCGCAGCGATTCCGCGGAACATTCGGACAGCGAGATGAAACGTGTCTTGCCCTCTTTGATGAGCTCCGCCATCGCACCGACGCTCTCCTCGACCGGGATGTGCGGATCGACGCGTGACATGCAGAACACGTCGAGCTGTTCGATGCCGAGATTCTTCAGGCTGTCTTCCAGGGTCGTGCGCAAATAGCGCGGATCGCCGCCGCCGCGCACGCCCTCGGGATTGCCGTCGCGCGGGCTGCCGCTCTTCGAGTGAATGATGACGTCTTGCCGTCGGCCGCGGATCGCTTCGCCGATCACACGGTGATTGTGGCCCTGGCCGTAGCTCGCCGACGTGTCGAGAAAGTTGATGCCGAGATCAAGCGCGCGGCGAATGGTGGCGATTGACTCGGCGTCGTCGGCCGGTCCGTAGACCCCCGACATACCGTAGCAGCCGAGACCGATGACGGAGATCATCAGATCGGTATTGCCGAATTCGCGCTGTTGCATGACAGTCTTCCCTGTTCGCTGGCAAACTAGCAAGGATGGCGGCTAAGTTGGAGGCCGCAGAGTCGAATAGCTGCCGAGCGCCGCGCGCGCGAAATATGGATCACCGCCATGAATTTCGAGTTCACCGAAGAGCAGAAGCTGTTTGCCGAACAGGTGCGGCGCTTTGCGCGGGAAAAGCTCGCCGCCGGCGCATTGAAGCGCGCGCACGAAGCCGGATTCCCGTTCGACGTGGCGCAGCTGATGGCCGAGCAAGGCCTCATGGGCATCACGCTGCCAGCCGAGGAGGGCGGCCAGGGCGGAACGCTGATGGACGCGGTGATCGCGATCGAGCAGATCGCCGCCGAATGCCCGCGCAGCGCCGACGTGGTGCAGTTCGGCAATTTTGGCCCGATCCGCACCTTTGCCGAATACGGCACGCCCGAGCAGAAGAAGCGCTGGCTCGGCGATCTGCTCTCCGGCCGCCTGGTGATGAGTCTCGGCATGACCGAGCCGGACGCCGGCTCCGCCGTTACCGATCTGAAAACCAGCGCGCGGCAGGACGGCGCGCATTACGTCGTCAACGGCGGCAAGGTGTTTTCTACATTTAGCGCCGAGGCGCAGATTTTTCTGGTCTATCTGCGTTACGGCCCCGGGCTCAATGGCATCGGCTCGGTGTTGATCGAGCGCGGCACGCCGGGTTTTTCCATCGGCAAGCCGTCGGCCTTCATGAGCGGCGAGGAGTGGTGCGAGTTGCACTTTTCCGACTGTCGCATCCCCGCCGAGAACGTATTGCTCGGCCCGGGCGGCTTCCGCAAACAGATGGCGGGCTTCAACGTCGAGCGGCTCGGCAACACGGCGCGCTCGCTGGCCTACGGTCGTTACGCGTTCAACACCGCGCGCGACTATGCGCTCACCCGCGAACAGTTCGGCCGGCCGTTATGCGAGTTCCAGGGTCTGCAGTGGAAGTTCGCCAACATGGCGGTGAAGCTGGAGAGCGCGCAGCTATTGTTGTACCGCGCGGCGGCAAGCGCCGACAAAGGCCTGCCGTCGGCCTACGAGACCGCGCTCGCCAAGGTCGCCTGCAATCAGGCCGGCTTCGAAGTCGCCAGCGAGGCGGTGCAGGTCATGGGTGCGCTCGGCTACAGCTGTGAGTCGCTGGTGGAATACTGCATGCGGCGCACGCGTGGCTGGATGATCGCCGGCGGCTCGATCGAAATGCTGAAGAACCGCATCGCCGAACACGTCTTCGACCGCCGCTTCGATCAGCGCAAGCCGAAGGCCGCGGCCGGATAGTCAGTCGCGCCTGCGCGTAAAACTGTACAGCAGCCAGCCGACCAGCGCTGCGCCGCAGACGAGCGCGCCGGTGTTGGCGATGAGACTGTTTGCCAACACGGTCGCGACCGCGAGAGCGCCGAGGCCGAGATTGATAGCGAAGACCCGCACGACGATTTCGGTGACGGAAAAGCCGCGATCGGTGGCGCGCTGATAATAATGCGTGCGGTGCGCCTGCCAGACGCGCTCGCCGTTCGACAGGCGGCGCAGCAAGGTCAGAGTGGCATCGGCGAGGTAATAGAGCGGCAACAACAGCGCAGCCGTCAGATGCCCGCTTCCGGCGAGCAGAACCAAGAGCCACCCGGTGATGAGTCCGATCGGCAGGCTGCCGACGTCGCCGAGAAACAGCCTCGCGGTCGGCCGGTTGAAATAGGCGAATCCGATCATGCCGCCGCCGAGCGCCAGCGCGACCGCGACGCCGTCGCGCGGAAGCGTGCCGAGACAGCCGAGCGCCACGAGCGCGGCGCAGATCGGTACGATTTCCGCAGCGGTCATCCAGTCGATGCCGTCCATGAAGTTGACGAGGTTGACGAACCACAGGCCGCCGGCGATGAGCAGCAGCCGCTCGAACCACAGCGGCAGGAACGAGACAATGTGCAGATCGCTCGGCAGCGCAAAGATCACGGCCGTCACCGCAAGCGCCTGGAGCGCGAGCCGCGGCACGACGCCGAGCGGCCGTATGTCATCGGCGGCGCCGACGCATGCCATGACGACCGCGGCGCCGAAAACTGCAACGAGTGGTGTGGCGGGCGAGACGGCGAGGCTGAACAGGCCGAACGCGGTCGCCGCGATCGTGGCCGCCATGACTGCGATGCCGCCGCCTTGCGGAGTCGGCGTGCGATGCGACGACCGCGCGTTCGGTTTCGCGAGCGCGTAGCGGGACAGCAGGGGATGCAAGACGACGATTAGACTAACGGAGATCAGCGCGGCCAAAACCGCAATCGCTCCGCCGCGTGCCGCCCATATGACTGGCGCCGTCGCGTCCATCGCCCGAGTGTCGCTCGCTGCCCGTTAGAATCAAAGGACCACTAGCAAATGTCAGTCCGCCCTGCGCGGTAAATCGCGAAACCGCACTGAATCGCCACTGTCTCAAGGGCTTACCTGCGGCGTGGCCATCCGGGATGCGGCTCTGTGCCCGCGCTTTCGATATTGCGTTTCGTTCCCGCGCGCGGCGGTCTATATGGTAGCGCCATGACGGGATTTTTCAGCAATCCGCGCCGCCTGTTGATCGTCACCCACGACCTGGTGATGACGGCGGCCGCGATGTTGGCTGCGTTCTATTTCCGTTTCGAAGACATCGGGCTGACGCAGCGCTTCCACTGGCTGCTGATCGTTCTTCCCGGCTTTCTGGTCTACGCCGGGATGGTCTATTGGATTTTCAAACTCTATGCCGCCAAGTGGCGCTTTGCGTCCTTGCCGGACCTGTGGAACATTTTTCGCGCCGTGACGGTGCTGGCGCTGTCGCTGCTGGTGCTCGATTACGTGCTGGTCGCGCCGTATTTCTACGGCACGTTTTTCTTCGGCAAAATCACCATTCTTCTCTACTGGGTGCTGCAGATGTTTTTCCTCGGTGGGCCGCGTATCGCCTACCGGCTGTTCCGGCATGCGCGCACGCAGCACCACGTCAGAGGTCCGGAAGCGGTTCCCACACTCATCGCCGGGCGCGCGGCGGACGCCGAGGTTCTGCTGCGCGCAATCGAGAGCGGCGCGGTTACCAAGCTGCGGCCGGTCGGCATCCTGTCGCCATCGCGCGCCGACCAGGGCCAGGCGCTGCGCGGCGTTCCAGTGCGCGGTTATCTGTCGGACCTTGAAGTCACCGTAGCGTCATTGGCGGAGCAGGGCATTCACGTTGCCCGGCTGGTGTTGTCGGCGGCGGCGTTGGCGCCCGACGTCCATCCGGAAACGATGCTGATGCTGGCCCGCCGGCTCGGACTCGCCACCAACCGGCTGCCTGCGCTCGACGGTGGCGAAGACGCATTGCGATTGGCGCCGGTGGATGTCGAAGACCTTTTGCTGCGGCCGAGCGTCAACATCGATTATCGGCGGCTGGAACAATTCGTCAAAGGCCGCACCGTGGTGGTGACCGGCGGGGGCGGTTCGATCGGTTCGGAAATCTGCGATCGCGTCGTCACTTTTGGCGCCGGCCGTTTGCTGATCCTGGAAAATTCGGAATCGGCGCTGCACGGCGTGCTGGAACGGCTCGCGGCCAAATCGAGCGCCACTATTGTCGAGGGCCGGATTGCCGATATTCGCGATCGCGAACGGACGTTTCGCTTGATCGCCGGCGTCGAGCCGAACCTTGTGTTCCATGCCGCCGCGCTCAAGCACGTGCCGCTGGTCGAGCGCGAGTGGGACGAGGGCATCAGGACCAACGTGCTCGGGTCGATCAATGTTGCCGACGCTACGGTTGCGGCCGGCGCCCAAGCCATGGTGATGATCTCGACCGACAAGGCAATCGAGCCGGTCTCGGTGCTCGGCGCCACAAAGCGGCTCGCCGAGATGTATTGCCAGGCATTGGACGCGGCCGCGCGCAGCGCAAACGGCGGCAAGTCGCCGATCCGTATGATCGCGGTGCGGTTCGGTAACGTGCTCGCGTCAAACGGCTCTGTCGTGCCGAAATTCAAGGCGCAAATCGAGGCCGGCGGTCCCGTGACCGTGACCCATCCCGACATGGTCCGCTATTTCATGACCATCCGCGAAGCCTGCGATCTCGTCATCACCGCAGCGAGTCATGCGCTTGGCCCAACGCGGACCGCAGCCTCGGTCTATGTGCTCAACATGGGTCAGCCGATCAAGATCGTCGACCTCGCCGAACGGATGATCCGGTTGAGCGGGCTCGAGCCGGGGCGCGACGTCGACATCGTGTTTACCGGCGTCCGGCCCGGCGAGCGGCTCAACGAGATCCTGTTCGCGCGCGAGGAGCCGGGCATGGATGTCGGCATTGCCGGCGTCGTGGCGGCGACACCGGTCTGTCCTTCCATCGATGTGGTGCGCGACTGGGTCGCCAAGCTCAAGAGCGGAATCGATCACAGCGAACGCGGCGCGATCGTCGGTCTGCTGCGCGAAGCCGTGCCGGATTTCCGCAGCGAGGCGCGGTAACGACACCGGCATTGCGCTTGCGCTACAACAACGAGGGTTAGGGAGCCTGATGACAAAGGCGGTTCTCGGCATCATTGGCGGCTCGGGCGTTTATGATTTGGCGGGGCTCGAAAAAGTCCGCACGAAAAGGATCGCAAGTCCTTGGGGCGAACCGTCGGCCGCTTTGCGAATCGGCGAAATTGCCGGCCTGCCGGTCGTGTTCCTGCCGCGCCACGACAAGGGACATCGGCTTTCGCCGTCCGATATCAATTACCGCGCCAATATCGACGTGCTCAAACGCGCGGGTGTGACCGACCTGATTTCGTTGTCGGCGTGCGGCTCGTTCCGGGAAGAACTGCCGCCGGGCACCTTTGTGCTGATCGATCAGTTCGTCGACCGGACGCATAAACGCGAGAGTTCGTTTTTCGGCAAAGGCTGCGTCGCCCATGTGTCGATGGCGCGTCCGGTTTCGCCGCGGCTGCGTATCCATCTCGCCGAGGCGGCGATGGCCGAGGGACTCGATGTGGTGCGCGACGGCACCTACGTCTGCATGGAGGGGCCGCAATTTTCCAGTCTGGCCGAAAGTCTGACCTACAAGAATCTCGGCTACGCCGTGATCGGCATGACCAACATGCCGGAGGCCAAGCTCGCTCGCGAAGCGGAGATTTGCTACGCCACCGTCGCCATGGTGACTGACTTCGATTGCTGGCATCCCGACCACGATGCCGTCACCGTGCAGGATATCATCAAAGTACTGCTTGCCAACGCGGAGAAAGCCAAGCGCCTGGTCGCTCGCCTCGCCCGCGATTTTCCACGCGAGCACGAACCATGTCCGATCGGTTCCGATCGCGCGCTCGACAATGCGCTGATTACCGCGCCGGAAGCGCGCGATCCAAGACTCCTCAAAAAGCTCGACGCGGTTGCGGGCAGAATTTTGCGCGGCGCAGCGGGCAAGCGACCGGGCGGCGCTCGCAAGAAGCGGTGAGGCGTGCGCCTCGACCCAATAGCTAATAAATCGGCTGTTGCAGCATGAAGGACTGCGTTGGCGCTCCCGGGACTTGCGGCGGCGCCATGAGGGGGGCCGTGATCATGCCGGTCGCCAGATCGAGCGGAGCATATTGCTGTGCCGCGCATTGATCAGTGCGCACGTCAAAGCGCGAGAAAATCACGCTGCCGGTGTCGAGAAAAAACACATAGAAGCGCTGCCTGCCGCGATCGGCGAAGCGAACGCAGGCGAGCCAGTTCCATCCATTTGCCGTATGAACCCAGCGCAGGCCGGAAATCTGGAAATCGCTGTAGCCGGCGAAGCCCTTAAATCCCCTCAGCGTGGCGGCGACCGGTACGCCATAGTTGGCCGGAGGAGGGGGCTGCGCGGCGCTTGCAAGCGGCACGGCGCTGCATTGGGCAAGCACAAGGGCTGCACCCAATAGGACCGAGAGCTGCAGGCCGGTACTGGCCAGGACGCGGGCGCGCCGCCACGTTGTCGCCGTCATCGTCCCATCTTCTCGTGTCGATTAGGCGCAGAAATAAGATCAGATAGCGGCGACCTCGTGCATCCCATCTGACGGCGATGCGCGCCGGCCGCCACCCTTGCATCATAGGTTGCAAGGTATGTATAGGTGTTAAGATTTCTGCGTTACCCGAGTGTGGGCGGGGAAGGGTGCCGATGCGCTGGGGCCGGGAAATCGGTGTCGCCAAACAGCTATTCCGGACTGCCGTCGTGCTCGGTTTGGGCGCGCTGAACGCTGCATGCTTCCAGCCGGTCTACGGCAATCAGCCGCTGGGAGCGGCGGGGAACTCGGTTCGCGATAAACTTGCCGCGGTCGAGGTTGTGCAAATTGCAGCTCCCAACGGACATCCGGAATCCCGGCTTGCCGTCGAGTTGCGCAACAACCTGATGTCCGAATTCAACAACGGTGCGGTGCCGGCGGCTCCGCTGTATCGATTGCAGGTCAACGGCATCAACAGCGGAATTCAGACCGTCATTGTCGATGTGGCCAGCGGCCGGCCCGATACCCAGGTGTCGGCGGTTAACGTAGCCTTCACGCTGACCGAGATTGCCACAGGCAAGGTCGTTCTCAACTCCTCGACGTTCGGGCGGGCATCCTTCGATATTCCCGGTTCGGCGCAACGGTTTGCCCAGCAGCGTGCCTGGCTCAATGCCGAAGATCGCGCGGTTTCGATGATCGCGGACAATATCCGCAACCGTTTGGCGTCATACTTCGTGGCCGGCACGTAATCGGTGCAACGAGGTGCATAAGCCTGGCCCGCGGTGCGGGCCCGCCCTTGTCCCCGGCCGCAACCGCCCGACCGGGCATATTTTACCAATTCTTGTGTATGTTCAACAACTAATTCCTGTTTGTTTTCAAAGGCCTTTGCCTTGGCAAAGCCATCATTCCAGGCCACCACAGTCCAGGGGATGCAGCCTCTTCGGACGTTTCCACGGTGCTGATCCGGCTACGCCGGGCAGTGCCAGTGCGGTGTTTTGCTGGGGAGCACGTTTAGTGACGGACTTCGGGGGTACCCGTCGGCCGCGGTGGCGAATTCGCTACGGTGCTTTTATGCTCGCCGCCGTAGCGATCACGCTTGGATTCGCCGCTTCCTCAGCGCTGGCCCAGACCCCCCTCGGCCAGGTTGGCAATCCAAACGAACTGCATTTCCCCACTCGGAATAAGCCGCCGGTCTCACCGCCGGTGCCGCCCGATAGCCCGATGCTCGTCCAGGCCGACGAGATCAAATACGATTATTCGAATGATACCACCGCCGCCGTCGGGCACGTACAGATCTACTACGGCGGCGCGACGATCGAAGCCGACAAGGTCATTTACGATCAGAAGACCAAACGCTTGCGCGCCGAGGGAAATGCCCGGCTGACCGAGGCGAGTGGCCGCATCACTTACGGGCAAGTCATCAACCTGACCGACGACTATCGCGATGGGTTTGTCGACTCGCTGCGTCTCGAAGCACCGGATGACACCCGTTACGCCGCGGAGCGCGCCGATCGCGCGCAGGGCAATTACACGGTGCTGCAAAACGGCGTCTATACCGCTTGCGAACCCTGCAAGGACAATCCGAGCAAGCCGCCCGAATGGCAGGTCAAGGCCGCGCGCATTATCCATTCCGACAGCGAGAAGATGATCTATTTCGAAGACGCGACGATCGATTTGTTCGGACTGCCGGTTGCGTATTTCCCGTTCATGTCGACCCCGGACACGACGGTGAAGCGCAAGAGCGGCTTTCTTTATCCGACGTTGGGCTATGGCACCGGGACCGGCTACAGCATTACGACGCCGTACTATTTCAATCTGGCGCCAGATTACGATCTGACGATCTATCCAAAGTACATGACGAAACAGGGCTTGATGTTGAGTGGGCAATGGGGGCAGAGGCTGATCAACGGCTCCTACAGCATCAACGCCTCAGGAATTTTCCAGGAGGATCCAGGCTACTTTTCTTCCGTCTACGGCGCCAGTTCGCCGGAGTCGACAAAGACCTTTCGCGGAATCGCGTCGACTGCGGGCCAATTCGATATCACCGACCATTGGGTCTGGGGCTGGACAGGCGTGCTGGTTACCGACCCGACGATCGTAAGCGACTATGCCCTGACCCAGTACGGCGGCTCGAATCTCGACCCGTTCCACACCAGCACCAGCGAATCCGGGGAGGGCGTGTCTCAGCTTTACCTGGCGGGACGCGGCGACCGCAGCTATTTCGACCTGCGCTCGATCTACTACACCGGCTATTCGGAGCTCGATCAGCAAAATCAGCTGCCGATCGTGGCGCCCGTTCTGGATTATTCGAAGACGCTGCCCGAACAGGTGATGGGCGGCGAACTGAGCTATAAGATCAATATCACGAGCTTGACCCGTCAGCAGGCGAGCTATGATCCGATCAGCCAGACCGCGATTAGCCAGGGCATCTGCGCCAACGGCATGGCGGAAACAGCCGATACGGCACTGCTGAACAAATCGAACTGCCTGCTGCGCGGCATTCCGGGAGACTATTCGCGGGCTTCGGCCGAGGTCGACTGGAAGCGGACCATCGTCATCGGCGATGGCCAGATGTTCACACCCTTCTTCCAATTGCGCGGCGACGCGGCGTCGCTCGACGTCGATAACCAGCCGGGCGTATCGAACTACATCGCGCCTGGCGAACATGAACTGTCCCGGATCATGCCGGTTGCCGGGCTCGAATACCGTTACCCGCTGATCGACGTCGAACCGTGGGGTACGCAGACCATCGAGCCGATCGCCCAGCTCATCCTGCGGCCGAACGAATCCAATATCGGCCAGTTCCCCAACGAAGACGCGCAGAGTCTGAATTTCGACGATACGAATCTGTTCTCGGTCAACAAGTTTTCGGGCTGGGATCGCGTCGAGGGCGGCGGCCGGCTGAACGCCGGTATGCAATACACCGCTCAGTTCAACGGCGCCGGTTCGCTGAACGCGCTGTTCGGTCAGTCCTATCAGCTGTATGGTTTGAACTCGTACAGCGTCGGAGACATCACCAATACCGGCCTCGACAGCGGTCTCAGCAACAACATTTCGGATTATGTCGCTCGCGTTTCGTACCAGCCGAACTCCACGTACATGTTTCTTGCCCGGGCGCGCTTCGATGAGTCGACCTTGGCGATGCAACGGCTCGAACTGGAAACGCGGGCCAATTTCGACCGATGGGGCGTGTATTTGCTCTACGGCGACTATGCGGCGCAGCCGGATCTTGGCTTCTTGAACCGGCGCGAAGGCTTCCTCACCGGCGCCACTTATAAGCTTACGAGCAATTGGGTCGTCCTGGGATCTGCGAGCTACGATCTCGTCGTGCACCAGTTCAATCAAGCCCGTGTTGGACTTGGCTACGTCGACGATTGTCTGATGTTCGCCGTCAACTATTTCGCCGGGTATTCGTATAATGGAACCGCCACTCCGGTGCCGAATACCGGCGTCAACTTTCAAGTCAGCCTGCGCACCCTTGGCCCGGATTCGCTGGCCGCTGTGTCGGGATATTAGGCGCCTGACAAACGTTCGCTTCCGGAACGTGGCCATCTATACTGGCGGCGATCTGTAAGGGCGAATCACCCATGCGCGAGCCGGATGACATGGTCGTGGCGCATTTCCGCCGGTCTTGCGAGACGCTCGACCGCGCGGCGGGCGATATGGAGTTGCGCAGTGCGATCTACGCCATTGCGGAAACGATTACGCGCAGCTTCCGCGGCGGCGGCAAGCTCCTGCTCGCCGGCAACGGCGGCAGCGCCGCCGATGCCCAGCATATAGCCGGCGAATTTCTGTCCCGTCTGAATTTCGACCGCAATCCGCTGCCGGCCGTCGCGCTCACGACCGATTCGTCTGTGTTGACCGCGATCGGAAACGATTACGGCTTCGATCGCGCATTTGAGCGTCAGGTGCGCGGGCTTGGCCGCCCGGGCGATGTGTTCGTCGCCATCTCGACGTCCGGCCGTTCTCCCAACATCCTCGCGGCGTTGCAGGCGGCGCGCGCAATCGGCGTCACGACCGTCGGTTTCAGCGGCGCCGGCGAACGTGATATGAGGGCATTCTGCGACAATTATCTCGCCGCGCCCGCCAATGAAACGCCGCTCATTCAACAGATCCATATTGTTGCGGCTCACGCCATCTGCGGACTGGTAGAGCGCACCCTGTTCGGCGGTGGACAGGCGGGAGGGCGCTGATGCCCAATTTGGCGCCATCGTCCGGTCGCCCCCGGCGCGCGGGCCGACTATTGCCTTGTTGCCAGGCGCGAATTTATTTATTTGTTTGAATATCGATTGCTGTCGAGTAATTCGGAATAAGAGCATGGATCGCGACATCGGCCTGTGGTGCGAACTGGCGCCGGCGGGTCGGACATTGCTGCCGGCGCTGTTTCTGGACCGCGACGGAGTCATTAACGCGGATACCGGTTATGTGGGGCGTGCCGAGGACCTGCGTATGCTGGAAGGTGTCGCGGCGGCGATTGCCCGTTGCAACGCGCTTAAGGTTCCTGTCGTGGTGGTAACAAATCAGTCGGGGATTGCGCGCAGCCTTTATGATTGGGACGGCTTCCATGCCGTCCAGGCGGGAGTGGTCGCGCATTTGGCGGCAGCCGGGGCCCATCTCGACGCAGTGCTGGCGTGCGCCTATCACTGCGACGGATCGGGCCCGCTGCGGGTCGACAATCACCCCTGGCGCAAGCCTAACCCGGGCATGATATTGGCGGCCGCCAGCGGCATGAATCTGGACTTGGCGCGTTCATGGATCGTCGGTGACAGGGCGCACGATCTGGCCGCAGGTGCGGCAGCGGGTCTTTGCGGCGGCACCCTGATTGCTGCCGATGAGCGCGAGCAGCAAGCGGCGTTGGCGCTGGCGAATTCGCGTTTTGTCGTGGAAATTGCCGCAAGCTCCGCTGCCGCCATTGCGGCCGTCGCGGACCGCGGGCGATGTGCCCCTTGAACGACAAACTTCCTTTTAAAAAGGACAGCGGCTGTTGCGCTCAGCGGCGTTGTATGATCGACCGGCCGCCGAACCCGTCAACCGGTTCCGTTTGAAAGCGTGGACCAAATCCCTGGGCATAGTAGATGAGTAACGCAGTACCGTCCGTGACGCTGTCGGTGCACAAGGAAGAAGTCCGCCGCCATGCCAACGCCAGCGCGGCTGAACGCGCCAAGTGGCGGCAACGCGCGGATTTTTTTCACAGCGAAGATCTGCATTTCCTCAAGTTCCTGATTCCGGAAGGCGCCCGTGTCCTCGAACTCGGATGCTCTACTGGCGAGCTTTTGGCGGCGCTCAAGCCGTCGTTCGGCGTCGGTGTCGATCTGAGCGGCGAGGTCATCGACGAAGCGCGGCGTGCCTATCCAGGCCTTCAGTTTCAGGCCGGCGACATCGAGTCTGCCGAATTCGTGCGAGCGCTACCCGGCCCCTTCGATTTTATCGTCATTGTCGACACGCTCGGTTCGCTCGAAGATTGCCAGCTCATGTTCGAGAATCTCCACAGCCTGTGTACGCGCGAGACGCGGCTCATCGTCGGCTATTTTTCGCATTTCTGGCATCCACTGCTGAAGCTGGCGGAATGGATTCAGCTCAAAATGCCCCAGCCGCCGCAGAACGTACTTGCGCTTGCCGACGTGCACGCGCTTGTCGGACTCGCCGATTTTGAAGCGGTGAAAAGCGAACGGCGCTTGCTGTCCCCGCTGCGGCTGTTCGGACTGGGACGGCTCATCAACCGGTTCATCGCGCCGCTGCCTCTCTTCAACTTGATCTGTCTGCGCCATTACACCGTGTGCCGTTCGCTGCGGCATCTCGGTCCGCCACCGCGGAGCGCGACTGTCGTTATCCCGGCGCGCAACGAGCGCGGCAACATCGAACCGGCGATTCGCCGGATGCCGCGTTTTGCCGATGCGCTCGAAATCATCTTCGTCGAGGGCCATTCGCGCGACGATACCTGGAGTGAGATCGAGCGCGTTATCGAAGCCAACCCGCAGCTTGACATCAAAGCGCTGCATCAGCCCGGCAAGGGCAAGGCTGACGCGGTCTATACCGGTTTCGACATCGCCAAGGGCGACGTGCTGATGATCCTCGACGCCGATCTCACGGTGCCGCCCGAGCAATTGCCGAAATTCTGGCAGGCGATCGAGTCCGGCAAGGGCGAGTTCGTCAATGGCACTCGGCTGGTCTACCCGCTCGAAGATCAGGCCATGCGGTTCCTTAATCTCATCGCCAACAAGTTGTTCTCGCAGGCCTTCAGCTGGCTGCTCGGCCAAAGGTTCACCGATACGCTGTGCGGTACCAAAGTGTTGCGCCGAAGCGACTACCTGCGTCTGAAGGCCGGGCGGAGCTATTTCGGCGATTTCGACCCGTTCGGCGATTTCGATCTGATCTTCGGTGCTTCGAAGCTGAGCTTGAAGATCGTCGAGGTGCCAATTCGCTATGCCAACCGTACCTATGGTGAAACGCAGATTTCCCGATTCCGCCACGGCCTTCTGCTGCTGCGCATGGTGTGGTTCGCATTTTTACGTATCAAGGCGCAGTGAGGCTGCGGGCGCGCCATACGCCGGGCGCGGCCTGCGCCTGGTCCGATATCCGGCGCAATTCATTCAGCATTTTACGCTAAACTGAAAACGTGTTTCGGCGCGCGATTCGGCCGCGAGGGCAGGGCAATATGGCCAATCCGATTATTCCATTGATCATGTGTGGTGGCGCCGGCACCCGGCTGTGGCCGGCGTCGCGCGAGAACAGGCCCAAGCAGTTCCTTCCGCTGTTTGGTTCCTATTCGACATTTCAGGAAACTATTCGCAGGGTATCCGATCCGGCGCTGTTTGGTCGGCCGATCATCGTCACCAACGGTCAATATCGGTTTCTCGTTGCCGAGCAGCTCGCCGCGATTGGGGCGCAAGCCGATATTCTGCTTGAACCGATGCGGCGCGATTCGGGACCGGCCATCGTCGCGGGCAGCGAATTTGCCCGCCGGCGGACCGAGGACGCCATCGTGGTCGCGCTGGCTGCCGATCACGTCGTCACCGACGCGGTCGCCTTCGCCAAAGTTTGCGTTGCGGCCGCGCAGGCCGCCGCCGACAACCGGATCGTCACGTTCGGCGTACGTCCGACCCGCGCGGCGACCGAATACGGTTACATTCGCGCCGGCGCCGCGATCGGCGCCGATATTTTTGCTATCGAGCGTTTCGTCGAGAAACCGGATGCCTCAACCGCCCAGCGCTATCTCGGCGAAGGGTATTTGTGGAATTCCGGCAACTTTCTGTTCCGCGCCGAACTGCTGCTCGATGAATACCGCGCCTTCGAGCCGGACAGCGCGGCTGCGATAGTCAGTGCCGTCGAGGCTGCCGGAAACGATCTGAATTTCGTGACGCTCGACCCTGGCGCATTTGGGCGCGCCGCGGCGAAGTCGATCGACTACGCGGTGATGGAGCGCACCAAGCACGCGGCGGTGATGCCGGTTTCATACGGCTGGTCCGATGTCGGCTCCTGGCAGGCGGTCTGGGAGCTGTCCTCACGCGACACGGCAGACAACGCCGCGCAGGGCTCGGCGCTGTTTGTCGATGCCAGCGGCTGTTATGTCGCCGCCGACAAGCAGCTCGTCACTCTTTATGGTTTGCAGAATGTCGTCGTAGTCACAACGGCCGATGCCGTTCTCGTGGCGAAGCGCGAGGACGGCGACGGCTTGCGGCGTGTTGTGCAGAAACTCAAGGACGTGGCTCCCGCCGTAACCGAAGACCACCTCAAAGTGCACCGCCCCTGGGGCTCTTATCAGTCGCTCGACCAAGGCGAGCGCTTCCAGGTCAAGCGCATCGTCGTCAAGCAAGGCGGCCGGCTGTCGCTCCAGATGCACCACCATCGCGCCGAGCATTGGGTCGTGGTTCGTGGCACCGCCCGGGTGACGATCGACGACTCGGTCAAAATTCTCCACGAAAACGAATCGATCTACGTGCCGAGCGGGGCGCGCCATCGCCTGGAAAATCCAGGCAAGATCGACCTCGAGCTGATCGAGGTCCAGACCGGATCCTATCTCGGCGAGGACGACATCGTCCGCTTAGAGGACGATTATCACCGGCGTTGATCGCCGAATTCCGGTGGCGCCCTATAGGTGCTCTGGCCGCAGACGCAGGGCCCCGCCACGCGTCGCGCCGCCGCCCTGACCCGTAAGTCTCGGAAGCAAAATGTGTTCGAGTTCCGTCCCGGCCCGGTCGCCAGCCGCGTCGGGTCATGCTAGGTGAGGCATCGGGGCCGTCGACTGCGCAGGCGTCCTGCGAGGCAGGGGTGAGGTTTCGAAGTGGCGGGGAACGACACAGTGCGGATCGGGGTAGTGGGCGTCGGCGTCATGGGCTCGAACCATGCGCGGGTGCTCTCAGACATAGCCGGTGTTGAACTGGTGGGTGTCGCCGATCCTGACCGCAAACAGCGGGATTTCGTGTCTGACACGCTTGGCTGCGCCGGGTTCAGCGATGTTGAGGCCCTGCTTGACCGCGGCGTCGACGCGGTCATCATTGCGGCGCCGACCCACCTGCACCACGACATTGCTCTTAAATGTATCGGTCGCGGCGTGCATCTTCTGGTCGAAAAGCCAGTTGCCTCGACGGTGGCTGAAGGCCGGGCCATTGTTGCGGCCGCCCGCCGCGCCGGCGTGGCGCTCATGGTCGGACACGTCGAGCGCTTCAACCCGGCCGTCCAGTCCGTCAAGCGGGCGATCAAAGACCAGAACATTCTTTCGATCGCCATCACGCGGGTCGGGCCGTTTCCGCCGCGCATGTCGAATGTCGGTGTCGTCATCGATCTCGGCGTGCACGACATCGATCTCATTCGCTGGTTTACCGAATCCGAGATCGTGGAAATCCAGCCGCAGATGTCGAGCGCGGTCGCCGAGCGCGAAGACATCGCGCTGCTGCAATTCCGCACCGCCTCCGGCGTGCTCGCCCACATCAACACCAACTGGCTCACGCCGTTCAAGGCGCGCAACATTCACATCGCCACGCGCGACAAATATCTGATCGCCGATCTCTTGACCTTGCAGGTCACCGAATGCTTCGGCTTTCAGCCGGACGGCAGCTATTCGATGCGGCACCTGTCGGTCGGCTACGCCGAGCCGCTACGCTCCGAGCTGGTGGCGTTTGTCGAAGCGATCCGCAGCGGCGAGCGGCCGGCCGTGACCGGTGAGGAAGCCGTCGCAAGTCTTGAGATTGCCATCCGCTGCCTCGAAGCGCGCGCCCCGCACGCCGCCGAGCCGCAGCGCACGGGGCCGCGCCGGGTCGTCGGCTGACCATGGATTCAATTCCCTTCATCGACGTCGCCGCGCAGCGGCGCCGCCTCGGTCGCGCCATCGACGACGCCATCGCCCGCGTTCTGGAACACTGCCAGTTCATCCAGGGACCGGAGGTCCGCACACTCGAAGCCGACCTTGCGGCGTTCTGCGGCGCGCGACACGTCATCGGCTGCTCCAGCGGCACCGACGCGCTGCTGCTGGTGCTTATGGCCTGGGGTATCGGACCGGGCGACGCGGTGATCTGCCCGTCGTTCACCTTCTGCGCTACGGCCGAGATGGTGGCGCTGCTTGGTGCGACGCCGGTCTTGGCCGATGTCGAGGCCGAGACATTCAATCTCGATCCCGGAAGTTTGCGCGACGCCGTCGCGACAGCGAAGCGGCTTAGGCTCAAGCCGCGTGCGGTGATCCCGGTCGACCTGTTTGGTCTGCCCGCAGACCACGACGCGATCGCGGCGATTTCGGCCGAGCACGGTCTGCTCATTCTCGACGACGCAGCACAGGCATTCGGCGCCCTATATCGGGGCAGGAAGCTCGGGGCGCTTGCGACCGCGACCGCGACCAGCTTCTTCCCGGCCAAACCGCTCGGCTGCTACGGCGACGGCGGTGCGGTCTTCACCGATGACGATGCGCTGGCGGCGCGGATCAGGAGCCTGCGCGTGCACGGCGAGGGCGCCGTCGACAAATACGACGCCGCGCGCATCGGCATCACCGGCCGGCTCGATTCGATCCAGGCGGCAGTGCTGATCGAGAAGCTCAAAATTTTTCCGGAAGAAATCGTCTCCCGCAATCGCGTGGCCGCGCGCTATTCGCAAGCGCTCGCCGATGTCGCGACTGTGCCGTGGGTCGGTAACGAATCGACTTCCATCTGGGCGCAATACACGATCCGGCTCCCGCCGGGCCGGCGCGATGGCCTCGCGGCGGCGCTGAAGGCGCAAGGCATTCCGACCGCGATCTATTATCGCAAGCCGCTCCATCGCCAGGAGGCCTACGGCCGCTATCCGGTTGCCGACGGCGGCGCGCCGGTCAGCGAGCGGCTGGCGGAGGAAGTGATCAGCCTGCCGATGCACGCCTACCTGGAGTCGCCGGTGCAGGATCGCATCATCGCGGCGGTGCGCGACGCCTTGGCGCATTGAGAGCGCACACTCTGGCGCGTTGAGCGCGCACGCTTTGGCGGCTCAGCTCTTGCCCCAAGGCACCAGCGCCCACGCCCGTTCGTGAAAATAGTAGATCAGAACTTTCGTAATGACTTCCGTGAGTGCGACCGACACGGCGATTTTTGGGCTGCGCGTTATCACCATTGCTACAATGAACGTATCGAGGCTGCCGGTCGCGCGCCAGCTTACCGCCTTGGCGAGCGATCGTGCGTGTGTCTCGGTCCAGCGGGTGGACTTTTTCTCAGGCGGTTCGCGCTCTTTGACTTGGCGGCAGCGCCCAGCGCCGGCGTGGCGGCTCGTGGATCTGCTCGATACAGCCCATGCCGACAGTGTCGAAGCTGTCTGGGTCGATCAGGATGAAGCTGCCCGTGTCCCTGCACTCGGCGTAGCGGTCGACGGCGACCGGGCGATCGAATTCAAGCGTGCATGTGCCGATCGCATTCTGTGCTATCGATGGAGTATTGACCGTGCGCCGTTGATCGAGGTCGGTGATCGCCAAATCCGGGCCGGCGGTCGCGGTCACGGTGCGTGTGGCAAGCTTGGCAAGGTATTTCTGCCCCGGCTGCAACGGCCGTTCGCTCATCCAGAAAAGGCGCGCACCGATTCGCTGGGTCACCGCCGGTGTCCGGTTCGCATCCGCAATGATGTCGCCGCGCGAAGCGTCGATCTGATCCGCCAAGGTCAGCGTCACCGACTGCCCGGGTTCGGCGCGAGCGAGATCGCCATCGTATGTCACGATGCGCGCGATGCGTGAACTCGTACCGGATGGAAAAAGCCTTACCGGCATTCCGACTTCGACCGCGCCGCTGACAATCAGACCGCTATAGCCGCGGAATCGCGCATCGGGACGGTTGACGAGTTGAATGGGCATTCGCAGCGGTCCCGCCGCGCTGGCGCGCGCAGGCTCGACATGCTCCAGATAGTCGAGCAACGTGGTGCCGCGGTACCACGGCATGTGCGGCGAATGGCTGGCGATGTTGTCGCCGGTTTTCGCCCCGACCGGAATGGCCACGACATTGCCGACGCCGGAATCGGCTGCGATGTCGCGAAACTCCGCCTCCAGCGAACGGAATGTATCCTGGCGCCAGCCGGCGCGGTCCATCTTGTTGACGACAAGAACGATGTCGGCGATGCCCAGCATGCCGACGATCGCGATGTGCCGTCTCGTCTGCCGCGTCAGGCCCTCGTTGGCGCTCACCAGCACCAAAGCCAGATCGGCGACAGAGGCGCCGGTCGCCATGTTGGCGGTGTATTGTTCGTGGCCTGGCGTGTCGATGACGATGAACTGGCGCCGCGGCGTCGAGAAGAAACGGTAGGCCACGTCGATGGTGATGTTCTGTTCGCGTTCGGCCGCAAGCCCGTCGAGCAGCAGCGAATAGTCGAGCTCATCGCCTTGCGTGCCGTATTTGCGCGAGTCCGCGGCCAGAGCTTCGAGCTGATCCGTGAACAGCTGCTTCGATTCATAAAGCAGCCGGCCGAGCAGCGTCGACTTGCCATGATCGACCGAGCCGCATGCCATGAACCGCAGCAGGCTCTGCGTTTGTCCGAAAGGCGAATCGCCGGGCATGCGTTCGCCGGACCGCGAATGCACGTTCATCAGAAATAGCCTTCCTGCTTTTTCTGCTCCATCGACGCTGAACCGTCGTGGTCGATCACGCGGTCGCGCCGCTCGGAATATCGTGTCGCCAGCGTCTCAGCGATCACGGCTTCGACGGTCTGCGCCCCGCTTTCGATCGCGCCGGTGAGCGGATAACAGCCGAGCGTGCGAAAGCGCACCGTCCTAGTCTGTGGGCGCTCGCCGGGCTCAAGCGGCAGCCGGTCATCGTCGACCATGATGAGCGTGCCGACGCGCACCACCACCGGGCGCGGCGCGGCAAAATAAAGCGGCACCACTGGAATGTGCTCGCGCTGGATGTAAAGCCAGACATCAAGCTCGGTCCAATTCGACAGCGGAAACACGCGAAAGCTTTCGCGGTCGCGCTTGCGTCCGTTGTAGATGCGCCACGGCTCCGGCCGCTGGCGCTTGGGGTCCCAGACGTGGTGCGCACTACGGAACGAGAACACGCGCTCCTTGGCGCGCGACTTTTCTTCATCCCTGCGGGCGCCGCCCAGCGCGAGATCGAACCCATGGTGATCGAGCGCCTGGCGCAGCGCTTGGGTTTTCATCACGTCGGTGTGCAGCTTCGATCCGCTGTCGATCGGATTAATACCGCGCGCAAGGCCATCGCGATTGGTATGCGCGATCAGCTTGAGGCCGAGCTCGCGCGCGCGCGCATCGCGGAAGGCGATCATCTCGCGGAATTTCCAGGTGGTGTCGATGTGCAGCAATGGAAACGGCGGATTCCCCGGATAGAACGCCTTCAACGCAAGATGCAGCAGGACGGAAGAATCCTTGCCGATCGAATAGAGCAATACCGGGTTGTCAGCTTCCGCCACCGCTTCGCGAATGATGTGGATACTCTCGGCTTCGAGCTGATCGAGATGGGACAGCGCTGCCGGGGGCTCGTGAGCCGCTTGCTCAGACACGATGAGATCGCCAGTGTTTTCAGTGCGCGTGTTTTCGGTGAATGCGGAGAGCGCGTCCATCATTGCCCGGCGTTTGCTTCTATTCGGTTTATGGCGATTTGTCGCGTATCAGTTGGCTTCGCTGTGCAGGCCGCATTCCTTCTTGTCGGATTGCTCCCACCACCAGCGGCCGGCGCGCTCCGGCTCGCCCGGCGCCACCGCGCGAGTGCAGGGTGCGCAGCCGATCGAGAGGAAGCCGCGGTCGTGGAGACGGTTGTATGGAACCTTGTGAGTTCGCACGAAGCTCAGCGTCTGCTCGCGCGTCCAGTCAAACAGCGGGTTCGCCTTCACCAGGCGGTGCCGTTCGTCGAACGCAACCGCGGGAAGCCCCGCGCGGCCGGCGGATTGGTCGGCGCGAATGCCGGTGATCCAACCGGTACTGCCGGCAAGGGCACGCGCGAGTGGGGCGACTTTGCGGACACTGCAACAATCGAGGCGGGCGGAGAGCGAGGACCGCAGGCCGCCGATGCCCTGTTGGGCGACCAGCGCTTCCAGATTTGCCTGGGCTGGGGCGAACGCTGTGACCCGGCCGCCGTAACGTTGTTCGGTTTCGGCCCAGACCTCGTGGGTTTCCGGAAACAGCCGCCCGGTATCAAGCGTAGCGACATCGATGGCGAGGCATCGCAGAAAAATGGCATGGCTAATGGCCTGATCTTCGAGGCCAAAGCTCGTCGTGAAGACGATACGGCCCGGGAGATGCGCGCGGATCGCCGCCAGGCGCTCGAACAGATCGAGAGCGGGGAGCGCCGCCGCCAATGCCACAGCGCGCGCCGTCCCGGTTGCGGCACTCCATGGCATGGGCGCACCCGGGCAGCCGTCATCCCAATTGCGGGCCCGTGGCAGCCTTTCGTCAATCGGCGCGATTTCGGACATAAATGACCCTCAGCACAGCGATCTGCGTGAGATAGAATAAAATTTCTTATATGCCAATGTTCGATCTTAAAAAAAGAAAATTGGGCTATTACGGACCCCAATCGAAGATTTAGATTTTAAGTTGCTGCGTTTCGCCGGTGTCCCCCAAATCCCGTGTCGGCCCAATCCGCACCGCAGGCGTGGTACGAGTCCCAGCGGTGCCGCGAACTTCCATTACGCTATTGATCGGCGCGCGCCGCGATGGCAGCCCAGGGCCCGATGTTCAAGAAGATTCTCACCGTCGGCGGCTACACGCTGCTCTCGCGCCTGACCGGCTTTCTCCGCGACATCATGCTGGCGGCGATCCTCGGCGCCGGTCCCGCCGCGGACGCATTTTTCGTGGCGTTCCGGCTGCCCAATCATTTCCGCGCGATTTTTGCCGAAGGCGCGTTCAATGCGGCCTTCATTCCCGCCTATGCGCGCATCCGCACCCAGGGTGGCCCCGAAGCCGCAAAGGAGTTCAGCGACCGCATTTTCACTCTTTTGGTCGAGACGCAGGCGGTGCTGCTGGTCCTTGCGCTGGTGTTTATGCCGCAGGTGATCGACCTGTTGGCGCCCGGCTTTTCGCGCGAGCCGCGGCAGTTTGCGCTCGCGGTTTCGCTGACGCGGATCACGTTTCCCTATCTGCTGCTGATCACGCTGGTGACGCTGTGGGGCGGCATGCTCAACGCGCTGCACCGTTTCGCCGTCGCCGCCGCGGCGCCGATCCTGCTCAACGTCGCCATGATGGCGACGCTGGCGCTTGCGGTCTACTTCCCGGGCCCGGGCTATGCCGCGGCCGGGGGCGTGCTGCTCTCCGGTGTGCTGCAGGCGTTTCTGGTCGGCGGCAATGTCATCCGCAGCGGCATAACGACCTGGTTTCGCGCGCTGCGCTTTGACGACAATGTCCGCCGCTTCTTCAAGGCGCTGATTCCCGCGACCATCGGCTCGGCCGGCACGCAGCTCGCACTGTTCGCCGATACCATCATAGCGAGCTTCCTGTCGACGGGCGCCATCTCGGCGCTGTACTACGCCGACCGCATCGATCAACTGCCGATCGGCGTCATCGGTATCGCAGTGGGCACAGTGCTGCTGCCGGAGATGACGCGGCGGCTGGCGTCCGGCGACGACAACGGCGCACGCTCGGCGCAGAATCGAGCGATCGAATTTGCACTCCTGCTGGGCATTCCTTGCGTGGTGGCCTTCCTGATCATGCCCGACATCATCATGCGCGGTCTGTTCATGCGCGGCCGTTTCAATGCCGCCGACGCCGACGCGGCGGCTGCGACGCTGATGGCCTATACGGTCGGGCTTGTTCCGTTTGTGCTCATTCGCAGCGTGGTCGCGCCGTTTCTCGCCCGCGGTGATACGGCGACGCCAGTCAAGGCGGCGCTCACCGGCACCGCCGTCAACATCGTCCTCAAGATCGCGCTGATGGGCTCTCTGGCCCAGGTCGGGCTGGCGCTGGCGACTTCGATCGGCGCCTGGATCAACTTTCTGCTCGTGCTGTGGCTTGCCGGGCGCGCGGGCTTTATCGCCGCCGACCGCGATCTGAAAGCCTCGCTCGGCCGGCTCGCCGTGGCCGGTGTCGCCATGGCGGTGTTGCTGGCAATCGCCGTGCCACTTGTCACAAGGCTGTTGTCGTCAGTATCGAGATTCCGCAACGAATCGGAACTGCTAGTGCTGACGCTGCTCGGCGGAACTGTGTACGGCGTGCTGGTTCTGGCGCTGTTTGGACGCCGCTGGGTGGCGCTGCTACGAAGGGGTTCCAAAACCGAACCGGGCGCGGCGTCGGCGCCGCCGAACGGCGCGGTCTGAGCCAACGGGGATTTGCGCGATGCGCGTCTGCATGATCGGCGCCGGCTACGTCGGAATCGTCTCGGGCGCTTGCTTTGCCGAGTTCGGCCATCACGTCACCTGTATCGACAAGGATGCGCGCCGGATCGCCGCCCTGAATGCGGGCGAAATTCCGATCTTCGAGCCCGGGCTTGCCGAACTGGTGGACGCCAATGTGCGCCAGGGCCGGCTCGATTTCGCCGCCGAGACGGCGCGCGTCGCCGACGCCGATGCCGTGTTCATTGCCGTCGGCACGCCGTCGCGCCGCGGCGACGGTTATGCCGATCTGACTTTCGTCTATCAGGCGGTGCGCGACATCGCTCCGCTCCTTCGGGCGAACGCCGTGGTGGTGACCAAATCGACCGTGCCGGTCGGCACCGGCGACGAGATCGAGCACATTCTGCGCGACCTGCGGCCTGATGCCGATCTGCCGGTCGTCTCCAATCCCGAATTTCTGCGCGAAGGCGCCGCCATTCAGGACTTCAAGCATCCCGACCGCATCGTGGTCGGAACCGACGACGCGCGCGCGAAAGAGGTCGTGGCGGACGTCTACCGGCCGCTTTATTTGAATGCCGCGCCGATGCTCTATGTCAGCCGGCGTACCGCCGAACTTATCAAATACGCCTCGAACGCCTTTCTCGCCACCAAGATCACCTTCATCAACGAAATGGCTGATCTGTGCGAACAGGTCGGCGCCGACGTGCAGGATGTGGCGCGCGGCATGGGTCTCGATAACCGCATTGGCGGCAAGTTTCTGCATCCGGGGCCGGGCTTCGGCGGCTCGTGCTTTCCTAAGGACGCGACCGCGTTGCTCAAGACCGCGCAGGACCATGGTGTTGCGCTGCGCATCGTTGAAACCGTCTCCGCGGTCAACGATCAGCGCAAACGCGCGATGGCGCGCAAAGTGGTCGCCGCGCTGGGCGGTTCGGTGCGCGGCAAGACCATCGCGGTGCTCGGACTTTCGTTCAAGCCGAACACCGACGACACGCGCGATTCGCCGGCGATCCCTTTGATTACGGCGCTGCAGGATCTCGGCGCCAAGGTGCAGGCCTACGATCCGGCCGGAATGGAACAGGCCAAGCCTGCGCTTCCGGCGGTCGGCTATTGCGGCAGCGCTTATGAGGCCGCCACCGGCGCAGATGCGCTGGTGATCGCCACCGAGTGGGACCAATTCCGCGCGCTCGATCTGGGGCGGCTCAAGGGCGTCATGGCGCGTCCGCTCATCGTCGACCTGCGCAACATTTATCGCCCGGACGCCATGAAGCGTGCGGAGTTTCGCTATGTGGCGATTGGACGGGCAGAGCTGGAGTGACCGGGCCAACCTCGTTCTCGCCGAACCCAGTCGAAAAATTGCCCCCGCGCCGCTCGCCGAGTAACATTCCCGGCAGCGGAGACCATGCATGAGCGTTCGCGCGGGCCGAGAAATCCTGGCAGTGCCGGGACCCACCAACATACCCGACGAGGTGCTTCAGGCGATGCACCGGCCGGCGGTCGAACTTTACTCCAAGCCGCTGATCGCGCTGACCGACACCCTGCTGCGCGATATCGCTCGTCTGTTCGGTACCGGCGGCCGCACGTACATCTACGTCGCCAACGGTCACGGTGCGTGGGAAGCGGCCCTCACTAACGTGCTGTCACGCGGCGACAAAATTCTCGTTCTGGAGAGCGGCAAGTTTGGCGTCGACTGGGGCGATGCCGCGGCGCGCCTCGGCGTTGAAGTCGAAGTTCTCAAGGGCGACTGGCGCCACGCCGTTCAGGCGGCGGCAGTCGAAGCCCGGTTGCGCGATGACACGGCCGGGTCGATCAAGGCGGTGCTCGCCGTCCAGGTCGACACCAGTTCGAGCGTCCTCAACGACATCGCCGCAATCGGCAAAGCCATCAAGGCGGCGCGGCACGATGCGCTGTTCATGGTGGATGCGGTCGCCTCGCTCGGCTGCATGCCGTTTGCAATGGACGCCTGGGGCGTCGATGTCGCCATGTCGGGTTCGCAGAAAGGGCTGATGGCGCCGCCCGGCTTGAGCTTCGTGGCGGCCGGCGATCGCGCTCATCACGCCCACCGCAAAGCCGGCCTGCGTACCCCGTATTGGGACTGGACCGCGCGCGACGGCGATTCCCACTATCAGAAATACGCCGGCACGCCGCCGGAGCATCTGATGTATGCGTTGCGCGCCGCGCTCGACATGCTGTTCGCCGAAGGTCTCGACAACGTATTCCTGCGGCATCGCCTGCTCGCGGAAACCGTGCGCCGGGCCGTTGAGGTTTGGAGCGGGAAGGGCACTCTGGCGTTCAACATTATCGCACCCGCAGAGCGTTCCGACACGGTGACGACCGTGCTGGTGGGTGACGGCTGCAATCCTGAAGCGTTGCGCGACTACTGCGAGTTCAAATGCGGCGTCGTGCTCGGGCGCGGCATCGGCAAGCTGAACGGCAAGGCCTTCCGCGTCGCCCATATGGGCCACGTCAACGCGCCAATGGTGCTCGGCACGCTCGGCACTATCGAAATGGGACTTCGCGCGCTCGGCATTGCCCACGGCTCGGGCGGCGTGCAGGCCGCAACGGAATGGCTCAGCGGGCAGGTGAAGCCCGACTCGGACAGTCAGCCGACATTGCAAATGGCACGTTGAGGATTGCGATGGGACGTGAATTCGGCATCGGTGCGCGGCTGCCACGGCTCGAGGACGCGCGCTTTTTGCAAGGCCGCGGCCAGTTCTGCGCCGACATCGATTTGCCCGGCATGCTGCATGCGGCGTTCGTGCGCTCGCCGCACGCGCACGCGCGCATCGTCGCGGTGCGTAAGCCGCAGGGCGCGGATAAGCGCGTCTTTCAAGCCGGTGATCTTACCGGTGTCGGCCGCATGCGCTCGACCGCAAACCTGCCAGGCTTTAAGCCGTCGGACTGGCCGATCCTCGCCGCCGGCAAGGCACGCCACGTCGGTGAGCCCATCGCGATGGCGCTCGCCGCGAACGCGGGCGAAGCCGAGGATCTCGCCGCGCGCGTCGAAGTGGAGTTCGAACCGCTACCGCCGATCGTCACCATGGCGGACGCGCAGAAGAAAAAGCCGCCATTCGTCCATGACGACTGGGGCGACAATATCCTGCTCGATCTCAAAATGGAGTCCGGCGATCTTGCCGCCGCCAAGGCCGCGGCGGCGCACGTGGTCGAGCGCAGCTTCCGCATGAACCGCATGCATCCGCTGCCGCTCGAAGGTCGCGCGACCGTTGCGCACTACGACGGCCGGCTCGATGAGCTTATCGTCTATGTGGCGCATCAGTTGCCGGTGCCGCTGCAGATCGGGTTGGCGCAGGTGCTGGGTATCAGTCAACGGCGGCTGCGCGTCGTCGTGCCGGATGTCGGCGCTTCGTTCGGGCTGAAAACCTATGTGGAGAGCGAGACCGTCTGCGTTGCCTGGGCGGCGATGCGACTGCGCCGGCCGGTGCGCTGGGTGCAGGACCGCCACGAGTCATTGATCTGCGACGCCACCTGCCGCGATTACGAGTGCAAGATCACCGGCTATGCGGACAGCGAAGGCCGCGTGCTGGCGCTCGACTGCGAGGTCATGGTCAATTCCGGCGCCTACTCGCCGTGGCCGTGGCCGGCCGGCATTGAAGGCGGGCTGGCGCTGGGTAACATGCAGGGCTGCTACGACATCCGCGTCTTTCGCGGCCGTGCCATCAACGTGGTCAGCAACAAGCCGGCGGGCCAGCCGTTCCGCGGCGTCGCCCGGCCGCTGTCGTGCATCGGCCACGAGATCGTCATGGATGGTGTCGCGCAGGCACTCGGCATCGATCCGCTCGACGTGCGGCTGCGCAACTTCGTCAAGCCGGCGCAGATGCCCTACGTGTCGGTGACCAAAAAGACGCTCGACAGCGGCGACTATGCCGCGGCGCTCAAGCGCGCTGCTGAACTGATTGATCTTCCGGCTTTGCGCGCCCGGCAGAAGACCGCCGAGAAGGACGGCCGGCTGATCGGTGTCGGCTTCGCGTCGTTCTACGAGCAGACAGCGTATGGCACGGGGCCGTTCGGTTATTCGGCCTGGGGCATCGAGCTCGTTCCAGGCATGGAGCCGGCGGTGGCGCGGCTCACCGGCGATGGCGAACTGGTGCTTGAAGTGGGATCGCATTCACACGGTCAGGGCCACGAGACCGTGTTTGCGCAAGTGGCGAACGAAGTGCTGGGCATCGATCCGAGCAAAGTATCGGTGCGCTACGGCGATACTTCGACGGCGCCGGTAGGCACCGGCACATACACGTCGCGATCGATGGTGTCGACCGGCGGCGCGGTCGCCGATGCCTGCCGCGCGCTGACGCCGATCAAAAAAATCGGCGCGCATCTCCTGCAATGCAAGGAGGCCGACGTGCAGATCCAGAACGGCCGCGTGCACGGCCCGCAAGGCAGCGTCGAATTCTCCGAGATCGGACGTGCCTGGTACCATCATCCCGAAGAACTACCGGCCGATGCCGATGCGGGCGGTCTCACCGTGACCGCCGGGCATAAGCCGCACGACCCCGGCGTGTTCTCCTATTCGGCGCATGCCGCGGTAGTTGCCGTCGATCCGGACACGGGCGCGATCGAACTGCTGGATTATGCGATCGTGTCCGATTGCGGCACACGCGTGAATCCCATGCTGGTTGAAGGCCAGGTCGTCGGCGGGTTTTCCAACGGCCTCGGCAACGCGCTGTACGAGGAATCAAACTACGACGCCTCGGGCCAGCCGACCGCGACGACGCTTGCCGACTACACCGCGCCGAGCGCGACGTCGATGCCGACCGTCAAGCTCGATTTCATTGAGACGCCGTCGCCGTTTTCGGCATTCGGCATGAAGGGCATCGGCGAGAACGGCGCTATCGGCCCGCCGGCCGCGATCGTCAATGCGGTCAACGAGGCACTGCGCCCGCTCGGCGCGGCCGTGTTCGAGACGCCAATCACCGCGCATCGCGTGCGCGCCGCGATCGTGCGGGCCGATCCGGTTTCGCAAGCCCGGCTTTAGCGGCGGTCGCCACCCAAGCGCGATCAGCGAAATATCGCACGATCGATCCGAACATCGCCGTTTTGCGATGCACGGGTTTCGCGACGGCTAGCTGCGCCGTCTGCGCTGGGGAGGAAAAATTGATTTATGCTTTTAGCTTCAACAGCCGATCCGCATTGCCGTGCGCAAATTTCTCGAAATCGGCGGGCGACAGCGGCACGTTATCGAGAAATGCGCGGCCGGCGGCGTTGCTGGCGTACGGATAATCGACCGAAAACATCATGCGATCGATGCCGAAGGTCTGCAGCGCCGCGAGGAATGGCGGATTGGAGAAAAAGCCCGCCGAGGTCACGTAGACCTGATCGGTAATGATCTTCGACAGGGGTCGCGACAGATACGACAGGTCGGTCGAGAATTCGTGTTCGCAGCGCGCCAGCATGAACGGCAGCGCCTCGCCCATATGGCCGATGACGAGATTGAGCCGCGGATATTTGTCGAGCGTGCCTGAGACGGCAAGCCGCACGACGTGCAGCGCGGTCTCGTAGTGCCAGCCCCAGCCGAAGGTTGCGAGTCCCATGCCGATCTTCTGCGGAAACGAGCCCTCGTAATAAGCCTTGCGGACTTCGGCAGGCGGCGGGCCGGGATGAATGTAGATCGGCACGTCGAGTTTTTCGGCGCGCGCCAACAGCGGCGCGAACTTGGCATCGTCGAGAAAACGGCCGCGGACCATGCCGCTGATCAGCGCACCTTTGAAGCCATGTTGCGTGACGGTGCGCTCCAGTTCGTCCGCGGCCGCTTCGGGCATGCTCGCGGCAAGATGGGCGAATGCCGCGAACCGGTCGGGATACTTGGCGATCCGACGCGCGCATTCGTCGTTGAAGGCGCGCGCGAACGAGACCGCCTGGTCGCCTTCGAACATGTCGGCGCTGGGGCCCATGTGGATGCCGGCCTTCGACAGCACCATGACGGTGATGCCGTGGCGATCCATCTCCGCAATGCGTCCCTCGCCGAGATCCGTGATCTTATCGCCGACCCCGCGGATGATCGCCGGCATGTTTTCCGCATCGGCCACAGCGGGCGGTGGCGGCGCGCTGCGGCCGCCGACATCGAGAAGGCTGAAATGCTCTTCGAGCGTGACAATGCGCATCGTCTCTCCCCGGCCCGGCGTGTTGGCGTTTCGCGGAACCATGTTATGACAGACGTGCCGGATTTGTCAGGAGGCATCGATGCAACGGCTGGCGTGCGCGACCGGAATCATTCTCGCGATGCTGGCGCTTGCGGCGCCGGCGCTGGCGCAACAACATTTCCCGGCGCGGCCCGTTCAGGTGATCGTGCCGGCGACGCCCGGCGGTCCGGTCGATACCGCCGTGCGTCTGATCGAGCCAGCGCTCGCCTCCGCGCTTGGCCAAAGCGTTGTTCTCATCAACAAACCGGGCGCCAGCGGAACGCTCGGCATGCAGGCAGTCGCGACCGCTGCCCCTGACGGTTACACGATTGGGCAGGGGGTCAATTCGATTTTCACCGTCACGCGCATATCGGGCACGCACGTGCCGTTCACGCTCGACGATTTTAGCCTGCTCGGCAATTACGTCACCGATGTCAGCGTGCTGGCGGTGAGCGCCGATGCGCCGTGGAAGACATTCGACGACGTGGTTGCCTATGCACGCGCCAATCCGGGCAAGCTCAATTACGCCTCGGCCGGCATCGGCACCGTGTCGCAACTCAGCATGGAGGCGCTGGCGCACAAGTTTAGCTTGAACATGGTGGCGGTGCCGTTTCCCGGCGGCGCGCAGCTCACGACGGCGATCCTCGGCAAGCAGATCGATATCGGCATGGTGCCGTACACGACAGGCGCGGCGATGTTCAAGGCGAACAAGCTGCGTCCGCTTTTGACCACGGCACCGGAGCGGTTGCGGCAATTACCGGACGTTCCGACCTTCGGCCAAAAAGGAATCACCGAAAACGGGCTCAATCTGATCATGGGGTTGTACGCGCCGCGCGCCCTGCCAAATGGCGTGCGTGAGACCCTGACGGGCGCGGTGGCCAAGGCGGCGCGCGACCCGGCTTTTGTCACCAAAGTCGAGGGGCTCGGCTTGCTCGCCCGCTACGAGGACCCGGCCGCGGCGCGTAAGCGGCTGGAGACCGAATACGCGGATATTGCCGCCCTGAGTCGCGCGCTAAACAAATAGGGCCACCGGGGGCAGCGACCGTACTGATAATGATCGGCAATGGTCTATTAACCAGCCTTATTAATGATCCTTTATTGAATTAATTCCCTCGGGTAAACAATTGGTTTATCATAATCTTCAGCTGCAGCGTTCCATGCGGCTTGGCCACACGCTGAAGGCAGCATAGCAGGGGCCCGCCTTTGAACCTGTCCGTTCGGAGCGGTATCTGGATAATGCTTAACGTGAAATGACCGCGGACGAGGCGAAGCCGCCACGGGCGAGAACATTGCTGGGGTTGGAATGGTAAATTCGCGTTGGTGCAAGGCTGCCGAGAAGACTGCCAAGGCAGCGTCGGGGATCGGTTACACAGCGGCAACTTTCACTCTCCTCGCGTTTTCAAGTACGCCGAGCTACGCGATACCATCGCCCGACCTCGTGGTCGGCTCGATTTCGAGCATCTCGCAATTGATCGCACTCGCTTCGGCGATGATCGGCGGCGGCGCTGTCGTTGTCGGCGTGCGCGCCGGCGCGGATGGGGCCGGCTCCGGCCGGGCCGCCCGTATCGCTTGGCGCGTCGCGATCGCCGCGACCGTGCTGGTCTGCGTGTCGCTGGCGGGCAACTACTATCAATACTCAAGGCAGCAATCGGATCGTCAGACCCGACTGCAGGCCGCGATCCTGCGGCCGACTGTGACGACGGAGGGCCGCACCCTCGATCAGGATTTGAAGGAAACGTCTTACGGCGAACAAGCTCACTCGCCGCGCGGGATTTCCACCGGTCAGATGGAAACGCTGCTGGAGGAAAAGCAGCACGGCCTCGAGGGCAATGAGGTCATCTTGGATGTGCGTGAGCCGGCCGAGACCGCAACCGGGATGTTTCCCAACGCCACGCCGGTCCGTTTTCCCGACTTTCTGAAAAAACCGTTCAGTCTCGCCGGCAAGCGCGCCATTCTCTATTGCGACAACGGCAATCGCAGCTTCGAGACCTGCCAGAAGCTCGCAGCTCTGGGGATCGACTGCCGGTTCATGGTTGGCGGGTTGCAGAAATGGCTTGCCGAACACCGCCCATTCGCCGGCAAGCAGGAGACAAGTCTCGCGGACTTCCGCGCGCTGCCGCGCTATCGGAACAGGGATGTTCTGCTCGACACGCCCGACGTCCATAAGCTCGTGGCGCAAGGCGCAATCTTCGTCGACGTGCGTTATCCGGGAGAATTCGGCTCCTATCATTTGCCTGGCGCGATCGATCTTCCGGTGCGCCCGACGCCGACTGCCGAACTCAACGCGCGCATCGCCGCGCTGCCCCACCGCCCGATCGTCGCGCCCTGCTACGACACGCGGAGCTGCTTCTACGCCCAGGTGCTCGGCTCGCTGGTCAGCCAGGCTGGACGCGACTTTCGCGGCCGCTATACCGTGCCGTGGGAGTATTTCATTCCGGACCCGCCGCGTCCTTATCTGTTGAACTATCTGCACCGGATGCACGAATCCTGGTGGGGCAGGCTGGTCGATCTGCTCGCATCAGTCCTCAACAAAAGTGCGAATGTCATCGGGTTCCTGCCGGTTATTATTCTGCTGGCGATGGTGTCGCGCCTTTCGGTGTTGCCGTTCTCGGTTAAGGCTGAGCGCGATCAGATCGCGTCACGGCGGCTTAGCGACGACGTCGACGAGCTGAAGCGCCGCCTCGGCGGCGATCCGCGGCGCATGGCGCGGGCGATGCGGGCGTTCTACGCCCAGCACGGCCTTACGCCTTTGCGCAATCTGCTCGGCCTGTTGTTCCTGCCGGTGATGTCGGTCTGCGTCGGTTCGGTTCATGCCGTTGCGGTCGAGCGCCACCAGCCCATGTTGTGGGCGGTAAATTCAGCCAGCCACGACGCGACGTTCATCCTGCCGGTGCTGTTCGCCGCCCTGATCTGCGTCTATCTCGACGCGGCTTTCGTCCGAACGCGAGGTCATCGGCTGCTGATCTGGTCGATCGGCATGGTCATCCTCACGGCGACCGGCGCGTTGCTCAGTTTCGCGGTCGACGTTTATCTGGTCATCAGCGCCTGTCTGCTGCTGGTGCAGCGCGCGGCAGTGACGACGACATGGGGCGACGTTCGCCGCTGGTGGCGGCGGCGCCGGCTGAGCGACGGTGTAGTCCCGCTCGACGAGGCGCAGCTGCTGTCCAACAGCGGCAACAAGGCCTATCGCCTCGCGATCATGCGCTCGCACGGCTTTACGGTGCCCGAAGGCGTGGTCCTGACGACGCAGTTTCTCCATAAATTCGCCGCCGCGTCAGCGTCCTGGCGGGCGCGGGAACTCGACCGCCTGTGGCGTCAGATCGGCGCGCGCAAGCTGGTGGTGCGAAGCTCCGGCAGTGCCGAAGACGGTAGTGCCAACAGCTTTGCCGGGGTGTTCGAGTCGGTCATCGACGTCGACCGTGCGCGACTGGAGTCGGCGGTGTTCGACGTGTTGCTGTCGTTCCGCAATGGGCGCGTCGCCGCCTACGGCGTCGATAGCGGCCGGGCCAACATTGTCGTCCAGCGCATGATCGAACCCGATTGTGCGGGCGTGCTGTTTACCCGCGATCTGGGTTGCCCAAGCCATTCGCTGGTCGAATGCGTCGCCGGCACCGCCGACAAGCTCGTGTCCGGTACCGTGACGCCGATCGTGTGCCAGTTCGGACGCATATCGCTGCAGCCGATCGGCGGCGATGAGATGCCGATCGATTTGATGCCCCTCGTGGCCACCGGCCGCGAACTTGAAAAGCTGTTCGGCGGCCCGCAGGACGTCGAATGGGCGCATAGCGACGGCGTATTCTACCTGGTGCAGAGCCGCGACATCACGCGCTCCGAAGCGGGAGCCGAGTCGGATACCGCGGTTCAAAACGAGTGGGCGCGCGTGCTCGATAGCGCCGCGGTCGCGCCGCCCGACGAGATTGTTTTCGAGCAAAACGAACTGTCTGAGGTGCTGCCGCGCCCGACGCCGCTGTCGCTGTCGCTCATGGACGGATTGTGGGCAAGCGGTGGCAGTATCGACCTTGCCTGCCGCCAGCTTGGATTCGGCTATCGGATCGAGGAAGACGCCGCTCCGTATCTGATGACAATTTTTGGCCGGCTATACGTCAACAAGCTGCAGGAAACCTCCCGCGCGCCGAAGCTCGGTTCACTCGCTGTGTGGCGGATGGGTCGGATCGCGGACAAGCTGAAGAGCGACTTTAATGAAACGTTCCTGCCCGCCTTCGACAAGGAAATGGCTATTCAGGAAGCGATCGACTTCGACAAGCTGCCGACCGCTGATCTGTTGGACGCGGTGGCGCGCATCCGCGCCGACTATATGGGCGCGACCTGCGTTGCCGCGTCGATCGTCAACATTGCGGCCGACTATTATCTGCGGCGGGCTCGCGAAAAGCTGACCGCCGCCGGAATCGAGCCGGCGCGCGTTCTGGCGCATGCCGAGCAAACTGAATTCGAGCGAGCCGTTTCCGCTGCCAAAGCGGCGCCCGCCAAGTCGCGCGAGGAGGTTCTGCTGCGCGGCATCGGGCACCGTTCCACGGTCGATTATGAACTCGCCGCGCCGCGTTATGCCGAGCGGCCGTCGGATGCCGAACCGTTTCTCAATGTTCCGGATATGCCGGCGCAAAATCCCGGCGAGACCGGCGCCGACCATGCGGCGCTCGCATCCGATGCCGTGCTGAAACGGATTGTCGCGATCGCGTGCAGCTTCCAGACCTTGAAGGAAGATGCCAAGCATCATTCGCTGCGCGAGCTGGCGGTTCTGAGGCGGGCCCTGCTCGCGGTCGACCGCCGATTCATGCTCGACGGACTCGTGTTTCATCTGACCTTCGAGGAACTGGAAGCGCTGCGCGACGAGAGCGTGACGGCGAGCCTGCGCGCGTCGGCGCTGGGGCGCCGGCAGCTGGCGGCTGGGCTTGCCGAGGTGTCTCCGGTCGGTTCGACGCTGACGGTGCGTCAGATCGAAGACTATGCCATGGGGATCAAGCCGCAGGCTGGAGACGGCACGGGTCGCCTCGGCGGGCTGCGGGTCTCAGGCAGTGGCCACGTGGAAGGTAGGGCCTGTGTGGTCAAAGAAGCCGATGCGACGTCGGTCATACCGGGCTTTCAGGATGGCGACATCGTCGTCAGTCGCATGGTGCCGCCGGCCTGGCTGCCGTACTTCAAGCGCGCCGGTGGATTTGCCTGCGAAGTCGGCGGTTGGCTCAGCCATACCGCGATCGTGGCGCGGGAATTCAACGTGCCGCTGATCGTGCAGGCGAAGGGCCTCGAAACGATCGAGACCGGAGATCTGATCCGGTTGGATTCGGATGGTGCGATCGAGGTCGTGGCGCCGCGCCGCGCAGTCGAGGCCGCCTAGCAGGCTGGAAAAGAAGCGGCGTCCCTAAAGACAAGGTTAATTGGAGCTCAACGCGATCGTTGCGGCAGGTTGGCGCAGATCGATTGGCGGGCGGCCGGAGGTTGTGATCGGTTCATTGCGCCACTGAGGATGTGGGCTTGTATCGGCAGGGTTCGTTGACGAGCCTTGACCGGTCACTTGGCCGATCCCTTGGCCGATCGTGATGATCGTCAGTAGACAAAATGCGGCGACGGGCAACGTGTTTCCCCAGTTCCACCGCAGCGCCATCCACAGCATGAAGTCTCACCGTCTTTTTTGCGGGGAGCCCCCGATTGGCGGTGACGCTAACAAGCCGGTGTGACGGTCGGATTACGCGCTTTAGTAAAATTTGATCTATGGCCGCGCCATGCGACGGCAGTAAACGGCTGCTTAAGCCCGGCCTTATGCCGATTCAGTCAATTGTAACGGGATCGCGCTACCATGGGCGCAACTAAATAAGCTGGAGGCCGAGTTCCGTGCGCGTTGTCGCGTTCTTGTTCGTGTTGTTGCTGTCCGGCTCCGCCGCGGCGGCGCAGACGTATGTGGTGCAGGGATCGACGACATTCACTCACCGCATCATGGATGCACACTTGGCCGAGATCGAGACGGGCTCGGGCCACAGGCTGACCGTGATCTCGAACAAATCGAGCCTGGGGCTCCTATCGCTGTTTGAAAAGCGCGCGGATTTCGCCATGATTTCGGGGCCGTTGAGTGTCGAAGTCGAGGCCCTGAAGCTGACCCACCCAGACCTCGCCTACGGCCAGCTGCGCACCTTCAATGTTTGGAGCACGCGGATGGCCTTCGCCGTCAACAAGGACAATCCGGTTCGTCATCTGGCGAACGACCGGATGCGCGATATTCTGCTTGGCGAAGTGACCAACTGGAAAGCTGTCGGCGGCTCGGACCTCCCGATTAAGATCGTCCACGTTCGCGACGGTGGCGGCGTACAAGCCTCCATCGAGGCGATGCTGCTTGATGGCAAAGGCATCGGCGCCAAAAATGTGATCTTGGTGCAGATCAGCTCGCAGGTGGTGAAAATCGTCACGCAATTGCCGGAAGCCCTGGGGCTGTCGCAACTGACCATCGTACGCAACTCCAATGCCGCCGAGCTGACATTGGACCGCCCGGTGGAGCAGCATCTCAATCTGGTGACGCTGGGCGATCCGACCGCGGAGATGATGAAGGTCATTGATGCGGCCCGGCATATCGAGAAGAGGGCGACGCCGCTATGATGTTTGTCAGGTGGCGTGACCAGCCCTTAGGCCGGTATCTCGGCGTCGCTGCCAAGCTGTATTGGCTGGCGGCGCTGTCGACGCTCTCGGTCGCGATTCTTGCCGCGGCATCGATTCATTTTGCTCAGGTGACCGAGACTGCCGCCGCGAGGCTCAGTCAGCGGGCATTTGCCACGGTGGAAAATTCGGCTCGCCTGCAATCGCTTCTGGCTCAACACCGCCAGATCGTCGAAAGTGCGCCCGCCGAGGTCGTACGGTCGCGCCTCGAACTCAGCGAGCGCGGTTTCATCGCCAAGAGCTCGGAACTTTCCGCGCTGCTTGAAAAGCTGAATGCGGAAAAGTCGGACGATGTGGCCGACGGCCTCGAGGGGCAGATCACGAGCGAAGTACCGGATCTGATGAAAGCCGGTCAACAGGTCATGTTCTACGCCTATAATTTCGCGCAGGACAAGGCGCTAGAGCAGGCGGCCATATACGGCAAGATCGCCGACGACATGGAAGACAAGATCCATCAGTACCGCGAGCACCAGATCGACGTCGCCAATTCCACGGTCTCGGCGCTGCTCGGCAGCGCGCGGTCCCTGCTGTTTTGGGTGTCGACCAGCGCCTTCGCCGCGCTGATGCTGATTGGACCGTTCGGCCTGACTGTCATGCGTGGCGTGCTTGGCCGGCTCAAGCGCATCACCGTTTACATGAGCCGGCTGGCCAAAGAGCCTACGGCCGAAGCGGTGCCGTCGCGGAACGACCGGGACGAACTCGGCGACATGGCTCGCGCCGTTCAGGTATTCAAGGACAACGGCGAGGAGTTGCTCGAGCGCAAGATGCAGCTCGAACAGGTCAACATGCAGCTCGACGTGGCGCTGAACAACATGGCGCACGGTTTGTGCATGTTCGACGCCAAGCGCAAACTGATCATCTGCAACGGCCGCTACGGCGCGATGTACGGCCTGCCGGAAGCGCTGTGCGTGCCGGGCACGCCGCTCCAATCGATTTTGCAATATCTGGTCGAGCGAAAAGCGTTCGCCGAGAGCGCCGAGGAAACTTTCGCCGGGGGAGGGCCGACTCCGACAGAGAATTTCCACGTCATCAAGCCGCTCACCGACGGACGGATGGTGGCGATCTCGCATCAAAATACCGCCGACGGCGGATGGGTCGCCATCCATGAAGACATTACGGAGCGGCAGAAGGCGGAAGCGCACATCGCCCACTTGGCGCGGCACGACCAGTTGACGGATCTGCCCAACCGCGTCTTCTTCCGTGAAGAGCTGGAGAAAAGTCTGCGTCGGCTGCGTCACGGCGAAAAGTTCGCCGTGCTTTGCCTCGATCTCGACAGGTTCAAGAGCGTCAATGATTCGCTCGGCCATTCGATCGGCGATAAGCTGCTGAAGGCGGTTGCCAGCCGGCTCGCCGGCTGCATCGACGAGCGCGATTTCGTCGCCCGTCTCGGCGGCGATGAGTTCGCTATCGTGCAGACGAATATCGGCCGACCCGAGGACGGCAGTACTTTGGCAAGCCGTATCATCGAGCGGCTTGGTGCGCCTTACGACATCGAGGGGCAGCAGCTCGATATCGGCGTGAGCATCGGTCTTGCGATTGCGCCGGCCGACGGCAAGAACGCCGATCAGCTCCTCAAGAACGCCGACTTGGCGATGTACCGCGCCAAAGCCGATGGCCGCGGTTCCTACTGCTTTTTCGAGCCCGAAATGGACGCGCGCATTCAGGCGCGCCGCGCGCTCGAACTCGATCTGCGCTCCGCGCTCGGTTCCGGCCAGCTGCAGCTCTATTACCAGCCGCTAGTCAACGCCAAGACCGGCGAAGTGCACTGCTTCGAAGCGCTCTTGCGCTGGTTCCATCCGCGGCTCGGCGCGGTGCCGCCAGGAGAGTTCGTGCCGCTCGCCGAAGAATCGGGGCTGATCGGCCCGCTCGGCCAGTGGGTGCTGCGCGCGGCCTGCGCCGAAGCAGCAAAATGGCCGTCGCAGTTCCGTGTCGCCGTCAATCTGTCGCCGATCCAGTTCAAGAACTTGAATTTGGTGAAGGTCATTCTCGGAGCGCTCGCCGCGTCGGGTCTGCCGGCGGCGCGTCTCGAACTCGAGATCACCGAATCGGTGCTGCTCGAAGCCGATCCCAAGACGCTTGCCGTCCTGCACGAACTGCATGCGCTCGGCATTCGCATCGTCATGGATGATTTCGGCACCGGCTTCTCGTCGCTCAACTACCTGCGCAGCTTCCCGTTCGACAAGATCAAGATCGACAAGTCGTTCGTCGACGACGTGTCGAAAGGCGGCGACTCGATCGCCATCGTGCGAGCGATCATCGATCTGGCCCGGGCGCTCAAGATCGAGGTTGTCGCCGAAGGCGTCGAGACCGCGGATCAGCGCGATCATCTGGTCGCCGAAGGCTGCACCGAAATGCAGGGTTTCTATTTCAGCAGGCCGGCGCCGATCGAGAGCTTCGAACAAGTGCTTCAGGAGCGCAACGGTCGCATCGTGCAAGCGGCTTGAACGCCCTGGCTGCCGCGTTTACTGCCGCGCTTACTGCCGCTCGGCCTGCACCATCTTGTCGAGGATGCGCTTGTAGCGCACCGGGCCGACGTCGACGGCGAGGATCACCGGATCGAGCGGCGTATTGGCGCTCTCAATGACGCGCTGCTGTGCCTCGATCACCGGGGCATCCTGCTCGGCGAAGGCGAAGCGGCGCATCTCGGCGATCTTCTTCTGCAGATCGCGGTTGAGCTTTTCGTCGGTCGTCATCACGCCGAAGCGCACCGCGGTGAAATGATAGAGCGTCGAGCGCTCATTCTGCGGCGTCAGCATGTGGATGGCGTTGTAGCCGGTGCCGCTTTCCGGCGCCGCGCCCATCTTGCAGATGCCGGTGACGAGCCGCAGCGTTGACGGCGCCATCCAGCGCATTTTGGTGAACTTGTCGACGCGCGCCGGGTGGCCCGGCCAGAACTGCGCGAACATGCCGGGAGGGGCGGAGTTGGTGGCGTGGCGACTGACCACCACGTCGTCGCCATCCTGTTCGGCCGTGATGTCGGAATCGACCGTATCGGCGTTCCCCAGAATGCCCTCGTGCAGATACGAGGTGTGGCTGAGATCGAGCAGGTTATCGACGATGAGCTGATAATTGGCCTTGATGGTGATGGAGTCGCGCTTGGTGGTGTGAATTTCCGGCACATTGTCGAGCACGCCGAAATCCGGAACCGCGGCTGCGTCGGCCGCGGCGTCGCCCATCCAGATCCAGACCGCCTTGTGCTTTTCGATCACCGGATAGCTTTTGACCCGCGCCCGCGGCGGAATGTTCTTGGCGCCATGCGGATTGCGCACGCAGGCGCCGCTGCCGTCGTATTCGAGACCGTGGTAGGGGCACTGAATACGGTCGCCGCCGACCACCTTGCCCAGGGACAGCGGCGCGAAGCGGTGCGCGCATCGATCCGCGATTGCCGCCACCGATCCGTCCGCCTTGCGATAGAGCACGATCGGCTCGTCCATGATGGTGCGGGCGGCAAGCGCCTCGTCGCCGATGTCGTCGGACCAAGCGGCCACATACCAAGCGTTGCGCAGATAGGGCCCGGTGATCATCTCCTGGCGCGGTCGCGCGCCCGATGTTTCCATTTGAGACGAGTGCGCGGTCATGTCTTCTCCCAGGAAAATGCGGTAATTGCTTATATCGCGGAGACCGCCGACCTAACGGTAAAACATAGCACGCATTTCGGCGCGAACCAGGGGGAGGATACGATGAGGAACGGCGTACGGATTGTGCTCGTGCTCATGGCGTTCGCGTTCGGCTGCGCGCCGGCCGCCGCTGCCGATTACCCGGATCACCCGGTCAAGATCGTCGTGCCGTTTCCGCCCGGCGGCTCGACCGATATCGCCGCGCGCATTGTTGCGGAAAAGCTGACAGTGCGGCTGCACCGTCAGTTTTTCGTTGAGAACATCGGCGGCGCCGGCGGCAATATCGGCATGGCGGCGGTCGCGCGCGCCGCCAGCGACGGCTACACCGTGCTGTTCGCCTCGTCGAGCATCGTGGTGAACCCTAATCTCTACAAGTCGCTGCCGTTCGACGTGAACAAAGACTTCATTCCCGTCACCAAGGTGGGCGCGTCGCCGAACTCATGGGACGTCAACGTGACATTCCCGGCGAAGACAATGAAGGAGTTGATCGACGCGATAAAAGCCAATCCCGGCAAATACAGCGTGGCGTCCGCCGGCAACGGTACGACGCCGTCGCTTGCCATCGACATGCTCAAGCAGCGGTTCGATCTTAATTTCGTCACCGTGCCGTTCACCGGCGGCGGACCGATGGCGCAATCCGTGCTTGGCGGTTTCACGCCGATCACCTGCGCGGCGACAACCACCGTGATCGGGCTGATCAAGTCCGGCAAGGTCCGTGCGCTCGCGCTCAGCGGCAGCCAGCATTTGGAGACGCTGCCGGGCGTGCCGACGCTCGCCGAAGTCGGCATCGCGGATCAGGAATCTGAAACAATGGTGGGCGCGTTCGTTCCGGCCGGTACGCCGCAGCCTGTCGTCGCGCTGCTGCAGAAACAGATTGCCGAAATCGTCCGTCTGCCCGACGTCAAGCAGCGGCTGCTCGACATCGCCACCATTCCGGACGGCGATTCATCGGCCGACTTCGCCGTCTATATCAAAAGCGAAATCGCCAAATGGAAGCGCGTGATCGAGGCCGGCAAAATTCCGAAGATCTAGGGACGCACGCAAACCTGTGCGCAGTTGTTAGTCGGCCTTGATGTCCGCGAACTTGATGACTTTCGCCCACTTCGTGACGTCGTCGGCGATGTATTTGCCGAATTCGGCCGACGTCATCGGCATCGGCAGGCTGCCGAGATCGGCAAGCTTTTTCTTGAAAACAGGATCGTCGAGACTGGCGGCCACGGTTTTGCTGATGAGCCCGGCGGCGTCCGCCGGCGCCCCTTTGGGGGCGGCGAGCGCGTGCCAGCCGCTGGCATCATAGCCCGGTAGGGATTCGGCGACCGTCGGCAGATCCGGAAGTATCTGCAGACGCGTCGGGGTGCCGACTGCCAGCGGCCGTAATTGTCCCGACCGCACATAGGCGATCGATGCCGGGATTGGCGAGAACATCATCTGCACCTGGCCGGCAATCAGATCGGCGTACGGATTGCCAGTGTAGGCGACATGCACGAGCTTGACGCCAGCCATCATCTGGAACAGTTCGCCGGCGACGTGAGGTCCGGACCCGACGCCGTTTGAGGCCATGTTGATCTTGCCGGGATTGGCCCTGGCGTAAGTGATGAACTCCCCGACGGTTTTGATCGGAAGCGCGTTCGTCACCTCCATGACGTAAGGCACGAGATCGATGCTCGCGATCGGCGCGATGTCCGTGCGCAGATTGAAATTCAATTTGGTGTAGAGCGTGGCGTTGACCGTATTGGCCGATGTCAGGAGCAGCAGCGTATAGCCGTCGGGCGCCGCGCGAACGACATACTCGGCGGCCAGATTGGTGGCGGCGCCAGGATGATTCTCGACGACGAATTGGTGACCGAGCTTTTGCGACAGATACTGCGCCATCAGGCGGGCGATGATGTCCGATGCACTGCCGGCGGAAAAGCCGACAATGATGCGCACCGGCCGCGACGGATAGGTTTCGGCGAGCGCCTTGCGGGACACAGCCGTCAGCGCGGCGGCGCCCGCGGCGAGATTGAGAAAGGTCCGGCGTTGCAGCTGCATCGTTTCTCCCCGATCGAATGTGCGGCGAGTTCAGGTCTCGTTATTCCGCTTTGATGCCGGCGAATTTGATCACCTTGGCCCACTTGTTGGCGGCATCGGCGATGAGCTTGCCGAAGTCCGCGGGCGTCATTGCCGTCCATTCGACACCCAGGCCGTTCAGCCGCTTTTTCATGGCGGGATCGGCCACAATGGCGTTGATCTGTTTGTTGAGTTTGTCGACGATCTCGGGCGGTATGCCTTTAGGCGCACCAAGCCCGAGCCAGCCGCTGCCCTCGTAGCCGGGAACGGTATCGCCGACGGGCGGCACATCTGGCAGCGCGTCCATCCGCGTCGCGCTGGTCACCGCGAGTGCGCGCAGCTTGCCGGATTTGATATAGCCGAGCACCGGCGGCGCCGCGACAAAAGCGAGCTGCACCTGGCCGCCGAGCAGATCGGCCATGTAGGGCGTCCGATAGGGTACGTGGACGATATCGACGCCCGTCATCATCCTGAACAGTTCGAAGGCAAGGTGCGGCGCCGTTCCGGCCCCCGGCGAAGCAAGGTTGAGCTTGCCCGGGTTGGCTTTGGCGTAAGCGATCAATTCCGGAAGCGTCTTGACGGGGACCATCGGGTTCACCACGACGACGAACGGCGTGTAGCCCATGAACGCGATCGGCGTCACGTCGCGGACAAAATTGAAGCCGAGATGCGGGTAGAGCGCACCGCTCGCGGCATTTCCCGAAATCATGACGAGAAGCGTGTAGCCGTCGGGCGCCGCGCGGATCACATACTCTGCGCCGACATTGCCGCCCGCGCCGGGCTTGTTTTCGACGATGCATTGCTGGCCGAGCTGTGCCGACAAGGGTGCTGCGACCAGCCGTGCCACGACGTCGGGCGCGAGGCCGGCTGAAATGTCGACGATCATGTGTACCGGCCGCACCGGGTAGTCGAGCGCAAACGCCATGCGCGGCACAGCCGCCGCGGCGACGAGGCCGCCGGCAGAGCGGAGGAGAACTCTACGGCCGATTTGCAATGCCATGCTGCTGCCCCCCAGAAAAGCGACCTTCGCCGAGCGTGGATAGTCGTTGATTGGCTTAGGCCGTGGACCTATTGTGATGGCCAATCGATCGGCATTATCTGTACCATAGTTTTGGCGCGGATTGAGTTGCAATACCCTCACTCGGCGGCCATCGGAGGAAATAGGATGATAAACGGCAAGGTTAGCGGCATGCGTAGCATTGAGCTTGGCGTGCGCGATCTGCAGCAATCGGCGGACTTTTACACCAAAGTCTGGGCGCTCGAAGAAGTCGGGTCCGATGCCGACAGCATTCATTTGCGCGCCACCGGTGGCGAGCATCACGTGCTCACGATCCGCGAACGGCCGAAGTCGAGTCTGCTGGCAGTGAACTTCGCCGCGCAGGATCGCGCCTCGGTCGATCAGCTTTGCGCTAAGGCCAAGAGCTACGGCATCAAGGTCTTGAGCGAGCCGGCGCCGCTGCCGGGCGCTGCGGGCGGCGGCTACGGCTTCCGCTTCGAAAGCCCGGACGGCTTCACGATGACCATCTCATCGGATAGCGCGCAGCACCCCAACACCATGCTGGACCGCTCGCGCCCGAGCAAGATCAGCCACGTCGTGCTCAACAGCGGCAGCACCGCCGAACAGATGAAGTTCTTCATCGACGTGCTCGGCTTCAAACACTCCGACAGCACGCACATGATGGACTTCCTGCGTTGCTCGGCCGATCATCACAGCATCGCGATGTTCCGCGCCAACGGGCCCTCGCTCAACCATGTCGCCTACGAAGTGCCCAATATGGACGGCCTGATGCGCGGCGCCGGACGGCTCAAGAAAAATGGCTTCGAGACCGGATGGGGCGTCGGTCGCCACGGCCCCGGCAACAACGTGTTCTCGTATTTCATCGAACCGGACGGCTTCGTTGCCGAATACACCACCGAGCTCGATCAGATCGATGAAGCGACGTTCGTACCGCAGGATGCGCCCTATTGGGACAAGGTCATGCAGCAGCAGGGCGACCGCTGGGGCACAGCCGGGGTGCCCTCGAACCTCATGCGGTTCGCGATGTCGGGCGGGCTCTATCTGGGCGAACAGCCGCCGGAAGGCGTCCGCTGCGAAGACATTATCGGCCGCAAGCTCGGCCGCTAACCGCGGACAGCCGCCGGACGAGCGTCACTGCATCAGAAACACGCCCTTGCCTTCGGTCTGGCGGTCGAACACTCGGTAGGCCTCGTCGGCTTGATCGAGCTTCCAGCGATGCGTGAACAGATGGTCGACCGCGATCTTGCGGTCGGCGACGAAGCGCGCGCAATCGGCCTGGATCGATGTTGAAAACGTCCATGAGCCGACGATGGTGAGCTGTTTGCGCAGCATGTGCGGGCTCACATCGATCGTCACGTCGCCACCTTCGCCGACGAAGCACGCGGTGCCCCACGGCCGCGCGGCGCGCACCGCGATCAGACGCCCTTCGGCGTTGCCCGAACTGTCGAGCGTATGGTCGGCGCCGGCGCCGTGGGTCAGCGCCTTGATGGCGGCGACGGCATCGTCGGTCTGCGGATTGATCAGCACGTCAGCGCCGAATTCCGCGGCGCGCTTAAGCCGCTCGGCGCTGACATCGAGCGCGATGACGCGCGCCCCCATGGCGGCGGCGAGCTGTGTCGCCGACAGGCCGACCGGCCCCTGGCCGACGATGGCGATGGTGTCGCCGCCCGTGAGCTTGATTCGGCGCAGCGCCTGGTAGGCAGTGCCCGTACCGCACGAAACCGCCGCGCCGGTCGCAAAGCTCAAGTCATCGGGCAATGCCACGTATGCGCCGGCACTTTCATATATGGCGCGTGCGCACCATGGCCGGTGACGCCGTAGACGGTGCTGCCCTCCGCGCACATCTGCGACCAGCCGGTCCGGCAATGCACGCACCTCCCGCAGCCGGAATAATGATGCACCATGACGCGCGTGCCGACTTCTGCGGTGCGTTGATCGACCGCGCTGCCAATAGCCGCCACTACGCCGCAGGGCTCGTGCCCGGCGATCACCGGGCCGCTGACTTTGCCGAGGCCAAGGGAAGCGGTTTCGCCCGACGCGCGATAGAACCGCAGATCGCTGCCACACATGCCGGACGCCTTGATCTCGACGACAACGTCATGCGGCCCTGGCGCGGGATCGGGGAATTGCATCAGTTGCAGTTTGCGATCGCCGAGGAACGCGACGCCGCGCATGGCCGTCAGCCTGCCTTGATGCCGGCGAACTTCACGACCTTCGCCCATTTCTCGGCTTCGGCTAGTGTGAACTTGCCGAATTTAGCCGGCGTGGCGATGTATGGCTGCGAGCCCAGCGCGGCGAACTTTTGCTTCATCTTCGGATCGGCGAGGCCGGCATCGATCGTTTTGTTGAGCTTGTCGATGATCGCGGCAGGCGTATCTTTTGGTGCGCCCATGCCGTACCACGCGCTCACATCGTAGCCGGGCACAAACTCGGCGACCGGTGGAACATCAGGAAATGCGTCCGAACGCGTCGCCGTGGTCACCGCCAGCGGGCGAAGCTTGCCAGATTTGATGTAGCTGACCCCGGCGCTGATCGGCGAAAAATACACCTGCACCTGACCGGCCAACAGATCGGCGATTGCCGGCGGCGACGCCCGATAGGCGACATGGGTCATTTTGACCCCGGCCATGTAATTGAAGAGTTCGCCGGCCATATGCGGCGAGGTGCCGACCCCGGGCGAGGCCATGTTGATCTTGCCCGGGTTAGCCTTGGCGTAGGCGATGAATTCCGGCAGCGTCTTGGCAGGAAAAGAGGGATTGACGACCACCACGTTGGGGTCGCGGCTGATACCCGCGACCGGAGCGATATCCTTCGTAAAATCGAAATTCAGCTTGGTGTAGAGCGAAGCGTTGACCGCGTTGGAGAGCGATGTCAGCAGCAGCATGTCGCCGTCGGGCGGCGCCTTGACCACGGCCTCGGTGGCGAGATTGCCGCTGGCGCCGGCCCGGTTCTCGACCACGAACGGCTGCCCGAGCTGCTCGGACAAGAGTTGCCCGACAAGGCGCGCCAGAATGTCCGGCGCTCCGCCGGCGCCAAAGCCGACGATGATGCGGACCGGCTTCGACGGGTAGGTTTGCCCCAGGCGAAGCGCGAGACGGCGGGCAGCGCGACAGCGCTGGCTGCGAGTTGCAGAACGTGCCTCCGACGAAGGATCATGACGCTGCCTCAGGTGCTTGAGCTTGATTGAACGGAAACTCACGGGATTGTCGGCGACTGATGCGCCGCTCGTCAAACTAAAGTATCATGTTTATCCGCTGTGCGAAGCCGGCGACGGAGGATCGAATGTCGCGGCATGGCGCGTCTTTGGGCGGCATGGGTTTTCGGTCCATGTCTAGTTCGGTCCATGTCTAGGGTGTTGGGAGAATCGGGATGAGTAAGAAGAAAATCGCCTTCGTCGGAGCCGGCGCCGTCGGCGGCTATACGGGCGCCCACATGGTGGCTGCGGGCGAAGACGTGACCTTCATCGATCCCTGGCCCGAGCATGTCGAACACATGCGCAAGCATGGCCTGCGCGTGACCCACGCCATGACGGAGCCGGAATTCACCGTGCCGGTGCGTGCGCTGCACGTCACCGACGCGCAGCAGCTCGCCAAGGAGCCGCCGGTCGATATCGCTTTCGTCTGCATGAAGTCCTACGACACCGCCTGGGCCGCTATGCTGATCCGCCAATATCTGGCGCCAGACGCCTTCGTCGTGTCGCTGCAGAATTGCATGAACGAGGAAACCATCGCCGGCGTCGTCGGCTGGGGCAAGACGCTCGGCTGCATCGCTAGTTCGATCACTGTCAATCTGCCGGAGCCCGGCCATATTCATCGCGGCGCCGCCAAGCACGGCGCGGCACATACCGTGTTTCGTACCGGCGAGGTGCATGGCCGCGTCACCGAGCGGGCCAAGGAGGTCTGCCGTCTGGTTGCCTTCTCCGACAGCGCCAAAGTGACTGGCAATCTGTGGGGTGAACGCTGGTCGAAACTCGTCGCCAATTCGATGCAGAACGGGCTGTCCGCCTGCACCGGTTTGGGCGGCGGCGATCTGCTCAAAAGCGATCCGATCCGCCACTTCTCCACCCGCCTCGGCTCCGAGGCGATCCGTGTCGGCCAGGCGCACGGCTATGCGCTCGAAGATATTCTGCACCTGCCGCCCGAAACCATCGCGCGCGCCGGGGAGGGCGACGAGGCGGCGATGCGGACCTGCGATGAGCAGCGCTTGAAGGATTCAAAACACACCGCGGCCGAGCAGCGCCCGTCGATGGGCCAAGACATGCAGAAAGGCCGGCGCACCGAGATCGAGTTTTTGAACGGGTTTGTGGTCCGCGAGGGCGAGAAGGTCGGCATGCCGTGCCGGACCAACGCCGTGCTGGTCGATATCGTCAAGCGCGTCGAGAAGGGCGACCTCAAGCCCGATCCGCGTCACATTACCGAGCTGCGAATGAATTGAGGCGGCGTTGCTGTCTGAACAAACTTACAGGAGAATGCCATGACGGATGTGCAAAGGGCGGACGTCCAAGCACTTGGCGCGCTCGCGTCGCGTTTCGTCGACACCGATGAGGTGCCGTGGATCGAGACCGGCCCGGGCAACAGGATGAAGGTGATCTATCACGACCCGTCTTCCGGCATGCTGACCATTCTGTCGAAGCTTGAACCCGGCGCCGGCATCCCGGCGCACGTCCACGAAGATTTGGAACAGACCTTCGTGCTGGAAGGCTCGTTGGTCGATGCCGAGGGCGAATGCACCGCCGGCAATTTCGTCATTCGCGCCAAGGGCAGCCGCCATGCACCGACGGCGCCGAACGGCTGCACCATGCTGGTATTCTTTCTCAAGCCGACGGCCGGACTGAAGAAGGCACTCCTGCAAAATGTCTGAACGAGCATGAACGATATCGCAACGACCGCTTTCATCGGCCGCTCGCTGCCGCGGCGCGAGGATAGGCGCCTGCTCACCGGCCGCGGCCAGTTCATTGCCGATTTCGAACTGCCGCGCATGCTGCACGCGGTATTCGTGCGTAGCCCGCTCGCCCACGCTCACATCAAGGCGATCGATCTCACGCGCGCCGCCGCCGCGCCGGGCGTGATCGCCGCGCTGAGCGGCCTGGAACTAGCGCAATTGCTGCCGCCGGTGTCCGATACCCAACTCGCACTGCCGAGCAAATGGACCACGCAGGTTCAGCACAAATTCATCAACCCCCAGCAGCCGCTGCTTGCACACGACAAGGTCCGCCACGTCGGCGAGGCTGTGGCGGTGATCGTCGCCGAGACCCGCTATGCGGCCGAGGACGCGGCGCAACTTGTCGAGCTCGACCTCGATCCGCTGCCGGCCGTGCTTGATCCAGACGCGTCACTGGGTGCGGGTTCGCCGATTGTGCACGATCGTTTCGGCACCAACCTGATTGGTTCCTTCACTATCGCCAAGGGCGATATTGAGCGCGCCATGGCGGGCGCGCCGCACCGCCTCAAGCGCCGCTTTCATCATCACCGTTATGCGGCGATGCCGATGGAATGCCGCGGCGTGGTCGGCCTGCATGATTCGCGCACCGATACATTGACGATCTGGTCGTCGACTCAGGTCGTGCATTGGGTGCGGCGCGAGGCGGCCGCAGTGCTGCAATTGCCCGAAGCGCGTATCCGCTGCGTCGCGCTCGATGTCGGCGGCGGCTTCGGCGTCAAGGGTCACGTCTACCCGGAAGACTTGCTGATCCCGTTCCTGGCGCGCCGGCTCGGACGCCCGGTGCAGTGGATCGAGGATCGCCGCGAGCATCTGATCTGCTCGTGCCATTCGCGCGATCAGATTCACGACGTGGAAGTCGGCTTCGACGATGAGGGCCGCATCCTGGCGCTGCGCGACAGTTTTGCGGTCGACGGCGGCGCCTGGAACCCGATTGGCGCCGGCGTCGTCTACAACACCGCGGCGCATCTGCCCGGCCCATACAAGATCGGCGCGATGGCGATCGAGGCCCGCATCGCCGCCACCAACAAAACGCCAAATGCGCCTTATCGCGGCGCGGGCCGGCCCGAAGCGGCCTTCGCCATGGAACGCATCGTCGATCTCGTCGCCGGCGAGCTTGGCCTCGAACCCGCCGAGGTGCGGCTGCGCAACATGATCCGCGACGACGAAATGCCGTACGCCATCGGTATGCCGTATCGCGACGGCGAACCCATCGTCTATGATGGAGGCGACTACCCGGCGGCTTTGGAGAAATCCCTGGAGGCGGTCGGCGGGCTGTCGGCGTTTCGCGAACGGCAGCGCGCGGCGCGCGAGGACGGCCGCCTGCTCGGCCTCGGCCTCGGCTGCTATGTCGAGGGCACCGGTGTCGGACCGTTCGAAAGCGCGCTCGTTCGCATCGAATCCTCAGGCAAGATCTACGTCACCTCCGGCGCCTGTCCGCAAGGGCAAGGCATGGAGACGATCTTTGCTCAGGTTGTCGCTGATGCCTGGAACGTACATCCCGACGACGTGGTGATTTCACTCGCCGACACCGCCGGCATCGCCATCGGCTTCGGCACCATCGCGAGCCGCACCACGGTGACGCTGTCGGCCGCGATTCACGGCGCCAGCGAGAAGCTGCGCACCAAGGTGTTCGCCATTGCCGCCAATCTCCTGGAATGCGGCCCCGGCGACCTCGAATTGCGCAACGGCCGCGTCGGCATTGTGGGCGTTCCCGGCGTGGACGTCACGCTTGCCAAGGTGGCGGAGGCGGCGCGGCCGGGCTGGGACCATGGCCGTCCGGCCGGGCTCGATGCCGGCCTCGAGGAGACATATTACTTCGAGCCGCCGACCGTCACCTGGTCGTATGCGGCGCACGCCGCCGTGGTGGAGGTCGATGCCGAAACCGGACACGTGCGCATCGAGAATTACGCCATCACCCACGATTGCGGCGTAGTGGTCAATCCGATGCTGGTCGAGGGCCAGGTGGTCGGGGGGGCCGTCCAGGGCATCGGCGGCGCTTTGTTCGAACACATTCACTACGATGCTACGGGCCAGCCGCTGACGACGACATTGGCGGAATATATGCTGCCGACAGCGGGCGAGATGCCGCGCTTGCAGCTTGCGCACCAACATTCGCCGTCGCCGCGCAATCCCTTCGGCGTCAAAGGCGTCGGCGAGGGCGGGCCGATCGCGCCGCCCGCCGCCATCGCCAACGCTGTGGCCGACGCGCTCCGCCCGCTCAAGGTTGAGTTCAACGCGACGCCGATTGCTCCGCACCAGATCGTCGAGGCCGCGCGCGTGCTGAGGCGTTGACCTGTGTCAGAGTTGGGAACGCCATATTGGTTTAGCAAATTCTCCTCTGTTGAGCTTTGGGCTTGTCCGTGTCATCACGGCGCCATACCCGCTTCTTCATGTTTGCTCGCTGCCGGACGGGCAACGCATAACGGCAACGCGGTAAGCTCCTCAAATCTGCACGAGTCTTTATGACCGCATCGTCCGGTGAATCGAACGGCACGGGCGCGCCAGTGCGCGGCGCTGCCTTGGCGCTGAGCGGCCTTGGCGCACTTGGTGTCGTGTTCGGCGATATCGGCACCAGTCCGCTTTATACGCTCAAGACCGCGTTTGAATTTCTGCACGGCGAGGCGACGCCGGAACGCATCCTCGGCGTGCTGTCGCTGGTGTTCTGGACGCTCACTCTTATTACCTCGATCAAATACGTTCTGGTCGTCATGAGCATCGACAACGACGGCGAGGGCGGCATCCTCGCGCTGATGTCGCTGCTCGGCGTCAAGCGCGTGCATCGGCCGGCAATCATTGCGGTCGGGCTCTTGGGCGCCGCGCTGATCTATGGCGACGGGGCGATCACGCCGGCGATCTCCGTGCTTTCGGCACTCGAAGGCCTCAACATCGCGGCGCCGTCGTTTCAGCCCTATGTGGTGCCAGCCTCGGTCGCTATCCTGGCGCTGTTATTCATTGTCCAACCGTTCGGAACCGCACGCATCGGTGCCGCATTCGGGCCGGTCATGGTGGTGTGGTTCGTGTCGATCGGCGCGCTCGGGCTGTGGGGCATTGCCCAAGACCCGCATGTGATCTACGCGCTCAACCCCTATTACGCCTTGCGCCTGCTCGCCGACGGGGGCTTTCGTGGCTTTCTCGTCCTCGGCGGCATTTTCCTCTGCGTCACCGGCGCCGAGGCTCTCTATGCCGACATGGGACATTTCGGCAAACGGCCGATCCGCATGGCTTGGTCGTGGATCGTATTTCCGAGCCTCATCCTGAACTACGCGGGGCAGTGCGCAATCGCACTGCGCGGAGCGCCGATCGCCAACAATATTTTCTACCGGCTTTGTCCCGGACCGCTGCTCATCCCGCTGGTCTGTCTGGCAACCGTCGCCACCGTCATCGCCAGTCAGTCGATCATCACCGGCGCCTATTCGATGACGCGCCAGGCGATCCAGCTCGGATGGCTGCCGCGGCTCAACATCAAGCAGACATCCGAGCAGGGCTACGGTCAAATCTATGTCGGCGTTGTCAACTGGTCCCTGATGTTCGTCACCATTGCGCTGACCGTGTTGTTCAAAAAGTCGGACAATCTCGCCGCGGCCTATGGCATCGCCGTATCGGCCACCATGCTGATGACGTCGTGTCTGTTGTTCATCGCCATGCGTGAGATTTGGCAATGGAGTCTGTGGCCCAGTGCGGCGCTGGCTGGCTTGTTTGCGATCGTCGATGCTGGGTTCTTTGCGGCGAATTCGATGAAGATAGCCGACGGCGGTTACGTTCCGCTGCTGCTTGCGGCTGTCGTCTACGGCATCATGCTGATCTGGCATCGCGGTACTACGGCGGTAGCGCAGCGTCTGGCGCAAAAGGCGGTTTTGGTGGCCGAGTTTCTCGCCGATCTCAAGGCACGCGGCGTGCCGCGCGTGCCGGGAACCGCGGTGTTCCTCACCCGCACGGCGAGCGGCGTGCCGCCGGTGATGATCTGGCATGTGCGGCATAATCGGGCGCTGCACGAACGCATCCTGGTGCTCACCATTATCACTGAGGCGCACCCGCGGGTGCGGGCCGCCGAACGCCTGACAGTAGAGCAGGAAGGCGAGAACTTTTGGCGCCTCACCGCGCGTTTCGGCTTTGTTGAGCACCCGGACGTTCCGCAGCTCTTGCAGCAATCGCGACAGCAAGGCTGCGAGGCGGCGATCGACGACGTCACCTATTATGTCGGTCACGAATACATCGTGCATCGCGAACAGGGCGCGGTGCTGCCGGTCTGGCAGGAAGAGTTGTTTGCCGCGATGGTGCGAAACGCCTCGCATGTGACCGATTATTTCCGCTTGCCGAGCCGGCAGGTGGTCGAGATTGGGCGGCAGATTTCGATTTAAAGGCGCATTCGGGAACGCTAGCAAAACGCGCGCTCTCGACGTCGCGGCCGCCCGTATCAGGGCGGGGCTCGTTGCTTGACCGTGCTTGCTGCTGGCCCTAGCGTGATTTCAATAAATAATGCGTGGAGGACGCGACATGGCATCCTTTTCCATCACGCCGCTGACCGATCACACCGGCGCTGAGGTGACGGGCCTCGATTTCCGCACGCCGATTGATGCCGATGCCCGCACCGCCCTCAACGACGCCTTCGTCGAACATCACGTGCTGGTGATGCGCGACCAGGAATTTTCACCGGATGATTTCAAGGTCGCCGTTCAGGTCTTCGGCGAATTGCAGCCGCACGACAAGAAGGAACACCACGTTCCCGGCTTTCCTGACGTGTCCTATGTGTCGAACGATGAATTCGTCAACGGACGGCGCATCATTCCCGGCGAGACTTTCCACACCGACCATTCCAATCATCCGCGCCCGCCCAAGGCGACGACGCTGTTCGCGGTCGAGTTGCCGTCGAGCGGCGGCGACACCCAATACGTCAACATGCACGACGCCTATGACGATCTGCCGGAGGCAACGAAACGAAAAATCGACGACCTCAAGGCCGTGCATGCTTATTTGAGCAAATACAGTCCGCGGCCGCTCGGTTATCTGAGCGAGGAAAGCCGCAAAAAGCTGCCGCCGCCCGGCGTGCATCCCCTGGTGCGCACCCATCCGGACAATGGCCGCAAGGCGCTGTACCTCAATCCGGTGCGCATGGAGTCGATCTTCGGCATGGAAAATGACGATGCGCTCGGGCTGATCGGCGAACTGATGGCGCACGCCACGCGGAAGAAATACGAATACCGCCACAAATGGCGGCAAGGCGACTGGGTGCTGTGGGACAACCGCAGCGTCATGCACCAGGCCAACCCGGACTACGACATGAACGAGCGCCGTTTTCTTTACCGCCTGATGCTCAGGGGGGAAGTGCCAGCTTAAGCACAGAGTCGACGGTGTGTGCGATGACGCCTCGGCGTTTCGTCGGGCGGTAGTACGATCGGTGGCTGCGAATTTGTTTGCTGCACCTGTCGGCGAATTTTGCGCGACGTTTCAGCGCCATCAGCTTTTGCGCCGCGTGCCGGCATTTATCCGCGCGGGCTTCGCGCGTTCCGGCGGCCCTTTGCTGCGGGTATCTTCAAAGGCATCGTAGGCGTGCTGCAACATGTCGTACTGCTCGGTGCTGATCAGCACGAGACGATCGCGGCCGTTCTTGGTTATGATGATGGGCGTCGCGAGCGCTGCGTCGCTGTGGGCGCCGAAATTACGGATGAGCTCGACGGTCGTGACCCGTTTCATTGCGAAGCGTCCCCTGACCCGATCGTAGGATAATAGGTCGCACCTCGGATTCTTTTCGTAGAACTATGTGTTAAAAATAAGCGCATTCCACAGGAAATTCGACTGGATGTCGGCCATGTTGCGTCGCGACACAAGCACAATGCACCGCGCGTGTGTTGTATGGCTAACATTTGCTGACAATTAAGGTTTTGCCGGTAAGCAGGCTCGGAGGTGGCGAGCATGCTTGAACATTCATCTGCCGGCCGTTGCATTCTCATTGCCGCGATGGCGCTGTTCGGCGCTGCGGCTGTTCATGCGGCACCAAACAACAGCCCGGCTAAGGATACCACCGGCAAGGATGCCAGCCCTGCCATCAGCCTCGATCAACTCGGCGGCACCTGGAAAAACGCCAAGTCGGGCGTCAACGTCAGGATCGAGCAAGGTACGGTCGGTTGGGAGGTGTGGTTTTCCACCACCGGCGAGGCGCGGATTACGCTGCCCGAGAAGAACCGGCCGGCCATCAAGATCGACGGCCGCAATTTTACCTGTTCGTACTCCGTGACGCTGCCCACATCGCAATCCATGAAGTGGGACCTCACGCAAGGGAAACCCGAGTCGCAGTGCCTGACGGGCGTGTTCAGCCGGGTTGCGCCGGTGCATGAAGCGAAGCAGGTCGCGAAGCATGCGCCCGCTGCCGTGCGACAGCCACCTGAAGTCAAGAAACCGCGACAGCCCGAGCGGGTTGTCGAGCCGCCGCCGGCGTCTGGCGGAGCGCCCGGCATGGCGTCGGCACCAACGATGCCTCGGCACGCTGCGCTCTACCGGAAGCCGCCGCCCCGAACCGTCGTCCGCCATCGCCGATGGCGGGCTGCCGCCGCGGCACGATGGCGATATGCGGTCAGCCGCTATTCGCCATATCGCTATTTCCATCATCACTATCGCTGGTATGTCGTGTTCATCCCGCGTTGCGGCTGTCATTGACTGCAAACCTCGGCCGTCCGGTCTAAGAACCGGTCTCAGTGTCGCCGCCGCGGCGGCGATCGCCTCGCCACATATTGCCTCATCGCGCCGGTCGTTCGCCGCGTCCCACGTTGCGTTACGCGTCGCTGTTGCTTTGCAGCGGTAGGAACGAAACGCTTATTTGGGTGCGGCGAAGCGCCCGGCGCATAGCCGTCAATTTTGTTCGCGCTATCGCCTGCGTGACGAGAGGCGTTTTTTCTTAACCAGACGGTCGGGGTCACTTCGCCAACCGCAGTTGGCGTTTGGTGCAGACTGTCGGCGATGCGTGCATCATTAAAGAACGCTGTTTCATCCAGCGCGACCGGATTAGCATGTTTTAGTCTCAGCCATGATCGTCTGCAGCATGGCATTTTTTATATCCGGGAGCGGCACGCCGGCCATTGAATGGCTTGTGTAGATGGGCCAATTCACATGCCCATCCCGCAGTTGCGGGGGTTTTGAGGTGGCTCCGTGGCGGCCGTTCCCAACATTGTTCTCTATGCTGCAGCGCTGATCGGCGTCGTCTTTGGTATTGCCGGTCTTCTCAGCGGCTTTTGTCTCACCAGCGGCTTGCGGAACTGGTGGCAGGAGGGCGACGGCCGGCTGATCCGCAGCTTCGCGCTGGCGCTGGCGATAGCGATCGCCGGCACGCAAGCGCTGGCGGGGGCGGCCCTCGTCGATCTCGGTCAGTCGATTTATCTACAGCCGTCATTCTCCGCCGCGCTTATCCTGTTTGGCGGTTTATTGTTCGGCTACGGCATGGTGGCGGCGAATGCCTGCGTGTCGCGGGCGCTGATCCTGCTGGGCCGCGGCAATCTGCGCTCATTGGTCGTGGTCATCGTCGTCGGGGTGACCGCGCAAATGACACTGAAGGGCCTCGCGGCGCCGCTGCGTCTTGCCTTTCTGCGCTGGTCGGAAATCACGCTCGAGAGCGTCGCGCTGCCCGACATCATGGCGGCGCACGGTCTCGATGCCGCGCTGGCTCGGCTCGTTGCGGCGGCTGTGGTGAGCGTCGCGCTGCTGGCCTTTGCCCTGACGCACGCGCCATTCCGCAAGGCCTATGGGCTGGTCGCGGCGAGCGTCGTGATCGGACTGCTCATACCGGCCGGATGGTTCGCCACCGGCTATCTCGGCGCCGATCCATTCAATCCGGCGCCGGTCGGATCGCTCACCTTCGTGGCGCCGAGCGCCGACAGCCTGCAATATGTAATGTTCTCAACCGGATCGACATTGAGCTTCGGGGTGGTCGTCATCGCGGGTGTGCTCGCTGGCAGCTTCGTTACGGCGCTGGTCACGCGGCGCTTTGCGATCGAGGGCTACACCTCGGCCCGGCACATGCTGCGCTCGATCGGCGGCGCGGCACTGATGGGCTCGGGCGGCGCCATGGCATACGGCTGCACCATCGGGCAGGGACTCACCGGCCTCTCAACGCTGGCGCTGCCGTCCGCGGTGGCGGGGACCGGAATCCTGCTCGGCGCTGCGGCGGCGTTGCGCAGCCCGATGCGCATCCCGGCGCTCGCGAACGCTTAGCTTTATGCGTCAGCCAGCGCGACGCCGGTTAATTTGGCGCAGTAGTCGAGCAACTGCTCCTGCAGCTCTCTGCTGCCAGCGGCGTGATGCGCGCGCTCAAGTTTTTGGTGATAGAAGTAACGGCCGCTGACTAGCGCCCCGGCATCGTCGCTCACGGCGAGCCATGACTGGGTGACGGCGCCGAGTCCAAGATTATCGGGTGCGCCGGCGCCGCCCATCTTGGTCGCCACCCAGCCCGGTGTGATCGCGTTCGATTTTACCGCCGGCCAAAGCCGCGCCACTGCGAATGCCAGCATCACGTCGAACAGCTTGCTGTCCGCATAGGCTTGCGAACCGTTCCAGCGCCGCCTCACCCATTGCGCGTCGTCGAGGCGTGCATCGCCACTGTTGTGCATGCCGGAGCCGACATAGACGAACCGATCGGGCCGTATCATCAGCGCCGTGAGGAGATATGGCGCCAGCACGTTGACTGCAAACATGCGCGACAGCCCGTCGGCCGTCTCAACGCGGGGCGCGCGCGAGCCGACGCCGACGTTATGGATCACGGCGTCATGCCGCCCCAGCGCGTTGACTTGATCGACTACACTTCGCGTTGCTGCAATGCTCGCCACGTCGCCGACCACGACAGCGTCGGCTTGCGGCAGGGCGCGGCGTGCGTCCGCGGCGCGCGCCTCGTTGCGCGCGTGCAACGTCACCCGATGGCCCCCTTGCACGAGAAGCTTGCCGGCCATCAAGCCGAGGCCATCGGACGAACCGGTGATGAAGACACGTGCCATCGCCCAACTCCTGTCAGGCTGCGCGCCCGCGCTCCGCCGGGGTGAGCGCGAGCGTCAGCCGCTCGGCGCCGCGGAGCACGTCGAGTGCGGCGCTGCGGCCGATCTTATCGCCAGTCAGCGCGCGCACCAGATCGTCGGCGCCGGTGATCGTCTCGCCATCGAGCGCCACGATAATGTCGCCGCCACGCAATCCGGCGCGCGCGGCCGCGCCGTCCGGCTCGACCGTGCCGGCCATCACCGCGCGCTCCTGATCAAGCCCCGCAGCGCGGCGCAGTCGCGGCGGTAGTACGATCTGCTGCGCGGCGATGCCGATGAAAGCGCGGCGCACGTGACCGTGGCGCACCAGTTCGCCGAGCACGAAATTCGCCGTATTGGCGGCGACCGCAAAGCAGATGCCCTGCGCACCCATGATGACCGCGGTATTGATGCCGATCACTTCGCCATGCGACGACACGAGCGGTCCGCCGGAATTGCCGGGATTGAGTGCCGCATCGGTCTGGATCACGTCGTCGATCATGCGGCCGTTGCGCGACCGCAGGGAGCGGCCGAGCGCGGACACTACGCCCGTCGTCACCGTGGATT
>DATCBO010000044.1:0-12774 GCA_036511795.1 Xanthobacteraceae bacterium
ACGCCGGACGCGCGTTCGACGTCGCGGACGATGATCTCGTCAAAGCCTTCACCGCGCGCCACCACCAGCGGTCCGCCGCCATGCAAGACGAAATCGACGCCGCGCGAGCCCAGATAGCGGCCGGCCTCGGCCACCTGCGCGAGTGCCTTGTCGAACCAGTCGGCGCTCCAGTCGTCGATGTTGCAGGTAACACCGACCAGCCCGATGCCTTCGGGGGCGAACTTGTAGAACTCGTATGGCACGACTTCCATCACGGTCGGGCCGATATAGCCGATACGTTTGCGCCAGCCGAACATGCTGCGTCCGTCTCCAGCGGCGGTATGCCGATCATACTCATACACCGCGGCGCCGCGATCCGACAAAGTGCGGCAATGAGACTTTCAAAGACGCTGACGCTACAATGTCCGGTCATCCGGTGTTCTTACCGATGTCCGATGATGCAGTCGCGATGCCTGGTTGTTCGGACCATTGTGTACAAGCTTCGAAAAAGGGAGGTTATCGATGTCGCCTATCATCAAGTATCTTGCGGGCGCGGCCGTCGCCGCATCGCTGGCAACGCCGGCGGGCGCGCAAGGCGTGCTGACGCAGAAGAATGTTTCTCTGGAACTGGCCCGCACCATCGCCGATGCGGCGCTCGCCAAATGCCGCACCATGGGATTCAAGATCGCCGTCTCGGTCGTCGATCGCGACGGCCTGCCGGTGCTGATGATGTACGAGGAGGGCGCCGGGTTGAATACGCGCGAGGGCAGCGACCGCAAGGCCTATACGGCCGCCGCGTTCCACGCGCCCTCGGCTGATTTCGCCAAACGCATGCACGACCGTCCGGAAACAGCGGGCTCGATCCAATATACGCGCGTGCTGGCGCTCGGCGGCGGGCTGCCGATCAAGGTCGGCAACGATACGATCGGCGCTGTCGGCGTTTCTGGAACTCCGGGTCAAGATGATGTCTGCTCGCAGGCCGGCATCGACAAGGTCGCCGATCAGTTGAAATAGCCGGCTAAGTTCCGAGCAAAGACAAAAGTAACCACGTTCATCGGTGCCGCTGCGGCACCGGTGTGCGCCTGCGCATGCCATTTACAGCTGCTTAAGATTAAGCATTGCATTGTTGTCCTCGTCTTGGGTGCGGTGGGATGGGGATGAGTATGAATACGGCAAAATCCGTATGCGCGTGTCAATTTGAATCGGCCGGCGTGAAGCGGCCGCAGCGTCCGCCATTGCCCATCCGCTAAACGTCTCCGTTCGAGTAGCGCGTATTATGCCGTCTCGGGCAGCGACGTTTCCTGACGTCTCCACTTTCCGCGCGCGCCCTTATACCGGGCGCGACTATCGCCGCACGATCGTCGGCGGCGCTGTTCTCGGATTGGGCGGCGCGGGCGCCGCCGCGATGATGGCCGGAACCGCAGCCGTCGCCGCTGCCTGGATGGTGTCTGGCCTGCTCTCAGGCAATGCCGAGTTCCGCGCCCACGTGCCGATGACAGCGGGGATGGGACTGCCGCGACCCGAGATGCGGCTCGCGGCGCCTTCGGACATGTTCGGCGGCGCGCTCGCCGCGGCCAACCCAGCCTATGACCAAGTAGCCGTGCACGGCGACAAGCTCGCGGTCGCCGCAGCGCCTGATGTCGCGACCGCAACCGTGCCGCTGCCTCACGCCGAGCCGCGGCGCGAAGCGGTCGCCAGCGTGCCGCTGCCGCAGCCGCGTCCGATGCAGTTCGTGGAGGTTGAGGCTAAGCTGCAAGCCGAGGCCAAACCCGATATCGCGCGCGTCGCATCAGCCACCGCCACGCCGTCGCCGCGCATCGTCGCACAAGCGCCGCGACATCCGCAAAGCACAGAGGCAACTTATAGCCTCGCGTCTGCCGATCCCGCGCCGCGCATCGTCGTACAAACGCTGCGGCACCCGCCAAGCGGGGAGGCAACTTATAGCCTCGCGTCTGCCGATCCCGCGCCGCGCATCGTCGTACAAACGCCGCGGCACCCGCCAAGCGGGGAGGCCACGTTCGGCCTTGCGTCGGGCGAGGAAGTGCCGCCGTCGGGTGTACTTGAGCAAGCCCCGCGCCACCCGCACAGCCGCGAAGCGACCTATAACCTTGCGTCCGCCGACGTGGTGGCTCCCGCGACGACCGGCTCGATCGGCGCTGCAACCAAGCCAGCCATCGCGCTCGCGCCTCAAGCGCCTCCGACGAAACCCGCGGCGCCGGCGTTGGCTTACGCCAACCCGGACGTGCCGATGCGCGACAATCACACGGCGATCTACGACATTGTCGCGCACGTTGTTTACATGCCGGACGGCGAACGGCTGGAAGCCCATTCGGGGCTCGGCCGCATGCTCGACGATCCGCATTACGCGAGCGCCAAGGCGCGCGGCCCGACGCCGCCGAATGTCTATGATCTGACGTTGCGCTCAGGCTTGTTCCATGGCGTTCAGGCGCTGCGCCTCAATCCCGTCAAGGACAGCAAGATGTACGGCCGCGACGGCATCCTGGCGCACACCTACATGCTCGGCGCGAGCGGGGCATCGTTCGGCTGCGTGTCGTTCAAGCACTATGACGCGTTCCTGCAAGCGTTCCGGCGCGGCGAGGTCAACCGCATGGTCGTGGTGCCGCACCTGCAGGAGCCACCGCCCGGCGTGCGCGCCGACGCCGGCAACGGCGAACGCTATGCGTCGAACAGCATCAAAGATTATTAGCAAGCGCGCACGTCGCCGACCAAACAATACTGGTGCTGCCGGTCAGGATTGAACTGACGACCTCTCCCTTGCCAAGGCCTCGATGTCGAGGCATGAACGGATTCGTCGCCGATATGACATTTGGGTAGCGTTAGACCCATCTCGTCATTCCAGGCCGATCAACTGCTGTAGGGCACAATGCTCAGCTTAGGCGGCCTTTCCGACTGCATGCACGCTCGAATCGCTCCGATACATAGGGAAATGGCGAAGAGCCGACTTTCACGACCTGTCTGATGCCGACGATTCGAAAGATATGAATTTCGCTCAAAATTAGAACGGTGTCGATTTCTCCCTGCTCGCAACCAACGACTTGGTAGAGGCGGCCCTCCCTAAGTGGCAGGCCCGCGCGGCGTGCGGCATGGCCCTCCAGACTTTGATCGAACCCGGCTTTCGTACGAACGATGTCGCCCGGACGCGGTTGAGAGCCGACCTTCTCATGATTGTTGATCATTAAGCTGGCTCAAGCGCGGCTTTTAACCGTGCTCAAAGGTAACGCTCTCGTTGCCGGTGTCCCGATATCCGGAATTGAAGGCAAGCGGCCCGTCCTTGATCTCGCCACGGACAGGCGTCTTGTGTTCGATGAGAGCAGGAAAATCACATGAGATAGAACGCGACGCTTTCGCAGGACGCGATCACTGCTTCTTCGCAGTAATTTTGCAGGCCACCTTCACCGATCGCGGATCGTCTGCCTGCCCGGTGGCCGTAATGAGGATCGTCCGCCCGCATGTTTCGCAGACTACAAAATGCTGCCCGCAACTTTTCGCCGGATAGGGAAGGGCCTGCGTACAGGTTTCCGCCGCGCTGTCCGAGCAATCGACCTCGATGCCGTTCGGATAGGCGGAGTTCGAGGGATGTTGCGCTTGGCGCCTCTCATCAAGCCACGTGACCCGTATGGCTGAATTCCGGCCGCCGTGACCGGTCATTGCATTTCATCGGTGTGCACGACGCCGAATGGCAGCCCGTCGCGGTCGTATGACTTTTTGAATTCGGCGACCAGGCGCAAGAGCCGCTTCGCAAACTCAGTGCCTATGCTCCGCATCTTGGCCGGCGATCCAGCGTCTTTCGAACTGGCAAGGATCATGGCCTGAAGCTGAAGCAACGCGTCGTAGATTTCATAATTGCGAAGCTGCGCGATCTTCGTCGCCGGATCGCGCGAGGTCGCAATAATCGTCTCCCAGATGGCGTCGCGGATTCGATCGCAATACGCCCGATCGAATGCGTCGATGTCTCCACGCTTGGTCTTCATGCCCGACCGCCACTTCAACCTCGGATGAAGCGTCAGCATCATAAATTAATGCTTGAAGCATCACAAGCTAGATTCTATACCTTCAATATAGATTCTGAACCGTGATCTCTAAAGGGCGGGAATGATCACTGCCGGACAACTACGCGCCTCCCGCGCCCTTCTCGGGATAGACCAGCGCCAGCTGGCGGAAGCGGCCGGGCTTTCGCTGCCGACCATCCAGAGGATGGAAGCAAGCGACGGCGTAATCCGGGGCAATGTCGATTCGCTTATGAAACTCATTGCGGCTCTCGACGCACTCTGCATCGAGCTGATTTCCGATAATGCGACGAGCAACAGCGGCGGGCGCGGCATCCGGTTCAAGAGGGCGCCGACGTGACGCTGACGATCGTCCTGGTGGGTGCGGCGTTCCTGCTTGCACTCGCCCCGCTCGCTGTTGCGACGGGAGGTGCTCAAGCATCGTCACGTCTTATCTACGGTGCGAGCCTAATCGTTTCGGCGGCTTCGTTGGTTGCGTCTCTCGCGCATCTTCTCGCCGCGGCCCCACCTGAAACCGTCGCGCTGCCGCTCGGCATTCCCTGGCTCGGTGCGCACTTTCGGCTGGATGCGCTCTCGGCCTTCTTTCTGGTCGTAGTCGATCTCGGCGCGCTCGGCGCGAGCCTGTTCGCGCTCGGCTACGGGAAGCACGAGACCGCGCCTGGACGGGTGCTGCCGTTCTATCCGGCGTTCCTTGCCGCCATGACATGCGTTGTGCTGGCCGACGACGCCTTCACCTTTCTGCTCTCGTGGGAGTTCATGTCGCTCACTTCCTGGGCGCTGGTGATGTCCCACCACCGCGTGCCCGAGAATGTGCACGCCGGCTTTGTCTATCTGGTCATGGCGAGTTTCGGCACGCTCTGCCTGCTGCTGGCTTTTGGCCTGCTTGCCGGTCCCGACGGCCACTACGCCTTTGCGCAAATGCGCGCCGTGCATCCCTCCGCCGCGATCGGCGCGCTGACGCTGCTGCTAGCCCTGCTCGGCGCCGGCTCGAAGGCGGGCATCGTGCCGCTGCACGTCTGGCTGCCGCTCGCGCATCCCGCCGCACCAAGCCAAGTCTCCGGTCTGATGAGCGGCGTGATGACCAAAGTCGCCGTCTATGGCTTTGTGCGCATCGTTTTCGATCTCGCCGGACCGCCCGCCTGGTGGTGGAGTGTCGTGGTGCTCGCCCTTGCCGGCGTCACCACCGTCATGGGCGTGCTGTACGCGCTCATGCAGCACGACCTCAAACGGCTTCTTGCCTATCACACGGTCGAGAATATCGGCATCATCTTTGTCGGGCTTGGGCTTGCGCTGGCCTTCAGAGCCTACAGCATGCCGTTCGCAGCCGCTTTGGCGTTCACTGCGGCGCTGCTGCACGTCTTCAACCATTCGCTGTTCAAGAGCCTGTTGTTCTTCGGCGCCGGCGCGGTGCTCACCGCCACCGGCGAACGCGACATGGAGCATCTCGGTGGCCTCATCCATCGGATGCCGCAGACCGCGTTCGTCTTTCTGGTCGGCTGCGCGGCGATATCCGCTCTGCCGCCGCTCAATGGCTTTGTATCGGAATGGCTGACGTTCCAGGCGATCCTGTTGAGCCCGCAGCTGCCGTCATGGGGGCTCAAGCTGCTCGTCCCGGCCGTGGGCGCGCTGCTTGCACTTTCGGCCGCCTTGGCGGCGGCGTGCTTCGTTAAGGCCTACGGCATCACCTTTCTCGGCCGGCCCCGGACGCCGGCCGCCGAAGCTGCGACGGAGACCGACTCCTGGTCACTCGCGGCGATGATGCTGCTGGCGGCGCTCTGCCTCCTGGCCGGTATCCTACCGGGCCTGTTCATTGACGCGCTCGCGCCGGTGAGTTCCGTACTGATCGGCGCCCGCATGCCGGCACAGAGCGGAATGCAATGGCTCTCAATTATTCCGATCGCCGCCAGCCGTAGCTCATACGACGGACTTCTGGTGTTCCTATTCATGGTCGCTTCGGGCACGCTCGCCGCGGCCACGATCCACCGCTTTGCCTCCAACCGTTTGCGCCGCGCGCCGGCCTGGGATTGCGGCTATCCCGATTCGAGTCCGGCCACCCAATACTCGGCGACGAGCTTTGCGCAGCCGATCCGGCGCGTGTTTGGCAGCGTCGTGTTTCAGGCCCGCGAGTCCGCGGGAATGCCGCCGCCCGGCAACACCCAGCCGGCGTGGCTCAAAGTCGAATTGCACGATCCAGTTTGGGATTACCTCTACGCCCCGCTTGCAGCCGGAATCGGGGGCGCCGCTGACCGTCTTAACCGTCTGCAGTTTCTCACCATCCGCCAGTTTCTCACGCTCGTATTCGGGGCGCTGGTCATTCTGCTTCTGGTGGTTGCCGTATGGTCCTGATCCGCGATCTGGCCATTCAGGGCGCGCAGATGCTGCTGGTGCTGTTACTCGCGCCGCTGTTCACCGGCTTCGTGCGTAAGGCCAAGGCGCGGCTGTTGCGGCGGCAGGGACCGCCGCTCATTCAGCCGTATCGCGACCTCCTCCGGCTTACCCGCAAGGACGTTGTGCTGGCGGAGAGCGCATCCTGGCTGTTCCGCGTTGTACCCTATCTCGTCTTCGCCGCCACCTGGGTCGCGGCTTCGCTAGTGCCGACATTCCGCACCGGGCTCTTGTTCTCTTGGTCTGCCGATCTCATTGCGATCATCGCGCTTCTTGGCAGCGCCAGATTTTTTCTGGCGCTTGCCGGTCTCGATGTCGGCACGAGCTTTGGCGGCATCGGTTCGAGCCGAGAGGTGATGCTCGCGTCCCTTGCCGAACCAGCGATGATCATGGTCGTGTTCACTTTGGCGCTGGTCGCCGGCTCGACCCAGCTTTCCACCATCGCCGCCTTCATGAGCTCGTCGGGCGTAGGGCTCCGTGCATCGCTCGCGCTCGCACTCGTCGCGCTCATCATGGTGGCGATTGCCGAGAACAGCCGTATTCCGATCGACAACCCGGCAACACACCTTGAACTGACCATGGTGCACGAGGCGATGGTGCTGGAATATTCAGGCCGGCACCTGGCGCTGATCGAACTTGCCGCTTCGCTCAAGCTAATCCTTTACGTCTCGCTGATCGCGTGCCTCTTCGCGCCTTGGGGTATTGCATCGAGCGCCGCGGCTGTGCCGGCGCTTGCGGTCGGGATTGGCGCTTATGTCGGCAAACTCGCCATCGGCAGCTTGCTCCTGGCGCTGTTCGAAACCTCGATCGCCAAAATGCGGGTGTTCCGCGTGCCGGAATTTCTCGGCGCAGCACTGATGCTCGGACTGCTGGCGACGCTCCTCCTGTTCGTCTCGGGGAGCTTCTGATGAGCCAGATCGATTTCGACGTCGCCCACGTGCTGGCTGGCTCGCTGGTGCTGATCAGCTTCCTCGAACTGTACCAGGATCGCCTTTATTCGCTCCTGAACGTCTATGCGGCGCATGCGCTGGTGCTCGCCGCATCGGTCGCCTGGCAGGCCTTCATGCAGGACGCCCCCCATCTCTATGTCACTGCCATGATCGCTCTCGTCTTCAAGGCGATCATTATTCCGGTCGCCTTGCACCGGATGATCGTCAAGCTCGGCATCCACCGCGAGATCGAAAAGGTGGTGGGCGTCGGCATGGCCATGTTGGCTGGCATGGGCCTGGTCGCGCTGTCCATGGTTGTGATGCTGCGGGTGACACAACAAGCGGGGCCGCTGGCGCAGGAGGATCTCGCCTTCGCCCTGTCGGTGGTACTGCTGGGCCTCCTGATGATGGTCACGCGGCGCAATGCCGTGAGCCAGGTCGTTGGCTTCATGTCGTTGGAAAACGGCCTGGTGCTCGCCGCGACCGGCGCCAGGGGTATGCCACTCGTCGTCGAGATCAGCGTCGCGTTTTCAATCCTTATCGCCTTCATCGTGATTGGCATCTTTCTGTTCCGCATCCGCGAGCGCTTCGACACGGTCGACGTGCAGGTGATGGACACCTATCGCGGAGAGCGTCGATGACCCTCAATGCTGTGACCGGCGTGCTTTTGATCCCCGCGTTTGCCGCCGGCCTGCTTGCCGTGCTGCCCGGCTATCGCGTGACCGCGCGGATCAATATGGCGGCGACGACGCTGACGCTCCTCTGCGCGCTATCGCTGTTCTTCAGCCGGCCGCAGCCCGGTTCCTACTTTCTGGTCGACGATCTCAACGGCACGTTCATCGTGCTCACCACCTTCGTTGGCTTCACCACCAGCGTGTTCAGCGCGAGCTATATCGGCCACGAACTCGCGGTCGGTCGGCTGACGCCGCCGTTCGTGCGCTTCTATCACGCCATGTATCAGGTGCTGATGTTCGCCATGAATCTGGCGCTGGTCACCAACAATATCGGCCTGATGTGGGTGGCGATCGAGCTCGCGACCCTAACCACGGTGCTGATGGTCGGCATCTACCGTACGCACGAGGCGCTGGAAGCAGCCTGGAAGTATTTCATCCTGGGCAGCGTCGGTATCGCGCTCGCTTTGTTCGGCACCATTCTGGTCTACATGGCGGCCCGCCCCGTCGTCGGTGAGGGCCTCGACGCCATGGTGTGGAGCGTGCTGGTCAAGCGTGCCGGCGCCTTCGATCCGGCGCTGCTCGATCTCGCCTTCATCTTTCTGCTGCTGGGCTACGGCACCAAGGTCGGGCTCGCGCCGCTGCACGCCTGGCTTCCCGACGCTCATGCCGAAGGCCCGACGCCGATTTCGGCGGTGCTGTCCGGCCTTCTTCTGAACGTCGCGCTTTATGCGTTATTGCGTTTCAAAATGCTGCTGGCTGCGAACGCTGCCGCGTTGGCGCCCGGGCCGCTGATGGTGACGCTTGGGCTTCTTTCGCTGGTATTTGCGGCCTTCATGCTGTACCGCCGCCGCGACATCAAACGGCTATTCGCTTACTCGTCCATCGAACACATGGGCATCATCACCTTCGCGTTCGGTATGGGCGGCCCGCTCGCCAATTTTGCCGGCCTGCTGCACATGACCATGCATTCGCTGACGAAGTCCGCGATCTTTTTCGCGGTCGGTCATGTCACGCAGGTGAAAGGCACGCAGCGGATCGCTGACATGGGCGGGCTCACCGAGACCCATCCGCTGCTCGGCTGGGGCCTGATCCTCGGCGTGGTCGCCATCGCGGGCTTGCCGCCGCTTGGGATCTTTATGAGCGAGTTTCTGGTCGTCAGTTCGACCTTTGCCCGCGCGCCGCTGCTGGCGATCGTGCTGGTGTTCGGTCTCCTCGTTGCACTCGGCGGACTATTTCTGCGGCTCAACAGCATCGCCTTCGGCGAGCCGCACGGTCCCGCCGACAAGGCCCACGCCTCCTACGTGCCGATGTTTGCGCATCTCACGCTTGTGTTCGTCGCCGGCGTCTACATGCCGCCGGCGCTTGTCGCTTGGTTCCAAAACGTTGCCGGACTGCTGGGGTAGACGATGCCGCAGCTCGCCGACCTTCTTCGCAAAGGAAAACCGGTCGAAGGGCATCGGCCATGGCCGCGCGTCGTGGTGAACGCCGATATTTGGCGGAACATTGCCCGTGAGCTTGCCGACGGTCGTGCGACGCTCCTGGGCCAGTGGGGCGACAGCGTCTCCATGCCTGCGGTGCACATGGCGGTCAGGAGCGAGGATACCCTCGAAATTGCCGTCGTAACCATCGAGTGTCCGGTCGGCGCCTTTCCTTCGGTCGGCGCTTTTCATCCACCCGCCATCCGTCTCGAACGCGCAATTTTCAGCTTGTATGGGCTCGAACCCATCGATGTCCCGGATGCGCGGCACTGGCTCGATCTCGGCTTTTGGGACGTGCGGTATCCGCTCGGCGCTCGAAGCCCAGCCCCAGCCACACGCGCGGCTTACCCATTCTTGCCGGTGGAGGGCGAGAGTCTGCATCAAATTCCGGTCGGTCCGGTGCACGCCGGAATCATCGAACCCGGCCACTTCCGGTTCACTGCCGGCGGCGAAACCGTCGCACGGCTCGAACAGCGTCTCGGTTACGCTCATAAGGGAATCGAATCCCTAATGGCGGGGGCGAACATGGAGCGCGCGTCGCATTTGGCTGCGCGCATTTCTGGCGACAGCACGGTCGCCTACGGTATCGCTTTCGCGCATGCGGTCGAAGCGGCGCTCAAGATTGAGCCACCGCCACGCGCCCGCTATTTGCGGGCACTGATGGCCGAGCTGGAGCGCCTCTCCAACCATCTCGGCGATATCGGCGCCATCTGCAACGACGCCTCGTTTGCCCTCATGCATGCTCATTGCGGCATCTTGCGCGAACGCATGTTGCGCGCTGCCGATGCCGCGTTCGGTCATCGGCTGATGATGGATCGCGTTGTTCCCGGAGGCGTGACGGCCGATCTTGATGCTGCCGGCACCGCCGCCATCTGGGAGGGCCTGCACGAAATCTACCGGCGCTTTCCCCGCCTCATCGAGCTTTACGACAACACTGCCTCGCTGCAGGACCGCACGGTCGGGACCGGAATTGTGACCGCCGCGCTGGCGAGTCAGTTCGGCGCCGGCGGCTATGTGGGGCGCGCCAGCGGACGCAACTTCGATACACGCAAAACACCCGGTTATGCTCCCTACGATCAACTCGACTTTTCCATTCCCGTATTCACGGCGGGCGATGTCGATGCTCGTGTTTGGGTCCGTATCCGCGAAGTCGAGCAAAGTCTTGGGTTGATCGAACAAATTCTTACGGGGCTCCCGAACGGGCCTATCCGGACACCAATCGCGGTCGGCAGCGGCGAGGGACTGGGATTCGCCGAAGGATTTCGCGGCGATATCCTGGCCTGGGTGCGGCTCGACGGCATGCGGGTGGAGCGCTGCCATCTGCGCGACCCGTCGTGGTTTCAATGGCCGCTGCTCGAAGCCGCGATCGAGGGCAACATCGTTGCCGACTTTCCGCTCTGCAATAAATCGTTCAACTGCTCCTATTCGGGCCACGATCTCTAGGAGCCGCGATGCGCAGGACACTGTTTGAAAGCCTTACACACCTTCCATTGACCGAACGGCCGCCGGTGCCAGACGATGCCGCGCTTGCGGAACTGGCGGCGAGCGTTGACCGTGCCGCCCGGCGCAAGCTCGGCCGCAGCCTTGCCATCCGCGCGGTCGATGCCGGTTCCTGCAACGGCTGCGAGCTTGAAATCCACGCGCTCGGTAATGCGTTCTACGATCTCGAACGTTTCGGGTTGCGTTTCGTCGCTTCCCCACGCCATGCGGATGTTCTCATGGTGACGGGGCCGGTCACCAAAAACATGCGCGAAGCTTTGGAGCGCACTTACAATGCGACGCCTGATCCTAAATGGGTTGTCGCGATCGGCGACTGCGCCGTGGATGGCGGCTTGTTCTCTGGCAGTTATGCGGTCGTCGGCGGCGTCAGTCATGTCGTCCCGGTCGATCTGCATATCCGTGGCTGTCCGCCGCGTCCCATCCAATTGCTCACGGGGCTGCTCACACTTCTGAGGTGAATGGTCGCTCGTGGCAGCTTGCTAAAATGGGAAGGTGAAGAGTGCCGAAGATCATAAGTTAGGGCCCCTGAGCGGATGGATTATCAGGCCGGAGCTCGCCACACGTTATTTGTTCCGCTGATTTTATTGAAGTAACTGGTGCTGCCGCTCAGGATTGAACTGAGGACCTCTCCCTTACCAAGGGAGACGTAACAAGCGAATTCAATGGCTTATCTGACAAACTGACTACACTGACAACATCAATTGACAACAGTCCGAGGCACGTCCGCACCGCGCTTTCCTGTGCGGGCTCACGGGGAAGTAGCGGCATGATTGCTTCGCCATCCCCCAATCCGGGGGATGGCGAATTCGGCGGGCATGGCGCAACGTGACGTGTCACGCAAGATGCTGGCACTGATGCGAGGCGTGCGGTAGGCGTCGTCAACCGAACCGCTTGCGGTCCAGTGATACAGCGTCATAGCTCCGTGATTGGTAAGACGAGGGCTCGCTGAGACCGAACGTCGTCTGCCAAATCCGGTGGGTAGCGGTTGCCCAATGGGCCTCGATGGTTGAGTGGGTTTCTGAACGTGACGAGCGATTATTTGATCTGCGTTGACCGCCAAGGCAGTGTCGTAGTTGCTGTCCAAACGAGAGCCATTTCCGCTGACTGTCTCTTCTATGATTATCGTATAATTCCGAGAACAACGTCGCCCCAGAACCAAAGCGCCCGGATCATAGAAACGCCGAGGGTCGGACCAATGATGCTTCCCACACGCTCGGCCTGTGAGTGCGTTGGCATATGAGACACGGCAGTCAAACCAGCGATGAGCCAGAGCAACATAAATACGTGCAACCTCGTGACCACGAGAATAACGTGCTGTCCGAGAAGGGCACGTAGAAAAGAGGCGAGCTTCTTTGCGTCACCCTCCATTTGAAAAAGCAACATTATGTGCATTAGGGGATTGGCGAGGCCCACGCTGGCGATCAATTCGACAGCATCATCCAGGACGTGCTTTTCAATGTCCTTGGCGGTCGTGCGGTCCACTTGATTTATCCTCTAACGCTGCGGTCGCGTGCCGAGTCGGTGGCTCACACATCACAACCATGCGCCGGTTGCCACAGCGCGGGCAGCCACCCGCGCTCGCCGAATGCAGAAAGATCAACTCCCGGCGGCGCATACCATCCTGCCGAGCCATAGCGGGCTCCAAGGTTCATCGCGACGTCCTTGTTGCCATAAGGAATCCGTAGCGGCGTACCTGTAACCGAATTTGGCTGCGCGGGAGCCGGTGGAGCTGCAACAGTGTCAGCTTTGCGTTTCCGCGACCTCTTCGTCGTCGCCTTCGATTGAGGTGCGACTGACCCTA
>DATCBO010000045.1:0-18917 GCA_036511795.1 Xanthobacteraceae bacterium
GGCGGCCGTGCGAGCGCGGCATCAAACAGAAATTCGAATCAACAAAGCTTTCGAGGACGCCGGTGTCGAGTTTCAAGAATTGCCGAATGGCGGCTTTGAAATGAGCGTGCCGAGCCAGTTGGTGACCATGCCGTTGCGGTGATTTAGCGCGCTAACGTTGCACTCGCGCCATTCACGTCGCGAATAACTTGGGCCGCATCGACGAGCGCGTCATTCGCGAGAATGGGCATAGCGTTGCGCCGTGCGTGCGCATAGGTCCGAACAGTGCTTGTCCCAACGTATAGCGAAGACCGGGAATCGCTGGAGCCGCTTGAACGCCGCGAAATTGTGTTGCTCACGCGCTCGCACTTGTGGGGCGACATGCGTCCGAGCGCAGTTTTGGCTACGGATCCGACGGCGTAACGGCAAAGCTCGCCGGTTTCAGGCCCCGCCGTTGGCGCTGCGACATTGTGTGAAACGCCGCCTCGATATTGCGCGCGAATCGGCCGGTATCGAAAAGAGGATGTGTGTTCCGGTTGTGCGCAAGTTTCGCTTTCAGCGAGGCTAGCAGGTCGGGACTGCGGGCTATGGCCAATGCCGTTGCTTCGTATTGTTGAAGCGAATCGGTAATAAGTTCCGACAGCCCAATCGCGTTGAGCAAACTGCCCGCCACCCGCCCGGAAAAGGTCCGGCCCGAACAGGTCAGGATTGGCAACCCGGCCCAAAGCGCATCGCTCGCCGTGGTGTGCGCGTTACACGGCAGTGTGTCCAGAAACAGATCCGCTAAGCGATGACGGGCGAGGTGATCCGACAGCTCCATCCTCTCGGCAAATATCAGCCGCTCCGCCAGAACGCCGCGGATTTTCGCCTCCCGGCGCAGATTGTCCGCTGCCGCCGGATTCCCCTTGATGAGCCAAAGCACGCTGTCGGGCACCAGCGTCAACAGGCGCATCCAAACGTCGAATATTCCGGGCGTCAGCTTGTGCGGGCCATTAAAGCAACAAAACACAAAGCCGTTCTCGGGGAGCCCGCACGCAGCCCGACTCGGCGTTTGTGGCGAGATGTAGCGCTTCGAATCATTTGCCTGATAACAATACGGCAGATACACAACTTGTTCGGAATAAAATTTGCGATCGGCCTCGGGAACGATCCAGCGATCGGCGAGGATGTAGTCGATGTAATCGACACCGATCGAGCCCGGATAGGCCAGATAATTCACCTGTATGGGAGCCGGTCGGTGCGCCAGAATGCCCAGCCGGTTATGCTGAATAAAACCGTTTAGATCGACGGCGATATCAACTTCGTTGCGGCGAAGCAAAGCGGCGACTTCGGCGTCGGTCATCGACGCGGCATCAATGACGCGATCGAACGCGCGCATCACGCGTGCGCGAATATTACTTCTATCGTCGGGCCCATACGAGACCGCGATCGTTTCGAATTGAGACCGGTCGTGATGCTCGAAGAGGCCGGCCATGAGATGCGAGGTTGGGTGAGTCCGAAAATCGGAGGAAAGATACGCCAGTCGGATTTTGCCATGCCGATAAGCTTCGCCCTTCCACTGCGACGGCTGCGACGGGCATTTGTCGGCCGCGAAGATTCTCGAACATGCGAATTGATCGGCAGGGCAATCTGAAGCCAACAGGAACACCCAGGGCGTCGCCACGCGTTCTTTTCGGCGGACCCGAGTGGTCAATTCATGTCTATTTTGTTCCAGGCATTGAAAATCGTGACAGTACAGTTGCGAAGCGACCAGAGACCCGAGTAGATATTCCAGGCTCCGGTTTAGCTCAACTGCACGCTTGAAATTCGTAAGCGCCAAGTCGTGGCGGTACATGTATTCAAGCGCGACGCCTCTGCTCTGCAAGGCTTCGGCATAATCCGGTTGGATCGCAAGCGCTTTGTCGCAACTCGCGACGGCCTCGGCATAGCGCTGTAAATCGGTAAGCGCAATGGCGCGGTTGTGCAAGGCAATAGCAAAGTTAGGTTCTATTCGCAGCATGTGATCGAACACGGCCAATGCCTCGGCCGACCTGCCGAGAACTAGCAGCGTGCATCCCTGATTTTGCAAAGCAGCAGGATGCCGCCGGTCGACGGCGGTCGCGTCTTGATAACAGACCAGCGCTTCTTCGTGCCGCCCCAGCATGGTTAGCACTCTGCCCTTATCGGCCAACGCGTCTGCCCAACGAGGATTTATATCCAGCGCAGCGTTAAACAACCTAAGCGCCGTTTTGAGATTCCCTTCTTGAGCCTCCAGGGTTGCAAGGAGATGCAGCGCGGCAGGACTTCGAGGGTCGCGGGCCAAAATTGATTTGTACTGCTTGCGCGCCTCAGCAAGATTTCCGGCGCGATGCTGCGCGATTGCGCTCGCTATTAACTCGGTCAAGTCGTTCACCTCGATCGGAGAGTCGCTATCCGACTTCAGCTCTATCTTCGCTCACTGCGTATTGAAGCATGTTTCAAGCCGCGCTTGTAGGCCGAATTGAGTCCTCACATTCCGGCGCGGGCCGTGGGTGCTGAGCTGGGGCTAAACCGAATTCGGCAGGCGTGCCAAGGTCACGCAACGTGCCATTTACCGGCTTGAAAGGGCGGCCATACGTGCGCGGCATCTAACGGAAGTTCGAATCAGCAAAGCGTTCAAGGATGCCGGTGTCGAGTTTCAAGAATTGCCCAACGGCGGATTCGAAATGAGCGTGGCAGGCCAATTGGTGACCAGGCCGGCGCGGTGATTTATAGCGCTGACGTTGCATTCGCGCCATTTGCCGGACTCAGAATCACATCGCGAACAACTTCGGCTGCATCGGCGAGCGTGTCATTCGCAAGGTGGGCATAGCGTTGAGTCGTGCGTGCCTGCGTATGCCCGAGCAAGCCTTGAACCACGTATAACGACACCCCTTGATTGACCAGGAAGCTGGCGAACGAATGCCGCAGATCGTGCAGACGCACGTCGAGTAAGCCGGCTTTTTCACGGATCCGCCACCATGGGAAATGCAGCGAAGGCGATGGCCGCCCGGTGACGGGCGACGGAAAAATGAACGGATTGTCGTCCGTTCGGTCGATGGCGCGCAGCAAATCGAGCGCCGCCGAGTTCAGATGAATCGATCGCGGCCGTCCCGACTTTGCCCGCGGTACCAGCAGGGTCCGCTTGTCCCAATTCACGTGTTCCCACTTGGCGTGCGTGACCTCATTGCGGCGCGCGCCCGTGAATAACAACAGCTTGATCGCGCGCGCGGCGACCCGGTTTTCATCGGTTTCGAGCGCCGACAACAGGCGCTGCACTTCGTCGTGAGCAAGAAAGCGTTCGCGGCACACATCAGGTGCGGTTTTTAAGCCGGCGGTCGGATTCTCGGCCGCGCCCGGCACGCCCCATTTTCTGGCGAGATTGAATATGAACCGCAGCAGGATCAGGACGCGGTTGACCGTGCCGCTGGCGTAGCCCTGGTCGCGCATACGCGACAGCAGGTCGGCGATCGCTTGATTTGAGATTTCATCGAGATGCGACGCGCCGAATTTTTGCAGGATGTGGATGCGCAGGATCGTTTCGTCAGTCTGCCAACTGCGCTTCACATTCTTTGCGTACGGCAAGTAGGATTCGTCGGCAAACTCAGCGAGCGTCGGGACGCTCCGCAGTTCCTGACGCTCTTTCTGCGGATCGCGCCCGAGAATGGCCTCGGCCAGAACGGCGCGCGCTTTGCGGCGTGCCTGGGACACTGTCAGGATATGCGCCGAACCGATCTTGAATTGCCGCTCGCGGCCGTGGGCGTCGCGGTAACGCAGATAGAATGTCCTGCCTCCCGTGCGCCGGACCTCAAGCATGAAACCCGGAACGGCAGTATCGAAGAAATCGATCCTGCGCGCACCTTGCGGGCAGGAGGAATGCCGAACCAAGGCGACTGTTAACGCGGTCTTGGGCACCGTATTGACCCCAACCCAAAAGATCGTTTTTTACGATCTTTTTATACAGACTTGGACGCGGCGGACGCGTCAAGCGGTATTTTTCTGAGGACTAAACCCGGCTAATCCGCATGTATGACCATAGTTTCGCGGTTGCCGAGGGTAAAGCAAAATCGGCGCGTAAAAACGACTTTTTGTCATATTTATCAATAGTTTATACGGTATATATAAGTGTGGGTTTTTGACTGAAAGGAGAGCCATTTTGAGCGATGTTTCCGCCTGCAAATTCAACGTCCAGGCAGGGACACACGCCGAATCCTGTGCATAAATTTTTCATAACTAAATATAAGAATAAATGCCTATGTTGTCCTTTTGGACGAAGAGCACATCGTGTACGGGCAGGACGCGGGGGTGCGCTTGCCGTAAACGCCGCATGCGCAGCGAACGCCAACGCCTTTGCACTCATCCATGCTTTGGGCCGCTGACCAAGATCGCTGTGTCACGCCGTCGAAGCTTTGCGTCGATACCGCTAACTTGATGAACTCCTTCAAGTCTGTTTGATTTGCTTCCCAACGCTGGCTGGCATGTTCACCTCCCCGACAACCGATTTGTTGCAAAAGGCTTTGACCCTGCACCGGCGCGGCGCCATCGCCGAGGCGGCGGCGATTTACGCCGAAGTGCAGCGCGCCGATCCGCACAACGCCGATGCACCCTATTATCTGGCGACCATCGCCTGTCAGCAGGGCCGGTTTGCCGAAGGCGCCGCGCTTGCGCGCAAGGCGGTTTCGAACAACCCACTGCACGCCGGCGCCCATGTGCTGCTAGGGCGGGCGCTCGCGGCACTCGGGCAAAAGGAGGACGCCCTCGCTAGCTTTGATCGCGCGCTGGCGCTCGCACCCGATTTGGTTCAGGCGCACAGTCATCGCGCCGATGTGCTCGCCGAACTCGGCCGCAACGTCGAAGCAATCGACGCGTACGATCTGGCGCTCGCCGCGGCGCCGGTCGCTATCGAAGACTGGTTCAATCGCGGCGCCGCGCTCGCCGCAGTCGGACGTCACGGCGACGCGCTGTCAAGTTTCGATCGGGTGGTTGCCGCAAGGCCTACGTTCGCACCGGCGCATCTGCAGCGCGCCAAGGCGCTCTCCGATCTGCGCCGCCATGACGAAGCGCTTGAAGCTGCGGACCAAGCATTAGCGATTGATCCGAATCTGGCTGAAGGGTGGCACGGTCGCGGCCACGTTCTTGCCGCGCTGCGCCGCCACCAAGAGGCGCTCGTCGACTTTGATAAGTCATTGAAACTAAAACCGGATTTTGACCAGGCATGGCTGGGTCGTGGCAACGCTCTCGTTGCGACCGGCAAACACGACTTGGCATTGGCTGCAGCCCAGCGCGCGCTCGAGCTGAAAGAGACGCCACAGACCAAAATATTGTTCGCACACGCACTCACGCTTGCGGGCCCAGTGGGCGCGGCCGGCGAAGATCAAATACGCCAGCTGGTTTTGCGCGCCCTGTCGGAAGCGTGGATTCGCCCCCGCGACCTTGTCGGTGTCTGCATCGATCTGATCAAACGCAACAGCGTCGTGAGCGAAGCCATCATCCGGGCCAACGCGGCGTGGCCGAAGCGGCTGACCGCTGCCGAATTGTGCGGGGCGCCCGGAATTTCGGCGCTGGCAAGTGACCCGCTGCTGTGCTGCCTGCTTGAGTGCGCTCCCGTTACCGACATCGGCATCGAGCGCGTTTTGACAAATACGCGCCATATTTTGCTGTGCGGCGCCTCAGACGGCGCGTTCGATAAGAGCTTGATCGGCTTCTGTTGCGCGGTAGCGCGGCAATGCTTCCTCAACGGCTACGTTTTCGCGACCACTGAGGCCGAGAGCAAACAAGCCATTCAATTGCAGGCGGCGCTCGAAAGTGCGTTGCAGGCCGAAGGACAATGTCTGCCGCTGTGGCCGGCCGTTGTCGGTTCGTACGTCCCGCTTCACACGCTGTCGAGCGCGGAGGTGATGCTCGAGCGCTCCTGGCCGGCATCCGTGACGGCAGTGATCACCCAACAGGTTAAGGACCCTGCCGAAGAACGCCAGATCGCGGCGGCGATACCGCTCCTGACCAGGATCGAGGGCGCCGTGTCGCATGCTGTGCGCCGCCAATACGAAGAGAGCCCTTATCCGCGCTGGCCGGCCGCCGGGCCGCCGGCAAGACCAGCCATCCTCGACATCTGTGAGCCGCAACACATCGGCGACGTACTCATCGCCGGGTGCGGCACGGGTCTCGTCACCATCGAGTTCGCCCGGGAGGCGCCGCAGGCACGCTTTCTCGCCGTCGATCTGAGCCGCGCCAGCATTAGCTATGCCAAACGCATGGCGCAAAACCTTGGCGTCTCCAACGTCGAGTTTGCGCAGGCGGACATCATGGAACTCGCCTCGGTCGCGCGTGACTTCGATGTCATCGAGGCCTCCGGCGTCCTGCATCATCTCGCTGATCCATGGGCGGGCTGGAAGATCCTGCTGTCGCTGCTGCGCCCATCGGGCGTCATGCAGGTCGGACTCTACAGCGACCTGGCGCGGCAAAATGTCGTGAGCGCGCGCGCTCTAATTGCCGAGCGCGGCTATCGGCCGATTGCGGACGATATCCGGCGCTGCCGCCAGGAGATCATCGCGGCTGACGATGACTCTTTGTTAAAAACGCTCACCAGCGTCGCCGATTTCTTTACGACAGACGACTGCCGCGACCTGCTGTTCCACGTCCAAGAGCACCGCATGACGCTGCCTGAGATAAAGTCGTTTTTGATGGCGAACGATCTGGAATTCGTCGGTTTCGCGCTCGATGCCTCGACCCGGCAGCGTTTTGCCGCGCGCTTTCCCGAGCCGGCCGCGCTGACAGACCTCGACCGCTGGCATGCCTTCGAAACCGACATTCCGCAGACGTTCGCCGGCATGTATCAATTTGGAATACGGAAGCGGGCGGCGCAGCCAAGCTGACGGTCCGCAGTCTCCGCGCACACCCCTTCCACGAATGAACGCGGCCGCAGAAATTCCTCAGAAAATCAAGGCGTTATCGACAGTTCACAAAATCTGTGAGCGCCGCACCGACGCGCCCAACCACGCCATCCCAGACGCGCGGCGTTTGCTGCCGAAACAACCGGGCTGTCGGGTACCACGGGCAATCGTCGCCGTCGCGCAGCCATCGCCAGTCCGCCTTGTGCGCCAGCAAGATCCACACCGGTTTTCCCATTGCGCTGGCAAGATGCGCGACGCTCGTGTCAACAGTAATGACCAAATCCATAGCGGCGATCACGGCTGCCGTATCAGAAAAATCGGTCAGCAGTTCGCCGTAATGGACAATGTGACAAAAGTTCTTCAGCAGCCGGCGGTCGATGTCTCTGATCTCTTTCTGCAAAGAAACCCAGTGCGCATCGATAGCCAAAATCGGCGCCAGCGCCGCCAAACCGACCGATCGATTGATATCGTTCTTCTGCTTTGCGTTGCCGCTCCAGGCGAGACCGATGCGCGGTTTTGAGGGCGTCGGCGCCGGCATTCGCGCCTCCCAGGTCCTGCGCCCTTCATCGTCGGCAAACAGATAGGGCACCGCAGCAGGCACGTTTTGCAGCGTTGTCCCGAACGCCAACGGCAGGCTCATCAGCGCGCAGTGAAAGTCGAAGGCCGCTGGGACTACGTCGTCTTTGAGAAACCGGATGTCCGGCATGCTGTGGCTCAACAGCCGGTACAGCGGCTCCTGCACCGACATGACGACATCGGCGCCGCGCGCACGCAGCGGCCCGCCGTAGCGGCAAAATTGCAGGGTATCGCCAAAGCCCTGCTCCCAATGGACGAACACGGTCTTGTTTGTGATGTCCTCATTTCCCAGCCACGGAGGCTGGGAAAATGAACGGTGACCGACGGGGCGTTCGGTCTTTTTGCGCCATTCGTGCAGGCGCCAGCCTTCCTCAAAATGGCCCATCCGCAACAGGCAATAACTTTTGTTCACGGAGGCCTCGGCGAACCCCCCGGTCAAGGCGATTGCCGTATCGAATGCGGCGTTCGCTTCTTCGAGCCGACTGAGGTCGAGCAGCACGGTGCCGCGGTTGTTGTGGGCGGCGGCATAGTCCCGTTTGAGCACGATGGCCCGGTCAAAACTTGCAAGCGCATCGTCGAGGCGGTCGAGTTCGTGGAGCACGATCCCGCGATTGTAGTGGGCTTCGGCGTACTCGGGCTTCAGCGCGATGGCCTTGTCGTGACTGGCCAGCGCGTCGCCTTCGCGCATAAGGTCGTGCAGCGCCACGCCGCGGTTGTTGTGCGCCCGGGCGTTGTCGGGCTGCAGCGCGATGGCGCGGTCGAGACTGATCAGCGCCTGCTCAAGCTGCCCGAGGTCTTGCAGCACGAGGGCGCGGTTGTTGTGCGCCTCGGCATAGTCCGGCTTGAGCGCAATCGCGCGGTCGAAACTGCCGGCCGCTTCGGCGAGACGGCTGACATGAGCCAACACGATGCCGCGGCCGTTATGAGCCTGCGCATAGCCGGGCTTGAGCGCAATCGCGTTATCGAAGGCTGCGAGCGCTTCGGCCAGGCGCCCCTCATCCTTGAGCGCACTAGCGCGCTTGTAATACGCCTCCGACTGATCAGGCCATGCCGGCAGCGCCTGACTGGCGCCGGCGAGCTGATACGACACGGTCGTTTGCTGGAGTGGCGCCTGAAATGATGCCGGAAACGGCTTTGGCGGGTCCGGGTTGGGACGGCGTTGGTCTGGCACGAGCGATGCCCGGCCGGCTAGCGAGCGGTTCCGTCGCACTTGGCGACGAAATCGGTCACACGCTGAACTATGTCGTCGCCTTCAAGCAGCGGAACGTGCCCTTGGTCCGGCACCTCGATGGTTTCCATGCCGGTATGACGCGCCGCCATGGCGGCCACGGTCGCCGCCGAGAGGATATCCGATCGTTCCCCGTGAATAACGAGCATCGGCACACGCGCCAGAGCGTCGAATTCGTTCCACAGCGGCGGCAACGGCGTTTCGATATCGATGGCAGCGAGCGAGCGGCTGAGCTTCACGTCGTAGGTCGGAATGAGGGAGCCATCGCCCTGCTGACGCCAAGTGCATTCGGCGCTGGCGAGCCACTGTTCCGGTGTCAATTTCGGGAACTGGCCGTGAAACACACTACGCAGAATTTCGGCGCCTTCGGCGAAACTACGCGGCTGCGGCAGCCTGCCGACGTAGCTGCGCAACCGCGCGAGCCCCTTCGGTTCGATCACCGGTCCGATGTCATGCAACACGACGCCGGCAATCGCAGTCGGATGCGCTACGGCAAGGTGCATCGACAGAAGGCCGCCACGCGAACTGCCGACAAACACCGCCGGCCCAACGGCGAGCGCGGCTAAAATGGCGGCCACATCGCCAAGCTCGACCAGCAGATTGTAGTTTTCCGGGTTGCGGTCGTATTCGGATTGACCGCGGCCGCGCAAATCGACCGCAATCACGCGTCGGGGCCCAGCTTTCGCCAAGGCCGGCGCAAGTGTATCGAAATCGGCAACGGTGCGCGTCAATCCCGGCAGGCACACGACTGCGAGCCGGTGTGCGGTTCGCACGCCATACTCACGCACATGCAGGCGCAAGCCGTCCGGTCCGCTGACGAACGCGCTCTTACCCGTTTCGGCCAAGCCGCCATCAAGCATTGCAAACCTACCGCGAATTGACGCCAATGTACTGGGCGGCGCGCTTTGGTTCAATGCGCAGACGCCGAGCCGACAATGACGTTTCCCACTGATTTCAATAAATTGCGAAGAACTTTGAATCTGCTATTGCGGCTGAGCTGGCGCCATCGCGCCAACCCCATCAGCTGCCGCGGTGCAGGTCGGCTTCGATCAAGAGTTTCGACGAATTGTCGAGACGCGCGCGATAAACCTGCATGTTCTCAAGCACGCGTTCGACGTAGTTGCGCGTTTCCGAAATTGGAATGCGCTCGATCCAGTCGATCGGGTCCACTTTCGGATTGCGCGGGTCGCCGTACTGCTCGATCCACTGCCGAGCGCGGCCCGGTCCAGCATTGTAGGCGACAAACGCCAGGATATAGGAACCGCGAAAGCCGCTGATGTCGTCGCCGAGTTCGGCCGTGCCGAGTTGCGAATTGTAGGCGGTGTCATTGAGCAGCCGATGCTCATCGAACGGCACTTTGAATTTGCGCGCCGTATTGCGGCCCGCGCCGGGCGTGACCTGCATCAGGCCGAGAGCGCGCGCGCTGGAGATTACCCGCGGGTTGAACGCACTCTCCTGCCGGACGATAGAAAACACGACGCAGCGCTCGACCTGGGGCCCGATCTGCCGGTAATTCGGCACGCCAAAGTCCGGAAAAGCATAGCGTGCGAGCGGCAGGCCCCGGCCAAGCGCGGTCTTGCCGATCAAGAGCGTGGCCCGGGCGTCGCTATGGCGCACCGTAATCTCCGCAAGGCTTGCCAGGCCAGCCACATCGGTCGATTTGTCGCCAAGGTCGGCCGCCATGCCGGCGACCATGTCGGACTGATCGATGGCGTAGAGAATTTCGAATATGCGGGCGAGTTCAAGCGGCCGATGAGACGGCGGTGGGGCGGCAAGCTCACGCGGCGTGAGATCGTCGAGCCGGAGCTTGGAGCGTGCCAACTGGCCGTAATAGGCGGTCGGATAGCGGGCGGCTGTCTCGTAATAGGAGCGCGCCTCTTGCTCGCGCCCGAGCATCTGGGCGGCGCGGCCTTGCCAATAGTACGAGCGCGCCAGCGTGATCGGGTTGACCACCCCCTCTGCAATGCGGGCGAAATGCGGCAGGGCAAGGCTCGGCTGGTGCAGGAATTCAAGCGCGATCCACCCGGCGGTGAATTGCTGCTCGGCGCGGAAATTCTCGGTTGTCGGCTGTGCGGCGCCGTCGGCGATCTCGTAGGCGGTACGCGCATCACCAAGATCGAGCAGTTTGCGTGCGATCAGTCGCCGCTCGACCCACCATTGGTCGGTATTGATGAGCGCATCAGGGTCGCGCGGGGCCGCCAGCATCCACTGCGCGGCATCCTTGATCTCGTTCGCGTGGCGCAAGTACTGAATCAGGCTGAATATGTATCCAGGATCGTGCTGCGCTTGCTGCGGTACAGAGGCCAGCAGAGCCTTGGCGTCGCCCGCCTTGCGGTTCACGGCGGCGCGCGCCTTCGCAATCGCGACAGCCGCGGCATCGAGGTGCTGCGCTGCCCGCATCGCCGCATCATCGTCCCCGACATAAAGCCGCGCATCCATGCGCGCCTTGTCGTCGGCCGGCGTGATCAGCCCGGAGAATTTTGCCCGCGCCTGACCCTCGAGGTCCTCGGAAAAGCCAGAATGGCGCCACGCGGTCCGTACCGCCGTAAAGGCGCGACCGCTGTCGCCCTTGACGAGCCAAGCACGCGCCAGCGCGAAATAGCCCTTTGCGCTCAGCGGCGGTTCGGCGGTGAGATAGCCAATGACGGTCGGCGGGTCGAGCTGCTGTTCCCACAGCGCCGCCTCGGCATGGTAGCGCAGCGTGATGATGCTCGGCCAGCTTGGGTTTGCGGCGATGAAGGCGGCGTAACGGGAGAAATCGACCGTAGTTTCGTCGCTGCGCAAGATGACCCATTCCACGAGCTTTCGCGCGACCGGATCGATGATCGTTTTCTCAACATTGGTGGCTTCGTCGCCTCGGCCCTTGTGAACGAGCGCGATGGCCTGCTTGACGGCAGTGAGGTCCAGCGGCGACGTCATTGCACTGCTCGCAGGGGCCAGCGGCAAGATCGGCCGCGCCGGCACCTCGGCCCTGGCAGCAGGGGCAGCCGCAGCAGGCGCGGCACCAAATGCGCGTCGTGGCGCGGCTGGGAGCGCGACATGGATCGCCCCCTTGCGGGGTGCAGCACCGTGCCCCGTCTTCTTGGTGTCTTTCTTGGCCTCTTTCTTGGTGTCTTTCTTGATATCTTTCTTGATGTCCTTCTTGGCGTCCTTCTTGATCTCCTTCTTGGTCTCTTTGCGTTTGACGTGCTTGTCGGTTTTCTCGGGTTTCGAGGCGGCCTTGGGGTGCTCGGGGGTGGTTGCACCGGCAAGCGGAGCAAGTCCCGCTCCCGCCACCAGAAGAGCGGCTGCAAAAACGATGGTGCATCGAGCGAGCGTCACCGGTCACTCCCCTCCCTGCGGCAGCCCCAAATTCCCACGGTAAAACCCTTCGGCGGGTAAGATTGAAGAAGTCCTAACCCGCGACGCGGATCGCACCCCGCACCGTACACGAGTCCGCGCGCTTCACGGCAAAAGCACGGCTAAAGACGGTACTGTCCACCAGCGCCGCAGATTTCAAGGTCCAGAACCGTTAGGGGGGCTTTCAAGCCCGCGGCGGAACCGATATTTATGCGGCGAATGGCCCGGCCGACGACCGCATGCGGTTCCGCCTACGACGAGGGCCCAGCCGGGGATCAGTGTCATGACCGCCAAAACCCGCTTCCGAGGCTCGTTCACCGCGCTCGTCACTCCGTTCAAGAATGGCTCCGTGGACGAAAAGGCCTTCCGCGACCTGGTCGATTGGCAGATCACCGAGGGCACCAACGGCCTTGTGCCGGTCGGCACCACTGGCGAAAGCCCGACGCTTTCGCATCAGGAGCACCGGGATGTGGTCCAATGGTGCGTCGGCCAGGCCCGCGGGCGTGTGCCGGTGGTGGCAGGCGCCGGTTCCAATTCCACCAAGGAGGCGATTGATCTCGCCCAGCACGCCGAAAAGGCCGGCGCGGACGCGGTGCTGGTAGTCACGCCGTACTACAACAAGCCGACCCAGGACGGGCTTTACGCGCACTTCAAGGCAATCAACGACGCCATTGGTATTCCGATCCTGATCTATAATATTCCGGGGCGTTCGGTGATCGACATGTCGGTCGACACCATGAAACGCCTTTACGAGTTGAAGAACGTCGCCGGCGTCAAAGACGCGACCGCGAATATGGCGCGCGTCTCGCAGCAGCGCGCCGCGATGGGCGAGGATTTCAATCAACTATCCGGCGAGGACATCACTGCACTCGGCTTCATGGCCCACGGCGGCCACGGCTGTATCTCGGTGACGTCGAATGTGGCGCCGCGCCTGTGTGCGGAATTTCAGGCGGCGTGCCTGAAGGGCGACTTTAATGCCGCGCTCACGCTGCAGGACAAGCTCGCTCCGCTGCACATCGATCTGTTCGTGGAAACCAGTCCGGGACCGATCAAGTACGCCATGTCGCTGATCGGTAAGTGCGCCAATCACTTGCGGCTGCCAATGGTGCCGGCGACCGAGAAGGCGCAAGCTGCGGTACGCCAGGCGATGGTGCATGCTGGGCTGATCAATTGATTTTTTCGGGCCGCGAACTTGGGGCGGCGGCGGAAACCCGCGCGGTGCGCGGCGGCGCGGGGCACGGCTTCCCGGCCGGGCAATATTGTGGAGGTGCCGGTGCTTGAGGAATTCAAGAAGTTTGCGATGCGGGGCAACGTCGTCGATCTCGCGGTCGCCGTGATCATCGGTGCCGCGTTCGGCGCGGTGGTCAACTCGCTGGTTGCCGACATCATCATGCCGATCGTCAGTTCCATCACCGGCGGCATCGATTTCTCCAATTATTTTCTGCCGCTGTCGTCGAAAGTGATGGCGGGAGTTCTGGTTGATGCGAAAAAGCAAGGTGCGGTGCTGGCCTGGGGTAATTTTCTCACCCTCATCATCAACTTTGGGATCATCGCCTTCGCGCTGTTCCTGGTGGTCAAGGGCATCAATAAGCTTAAGGCGCCCGAGGCGGCGCCGGCAGCGCCACCGCTGCCGTCCAAGGAAGTTCAGCTGCTGACTGAGATCCGCGACGCGCTGAAGGCTCGTTGAGAGCGGTGATGGCGGCGAAGGTCGAACGCAAGCTTCGGATCGTCGCCGATAACCGGAAGGCGCGTTTCAACTACTTCATCGACGACACAATGGAGGCCGGCGTCGCGCTTACCGGGACGGAGGTGAAATCGCTGCGTCTGGGCAAGGCGACAATCGCAGAGTCCTACGCCGATGCCCGCGGCAACGAGATCTGGCTGATCAACTCCAATATTCCTGAATATCTGCAGGCCAACCGCTTCAACCACACACCCAAACGGCCGCGCAAACTGCTGCTGCATCGCCGGCAGATCGACAAGCTGATCGGCGCGGTGGAACGCGACGGCATGACACTCGTTCCGCTCAAGCTCTATTTCAACGAGAAAGGGCGCGCCAAGGTCGAGTTGGCGCTGGCGCGCGGCAAAAAGCTTTACGACAAGCGCGAAACCGACAAGAAGCGCTCGTGGGACCGTGAGCGCGGGCGGCTGCTGCGGCAGAAGGGATAGGGACGGTAGTGCAATGTCCATTCCCACCAAACTCGATCATTGCGTCATCCACGTTACCGAATGGGAACGCTCGAACGCGTTTTACACGGCAGTTCTGGGCGCGGAACTCGTCGCCCGCCCGGCGGGCTATGCCTATCGGTTCGGCGATAAACAGCTCAACGTGCACGGGCCGGGTGTTGCGCCCGCCGAGGTGGCGCGGCTTCCGGTAACTCCCGGCAACAGCGACCTGTGTTTCGAGTGGATGGGCCCGATCGCCGACGCCATCGTGCATTTGCAGCGCTGCGGCGTGACCGTCGAGCGCGGACCGATGCAGCGTTTCGGCGCCAAAGGACCCGGCACCTGCGTCTATTTCCGCGATCCCGACGGCTCGCTGATGGAATTCATGTCGTACGCCTGACGGCGGTGCATTTCGGTCTAAGCGAGTACCTGCAATTGCCGATCAAGGTCGGTTCGGATATTGCCGACCACATCGCCGAACATTTTCGGCGTCAGCACGCCTGTATTCGTGTTCAGACGTGAGCAATGATAGCTGTCGAACAGCCTTAGTCCGCCGATCGCATGCACGCTGCCGTGGCCGAAAGGATATTCGGACCGGCGTGCGCCGAGCGCCACGACGAACGAGTCATGGGCGATCCGGCCGAGCGCGAGCACCACGGAGAGCCGTGCCATGTCTGCGACGGTCGCGGCCAGGAACTGCCGGCAGGTCGTGATTTCCCCTGGCGTTGGCTTGTTCTCGGGCGGCACGCAGCGCACCGCGTTGGTAATACGGCAATCGACCAGCTTGAGCCCGTCATCCGGGCGCGCCTGGTATTCGCCCCGTGCAAACCCGAATTTTATCAGCGTACTGTAGAGCAGATCGCCCGCGTAATCGCCGGTAAAGGGCCGGCCGGTGCGGTTGGCACCACGCAGTCCTGGCGCCAATCCGACAATGACGAACCGCGCATCGCTCGGTCCAAATGAATCGACAGGCGCGTTGAACCAGTCCGGCTCGCGCTCTCGCCAGGTCTTGCGGAACGCGACGAGACGAGGACAGCGCGGGCAGTTCCGCCCGGGGCCGCCGGCGTGCGGCACGGCTCGGTCCCGCGCTAGTCGTCCTCGAATTCGTCGTCCTCGACCTCAACTCGCTGCGAAGTCGGACTGCGCTGGAGAAATTGCGGCGTGTGGCGCGGCTCGCGGCCTTCGCGCGGCTCGCGCGCCGGCCGTTCGGAGGGATCGCGGCCGATTTTCGACTGCAGCTCGACGATGTCGACGAACTGATCGCACTGGCGCCTTAGCTCATCTGCCACCATCGGCGGCTGCGTCGAGACCGTCGATACCACGGTGACGCGAACGCCACGCCGCTGCACCGCTTCGACCAGCGAGCGGAAATCGCCGTCGCCGGAGAACAGCACCATCTGATCGATGTGCGGCGCAATTTCCATGGCGTCGACCGCGAGTTCGATGTCCATATTGCCTTTGACCTTGCGCCGGCCGGTCTGATCTACGAACTCCTTGGTCGCCTTGGTGACCACCGTGTAGCCGTTATAGTCGAGCCAATCGATCAGCGGCCGGATCGACGAATACTCCTGATCCTCGATCACCGCCGTGTAGTAGAAGGCGCGCAGCAGATATCCGCGCGACTGGAACTCGCGCAGCAGACGTTTGTAATCGATGTCGAAGCCGAGCGACTTGGCCGTGGCGTAAAGATTGGCGCCGTCAATGAATAGAGCGATTTTTTCGGTTTGTGCGGGCATGGTGCCTCTCGTCGTCTCTGGTGATAAAACCGGATCGGCGGCAATGCAGTCGACCGTTCGGGCCTGTTGTTAAAACTTTTTTCGCGTCGTCCAAGACATTCGTGATGCGAAGTACTGCCGCATGCGGCAAGCGTACTAAGATGCGCGTCGACGTGGCAAGTGCGCACCAACATGCTCCTTGCAGCACTGCCACTCAAGCACTGCGGCACGCCGTCGCGGAAACTCGAACACACTGAATTCAGGCGTGACCCTCAGGTTCCGTAAAGCTTCGCGCGACCCGCACGACTCTCGCCCAAACCGTTAGAGGCCCGTCCCGATGACCTTGCACGACGGCCCCGTTGACGATACGTAAGGCCCCAATTGGCAACTTGTATTTGCGCTGGGATCTCGTCCCGAGCCCCGCACACCCGACCCGAGGAGCTTAACCGACATGGCCCGTGTGACCGTCGAGGACTGCATCGACAAGGTGGAGAACCGGTTTGACCTCGTTCTGCTCGCCGGCCATCGCGCCCGAATGATCTCGTCCGGTGCGCAGATCGCCGTAGAGCGCGACAAGGACAAGAATCCCGTCGTGGCGCTGCGTGAGATCGCCGAACAGGCTATTTCGCCCGGCGACCTCAAGGAGGAACTGGTCCATTCGCTGCAGAAATACGTCGAGGTGGATGAGCCGGAGCCTGAGGCAATACCGCTGATCGGCGCCCCCGGCACCGGTGCCGACGCCGACGATACCGATGTCACGACTGACCGTATGAGCGAGGAAGAATTGCTCAAGGGTCTCGAAGGGCTGATCCCGCCGGAGAGCGAGCCCGAGCCCGATACGGGCGACGAGGAAGAATAAGCCCTTCGGCCGGTCCGCTGACCGGCCTGCGTTAACGAAAACTTGGTCTTGCCCGGCGACCGTGCTCCTTGGGGTACGGCGTAGCGCTGCTTGTGGCGCGGGCGGCGCTGCATGATATCCTTGGTGGAGAGGTGCGGTGCCGATCCGCGCCCGAAAACGCCGAAGGACGGCCAAGGGACAAGATGGCGCGCTCGCAGGTCGATCTGCCGCGGATGCAGAATCAGCCCCGACTCAGGGTGGCTGAGGCACGCGATGCCCAGCTGGTGCCCGATTCCGAGGACGCGCCGCCCTCGCACCCGCGCAAGCCGCGGTTGATGCGGCAATTCGAGCTGGTCGACCGGGTCAAAGAATATAACCCAAAGGCGAACGAGGAGTTGCTCAACCGAGCCTACGTCTATGCGATGAAGGCCCATGGCGAGCAGAAGCGGGATTCCGGCGACCTTTATTTCTCCCACCCCCTGCAGGTCGCGGCGATCCTTACCGACCTCAAGCTTGACGACGCCACCATCGCGGCGGCGCTGCTGCATGACACCATTGAGGACACGGACGCCACCCGCGTCGAAATCGATCGTCTGTTCGGCCACGATATCGGCCGTCTGGTCGAAGGCCTGACCAAGCTCAAAAAGCTCGAACTCGTGTCCAAGGAGGCCAAGCAGGCCGAGAACCTGCGCAAGCTCCTACTCGCCATCGCCGACGACGTGCGCGTGCTGCTGGTCAAGCTCGCCGACCGGCTGCACAACATGCGCACGCTCGCCTACCGCCCGCCAGAGGCGCGGCGGCGCACCGCTGAGGAAACCCTCGACATCTATGCGCCACTCGCCGGCCGGATGGGCATGCATCAGCTACGCGAGGAACTGGAGGATCTGGCGTTCCAGGAACTCAATCCCGAAGCCCACAGGGTCATCACCGAGCGACTTGAAGCGCTGGCGGAGCGATCGCGGCGCTCGATCGCCGAGATCGAGCAACAGCTCGCCAGAAAGCTCGCCGATCGCGGCATTGCTGCTGAAGTCGTTGGCCGGCGCAAGCGCGCTTATTCGGTCTGGCGCAAGATGGAGAGGAAGTCTGTCGGCTTCGAGCAGCTCTCCGATGTGCTCGGCTTCCGCGTCATCGTCGCGACCGTTGCCGAGTGCTACGGCGCGCTCGGCATCGTGCACACGAGCTGGCCGGTCGTGCCCGGCCGGTTCAAGGATTACATTTCCACGCCAAAACAGAACGATTACCGCTCGATCCATTCCACGGTGATCGGGCCCGGCAAACAGCGGGTCGAGCTGCAGATCCGCACCCGAGACATGCACCAGATTGCCGACTACGGCATCGCCGCGCATGCTCTCTACAAGGATGGTGTCGGCTCGCCGACCGAAATGTTGTCGCGCGAATCGAGCGCCTATGCGTGGCTGCGGCATACCATCGAGCTGCTGGCTGAGGGCTCCAACCCGGAGGAGTTTCTCGAGCACACAAAGCTCGAACTGTTTCACGATCAGGTGTTCTGCTTCACGCCGAAGGGCAAGCTCATCGCACTGCCGCGCGGGGCAACGCCGATCGATTTTGCCTATGCGGTCCACACCGACGTCGGCAACATGGCGATCGGCGCCAAAATCAATGGCCAGATGGGACCGCTGTCCGCGCCGCTGCAAAACGGCGACGAGGTGCAGATCCTGACCTCCGACGCACAGACCGCGCCGCCGGCGGCCTGGGAATCGATCGTTGTGACCGGCAAGGCGCGCGCGTCCATTCGCCGTGCGACACGCGACGCGGTGCGAAGCCAGTATTCGGCGTTCGGCCGCCGCATCGTCGAACGCCTGTGTCAGCGCGCCAAGATCGAGTATTCTGACGAGAAGCTCGAAGGCGCGCTGCCGCGGCTGGCGCGGGCATCAATTGACGACGTGATGTCGGCAGTCGGCCGCAGCGAGATGCGGGCGGCCGATGTGGTGCGCGCCATGTATCCCGACTACAAGGATGAGCGCGTCACGCCGGTTGCGCCCAAGGCGGAAAGCGGCTGGTTCGGTCTCAAGCGCGCCAAGGCGATGAAGTTCAAGCTGCCCGGGGACGGCGGCGAGAACGGCGCCGCCATTCCGATCCGCGGCATCAATACTGATTTGCCGGTGCGCTTTGCTCCCAATGGCGGCGCGGTGCCGGGCGATCGCATCGTTGGCATCGTTACGCCGGGC
>DATCBO010000046.1:0-8396 GCA_036511795.1 Xanthobacteraceae bacterium
GTGGTCGGCGGCGGGACCAGCACTTCGACGTCGCCGGTGTTGGTGACCGCGAGCATCCCAAAGCCGAGCCGGCGGCAGAGATTGCGGTAGCGCGCGTCGCTCTCGCGGCCCTTGCCGCTCGCCGACATTTTGGCGGCCAGCCAGACCTCGTCGCAGGCGCCGGCGCGGTCGACCGCCTGCAGCACCAGTTCGAGATTGAAGGTCAGCTTCAATTCGCCGATCACCACGATCGGCGGATCATCGGCGCTGAGCGCCACGAGATCGCAGCCGCCGACTTCGCCCTTGACCGTGAAGCCGAGCTTTTCGAGGAAGCGTTTGACGGGCAGATAAAGCGCGGTTTCCAAGCTCAACTCCATGTCGCGGTTCGCGACTCAGTGCCGGAGTTTAACCCGAATTGCCGCAGGGGATTTGGTCAACCACGCCGGAAACCAGCGCCGGCTCCCTAGACTCGTCCGCTCACCGGCAGCAGCGCGCCGGTGACGCCGCTGGCGGCATCGCTGGCGAGAAACAGCATCACGTCGGCCAGTTCCTGCGGCGTCACCCATTTTTTGAAATCGGCCTTCGGCATGCTGGCGCGGTTGGCCGCGGTGTCGATGGTCGACGGCAGCACCGCGTTGACGGTGATCTTGCCCTTCCACTCGGCGGCCAGCGCCTCGGTGAGCCGGTGCACGCCAGCCTTGGACGCGGCGTAGGCGCCTATGCCGGCGCCGGCCTGCAGCGCACCCATGGCGCCGACATTGACGATCCGCCCGGCGCCGGAAGCGGCCAGATACGGGATCGCCGCTTGCGACGCGTTCAGCGCGGTGAGGACGTTGAGCGCATACATATGCTGCCAGGTTCGCGGGTCGCCTTCGGCGATCGCCTCGAAGGCAAAGCCGCCGGCAATATTGATCAGCGCATCGAGCCTGCCGAAATGCGCCGAGGCGGCGTCGATGGCTTTTTTGGCTTGCGCCGCATCCGTGAGATCGACGCCGCCGAATTCGATCCGGTCCGCCGTCGCCGGGGTTTGCGAGGCCGCGTGATCGATCCCGGCCACCCGTGCGCCGCGCGCCAGCGCCACCTCGGCGACCACCTTGCCGAGCGCGCCCGAAGCGCCGGTCACGACGATGACTTTTCCGCTCATGGGGGGTCTCCCGGCAGGCGTTAATGAGGTCTTCATTATTAAGCGAATTTCACTTGCAATGCTCCCCAATTTTGCGCCCAAATGCGGATCCGTGATGGATCACTCCCGCAGCGCAGGTTCACATGTTCCAACGCGCCACGGCCTTGCGATACCCATACCGTCTCATCAGTCTCGGGTATCTGCTTCGGCCCGCGCGGGATTCGTTAAAATTTGCCGGAGTTTTGTAAGCGGATTGCAGAGCAATTCCGTCATGCTTCAGTCTCGTCCAATCGAAGGGCTGGGAAGCATCGTCATGAAATATCTACCGGACCACGGTTTGCCGCTGATTCAGCTCAAGGAGCAACGGCGGGATTTGATCGTCGCACTGCAAAATCGCAACGGCCCCGTCAGCGGCTGGGAGCTGATGCAGATCGCCGCGGTTCAGCAGGCGATTTCGGCCTTCGAGGACGTCATTGCCGACCTCGATGCTGAAATGGAAGCGGCGGCGTAAGGCGATTTGATTGGCTCCTCGCGCATCGAGCGGCGAGGGGAGTCACGGCTCCAGATAGCGCGCCTGGAGGCAGGCGCGCTCGCCTTCGCCGAGGCCCAACCCGTCGCAGAAATAGCCGTCGAGATCGCCATATTCGGCGCCGATGGCTTCGAATGCGGCGGCGAGGAACGAGGCTTCCACCGACGCCAGCACCAGCCTGACCTCCCCGGGCAGATCGGGGCTATGGGAAGGATCCCGTCGGTAGAAACGGTTGGTCAGCAGATAATCCTGGGCGATCACATCGTCTGATACGCCGAGCGCGTGCAGGATCAGCGCACAGGCAAAGCCGGTGCGATCCTTGCCCGCGGTGCAGTGAATCACCAGCGGTGCGCGGTCCTCGAGCAAATGAGCGAACAGCGCGAGAAAGCGCGGCGAGTTGCGAACCACATAGTTGCGGTAGGAATCGCGCATGATCTCCACGGCCTCGGCCGATGACAGCGGCGTGCCTTCGGCGATGAGAGCCCGTAGTGCGGCGACCACGGTCGGCTCGATCGGCAGTGAATGAACCGCGATCTCCTCAAGGGCGCAGGTGGCCGCGGCGCGTTCCTCGGTGCCGCGAAAATCGAAGGCGCTCTTCAGGCCGAGCCCGCGCAGCACCTCGATATCGGCCTCGGTGAGATGGCCGAGATGGTTGGAGCGGAAGATTTGCCGCCAGCGCACCGCGCGGCCGTCCTTGGCGGGATAGCCGCCAAGATCGCGGAAATTGCTGGCGCCGGCGAGATTGAAATGACGAGCAGGGAGGTCTGGCATGGGCTTTAGCTTAGGCCATTCTCCGCGGCGGAGAAATGACGACGTGGGCCTATCATGACGGCGTGCGAACCGGCCTGAAAAAAGAGCCGAAACGTTTCCGTTCCGACCCTCTTCAGGCATTTGGTTTGCGGTGTCGCACCGGAGGCCGGCGCGCCGGCATTGAATGCGCGCTCGGCATCAGCTCTCGCGCACCGGCTTGGACTCCTGGATAGCCGCTTCGTGATACCAGCCGCTGTCGCAGGCAACTTCGCTGACGCGCGACGAAGCCGGATCGGCGGCTGATTTGGTCTCGTCGTGGCCGCGGCTGGCGAGCGCCGAGCGGCCCCCGACCGGGAATTGGTAGATCTTTGCACACCCGTGATTCAAACTCGTATTCATCGTCTCTCTCCTTGTGCCGCAGCTCACGCAGCCCGTTGGCTTCATGCTGCGCCCGACTCGTTCTTGAGTGGTTACTGAAACCGATATCGTCCGTGCACTCGGCTCGTGCAACATGATCAAAACGAAATCATCCGATGGGTAATTTGTAGGCACTTCTGGATTTGCTCCCTTGGGAGCACCCGACCACTCGCTAACGCGTGAGCTATGGCCAAGGTTGCGGGAGGGGCCCGGCTTGGCGGAATCAGGCGGATTTTCGGCGTGTGCCGGGCTGTCGGAGCGGTCGCGCTCCGCGCGTCTTTGCCGCACCTCGAAGGCGATTGGCAGGCGAGACGCGGAGCGGATTTCCGCATCAGAACCGCGGTTCCGCAACGCACCAATTGGCACATTAAATGCTTTGTGAGGATCGGCAGATGGCGGCCGCGTACGTCTGTGGAAAATCGGCAGGCGGGTTCCCCACCTTTCGCATCGTCATCGCAAGAGAGGCTCAATGACCAAATATAAGCTCGAATATATCTGGCTCGACGGATATACCCCGACGCCGAATCTGCGCGGCAAAACCCAGATCAAGGAATTCGGCTCATTCCCGACCCTGGAGCAGCTTCCGCTGTGGGGCTTCGACGGAAGCTCGACCCTGCAGGCCGAGGGCCATAATTCGGATTGCGTGCTCAAGCCGGTCGCCATCTATCCGGACGCCGCGCGTACCAATGGCGCGCTGGTGATGTGCGAAGTCATGATGCCCGACGGCAAGACCCCATACGCCTCCAACAAACGCGCCACCATTCTCGACGACGCCGGCGCGTGGTTCGGTTTCGAGCAGGAATATTTCTTCTACAAGGATGGCCGTCCGCTCGGCTTCCCCACCGCCGGCTATCCGGCGCCGCAAGGCCCGTATTACACCGGCGTCGGCTACTCCAATGTCGGTGCTGTGGCGCGCGAGATCGTCGAGAAGCATCTCGATCTCTGCCTGGCCGCCGGCATCAACCACGAAGGCATCAACGCCGAAGTGGCGAAGGGCCAGTGGGAATTCCAGATCTTCGGAAAAGGCTCCAGGAAGGCCGCCGACGAAATGTGGATGGCTCGCTATCTGATGCAGCGCCTGACCGAAACGTACGGCATCGACATCGAATACCATTGCAAGCCGCTCGGCGACACTGACTGGAATGGCTCCGGCATGCACGCCAACTTCTCCACCACCTATATGCGCGAAGTCGGCGGCAACGACTATTTCGAGAGCCTGATGAAGGCGTTCGAAACGGCCCGCGAAGACCACATCTCGGTCTATGGCCCGGACAACCATCTGCGGCTGACCGGCAAACACGAGACCGCGTCGATCAACGAGTTCAGCTATGGCGTGGCGGACCGCGGCGCCTCGATCCGGGTGCCGCACAGCTTCGTCAACAACAGCTACAGGGGCTATCTCGAAGACCGCCGCCCGAACTCGCAAGGCGACCCCTACCAGATCGCTTCCCAGATCCTGAAAACGGTCGCATCGGTTCCGACCGCCGCCAAGACGGCCGCCGCCTAACGCATCCATCGCGGCCTGGACTTCAGTCTAGGTCGCGACCCCCGGCTGTTTCTCTCTCCCCCGTGACTGTTCCTTCAGAGCGCGCTGAGTTGGCGCTTCCTCGAACGGCGCGACATTGACCAGCCAGCGGATCGCTTCGGCTGGCCGTTTTTTGCCGCGGATCTGACCGGCGCCGGCAACGCGCCTGCGAAGCGTGCGGGATTCAGGTCCTTCAAGTCCATTTCCCGCCGCCGCGAACCACGCTAGACAGATCCTGGAAAGGCTGCCGATGGAAAATGTCGTTCGCGTACTCTCGACGCTGGCCCTGATGGGAGCGGTTCGCAGTCTTGCCGGCAGATATCAGGCGGAGGGCGGGGCGCGTATCGATGCCGACTTTGCACCGACGCTGGCGCTGATTGATCGTCTGCGCAGCGGCGAGGCCGCCGACGTCGTCATCCTGACGCGGCAGGCGCTGCAAGATCTCGCGGCCCAGGGAACGGTGGTGGCCGATAGCTGTGTTAATCTGGCGCTTTCCTTTGTCGGCATCGCGGTGAAGGCCGGCGCCGCGCATCCGGATATCGCAACCGAAGCCGCGTTGCGCGCCACGCTGCTGGGCGCCCGGGCAATAGCCTATTCGCGCATCGGCGCCAGCGGCATTTTCTTTGCGCGGTTGATCGAGCGAATGGGAATCGCGTCCGAAATCAATGCCCGCGCCAGTATCGTTCCGTCGGGTTTTACCGCCGAACGGCTGGTCAGCGGCGAGGCCGACCTTGCGGTACAGCAGCTCAGCGAACTGAAGCAGGTCGCGGGCGTTGAAGTGGTCGGACCGGTCCCGTTGCATCTGCAAAGCCCTGCGGTGTTTTCTGCCGGACGTCTCGTGGCGTCGACACGGGCGGTTCAATCCGACCGGCTTTTGAAATTTCTGACTTCGGCCGAAGTCGCGCCTGCCTTGCGCGAATCGGCGCTGGAGCCGTGAATCCGCCTGCGTTTCGCAGCTAAGCTGTCGGTCAAAATGGGCGTTCCGATCAAACGATTTTGCATGCCTGGGTACGCTGTGGCCAAAGCCGCCCTCAAGCGGCTGGAATGCCCTTACGCGATCAACGACAACCGCGGAAACCTGGTGATGAATCTTTGTTTTAAGCGGCGCATGTGCGCTTCCGGCCTGGAACAAGAGGACGGGCTTTGCGATTAAGCCTCGGCGATTAGGACTGACCGGTTTCGTTGCTCGAGGTCCTCATCCCATGATCCGCAAATTGCAGTCCGGCGAGTACCGGCTCTACTCCCGCAAGATCAATCCGAAAACCGGCAAGCGCCGCAATCTCGGCACCTTCAGGTCGCGCGTCGCGGCCGAAAAGCACGAGCGTGCCGTGCAGTATTTCAAGCGGCATTAGTGGCCATGGCTACGATGACGTGAATGATCCAGCGTTCAGGCACACGCGGGATCGCTCGGCCGCCGGCGCGCGAGCAAGAAGCCGCCGCATTGAGCGCAAACCGTCATTGCGGAGGTTTGCGAAGCAATCCGTAAATCCGGTAAAGGGCTGGTGCGCGAACCCGCGCCAGCTCGCGCAGCGCAAGCAGTTTGACGGCTTTTTCGACAGCTTCAGCGGTTGTCTTGTCGGAGATACAGGATTTGCGTCCGAGCCGTAAAGGGGCTTAGGCCCAACGGCCAATTGGTCGTGCGAATGCGCGTCGGACGATAAACTCCGCGCTCTGCGCCGGGTGCGTTGGGACGCGGCAGGAGCTATACTTACGCGCCGATCATCGCCGGATCGTAACAGATGGATGGAGAGCCCCATGAGCTGGATTTTGTTTGTCGGCCTGGAGCCGGAAACGGTCGATTTTTCCGATCCTTCGCTGCCGCCCGGCCTCAACGCGGAAAAGATTCAGGCCGGCATCGCGATGGCGATGCAGCAAATGACGGAGCGCGGCTGGCACGCCGATCTTTGCCTGATCCGCCCCGATGAGACCGCTGGTCCCGCGATCGAGAGCCGACTCGCCGCCAAGCTGTATGATTGCGTGGTGATCGGCGGCGGCGTTCGGATGCCGCCGAAGCACCTGCTGCTACTGGAGGTGCTGGTCAATGCCGTGCTCAAGGCAGGGCCGGGCACCGCGATCGCGTTCAACACAAGGCCGGAAGATACCGCCGATGCCGCGGCACGCTGGTTGAAGGCCGATTAGTTTCTCAAGCCGCGGGAGCCAACGCGTTGCCGCATCCGGACTATGCCGGCCCGCGTTTCGTCAGTGGGTCGCTGGTTCCACGCTTCGGGCCGCGGACTTGCGCGGTGCCGGCGTCGATGACCCCTCCTGGCATGGAACCTGCGTCCATGAACCATCGGCATTCTGCTGCGAGGAGTAGCATCCAGATGACGCCGATGGGGTGTCGGTTGGCTGAACGTTGGAAGTCCTGGCCAGCGCCGGCGCAGTCAACACCGCGAAGGCGGCAATCGATCCCAGCAGGATCGCGCGTGATGTCCGCATGTGAGGTCTCCTGATCGGGGATTTATTTCCGCCCGAGAAATGTGGTGAATTTTTGCCGCGACGCGTTCCGATTCCCGCGTTACTTAACATTTTGAAAATGCGCATTGGACCAAAGTCGAATGCTAAAAATTCGGCGATCGGCGCAAGACGCGCCTCGGTCGGGTCGGCTACCCATGGTGCGGCGGCATCAGGAACGGCAGATGCTGCCGCGTCCAGATGAAGGGATCGCCGATCAGCCAAGGCGTGCAGCACCATGCCCCATGAACCCAGCAATTCCCGGGAGACCCGATCGACATGAGCCTGTTCAGCCACCCATTCGACCCCACCCGCGAGACGGCGCTGGTCACTGGCGCGGGCAACGGCATCGGCCGCGCGATCGCGCAGGCGTTGGTCGGCGAGGGCGTGCGGACCGTGTTCGCCGATGTCCGCGAGGATACGGTCAATGCCGCGGCGGCGGCTTCGCCGCGGCCGGAACTGGCGGTGCCCTGGGTGGGTGATCTCGCGACATCAGGTGCATGCGATGCGCTGCTGGCGGCCGCGCGGGCCGCATTGGGGCAGGTGACGCATTTCGTTCATAGCGCGTCGCCGCCGCGGCGTGAGGCCGATCATGCCTTTGCGGTCAGCAGTGAGACCTGGCAGCAAATGCATGCGGTCAACCTCGACGCCGGCTTTCACCTTGCGCGGGAATTGGCCCGTCAGTTGATCGCGGCCGCCGAGCCCGGTTCGTTTCTGTTCCTCACCTCGCTGCACGCCGGCACGCCGCGCAACCTGCCGCACTACTCCACGGCGAAGGCGGCGATGGCGATGCTGGTGAGGGAATTGGCCAGGACCTGGGGCCGCTTCGGTATCCGGGTCAATGCGCTGGTGCCCGGCGCCATCGCCGCGGGCGGTTTTGTCGCCGATCCCGCGCTTGCAAAGCACATCCCGCTCGGCCGCCTCGGCCGCAGCGGAGACCTCGCCCCGATGGCGCTGGCGGTGCTGTCGAACCAGGTGTCGGCCTATGTCACGGGAGCCGCGATCGTGGTCGACGGCGGCCTGTCGCTGATGAACTGGTTCGGGCCGCCTGATCTCGGCGTGTAGGATGGTTTGCGCCCTTTGCGAAACCCATCGACTCATGACGCCATCCGGCTTGCGGTTCGGTTGCCTGCGCCATCACGAAACGTGCTAGGCATGGGCAAGAGGGGCGACGTCGTCATCAAGCGGCGGTCGCCGCCAGCCCCGACATCGCCAAATCCGTGAGGCGGCCGCAACGAAAACGCGGTCGCGCCACGCAGCCGAAAGCGCCGTATCATGGAAACCAGACCGCCCGTTCCGCGCGCGATCCTCGTCGGCATCCAGACCCCCGATGTCGATGACGCGGCGCAAGCCGCGAGCTTCGCGGAGCTCGGCCGCCTGGTCAACACGCTCGGCTATGAGGTGGTCGGCACGGTGTCGCAGAAGCGCGGCGAGATCGACGGCGGCACCGTGCTTGGCAAGGGACGGCTCGCGGAGCTCGCTGCGATGACCGGCGGGACCGGCGCGGTCGGATCGATGGCGCCCGCCCGCAAATCCAAGGCGCGCGAGCGCTTTGAGGATTCCGGCGAAAAGTCGAATACCCCGGAAGTCGAGCGGGATGCGGAGGAGGGCGCAAAACC
>DATCBO010000047.1:0-3406 GCA_036511795.1 Xanthobacteraceae bacterium
GGCGCCGATCACCGCAACCGGCAGATTATCGTGGTTCATGGATCGCTCCCGTTGGTGCATGGGGTGTTACTTGCTCGCGACACGCCGGACCGGCTTTGCCGCGTCCGTTACCGCCGCTTCCGATTCGCAGCCCGGCAGACCAGCAGTGCCGCGCCCGCAGCAGTTTTCGGTGAGGTAGCCCAGCAGACCGTTCATGGCGTCGTACTCGGCTGAATAAATCTGCTGGCGGCCGAGCCGGCGCTGCGTGATGAGGCCGGCATGGACGAGCTGCTGAAGATGGAAGGTGAGTGATGCCGGCAGCACGCCGAGGATATCGGCGATAACGCCAGCCGGAAGACCGGCAGGCCCATGCGTCACCAGCAGCCGAAACACGTCAAGCCGGGTTTCCTGCGCGAGCGCGCCGAGCGCAGCGATAGCATTTTTCTTTTCCATCTCGCCGATCGCATCCTCATTTTGATGATTGCCAAAGTAAGGAGTGCCAAACCCTTCGTCAAGATGTTTTGCAAAATGTCAAAATAAATTCCTTGCCCGACGCTCACGAGCGCGGCGCCCCGCGATTAATTTTTAAGGAGCATCAAGAACGCGGCGCCAGGCCCCGCGATCAGGCCGAGCAAGAGCGGCGACTGACCAACAAAAGGCGCGAACAGGGCCATGCCGAGGCCGACAATCAGACCGACTGCCACGGCACGCAGCAGCCGTTCACGGTGCAGTTGATGCCAATAATGTCGGTAAAGGCGCTTAAATCGGCTCAGGCTCGACGCCTGCCCACGAAACCGGGCCGCTCCCGCCGCCTCATGCTCAGTCGGATAAGCCGCTGGCCGGCACCCGCCGCCCTTCGTAACCCGCGGGAAGCAGCAACGTCAGCGCGAGGCAGACGGTAAGCATCGCCGCAGAGCCCCACAAACACGCGGGCAGACCGCCATATTGGGTGAGGAGCCCCGACATCAGGATGCCGAAGAGCCGCCCGCCGGCGTTTGCCGCGTAGTAAAAGCCGACATCCTCGGCGGCCTTCTTCGTCCCGGCATAAGCGAGGATCAAATAGGAGTGCAGCGATGAGATCACGGCGAAGGCAAATCCGAATACGCCCAGACCCACGACCACCAGCAACGCCAGACTGAGGGGGAGGCGCATGTTCAGCAACAAGGCGAGCAGCACCGGGATCGCGGTCAGCGCTGTCCCCCAAAGCCGCGCTTCGGGGATCTCGCGCGAAAGGCCATCGACGCTACGGCGTAAAACCGACGGCGCTACCGCCTGCACCAGTCCGTAGCCGATCGTCCAGGTGGCGATGAAGCCTGCCACCTGCATGTATTTCCAGCCGTTGGCGTAAAGGAACACGGGCAGCCCGACGACAAACCACACGTCACGCGAGCCGAAGAGAAAGATGCGCGCGGCGGCAAGCAGGTTGATCGGACGCGACTTGGCGAACAGCTCGCGAAACGACTTCGACGCCTTGGCCTTGCCCAGCTCCCTGGGCAGGCTGAGAAGGACATTGACGAGCACGATCGCGAGCATTGCGGCCATCAGCCAGAGTGCTGCCTTGAAGCCGACGATCTCGAGGAGCGCGCCGCCCGCGAAGAAGCCAAAGCCCTTCATCGCGTTCTTCGAGCCGGTGAACCACGCTACCCAGCGGAACAGTTGGCCGTTGCCGCCTTCGGAGGTCGCCTTGATCGCCGATTTGGAGGCGGTCTTGGTGATGTCCTTGGCAACGCCCGAGATGCCTTGCGCCATCACTACCCAAACGACGGAGAAGGTCGCGCCCCAGGCAGGGTCGAGAGCGGAAAGTAGCAGTAGACCGCCGATCTGCAAGACGAGGCCGGTTGCGAGCATGCGCGGGATGCCAAAGCGTGCGGCAAGCCAGCCGCCGCCGAGATTAGCGAAGATACCGGCCGCCTCGTAGAGCAGGAACAGGGAGGCCAACATGAAGGGCGTATAGCCGAGGGAATAGAAATGCAGCAGCACCAGCATGCGCAGGGCGCCATCGGTCAGCGTGAAGCTCCAATAGCTGGCAGTCACGATCAGATAGTTGCGCGCTCCGGCCATCACACACCCCGCTCGATGACGATGTTGGCCAAATCGACCATGCGGCAGGCATAGCCGACCTCGTTGTCGTACCAGGCATAGACTTTCAGCAGCGTGCCGTCGGTGACCATCGTGCTCGGGCCGTCGACGATCGCGCTTCGCGTATCGCCCTCGTAATCGGCCGAGACCAGGGGCCGCGCCTCAAAGCCGAGAATGCCGGCCAGAGGCCCTACCGCGGCGGCGCGAAACAGGTCGTTGACTTCGCTCTCGCTCGTCGTCCGCTCCAGCTCGAAGACGCAATCCGTCAGCGACGCATTGAGCACCGGCACGCGCACGGCATGGCCGTTGAGACGGCCCTTCAGTTCGGGATAGATCAGCGCGATCGCCGTCGCGCTGCCGGTCGTGGTGGGCTGCAGGGACAGCATCGCCGAGCGGGCGCGGCGCAGGTCGCGGTGCGGCGCATCGACGACGACATTGGTATTGGTGGGATTGTGAATCGTGGTGATCTGCCCGTGTTTGATACCGAGCGCTTCGTGGACGACTTTTATGACCGGTGCGAGGCTGTTGGTGGTGCAGGAGGCGGCCGTCAGGAGACGGTGTTCCTTGGGCTCGTAGCGGTCGTCGTTGACCCCGACGACGACATTGAGCGCCGCCGGATCCTTGACCGGCGCAGCGACAATGACGCGCTTCACGCCTTTGTCGAAATAGCCCTGGAGCTGGTCGGGCCGGAGGAACTTGCCCGTGCATTCGAGCACGACCTCGCAGCCGAGATCGCCCCACGGCACCTCGCCGGGCAAGCTCGCGGCGGTGAAGCCGAGGCGGCGGTTACCGATGACGATCGCTTCCTCACCGTCGGCATTTAGGCTCTGCCGCCAGCGGCCATGCAGGCTGTCGAATTCGAGAAGGTGCGCGGTGACGGTCGCACCGCCCTTCAGCTCGTTCACATGCGCGATGTCGAGGCGGTTGCCGGCGCGCGGATCGTCTTCGGGCCGGTCCATCGCGCCCATCCCGGCGCGCAGCGCCAGCCGGCCGATCCGGCCCAAGCCGTTGATGCCGACGCGCATGGTTCAGCCCTCCCTGCTGCGCGCGAGCGTGCCAACCGGACCTGTAAATTCGCGATCAATAGTGACCCCCTGAGGGTCGGTAATCGCGTCCAATCCCGACCCCTTTAGATGTTGCGTGTCAGTGTCCGTTCCTTTGGCCTTTGACGGCCGGGAAGGGCATTTGGGGGATGATCGGCGTGGACCTGATCGGCCAGATACGTCGCGCTTTTTTCGAGCAGCGCCGGCCGATCAAGGAGATCGTGCGGACGCTGTCGGTGTCGCGCGCGACGGTGCGCAAAGTGGTGCGCGGACAGGAGACCGAGTTCAGATACGCGCGCGGCGTG
>DATCBO010000048.1:0-21693 GCA_036511795.1 Xanthobacteraceae bacterium
TGGCCCCTTGCGACGGATATTGCGCTGCAACCGAATGTCCGCTTTTGAAGGTATAGCGTCAGTCGCTGGAGCGCGCGGTGGGTGCTCCTCGTGAGCAAATAGTTACGTATCGTAGCGGTTCTACGATTTCGTTGTGAGCGGATACTGCGGGCGCTCGGCGTGCCGGCTTGTCGAATACCATCGCCTTGGAGACGAAGGCCTTGACGTCTCGGATGTGCGTCATACCGCAACTTATGGCGAGCGCGCTAAAGTCCTCGTTGGTGTAGCTCTCATAATAGGGCTCGTGATAATTCTGCGGAAAGAGTTCTAAGAGCCCTTCATAGTCCGGCTGATCGCCGCGCTGGAGCGAATCCACGAGGACCAGACGCCCGCCAGGCTTCAGCACCCGGGCGCATTCGCGAAAAACGATACGGCGCACCTTCGGCGGCAATTCGTGGAACAAAAAAATACTTGTCACCGCGTCAAGGCTGTCGTCGGGCGCGGGAATCGCTTCCGCGTTGCCGACAACGAGATTGATCCGCGACCAGCGTTTCAGGTGACGCTTGGCGTGTCTGATGTACGGCTCGGACATATCAAGCCCGAGGGCCGGAAGCCGCGGCCAGGCCTGTTTGAGAAAATCGAGAAAACGCCCCGTCCCGCAGCCGATGTCGAGAAGTCTCAATTTACGCTGGTCCCGTCCGGCGAAAGCTTCATGGAGTTGCGGCAAGGCCTGCCGCCGCGTGGCGTTGGCGGTCCCGTTGAAGAGAACCTCGACCTGGGTGTCATATCGCTTAGCTGAATCGTCCGTCATCCAGCCGCCCGACTGAAAATGGAAATTCTGCAGATAGTAGCGGGGACGCTTCCCGCGCATCCCCTCGCTCAGAACTTCGCTGTGTGCGCTGCTCTCGCGGCGCCGATGGATTTCGGGGAGATCCTCGAAGAAAAGCCGCGAGCGGTGAAGCAGTGTCAGCAGCGATCCATCATGATCGGCGGGAAGCGGGTAAATGCCGGCTTCGACATTGGCGAGGTCTTGCCGGAGAAGGATGGCCATATCCGCGTAGAGTTGTCTGCGGTTCGGTACGGGTGCAGTGGTGTGGGCGCGCGGCCGCACTTTTCTACTATCTTGTCGCCGCGCCAACTCCGATAGCCGGCGTACAGCGAGGCTGTGCCCGATATACCAAGTGACACGCGGCAGCTGGCTGGCGCCATAAGCGACGCGTGTGGCAAGGCGGGCGAGCGGATTGCTCATGCGTCTCTTCCAGGGTCAGCCCGTACGACGAACTCAGCATATAGTGGGCGAGGACGTCTCCTGCGCGCTTGAACTGCTTGGCGCCGGCCACAGCGCCCGCCATTATGGCGGCATGCTTTGAGATGCGCAGATATCCGGCGCGTCTCGTGGGTCCGCGCCCCCTCCTGGGTGGCAACGTCAATCCGGACACAGTGCGGACACAAGACTTTATGCCCTAATACAGATTTGGACTAAGCTATTGATCTTATTGGTGGGCGCACAAGGACTCGAACCTTGGACCCGCTGATTAAGAGTCAGCTGCTCGACCAACTGAGCTATGCGGGCGCCGAGCTGGCAAATCTCCATCGGCCTCGGAGTGGGTGGTGGACGCACAAGGAGGACTTGAGCGCTGGACTGACTGATCAAGAACAGACGGCGCAGGAATAGCGAGGATACTTACGAAGCTCATGAGCCTTGTCGGCAAGCGTCGGCTCGCCGTAGCCGCGGCCGACCGAAGCCGGCGCGTGTCCGACAATGGCATCGAGCAACTTTTCGGACATGCCACAGCGGAATCCGATGGCTTTGAACGTATGTCGCCAGGCGTGGTTGGGGGACAACTCGGGGTCTTTTACTCCAAGGCCGCGAACCCACACCGCCAAGCGTTCGCGCGCTTTGACATAGCGAGGTTTGCGCGGATTGGTGGGGTCGTCCGCGCCTCCCGGTTGCTTCGGCTCGTTGTAGAACAGGGGCCCGTTGCCGCTAGTCGCCACGAACGCGGGGAAACCCTGCTCGATAAGGTGCTCATGAAGCGGTACGGTTCGGGTCCTTCCGGTCTTGGTTGTGCCAGCTTCCGGGGAGATTTTCATGGCATAAATGCCATCACGTTTCACAATGTCGGCACCCCGCAACTGCGTGACCTCACCCATACGAGCGCCGCTGTAGGCAGCAAGCCACGGACACCAACGATTCGCCGCATCAGCTTTGCTGTGCACTTTAACGGCCAGCGCAGCGCTCAGGATCATCTGTATCTCGTCTTCGGTGAACGATTTCGTTTCGCGAGTACGGATCCTCTTCGGCACCTTCACCCGCCAGCCGGCGAACGGATTGCGCGTGACCAGCTTTTCACCGACGGCCCATCCGAACACCGTGCGGGCGGCGCTAACCCATATGGTCGCAACCGTCCGGGCTGTCCTTTCAGCCTTTATGAGGCCGTTGGCCCAGGCCTGCATTTGCTCCGGCAGCAAGGCCGCCGCACTGGTATTCGGGAAATCGGCTTGCAGTCGCCGAAAAACCGCCCGCCATCGATCGACTGTCGAGGGGGCCGGCTTTACTTTCTCAATCCAGCGTTCAAATAGCACCCAGGGGGTGAGGTCCGGGTCTGTACTTTCCACATGGTGCGGAAACTGTTCGGCCCATTTGTCCGGCCCGTAATCGCCACGGGCGCGTCGGGTGAGCAGCCCGATGGCCGCGAAGAAATCGCGCGTGAGATAGTCGAGGAACATGGCTTCCGACGCTCGGTCCAGAACGATCCCCTTGGCTGCCAAGAACTGACGGGACTTGGTCTCATCGGCCATTATCGGGCGCACCCGCTCCCGCATGTCGCTGTCACGCTCCCAAAACTCAAGCGGGTCGCCGTCAAACACGCCGCCCGCCATAGCCGGCCCGTGGAATTCAGAGTACACATTGAATTGGTAGTCCTCCCAAACGTCGGCCGGCCATTTGTTCGTTGCCATCCGGGCGGTAAACCACCCGTACCACTCTCCGGCCAATGCGCGGGCTTCCTTTGGGGTGAGCGTGCTGCCTTCGCCTCTGCGTTCCGCACGGATGTTGACGATCCGTGATTCGATCTCGCTCGACCATTCGCGATGTTTTGCACGCGCGAGTGCGAGCGGTATCGGGCCTGTATTCAAGCGCTCTTCGGTGCGCTGGCCGTATAGTTTGGCGTAGTCATCGCGCACGTCGAAGGGGATGACCTTGCGGGCAATGAACCCGCCCTTGGCCGACGGTGCGAGCTTGGTGGCAACTCGGGGCATGGGCTACTGCAAAATCGTTTTGTAGCATGATTTGTAGCACAAGCAATGGGAAATTACAACGTTACCAGTAACATACTGATCGCAAAAGGCCCATCTTGTTAATCGGGCGGAGCCATACACTCCGCACCCGGGCGGTTAGGGCATCGTCCCCGCCGGCATACGACCGGCGAGCCAGGTGCTTGGCTTAAACGCGATCCAAAGGCGAGGGTAATGCCTTCGCACTTCATCGCGTGAAGCGCTGCCTTGATCGAGTCGAAAGCGTTCGCCCTGCGACGAAAGCCGCGGTGGAGCGCCGGAAGGCGAGCGCGCCCGAAGCGGATGGTTCGTGTGAGCGGATCATCCGTGGCGCGCGCCGCGCTGGTATCCCGGATGGCGACATCCGGGAGTGCCGCGTGGCGGTTGGATACGCGCCTTTCGGCGCTCCGCCTCCCTCCTTTGTGGGAGGCCCGTTCGTGCACATCGTTGGCAGGACTCGGGTGCGAATCAAAAACGTGCCGCGGGAACGAGATCGCGTGCCCGTCACCTCATCCTGAGGTGCGAGCGAAGCGAGCCTCGAAGGATGAGGCCCAGGCGCCGTGGCCTCGCCCTTCGAGGCTCAGCGCTTCGCGCCGACACCTCAGGGTGAGGAATTGTATCTGTAATGTTATAATATTACATCATCCGCTGAGATTGCGCTAAGGCTTTGAGATGAAAACGCTTATCGGACTAGCGACCACACTCCTCATCGCCGTGGCCCCCGCCCTCCCCGCTCATGCCGCCGCCGGCAAGATCGGCGTGGTGGCGGCGGAGAATTTCTATGGCGGCGTCGCGCGCGAGATCGGCGGCGATCGGGTTGCCGTAACCAGCATTCTGAACAACCCCGATCAGGACCCGCATCTGTTCGAGACCACGCCGACGGTTGTGCGCCAGGTGGCCGCGGCGCAGGTCGTCGTGCTCAACGGCGCCGGCTACGATTCATGGATGGAAAAGCTGCTTGCCGTGTCGCCGAAGCCGGGCCGCACTGTCATCGTCGCGGCCGATCTCATGCACAACAAGGCCGGCGGCAATCCGCATCTCTGGTACGACCCGCGCACCATGCCGGCCGTTGCCGGCGCGCTCGCCGCAGCCCTTGCCGCGGCCGATCCCGTGCACAAGGACGAATACGCGGCGCGGCTCAAGACCTTTCTTGCATCGCTTGCCCCGCTCGACGAAAAAATCGCCGCCATCCGTAGCAAATATGCGGGCGCGCCGGTGACGGCGACCGAACCCGTGTTCAATGACATGGCCGCCGCGCTCAATCTGAAAATGCACGACGCGCGTTTTCAGATCGCCGTCATGAACGGCACCGAGCCCGGCGCTCGCAATTTCGCGCAATTCGAGCGCGAGCTGAAAGGTCGCGAGGTCCGCGTGCTGTTCTACAACAAACAGGCGCCGAGCAATCTGGTGGCGCATCTGATCGATCTGGCGCACGCCTCCCACGTTGCGGTCGTTGGTGTGACCGAAACCGCCCCGCCGGGCGACACCTACCTGGCGTGGATGCAGAGCGAGCTTGACGCCACCGCCAAGGCGCTGGCCGAGCCCACCTCATGACGGCCGACCTTAAGGATGCCGGCGGCAACGTCATTGAGCTTGACCATGTGACGCTCGCGGTCGGCGGACGCGACGGGCTCGCCCGCAACGTTCTTATCGATGTCAGCCTCGCCATCCGGCGCGGCGAGTTCATCGGCGTGCTTGGCCCGAATGGCGCCGGCAAGACCACGCTGATGCGCGCCATCCTTGGCCTCATCGCACCGCGCGCGGGACGTATCCGCGTGCTCAGCCGCCCGCCGCGGCGCGGCGATGCCGGCATCGGCTACCTGCCGCAGGTGCGCACCGTGCAGCCGGATCTGCGAGTGCGCGGGCTCGACTTCATCGCCAGTTCGGTGCGCGGCGAACGCTGGGGCGTCCCACTGCTGTCGCGCGCCGATCTGATGACAATCGAGAAAACGCTGGCCGCGGTCGGCGCGCTCGATCTCTCCCGGCGCCCGCTCGCAGACATGTCGGGCGGCGAGCGCCAGCGGCTCCTCCTCGCACAGGCGCTGCTCGGCGAGCCGCAGCTATTGTTGCTCGACGAGCCGCTGATCAGCCTCGATTATCACTATCAGGAGGCAGTGGTCGATCTCGTCCGCGGTTTTGCCCGCGAGCGCAACATCACCGTGCTGTTCTCGGCGCATGAACTCAATCAGCTGGTCGGCGCGCTCGACCGCGTGCTGTATCTCGGCAACGGTCACGCCGCGCTCGGTACGGTGCCGGAAGTCGTGACCGCGCCGGTGCTGTCAAAGCTCTATGGCGCCCCGATCGACGTGGTCCACGCCGCCGGCAACATTTTCGTACTGTCGCGCGGCCGTGATGTCGAACGCTCCGATCATTTGCACGATCACGGTGACGGGCACGATCACGGCCACGAGCATGGCCATCATCACGATCACCGCCATGCTTGAATACGACTTCATGCGCAACGCGTTTGCCGCCGCAGGCGTGGCGGCGATCGTTTCGGGCGTGGTGGGCTATTTTCTGGTGTTGCGTGGGCAAACGTTTGCCGGACACGCGCTGGGACATATCGGATTTGCCGGCGCAACAGGCGCGGTCCTCATCGGTCTCGCGCCGTTGTGGGGGCTGATCGGCTTCACCGTCGCCGCAGGCATCGGCATGGGGCTGATGGGAGAGCGACTGAGCGGCCGCGACGTGGCGATCGGCGTGGTGCTGGCGCTGGCGCTCGGCTTCGGGCTGTTGTTCCTGCACTACTACACTGCGTTCGCCTCCCAGGCGACGGCGTTATTGTTCGGCGACGTGCTTGCGGTCGATCGCGGCATGATCGCAACCCTCGCGGGGCTTGGCGCCGTCACCCTCGCGGCGCTCGCCGCGATCATGCGGCCGCTGATCTTCGCAAGCCTGCAGCCGGAACTGGCCGAAGCCAAAGGCGTGCCGGTGCGCTTCGTCTCGGTCGCGTTCCTCGCGATCGTGGCGCTGGCGGTCTCGGAGAGCGCGCAGATCGTCGGCGTGCTACTGGTCTTTGCGCTGATGGTTGGACCGCCCGCGACGGCGCAGCGCCTGGCGAGCGGATTGTGGAGCGGCATTGCGCTGTCGGCCACGATTGCGCTTCTCGAAGCATGGCTCGGCATCGCCATGGCGTATGAGACCGATTGGCCGGTCAGCTTTTGCATCTCGCTCCTGAGCGCGCTCGGCTATTTTCTCTCCCGATTGCCAAGGCCTACCCGGCCGGGCATGGTCGCGCCCGAACAGGGAGCCAGATGAGCGACAAGCCTGCCGAAAAATTGCGCACCATCTGCGTCGGCGAAGCCCTGCTCGAATTGATGCGCGGCGCCGACGGCCGCTTCGCGCTGTCGTGCGGCGGCGACACGTTCAACACCGCGATTTACCTGGCCCGCGCCGGCATCGCGGTCGCCTTCGCCACGGCGCTGGGCGACGATCCGTATTCGGAAAGCGTGTTGGCGCTCGCCGCTGCCGAGGGCATGTCCGCGAATCTGATGCTGCGCGTTCCCGGTCATCTGCCGGCGCTGTGTCTTGCCGAAAACGGGCCGGACGGCGAACGCCGCGTCCGTTATTGGCGCGAGGGCGCGCCCGTGCGCCGGCTGTTCGAGCTGCCGGACTGGATGCGCGTGGCGGAAGCCCTGGTCGGCGCGAAGCTCATCTATTTTTCCGGCATCACGCTGTCGCTATTTTCCACCACCGGCCTGAGCCGTTTCCTTGCGGTGCTCGAAGTGGCGCGCCGGCAGGGTACCAAGGTGGCGTTCGACGGCAATTTCCGCCCACATGGCTGGAGCGGCGATCTGCCGCGTACACGATCGGTATTCATCGAGACACTCAAGCGCGTCGATATCGCGCTGCCGACATTCGACGACGAGGCGGTGCTGTGGGGGGATCCTAGTCCGGAGGCGACGGTGGCGCGTCTGCAAGCGTTCGGCATCGGCGAAATCGTCGTGAAGAACGGACCGAACAGCGCGCTCGTGGCAACGGGCAGCGCGCAGGAATTCGTGCCGGTTCCCGAAGTCTTCATTCCCGTCGACACCACGGCGGCCGGCGACGGATTTAATGCCGGCTATCTCGCCGCGCGGCTCACCGGCGACACGCCCGCGCAGGCGGCGAGCGCGGCGCATCGTCTCGCCGGCAATGTCATCCGGCATCCTGGCGCGCTCGCACCGCGCGCCGAAATCGCGATGCATTAGCAAAATTCCGATCCGTTCGGATTCCGCTTGCGCGGGAATGAGCGGAGCGGCGTCGGCGTCATTCGTGATTTTGTCATCTATGCGCCGTCGTCTGCCCTCAGTTCTGTGCAATCGTCTTGCGTGCCGTCGCCAAAGAGCACAGTCTAGTTGCGCGCTGATCTCGCCGGACTGATGACGCGAGCGCGGACAAAAGGGAGAGGATGCTCATGAAGAAGCATGATGAAGGCCGTCGTGCGTTCCTTGTCGGCACGGCAGCAGGAGCGGCCGCAACCGTCGCGCTCGTTCCGGACGCGCTTGCAAAATCTGGCCAACAGGTTGCGGCAGCGGATGCGCCGGCCGGCGGCATGGCTGGCATGGCGATGGACGCCGCGACCGCGATGGCGCCGATGTCCAATGCGCAGGGCGCGTTTTTCAACGATGAAAACAGCCGCACCATAAAAGCATTCGCCGAACGGCTGATGCCCGGTGCGCCGGGCAAGCCGGGCGCGACCGATGCCGAGGTGCTCAATTACATCGATCTGGCATTGGCCGGCGCCTACAAGGACGAACAGGAATTCTACCGGCACGGCCTCACCCAGCTCGATGCGCACTGCAACGCGGCGCACGGCAAGGCGTTCCGGAGTCTGCCGGCCGCGCAGCAGGACGAAGTGATCGGCGCGCTCGAACACGGCAAGGCGCCGGAATTCGTCTGGCCGACCGCGCAGGCATTCTTCAACACCGTGCGCAAACATACGATGGAGGGCATGTTCGCCGACCCGGTCTACGGCGGCAACAAGGACTTCGCCGGCTGGCGGCTGGTCGGCTTTCCCGGTGCGCAGATGCAGTTCACCGAACAGGACATGCAAAGCAAGGAGGCCTTCACGCGCGAGCCCATTGTGGGCCTGCAGTCGCGGCTCAAGCAGAAGAAGGGCTGAGCCATGGCAAACCTCAAAACCGATGTGGTGATCGTCGGCGTCGGCGCTGCCGGCGGAATCATCGCCGCCGAGCTCGCCAAAGCCGGCATGAAGGTCATCGGACTCGAACGCGGTCCGCAGTTGAAGACCTCCGATTTCGATCCGCACGACGAGCTGCGTTATTTCCAGCGCCAGGATCTGCGCCCCGATCCGGTGACGACGCCGGTGACGTGGCGGCCCAATCCCAATGCCACGGCGCACCCGATCCCGTCGCAGAACAACGGCAATCAGGCCGGCGGCGGCACCGTGCATTACGGCGCGCTGTCATGGCGCATGCACGAGGACGACTTCCGCGCACGGACCAAGACGATCGAGCGTTACGGCGAAGCGGCCATACCGAAGGACTCATCGCTGACCGATTGGCCGGTAAGCTACGCCGAACTTGAGCCGTTCTACGACCAGGCGGAGTACGAGCTTGGTGTATCCGGCAAGGCCGGCAACATCCAGGGCAAGAAGATCGATGGCGGCAATGTCTTTGAGGCGCCGCGCCATCGCGAGTACCCGCTCAAGCCGCTGATTTTCGATCAGTCGGCGTTGTTGTTCGAGGATGGAGCGAAGAAGCTTGGGCTTCACCCGTTCCAGTCGCCGCACGCGATCCTGTCCGAGCCGTATCACGACCGGCCGGGCTGCACCTATTGCGGCTTCTGCCAGGCGTTCGGCTGTCACGTCGGCGCGAAATCCTCGATCCTGGTGACCAAATTGCCGGAGGCCGAGGCGAGCGGCAATTTCAAGATCATCACCGGCGCCATGGCCTATCGCGTCAACAGCGACAATTCCGGCAAAGTAACCGGCGTGTCGTATTACGGTCCCGACCGTTCCGACAATACGATCGAAGCGGACATCGTGATCGTCGCGCCGTTCATCTACGACAATACGCGGCTGATGCTGTTGTCGAAGACGGCAAAATATCCGAACGGCCTCGCCAATTCGAGCGGCCATCTCGGCAAGCACATCATGGCGCACATGATGGTCGGCGTGTTCGTTACGTTCGAGGACCGCTACGTCAACAACTTCATGGGCCCGAGCGCCCAGAAGCACTCGATCGACGACTTCAACGCCGACAATTTCGATCATGCGGGCCTGGGCTTCATCCGCGGCGCCCAGATCTCGATCGGAACGCCGACACTCGAGGGTGGCCCGATCAGCGCGACTCTCACTCCGCCGCCGCCCGGCGTGCCCCGTTGGGGCGCGGCCTATCGCGATTTCATTTCCCGATACTACGCGCGCCAAGGCGCCATGGTGGGACAGACCGAAAACCTGCCCTATGCGGATCAGATGATCGATCTCGATCCGCACATCCGCGACAAGTGGGGATTGGCGGCGCCGCGCATGACCTATGATTGGCGCCGTCCCAACGAAATGGCGCGCGTCAAATTCGTCCAGGCGAAGATGGAAGAGATCGGCCGGGCGATGGGCGCGCCGCACGTCTGGCACGGCGATTTCGGGCCGGGCGCGCCGGGCGCTCACCACGAAGGCGGCACCCGCATGGGCAGCGATCCGAAGGATTCGGTCGTCAACAAATACGGCCAGACCTGGGATCACCCCAACCTGTTCCTGGTCGGCAGCTCGACGTTCCCCACCATGGGGACAGGCTTCAATCCGACGCTGACCATCCAGGCGCTCGCCTACATGACGTCGGACGCGATCGTGAAGCGGTACCGGCAGCATCCGGGACCATTGATCTGACGGTGCGGCGGCACCAAACAAGCGGCGAAGCCGTAACGGGAACGGCTGCGCCGCGCTAGAAAAGCACAAAACAATCGGCGTCATTGAGGGAGGTCATCAGTCATGGCAACGCAAAAGACCGATGTGGTGATCGTCGGCGTCGGCGCCGCCGGCGGTATCCTTGCCGCTGAGCTCGGCAAAGCCGGCATCAAGGTGATCGGGCTCGAGCGCGGCCCACGATTGGAGACATCCGATTTCGAGGCGCACGATGAGCTGCGCTTCTTCCAGCGGCAGGATCTGCGGCCGGACCCGAAGCGGATGCCGGTGACGTGGCGGCCAAACACTAACGCGACAGCCCATCCGATTCCGTCACAGAACAACGGCAATGAGGCCGGCGGCGGCACGGTGCATTACGGCGCATTGTCGTGGCGCTTTCACGAGGACGATTTCCGTGTGCGTTCGGCGACGATCGATCGCTACGGCAACGCGGCCATTCCGGCGGATTCGTCGGTGGTCGACTGGCCGCTGTCGTACGCCGACCTTGAGCCGTACTACGAGCGCGCCGAATACGAACTCGGCGTCTCCGGCAAAGCCGGCAACCTCGCTGGCAAGAAAATTGACGGCGGCAACGTGTTCGAGGCGCCGCGCAAGCGCGAATATCCGCTCAAGCCGTTGCTGCTTGATCAGGTCGGCGTCAATTTCAACGCTGCTTCCAAGAAGCTCGGGCTGCACGCCTTCTCGTCACCGCACGCGATCTTGTCGGAACCCTACAAAGATCGGCCCGGCTGCACCTATTGCGGATTCTGCCAGGCATTCGGCTGCCACGTCGGTGCGAAATCCTCGATCCTGGTGACCAAGCTGCCCGAGGCCGATGCCACCGGAAATTTCAAGCTGATCACCGGCGCGCTATGCTACCGCGTCAATTCGGACAACAGCGGCAAAGTGACCGGCGTCTCGTATTACGGACCCGACCGCTCCGACAACACGATCGAAGCCGACGTCGTCATCCTCGCGCCGTTCATCTACGACAACGTGCGTCTGCTGTTGCTATCGAAGACGGAGAAATTTCCGAACGGGCTCGCCAATTCGAGCGGACACCTCGGCAAGCACATCATGGCGCATATCGGCGCGCGGGCATTCGCGGCGTTCGATGATCGCCACGTCAACGTCTATATGGGCCCGAGCGCGCAGAAGAATTCGCTCGACGACTACAACGGCGACAATTTCGATCACAAGGATCTGGGCTTCATCCGCGGCGCGCAGGTTTCCGCAGGACCCGCCGGCCTCGAAGGTGGCCCGCTCGGCACCTCAATGAGCATGAACCCGCCGCCCGGCGTACCGCGCTGGGGCGCCGCGTTCCGCGACTTCTACGCAAAATACTACACACGGCACACCGCACTGACCGGGCAGACCGAGAACCTGCCCTACCCGGACCAGATGATCGATCTTGATCCTCACGTGCGCGACGCCTGGGGCCTGCCGGCGCCCCGCATGACCTACGACTGGCGGCGCCCGAACGAGCGCGAGCGCGTCGCGTTCATCCAAAAGAAGATGGTGGACATCGGGCACGCCATGGACGCGACGCTGGTCTGGACCGCGCCGTTCAGCCCCGGTTCGCCCGGCGCGCACCATCAGGGCGGCGCGCGCATGGGCGCCAATCCGAAGGAATCGGTGGTCAACAAGTACAGCCAGAGCTGGGATATCCCGAACCTGTTCATCATGGGCAGCGCCACCCACCCAACCATGAGCGGGTTCAATCCGACACTGACGATCCAGGCACTGGCCTATATGACGGCCGATGCCATCGTGAACCGCTATCGCAAGAATCCCGGCTCGCTGTTGTAAATCCCGCGCGGCTAAGCGCCGCGAAAGTCGCCGGGCCGTAACTCGATCGGGATGCCGTGCGGCGTGCGTTCGCAGGCGCGCTCCCAGGCATCGCGCGTGCGCGCGAGCGTTCCCGCGTCGGACAAGCCTTTCTCGGCGACGATCCGCTCCAGCGTGGCGAGCCAATGGTGGTAATACGTCTCGCCGGTGTCGGGATCACCCGCGGCCTGCGCCTTCTTGATCTCGTCGCCTAGCGTGGCCGCCCATTCTTTCCAGGTGAACAGGCCGCGTTCGTTGAGCGACAGCGCCAGCGCGAACGCTTGCGCCTCCCACGGCTCGCGGAAAACCGGGCCCTCGGCATTACGAGGAATGCTACGCACGTCTTGTGTGGCGCGCTGCGTGGCAGCGTCGGTCATTTCACGCCAACTCCAAATAGGGCTCGAACGCCTCGATCGAGACTTTGAGCGAGGGATCGCTCGCCTCGCCCCACAATTCGCGGCCGTCGAACAGCACCGTATAGAGCCATTGCGGATCCTCGCCCTGACCAATGGCGACCGTGTCGGGATAGACGTGACAGCCGCGGATAGCTTCGACAACGCCGGTCTTGCCGCGCGCGTAGCGCGGCAGCCGCGTGTGCGTTGCCGGATGAATATTCTTGGTGCGTACCTTGTCTCCTGCCTTGAAGCGCGCCGGCCCCTGTGCCGGCCGGCTGAATGAGCCGCGCGACAGCGCGTTGGCCACATCCGCGCTCTTCATCGTTCGCTTGAGCGCCTTGCCGGGCCGCAGCGCATGGCCGGCCGCGAGCTCATCGGCGTCCGCCAGTCCCTTCTCGACCAGGAGTTTCTCCAGCCGCAGCTCCCATTTTCTGTAATAGGAGCTGCCGAGATAAACTTCTGGCGGCAAGCGCTCGATGCCGGCGCGTGTCTCGTCGATCGTCCAGATGCCGGTAAAACCCAGCGCGCGGTTGATCGCGTAGGTGCGTCCCTCCCACGGCGCATGAAACACCGGCTCGTTCGGCTCCGGATCGACTTTGCCGAAGCCATGCATGCCGCCCATGTCGTGAACGCCGTCCATCAGGCGGCCTCCTTCGGATTCCTCGCCAATCCAGTGCCGATCATGCTATCGCGCGTCACCAGCGCGGCGAGCTTTTCCTCGCTCCAGCCCTCGGTGCCGGCCGGCCGCATCGGTAGCACAATAAAGCGCGTCTCCGCGGTCGAATCCCAGACTCGCACCTCGGTCTCTGAAGGCAACGTGACGCCGAAATCGGCGAGCACGCCGCGCGGATCGTTGACCGTCCGCGAGCGATAGGGCGCCGACTTGTACCAGACCGGGGGCAACCCGAGCACTTCCCACGGATAGCAGGAACACAGCGTGCAAACGATCATGTTGTGCCGCTTCGGCGTGTTCTCGACCGCGAGCAGGTGGTCGCCGACGCGATTGAGCAGCCCAAACGATGCCACGGCCTTGCTGGCATCGGCGAGCAGCGCCTGCTTGAACGCCGGGTCACTCCACGCCTTGGCGACGACACGCGCCCCGGTATGCGGACCGACCTTGGTTTCGTAGGCCTCGATGATGGCATCCAGCGCCGCCGGATCGATATAGCCCTTTTCGGCCAACACGGTCTCCAGCGCGCGCACGCGCAGCTGCATTTCCGACAGCTCCGAGCCGTGGTCGTGGTCGTGATGGTCGTGAGTCATGGCATTCGTCCCGGCATTTCCCAAAATCTTGCGATTCGTCGCGAGCCGCCGGCGCGCCGGTTCGCGGCGGCCGATATCGCATTATACTGCGCCGCAAGGACCTGTCACATGCGCCAAAATGGCAAACTTCACACCGATCATGCGTAGCAGCATTGAGCGCTTCGCCCAGTCCGTCGCAGCCTGTATCGATCGCAGCACCGCGGCGATCGGGCGCGCGGCTGCCTGGTGCTGCCTCTACGTCGTGATCGCGGAGTTTGCCGTCGTCGTGATGCGCTATGCGCTCGGCCTGGGCTCGATCAAGCTGCAGGAATCGGTGCTCTACGCGCATGCCGCCCTGTTCATGCTGGCCGCCGCCTGGACGCTGCAGGTGGGCGGTCATGTGCGCGTCGACATCTTCTACACGCAGGCAAAGCCCCGGACCCGCGCGCTGGTCGACCTGCTTGGCGCCATCTTTTTTCTATTGCCCTTTGCCGCCGTGCTTGCGGCGCTCTCCCTTCCCTACGCGGGGCGTTCGTGGGCGATCTTCGAACGCTCGCGCGAATCCAGCGGACTGCCATTCGTCTATCTGTTGAAGACCCTGATCCCGATTTTTGCGTTGCTCCTCGGCCTGCAGGGTGTCGCGCAGGCGATCCGGGCCGCGCTCGTTCTCGGCAGAGCGGCGCCACTGCCCTCGTCTGCCAGCGGTCGAGGCTAAGTTGGCGGCCAACGATATCCTTGCCGTCGCTCTGGTGGCCGCCGTCTGCATGGTGCTGCTCGCCGGCTATCCGGTGGCCCTGACGCTCGCCGGCATGTCGCTCATTTTTGCCGCCGGCGGCGCGGCTGCGGGTTTGTTCGATCCGTTTCTGCTCGGTGCGCTGCCGGAGCGCGTTTTCGGCATCATGACCAACGACGTGCTGCTTGCCATCCCGCTCTTCATCTTCATGGGCGTGATGCTGGAGCGGTCGCGGATCGCCGAAGATTTGCTGGAAACGATGGGTCGCCTGTTCGGCGCCCTGCCTGGCGGCCTCGGTCTCTCGGTCGTCGTGGTCGGCGTGCTGCTCGCAGCGGCCAAAGGCATTGTCGGCGCGACCGCGGTGAGCATGGGCCTGATCGCGCTGCCGGCGATGTTGCGGCACGGCTATGACAAGGCGCTTGCCGCCGGCACGATCGCAGCCACTGCGACGCTCGCGCAGATTTTTCCGCCGGCTACCGTCCTCGTGCTGCTCGGCGACCAGCTCAGCAATTCCTATCAGGCCGCCCAATTGGAGCAGGGCAATTTCGCCCCGCAGACGGTTTCCGTGGCCGACCTGTTCGCGGCTGCGATCCTGCCCGGCTTCGCACTCGTCGCGCTCTACATGCTCTATCTGGTAGGCGTCGCGATCCTGTCGCCGGAAAAATCGCCGCCCATGGCGCCCGACCCAAATGCGCCGCACGGACTAAAACTCGTGCGCCGCCTGGTCTCGGCTCTGGTTGCGCCGATTGCGTTGATCCTTGCGGTGCTCGGCTCCATCCTTGGCGGCGTCGCAACGCCGACTGAAGCCGCTTCAGTGGGCGCGGTCGGCGCCATCCTGCTTGCTGCGTTCCGCGCAGGCGTTGGCGGTTTGTTGATTCCGGTACTGGTGCGCACGACGCAGATCACCAGCATGATTTTTCTGATCCTGATCGGCGCGACCGTCTTCAGCCTGGTATTTCGCGGCCTAGGCGGCGACGTGCTGGTAGAGCGCACGCTGACCGGCTTGCCGGGCGGCGTCGCCGGCGCAACGCTGGCGGTGATGCTGGCGCTGTTTCTGCTCGGCTTCGTGATGGACGCGTTCGAGATTATTTTCGTGGTCGTGCCGATCGTCGCGCCGGTACTCTTGAAGATGCCGGGCGTCAATCCGGTCTGGCTCGGCATGATGATGGCGGTGAACCTGCAAACCTCGTATATGCACCCGCCGCTCGGCCCGACATTGTTCTATCTGCGCGGCGTCGCGCCACCGGAAGTCACCACGCGGCACATTTATCTCGGCATCATCCCGTTCGTGCTGATTCAGCTCGGCATGCTGCTGGCGTTATGGTTTTTGCCCGGGCTGGCGACGTGGCTGCCGCACAAGCTCTATGGCTCGTGAGTTCTACAGATCTCCCAACCCATATTCCGCCCATCGCGCCTGAACCTGGGCCGCATCTTCGTCGCCGGGCTTAACCGTCGGCGGGAAGCGCTCGTTATTCCATTGCGGCTGCCGCGCGTGTTTCCAGGAGCGGGTGGCATCGATCAACATCCGATTCCACAGTCCGGTGCCCAGTTGCGGCACGTTGCGGTCTTCCAGCGGCGTTGACGGATCGATTGGCGAGCCGAAAATTCCTGGAAAGACGACGATGCCGCCCTCGCCCGCATTAACGCGGTGCGCGAACGCCCATTCGACCTGCTCATCGTCGGCGGGATCGATGTCCTCTTCCACCACGATGACGTGCTTGTAGCGGTATTGCGCGGCGCTGTTGCCCCATAACGCAGCGGCGATCTGCTTTGGCTGCCCCTGATAGTGTTTCTTGATCTGAACGCGCAGATTGACGCCGTTGGTGATCGGCGGCGCGTACACGTCCAAAATGCCGGGGATGCCGGCGCCGTTGAGGATATTCCAGGCGATGGCCGCGCGCTGTACCGACGACATCACGCTGTTCTCGCTGTAGGAGCCCGGCAGGGTCCCTTCGAGCGAACCGCAGAGCACCGGGTCCTTCCGATGGGTGATGCAACTGATCTGCATGGTCGGGCGCGGCGTCGGCAGGTCGGAGACATAGCCGGTGAACTCGCCGAACGGTCCTTCCATCTCGTAGGTCGCCGGGTCGTCGCTGATGGTGCCTTCGATCACGATCTCGGCGCTGGCCGGCACTTCAAGATCGACGGTTTCGCAGCGCACGAGCTGCGCCGGCTCGCCGCGGTAGCCGCCCATCACATCCCACTCGCAGACGCCCGCCGGCAAAGGCGAGCCCGACAGAAACGACATGATCGGGTCCCAGCCGATCACGCACGCTACCGGCATCGGTTTGCCGCGTGCGGCCCATTTGACGAAATGCGCGCCCCAATGCTGGCCGCCCTTGATGAGTAGAAACGGCGTCGTGTTTTTCTTGCCGATCATACCGCGATACATGCCGACATTCATGACGCCGGTGTCGGGATCCCTGGTGACGATCGACGTGAACGTGTGGATGTAACGGCCGCCTTCGAGGTAGTGCCATTTCGGTACCGGAAATTCGGTCTGATCGATGGCATCGCCACGAACGACGACGTCCTTGACGGGGCCCGTCGGCACAATGACCGGCGGAATCGTCTCGCGGTTCATCTTCATGACGTGCTGAACCAGTTCGCGATTGCCGGCATCGTGGGAAAAACCCAGCGCCAGCGCCAGCCGCGAGCGGGCGCCGAGCCCGCTGACGAACAGCTTGCTGCAGCGGCCATCAGCGTATCCCTTGATATTCTCGAACAGCAGAGCTGGGCCCTTCTTTTCGAGCATGCGCCGCGAGATGGCGCCGATCTCACGGTCCCAGTCGACCTCAGCCTTGATCCGCCGCAGTTCGCCCTGCTGCTCGAGGCTTGCCATCCACTGCCGCTGGTCCAAAAAGCCCATCGCCCACTCACTTTCCAATCTACCGCTGAAAGTCCGCAAAGCTTGATCGCAGCTCTTAAATCCCGCAATTCTTGCCGTCGGGCAATGGGTCACTCATGATCCGGACGACGGGGACGCCCATGACTGCGGCAACACTCTTCGATTTGGCCGGTAAAGTCGCGCTCGTCACCGGAGCGTCGAGCGGGCTTGGCGTCCGCTTCGCCGAGGTTCTGGCCGAAAACGGCGCCGCGGTCGTACTGGTGGCTCGCCGGGCCGATCGGCTTGCTGCACTCAAAGCCCGGATCGAGCAGGCCGGCGGTCGGGCATTCGCGGTCGAGGCCGACGTGCGCGACCGGGCAGCGATGGCGGCTGCGTTCGACGCTGCCGAAAAGGCGTTCGGCACCGTGACCATCCTTGTCAACAACGCGGGCGTCGCCCATGCTGGCCGCGCCGTCGATCTTACCGAGGACGAATGGCGGCGCGTCCTCGCCACCAATCTCGACGCGGTGTTCTATTGGGCGCAGGAAGCGGCGCGGCGCATGCTCGCGGCCGGCAAGGGTGGCGCGGTCGTCAATATTGCCTCGGTGCTCGGCCTGAATGTCGATAAGGGCGTCGTCGCCTACGCGACCGCAAAGGCGGGCGTCATCCAGCTCACCAAGGCGCTCGCGCTTGAACTTGCCTTCAAGGGCATCCGCGTCAACGCCATCGCTCCCGGCTGGATCGTCACCGAGCTCAACCGCGACTATCTCGAAAGTAAACGAGGCAAGGCGCTCACCCGCCACATTCCCATCGGCCGTTTTGGCCAGGAGCGCGATCTCGACGGCCCGCTGCTGCTTCTGGTGTCCGACGCCGGACGCTACGTCACCGGCGCCACCATCGTGGCCGATGGCGGCCAATCGGTCGCGCTGCGCGGCTAACTGTCCGTTTTACAGCGGCCGGTGCATCCGGCCGAACAGCCACCCTAACCCGAGCGCGATGACGACCGCCGTATAGGGCTGCGTCTCTATGGTATTGCGCAGCGCCTTCTCGAACGATCCGGCGGTCTTGCGCGCGGCTGCCGTTGTCGCATCGGCGACCTGGCTGGCGCTATCGCGGGCCTGGTCGTAGAGGTCCTGGGCGGCGCCCGAGAGTTCATCGGCGGCGTTCGAGGCGTTCTTTTTGGCGTCGCCAAAAGCGCGATTGAAGTCGGAATTTTGCGTTCGATTCTCGGGCATGACGGGCTCCGTTGGGGGAAATTCGGCAACTAACGCGCGGACCTGTGCAAAAGTTCATTGTGCGGAACGTTTGTTCCGCGGCGGGGTTAGCCAAGTCGAATTTCCATTTCGGAGGAATTGAGATGTTTCAGCCGCGTTCGCGCGCTTTTTCCGACCCCCGCCTCACCGCAGTCGCCGATCATCTGCGCGCTATTGAAGGGGAATTAGCCGCGATCGGGCGCCAGGCCGGCCGCCGCGCCTCGACGAATGCATCCGCGGCCGGCGATCTGATTGCCGATACGGTCGGGCCGATCCTCAACGATATCGCCGATCGCTTTTCGCGCGGGCAACGCGCAGCAGCCGAAGGCGCCGCCGATCTCAGCGGCCGGGCAATGCGGATGGGTGGCAGGGTTGGCAATGATGCCCTTGAGCGCATCGCCAATCAGGCGAAGCAACGCCCACTGTTAACGCTCGCCGTCGCGATCGGCGTCGGCGTCCTGATCGGAGCGGCCGGACGCCGCTCCATGTAATCACTCCTCCGCCAACATTTGCGCCGGAGGTTCAGCCCGTCGTATTGACGCCCAAGGCTGGCGCTTTGAGCGCAAGGCCGGCGCTGGAGCGGCGGGATGGGACTGGAACAGGCGGCGATCGTGCTGGCCGGCGCGTTCGCAGGCGGCATCGTCAACGGCCTCACCGGATTTGGCACCGCAATAACGGCGCTTGGCATCTGGGTCTATGCCATCCCACCAACGCCGGCGGCATCGCTCTCGATCATTTGCGCCGCAGTGTCGCAAACCCAGACGCTGCATCTGATCTGGCGCTCCATCCAATGGAAGCGCGTCCTTTGCTTCGCGATTCCCGGCGCCATCGGCGTTCCGATTGGAACGCTCATTCTGCCGCAGGTCGATCCGCGGATTTTCAAGCTTGGGCTTGGCGTGTTTCTGGTGATCTATCCGGCCTACGTGCTGTTGCGGCGGCACCACCTCGAACACGCTTGGGGCGGCGGGGCGGCTGATGGCGTCGTCGGTTTCGGCGGCGGCATTCTCGGCGGCTTGACCGGCCTATCGGGCGTATTCCCAGTGATCTGGACTGATGTCCGCGGCTGGAGCAAAGAGCAGCGCCGCGCTGTCGTTCAGTCTTTCAACTTGATAATCCTCTCGCTGGCGCTGGTTGCACATGCCGTCTCGGGAATGTTGACGAGGCAGGTCGGTCTTGATGCGCTGGTGGCGCTTCCGGCCACAATCGGCGGCGCGTGGTTCGGCGCTTTCATCTACCGCCGGCTTGCCGACCACAGCTATCAGCGCATCATCATGGTGCTGCTGGCGATCTCGGGAGTGACGCTGATGTGGACGAACCTTTGACGACAGAAGCGTAGTGCGCTTGGCGGAGCTAACCGCCGTTTTGCAGCAGCGAATTGATCTTTTCCAGAAGGCGCGGCAGTTCGACCGGCTTAGTGTCAAAATCGTCGCAACCGGCTGCAAGCGCTTTTTCCTTGTCCTGCACCATGGCGTGCGCAGTGAGCGCAATGACCGGAATCTTCGCGGTGGCGGCATCGGCCTTCAGGCGGCGCGCTGCTTCCCAGCCGTCGAGCACCGGCAAGCTCATGTCGAGGAGGATCAGATCAGGATTTTCGGATGAAGCGAGATCGAGGCCTTCCTGCCCGTTCACCGCCATGACGATTTCGAAGCCGTTACGCACGAGCCTGCGCGACAGCATATCGCGGTTCATTTCATTATCTTCGACAAGCAAAATCTTGGTCATCTAACCTTCTTGTCCGCCACGGTCCCGCTCTTAACGTCACGATTGCGCCCGGCAATCGCCGCGAGCGCGAAGCCCAGCTTGCTGATGGGTTGCGCGCTCTTGCTCAAGACCAGGAGCGTCCGCTCCGCCAGATAGCTGCGCTCATCGGCGGTCAATTCCTTGGCGGTGAGCACGACGATGGGCAGATCGACATAGCTCTGATTCTGCCGCACGCGCTCCAAAAACTCGAAGCCGTCCATTTTCGGCATCATCAGGTCCAAAAGCACCAGCACCGGCTGTGGGTGCGAGGCGAGCCAGTCGAGCGCCGCCTGCCCATTGGCGACCGCGATTGCCCGCATGCCGACGTCCGCGATCGTGGCCTTGATCATGGCGCGCACGTCGGGGTCGTCGTCGACGATCAGAACCGTGCCGTCGCCTTTGCTGGAGGCAAATTTCTCAATGAGCGCGATCAGGCGATTCCGGTCGATAGGCTTGGTCATGTATTCGGAGGCGCCGAGCGAAAACCCTAGATTGCGATGATCGACGATGGTCAGCATGATCACCGGGATATGCGCAAGCTGCGGCTCGGACTTCATGACGCCCAGCACCGACCAGCCATCCATCTTCGGCATCATCACATCGAGTGTGACGATGTCCGGCGCGTGCGCCCGCATCAGCTTCAAGGCCTCGATACCGTCGTTGGCGTGGGTGATCCGGTAGCCCTCTTTGCCCAGCGTGGCGGCAAGCACGTCGTGCACGGCCGGGTCGTCGTCGACCACCAGCACATGAATTTCACCGGCTTCCGCCTCGCGCAGGACCGCGGGGCGAACGCTCTCCGGCTCGTCATCGGAGATCGCTTTGGTGACGCGATCGGGCAGCAGAATGGAGAAGGTCGAACCCTGACCGGGTTTGCTTTTGACCTCGATCGAGCCGCCCAACATGGCGCAGAAATGCCGGGTGATCGTCAGGCCGAGACCTGTGCCGCCGAAATTGCGTGTCGTCGATGAATCCGCCTGGGCGAAGGCCTGAAACAAGCGGCCCATCTGCTCGTCGGTCATGCCGATGCCGCTGTCGGCGACTTCGAATTTGATCCACGGGGCGCCATCGCGCGTTTCGTGCGCAAGACGCAGCGTTACGGTGCCGTCCTTGGTAAATTTTGCGGCATTGCTGAGCAGATTGATGATGCTCTGCTTGAGCTTGGTGAGATCGGTCTGCAGCGAGCCGATATCCTGCGGACAGTCGATTGCCAGTGTATTGCCGTTCTTCTTCATCATCGGCTCGACGATCGTCTTAACTTCGTCGATCAATCGCGCAAGAAAGACGTGCTCCAGATAAACATCCATCCGACCGGCTTCGATCTTCGACAGATCCAGAATATCGTTGATGAGGCCGAGAAGGTGCTTGCCGGCACCTTGAATTTTCTCAAGATCCTCCATGCTGGTCTTGTCGCCGCGATCGGTCGCGTCCTCGAGCAGAATTTCGCTGTAACCGATGATGGCGTTGAGCGGCGTGCGCAGCTCGTGGCTCATGTTAGCCAGGAACAGGCTCTTGGTGCGATTGGCGGCTTCGGCGGCTTCCCGCGCCTGGGCCGCGGCTTCTTCGGCATGGCGGCGCTC
>DATCBO010000049.1:0-40708 GCA_036511795.1 Xanthobacteraceae bacterium
GTCCGCGGGACGCCAGGAATTTGGAGAAGGAATTCAGCACCGCGCCCCGCCGCTCGCGCCCACCGCGACCAAGTCCTTCTTATCATCGTTGTGGCGCGGCGAAACCTGCGACCGGCGCATCCTTCCGCTGCGAGAACATCCGACGTCCGTTCTTTGTACGTTCCTTCGGCGTGCCGGTTACTGGCCAACCCACTTGAATGTAAACGAAGCGTCGCGCCGCTATTCGCCGGCACAGGTAGTAGCCGTACAGCGGGTGGCTGTAGAGGGCGAGCCGGAGCACATTTCGACGAGCTACGTGGAACGGCAAAATCTCACGCTGCGCATGGCGTCGAAGCGGTTTGCGCGGCTTTCAAACGGCTTTAGCAAGCGCCTGGAATGCCACTTGGCGGCGGTGGCGCTGCATGTCGCCTTCTACAATTTCGCCCGCGTGCATGAGACTTTGCGGAGCACGCCAGCGATGGTCCTTGGCATCGCCGATCGTGTGTAGACCATTGGCGACTTGCTAGACGCTGCGCTGGCAGCGGTGCCGCCCCTGCCAACCCCGACCGCGCCCGATCGGCGCCGGCAGTTTCGGGTAATAGAAGGCAGCCGAACAGACTAGAATGCCGCCGTCAATGCATTGCAAATGCCGCTTTGCCTGCATCTTTTCCATGGCAAGGGGATCGGCGAGAATATTGAAAAGCGCTTTTAAATCCGGCTTATTTATCTGCCCCACTGGTTTTTGCTCGAAGAACGTCAGCTCCATGTCCGTGTAAGTCACGACGCCGTTACACCCGATATAGCTGTCGTATTGGAGAAAAGGGTAATTCTCTTTGGTGATTTTCAATTCATCACCCCACGGGGCTTTATTGATTAATAGGAAAGTGTGGTCATCCCACGCGTCATCGGGGCAAACGTAAATATGGTATTTGGGCCTAGAATCGTGCCCCTTAGCCTTCGGCGTCGTCCAATAAAATACGTCACCAAGATTCATTTAAGATGCGCGGCTACTGGCGAAATGTCTTCGACCAATTCCGCCCTCCGCGCTTTATCTTCAATCATTTCATCATAAAGCATGTCGGCGCGTTCAGCGTTTCGTGGGCGATTCTCCCATGCGCGCTTATACGCATGATGTCCGTGAGTTTCGTTGAAGAGATCATCAAACGATGCGTTTTTATATCTAGCTATTATTTCGTCGAATACTTGCAAATCGCTTTTGGAGAAAAGATCGGGATTGATCTCGCGCAACGGCTTACGGATAAACACGGTATCCGTGGTCTTGCCTGATTTCATCCTGACCGTTCCGGCCTCAGTCTCAAACGGAAGACTTTCTAGGCCCGCGCGCTCCATGGTCCGCTTATTTTTATTAATGAAGTCGAGCGCATTCGACGCCACGGGGCCGTACCACATGGCGAAATAATGCTCGAATGTGATTGGGCGACCATAGCGGCGCAAATGCTCGCGATCAGCCAAGTAGAAAAACTTGACCGCCTGATATTTATCCGCGCCTGGCCGCTTATGAGCCAGATACAGCAGCAGTTCTAAGATTTTGTCGAGCTTAGGCTGGAATTCTAGCGGCATCGTCGCCTCCAGGCGCCGAAACCCCACTCCCCGCACGAATCGTTCATAAAAGCGAGCATAATAAGAGAAACGTAACTTCAATATACCCAATTTAAATTTCAAGAGGCTTTGCGAAACTTTTTTGCAGCGCATCTCGCAAATATCGCGCATCACGCAAATCGATAGGCTCATTTTCCTATCCTCAGGTCAGTCGCCGGTTTCGGATTTGCGAGTGGCCGGTTCCGGCCAATACCGCGTGCCGGGTACTGGCCCCTTTCCATAGGGTCTGGTCCCTTTTGAGAACGAAGGGTGGCCCCTTTTGAAAAGGAGGCCTATCGGCAACTTAAGCGTTCGAATCTGCCCGCCACCGGCGCGACCACCACACCAGCGTCACGATCACAGCGACCAGAAGCCAGACGCCAAGCAAGGTGGTCCCCATCGGAACCGTAAAAAAGGCGAGGTAGCCGGAAGCGACCGCGACCGCCAAGAATGTCGTGAGATCGACGCCCATAAACGGACACGGCCCGGCAGCGGAATCGATTGGCATGGCACAGCCAAGCGCACCGGCCGCCATACCACCGATCAGCAGAATGACGATCGGGCCATAGGCAAACAGGAAAAGCAGGACAAGCGGCACGCCCAGCGCGACGAAAGGATAGCGCGGCCGCACAGTCATCGTCTCCCTCTGGCACTCAAAGACGAATACCAAGTCTGAGATTCAGCCTTTAACTGCGCGGCCCCTTTTCGCAACTTATATTTTGGCCGCCTCAGTTGGCGGCCTAGCCCCTTTCGGGCCTAAAGGGGCCAGTACCGCGTGCCGCGGACTCGCAAAAACCCCGCCGACCGGCTTCAGCCGTTCGGCTTCCAGCGCAGGTTGATGACCTCGTTACCGAGTTCGCGGTTCACGGTGATGGCGTGCTGCTGCATCGTCAGCACTGCCGTCTCGCCGTCGCCGCGCGGACATTGCACGTCGTCATAGTGCAAGCCGGAGCGGTTGAGCGTTCGTCCGAACTGCGACTCAACATCGTCCATCGACATGGTCGCCGGAAACGGCGGCGAAATAAACACCTTGCGCTGGGTGTGCGAGGGCGCAAGGCAGTAGCGCCAGTCTTCGGCGTGCGCCAGTTGCGGAAGCAAGAGCATCAACCCGAGTGCCAGGAGTGCGCGCATCGAACACCATCCCGCTCAAAATCGGCAAACGGAGCGCCGCCCGCGCTCGCGCTGGCAAACTGCCCGATTCGTCCCGCCAAGTGAATCTAAAAGATTGCCGGTATTCCTGGCAGCTTCCGGCGGCTGTTGCGTTTGCGCACCGGCCGTCCCGCTACAGCCAGGTTTTTCGGGCTAAAACCCGGCAACCATTTCCAGCGTCTTGCCGGCCTGCGCGCTGCGTACGGCATCGAGCTGCTCGGGTGAATGGCGAAGCTGCCCGACCTCCTTGGCGAATTCCGGCCTGGCGCGCAGTTTTTCGGCCCAGGTGTGAACGTGTGGATGCAGCCGCGCGAACGGATAGCCGGCGAGCGAGAGCCGGTGCTCATAAATGAACCAGGCGATATCGAGCGCGGAGAGCTCGGCGCCCGTCAGATAAGGCTGCGTTGCCAGCGTCCCGTCGAGCCCGTCGAACTCCGCTCGGAATTTTTGCGCCGAGGCGCGCGCCCGCTCGTCGGTAAAGCCTTCTTTCGCGGCGCGCTGCCAGAATTCGATCTGAACCTGCTTCTCGGGGTCTTTGACGCCCTGCACGGTGCCGGCCCCGTTTTTGATGTAGCTGTCGAGCGCCGCAGCAGGCTTCGGCGGCCCCGGCGGCGCGAACACGAAGCGGAAGCTCAAGGTGCGCAGGTCGAGATGCAGGTCGTCCTCGTGCCGCAGCAGCGTCGCGACCTCGTTCTCATGGCCAGCCGGGATCAGCTTTGGGGTCGGGAATTTTTTCTCCAAGTATTGGATAATGTCGTTGCTTTCGATGTGCACCGCACCGTCATCGATCAGGACCGGCACCAAGCCTCGCGGGTTGATGCCCAGAAACCACGGCTGCATGTTCTCGTGGCCGGGCAGATCGATCGGATGCGATACCCATGGAATGTTTTTGAGATTGAGGAAGATGCGAAGCTTCTGCGAGCACGACGATCCGGCGAAATGGAGAACGTGCACGCCCTTCCAGCCAAGAACCTCGCGGGTCTTGATGTCGCTATCGACCAATTGAACCATAAAATCTCCTGTAGCCCGGATGAGCGGAGCGAAATCCGGGCACGGTATTGAAGCTGAAAAGACCATCCCGGATGTCACTGACGCTCATCCGGCCTACAAGACTACAATGCCTTCGCGGCCTCTTTCCACCGTTCGGCAGCAGTCGGGCTGGCGGCGATGTCATCCACATTGGCGAGTTTCACACGGTCGCGCATCAGACCCTTGTAGAAATCGGCCTTCGATACCGGCGGCACGTCCGCAATGATGGTCCAGCTGTCGCCGCCATCGAGGCTCTCGAAAACCTGTCCGTCGGTGTCGGCCGCATAGAGCCCGTAACCCGTGCCGTGAACCTCGATGGTGAGCGCGGAAAACAGTGCGCGCTGCCCGTTGGGCAGGCCGCCGAGAAGCCGTTCCCAAGTTTTACCGGCATCGCGACTGCGAAAAATCTTGCCGCGGGCGCGCCCGAGTTCATACCAGTGGACCGGCCAACCGACGCCGGCCGACATGAATAGCAAATCAGGCTCGTCGGGATGCAGCACGACCGCATCCGGATAATTGGCGTCAGGCGGCATCTTCATCCGCACAAAGCTCTTGCCGCTGTCCTCGCTCACCATCATGCCGACGATGCCGTTGGCGATGATGATGCGGTCTTTGCGCGCCGGATGGACCAGGATGCGGTGGATGTCGCACTCGCGCGGGTCGGGGTCGACTGTCAGCTCGGTGAAGCTTTTGCCAAAATCGTCCGAATATTGCAGCGATCCGATCTCGACACCGGCCCACAGCCGGTCGCCGTCAAGCACGATGTCCTTGATGTGACCGATGCGCGGCGGCGGCGGGAACGTCCAATGCTGCACCGATTTGGCATTGCGGAACGTCGGCAGCTCACGCCAGCTCTCGCCGCGGTCCTCGCTGACGTAGAGGTGCGCCGGCAACGCGCCGGCCAACACGACCTCGCGGCCCTGCAGGCGGCCGGTCCGCGTCGACCAGAATTCGTGATGAGCAAGACCGTTGTTCACCCAGCGCCATTTGAAGCCGCCATCGTCGCTCCGCGCCATGCCGACGCCACGCGTTGACGCGAACAGCGTGCCGTCTTCAAGCGCCGTCACTCCCGAGACGAACACGCCCTGCAAGGCGCGGTGCTTCACCGCCCAGCCGCGTTCGCCTTTTGCCAACAGCGCGACACCGTCCACGGTGCCGACCACAATAGTGTCGGAAGCAGTGTTGCGGCGCTCGATATTGTCTCCGCCGTTCGACAAGAGGATCATGGAGCCACTCGGCCTTCGACAAACGAGCCGCAGCATAGGTTGACCGCCCGAGGCGGACAACGGCTTTGCCGCCTCGGCCAGCCGGCTCACTTGGCAAGGCGTCGCCTGTTGGCCCTGACCCTTTTGCGGTAGACGCCCAGCACCTTCTTCGCAACGCGACGGCTATCGCCGCCCGTGACAGCCACCGCCGCAGCCCCGCGCTGGGCCTCGGCAAGAGCGGCGATTTTCTCCGTCATCATGCGTTGCGCCTCGGTTTGGGCGCGAGTTCCGCCGTTCGCCAGTCGCATGAGTCGCAGGGCGATGACGGCCTGGGCCTCCCATCCGAGTCGAGCAGCGTTCACCGATAGCGCCAGCCAGCTGCTCCATATTTGCATTGGGTTCATCGGATTCCTCATGTCTGGGCCTGGAGGAAACCGCTTCGGCGCGCGTCCGTTCCGGCTGGCGTCGGACGTGCCGGTCGATGCTATAGTGCGGGGCTTCTTCCAATTCCCTCCAACATTTCGAAAGCGTCATGGCCCGCATTTCCTATATCGAAGAGCAAGCTCATCCCGAACTCGCCGAACTGATCGGCAAGGTCCGCTCCGGCCGGCGCGGTACCCTGATCAATGTCTACAAGCTTCTGCTGCACGCGCCGACGCTCGCCGAATCTTGGCTCAACATGATCTCGGCGGCGCGCTACAAGACCGAGCTTGACGGCCGGTTGCGCGAGATCGCCATCATCCGCGTCGCATACCTCAATCACACCGAATATGTGGTGAAGCAGCACGTGCCGGAGCTGTCGGTCCCGGAGGGCCTGCCCGTCGAGCAAAGTCAGGCACTGGCCAACTGGCAGGACAGCAAGTTTTTCAACCCGCGCGAGCGCGCGGCGCTCGCCTATGCGGACGCCATGACCCGCGACATCGCCGTGCCCGACACGGTGTTCGACGGGCTGCGGGCGCACTTTTCCGAGCGGCAGATCGTCGAACTGACCGTGCTGATCGGCATCTACAACATGCATACCCGCGTGTTCATGGCGCTCGGCATCGATCCCGAACCGCACCACAAGTGAGCGCAGATTGATGCCCAATCTTATCGTCGTCGAAGACGACCGTTTCCTCCGCGTCGTTCAAGTCGTACTCGACCCCAATGTGAGCGAAGAACGCGTCGCCGCCTATACGGACTTTTTTGCTCACGACGAGCCGAATTTTGCCGGCTGGTGCGACAAAGTCCGCCGACAAGCCGGGTCGCTTTACCCGGCAGACGTCCTGATGGTCGAAACCCAGGAGGAATTGCAGGCCAACCTCGCCGAAGCACGCGTGCTGATCGTTGAGGGTCTGTCTATCGGCGTCGAGGAGCTCGCCGCGGCGCCGACGCTCAAAGCGGTGCAAAAATATGGCGTCGACCTGCGCCGTATCGACCAAGAGGCTTGTGCCAAGCGCGGCATCGCCGTTCGCACTTTGCGTCGCCGCGCGAATATCGCCTGCGCCGAACTTGCGCTCACTCTCATGCTGGTGCTGGCGCGGCGCGTCAACGAGTTGGCCGGCCGCATCAGCGTCAAGGCGCTCTCCGACCTTGGTTATCATTATCAGCCGTTCGACCGCCGCCATACGCCCAACTCGAATTGGGGCCGCGTGCCCGGGCTGAAAATTCTTTACGGCTCAACGGTTGGCGTCATCGGGCTCGGCGAGATCGGCCGCGAGTTTGCGCAGCGCGCCGCAGCCTTCGGCATGCGCATCCTCTATACGCAGCGCCGGCAGGCACCGGCCGAGATCGAAAAACAATATCAGGCCACCTACCGGCCGATGGCGCAGTTGCTCGCCGAGAGCGATTGGGTCGTGCCGTTCGTCCCCAGCGTTCCCGAGACGGCGAACCTCATCGGCCGAGCCGAGCTGGCGCAGACACGGCCCGGCGCGCGGCTGGTCAATATCTCGCGCGCCAATGTGGTCAACCGTGCGGCGCTGCTCGAGGCGCTGAAATCCGGCCATCTTGGCGGCTTCGGCCTCGACCCGCTCTACGAGAGCCCGGGCCGCGACGACGATGAGCTTTTGGCATTTCCCAATGTCGTCATGACGCCGCACATCGCCGCGCAGCCGCGCTTCAATGCACTCGACGATTTGGAAGAGATGATCACAGGGCTGGCGCGTGCGGTTGCCTAGGTCACCGCGACCGGCGCCAGCGCCTCGATGTCGGTGACGACGTCGATCACGGCCGGCCGGCCCGAGGCGAGTGCCTGCGCCAGCGCGGCCGGAAACGCCGAGGCGTGCTCGACGCGGATACCGAGCGCGCCCATGTCTTCTGCGATGCGGGCGAAGTTGACGTTGCTGAACGTCCACAGTCTGCGCGCCTCGTCGGTCTGCTTGCCGCCATAGACGCGATCGAAGCCGCGCTTGCTCTGATTGCCGCCGCCGTTGTTGTTGACCACGGTCACGGCGGCAATATTCCAGCGCGCCGCCGTCTCGATTTCGGCAATGTGGTACCAGAAGCCGGCGTCGCCCGTGAAGGTAACGACCGGCCGGTCTGGGCTGGCGCATTTGGCGCCAAGCCCCGCCGGGAACGCCCAGCCGAGATGGCCGGCGCTGCGCATGTAGCTCTGCCGTGGGCTTTTCAGATCGAACATGCCGCCCATCCACATGCCGGCGTGCCCCGTGTCGACGACCACGATGGCATCGTCGGGCACGTGCTGGGACAATTCATGGCAAAGCCGCTCCGGCCGGATCGGCACTGCGTCCGACTCAAGCGCGGATTTGTATTTGCTGCGCCATTCACCGGCGGTTTTTTGCGCCTCGGCCACCCAGGCCTTGCGCCGATCGGCGCTGGCGCTATTCGCCATTTTGAGCATCGCCTCGAGCGTCACCTTGATGTCGCCATTGACCGCGGCCTCGAACGGATAATTGCGGCCGAGCGCTTCCGGATCGATGTTGATCTGTACGGTCGGCGTACCGATTTTCGGCGCCGCCCAGAAATGCGTCGTCATGCCGCCGGTTTCGCTGCCGATGAAACAGACGAGATCGGCGGCGTTGACGATGCGGTTTGCACTTTCGCGCGAATAGGTGCCGACGACCCCGACCGAGAGCGGATGATGGGCGGGAATCGAATCCTTGCCGTTGAGCGAGGTCGCGACCGGGATCTGCAGCGCCTCGGCGAGCGCGACGAGTCCAGCCTGCGCGCCCGAGGCATGCACGCCGCCGCCGGCGACAATCACCGGCCGCGCTGCGTCTTCAAGAATCTTCAGCGCCGCGCGTATGCTTGCCTCGTCCGGCCGCGGGCGAAACGCCGGCGCGCGCGCGAATTGCGGCTCGACGAGCGGCTCCATCTCCGCTTCCTCGGCGTCGATCTGTCCCTCATTGCCGCGGAATTGCAGGTGCACGGGCCCGGGCGTGCCGCTGGTCGCGACGCGGAACGCCTGGCGCACCATGTCGGGAAACCGCGCCACATCATCGACAGTGGCGTTGAACTTGGTGACCGCCTCGAACGCCGGCACGTCATCGACCTCCTGATAGACTTGGCGGAACTTGGTCTTCGGCTCGCGCCCGCCCGTCATGGCGATGACCGGCGAATGGGCAAGCCAGGCGTCGCGCAGGCCGGCCGCGAGATTAAGCGCACCGATCACCTGCGCCATGCAGATGCCCGGCTTGCCGGACGCGCGCGCATAACCGTCTGCCATATAGGCCGCGGCCTTTTCGCCATGCACGTGCAGCCGTCTGATGCCAGTCTCGCGCCGCTCCATCTCCGCATAGGTCGAGCGCAGCACGGCAGGGACATGAAATACATGTGTGACGCCGTAGCCCTTGAGCATGTCGGCGAGGCATTGCGCCCCGGTCATTTTCCGGTTGTGTCCGATTTGCATTGTTTTGCTTCTCAATCCTTGAACACCGCGACGGCGCGCACCGGCGAGCCCGTGCCTTCTCGCCATTTCAACGGCAGGCAGATGAACTGGAATTCGCCCTGGCCGAGCAGCGTCTCGAGATTGCACAGGCTTTCCAGATGCGTGATGTCGAGTTCGAGGCAGGCCTTATGCACCAGCGAGTTGACCTTGCCTTCCGGTCCAGGCCGCATCGAGTCGATGCCGAAATGCACGACGCCCTGCCGCGCCAGCCATTCGGTGGCGGCGACATTGACGCCTGAATTATCCGTCGAATAGGCCGTGGTCGGAAACGTGCGCACGTGATGGCCGGTGCAGAGCAGCACCGTGCCCTTCTTCGGAACCGGCACGCCCGCCTTCTTCACCGCCGCCTCCAGATCGGACGGCGTGATCTCGGCGCGCGGCGCGATATGGCGCAGATCGATGCAGATGCCCTGCACGATGCAATTTTCCAGCGGATACTCATTGATCGGCGTGCCGCTCTTGCCGAAATGGCGCGGAGCGTCGATGTGGGTGCCGCCATGGTCCGGCATGGAGAAAAACATCACGCTGTTGCCCTGGACATTGCCGGATTCGGCGAACGCTTCTTCGTGCGTTTTCCAGATGCCGTGAATAATGGGCGGCTGCCCTGGATAGGACGGCGTGCGATGGTACAGCTCCCGACTTAAATCGACGATCCGCATTGCAATATTCTCCCTTGCCGTTCGAGCGCGGGGCGAACACTATCCGCGCGTCGCGGCGACGACAACGCCGCAAAGCGCCTCAAGCCGGAGCCCGCATGAAGACCTCGACCGACCGCATTCTGACCACCCATACCGGCAGCCTGCCGCGTCCGAAGCCGCTGATCGATCTGATCCTGCGCCGCGAGAAGGACAGTTCGATACCCGCGCAGGCGCTGGAAGCCGAGGTCACCAAGACGACCGATGACATTGTCGCCAAGCAGGTTGCCGCCGGTATCGACGTGGTCAGCGACGGCGAGATGTCGAAACCGTCCTACACAATGTACATCCGCCACCGCGTCACCGGCATTGCGCCCGATCCGCGCGCCGCCGAGAAAGGGCGCGACATCATGATCGGCCGCGATCTCTTGGCGCATCCGGATTTCGGCGCCAACCGCCGCACGTTTTCCGAGGTGGCGTTTCCCGGCTGCGTCGGCGAGCTTCGCTACAAGGACCGCACAGAGCTTGACCGCGATCTGGCGCGGCTCAAAGCCGCCGCCGCGAAGGCGCAGCCGGCGGAAGTGTTTGTCACCGCGCCGTCGCCTGGAATCCTGACGCGCTTCATCATCAATCTGCACTACCCGACCGAGCAAGCTTATGTGGATGCGCTGGCCGAAGTGCTGAAAGTCGAGTATCGCGCCATCGTCGAAGCCGGCTTTGTGCTGCAGATCGATTGTCCGGATCTCGGCTCCTGCCGCAACAATCAGTACCGCAACCTGACCGACGACGAGTTCCGCAACACGATCGCCGAGCGCAACATTGCGGCCCTCAATGGCGCAATCGAAGGGCTGCCGGCGGACCGTATCCGCCTGCACATCTGCTGGGGCAACTACGAAGGGCCGCATACCCACGATCTGCCGGTGACCAAGATCATCGACATCGCGTTCAAGGCGCGCGTGCAGGGTTTCAGCATCGAGGCCGCCAATCCGCGCCACGACCACGAATGGGAGGATCTCAAGTCGGTAAAAATTCCCGACGACAGGATCCTCATTCCGGGAGTCATCGACTCGACGACGAACTTCGTCGAGCATCCGCGCCTGGTCGCCCAGCGGATCGGCCGCTACGCCCAGGTCGTCGACCGCGAGCGGCTGATTGCCGGCGTCGATTGCGGCTTCGGCACTGCGGTGCGCGCCGAACCGATCGTCACCGATTCGATTGTCTGGGCGAAGCTGCGCGCGTTGTCGGACGGCGCGGCGATCGCGAGCAAACAATTGTGGGGCGCTAAGGCGGCTTAATACCTTTGCTTCGCCATTGCGAGGCGCGCTCGCAATGAAGAGTCTACTTCGGCTTGAGCCCGGCGAACTTGACGATTTTTCCCCATTTGTCGGTTTCGGCGATGATGAACTTGCCGAAATCGCCGGGCGACATGGCCAATTCGGTGACGCCGACGGCGGTCAGCCGCTCCTTGAATTTGGCGTCAGCCTGAATGGCTTTGACGGCGGCTGCAATCTTATCGACCACGTTCTGCGGCGTGTTCTTGGGACCGACAATGCCGTTCCAGCCACTGGCGGCGAAACCCGAAACCGTCTCACCGACCGTCGGCACGTCCGGCATTTGCTCGAGGCGGGCCGCCGTCGTGACCGCGAGCGCGCGCAGCTTGCCGGTTTTGAAATGACCGATTCCCGATGAGATGCCGCCGAAGGCGACCATGATCTGGCCGCCGAGCAGATCGGTCACCATCTGGTTCTCGCCGAAATACGGCACGTGCACCGTCTTAATGCCGGCCATCATGTTGAGAAGATCGACGCACAGATAGGGCGGCGTCCCAGCCGACGGCGAGCCCATGCTGATCGAGCCCGGTTTCGCTTTAGCGACCGCGATCAGCTCTGCCACGGTTTTCGGCCCAAACGACGGATTAGCTTCGAGCACGAGCGGAATGCTGTTGACCGTCGTGATCGCCGTCGTGTCGCGCGCGAAATCGTATGGCAAGTGGGCGAACAGCGTCGTGTTGACGACGTTCGAGGATGCCGCGAAGAACAACGTGTAGCCGTCAGGCGCCGCGTTGATGACGGCCTGGGCGCCGAGGTTGCCGCCGGCGCCCGGTTTGTTCTCGACCACGATGGTTTGACCGAGCTGCTGTCCCAGCCATTGAGCCGTCAGCCGCGCGACGATATCGACTTGCCCGCCGGCCGGAAAACCAACCAGAAGGCGTATCGGATGGGCGGGGTAGGCTTGCGCACGCGCGAGCCGCGGCGCGAGCGGCAGCGCCACGGATGCGGCCGCCCATTGCAAAAATTTTCGGCGTTGAATTCCCATCGCGTTTCCCCAAAAGCCAATTTTGCCGCGTTTGCGCGTGGACCCATTGTGCCAAAGCGTTACAATGGACGAAAGCGTAAGCGGCTTGCGCCGCAGTGTCGCGGACGCATGAGGGGCTATGTCGTTCCGCAAGGCAACCGGGTGTGCAACAGGCGTCCGCCGCGCCGCAATTGCGGCGGGCGCTGCGCTTGTATCGGCAGCCTTCTCGGCTTTCTGGACAAGCCCACTCGCGGCGCAAACCGACCAAGCACAGGCGCTCGCCCAGCAGGCGATCCAGCGACTCGGTCTGCAAACCGAGCTGCTCCGCCAGCCTGAGCCGTTCCAGTGGGAACTCAATCTGCCGCCCGAAACGCTATGGCTCGTCGTCATCGCCGGCGTCGGCATGCTGCTCTACATTTTTCGCGACATGATTCCGATGTTTCGGATCAGACGCGATGCCGCGTGGACTGGCGATGAGGCCGGCGCCGCCGAAACCGGCCGGCCCGCCGCCGGCATGGCGCTCGGGGCCGCCGACGAACTCGCGGCCCAGGGCCGCTATGTCGAGGCCATGCACGTGCTGCTGCTGCAGGCGCTCGCTGAAATCCGTGTGCGATTGAACGAACAGTTCGCCGATTCGCTCACCAGCCGCGAAATCCTGCGCAGCAAACAATTGTCGGACGAACTCCGGCATCCGCTGCGCGACGTGGTGAGCCGCGTCGAGTGGAGCTATTTCGGCGAACATCCCGCCGAACAGAACGACTACCTCGCCTGCCGATCGAGTTTTGCCGCGCTCGCACGCAGCCTGTACGGGAGCGCGGCGGCATGAACGGCGAAGCGATTTTTTCCAGACGGCTGCTGATCGTCTGGATCGTCGCCGCAGCGCTGACATTCGCAGTCTCGCTGTATTTCATGGGCAGCAAAGATCAGGGCGACACCGTTGGGCCCAGCGCATACTCGCGTTCGGCGATCGGCTATGCCGGCATCGCCGACGTCCTGCAAAAACTCGGCGTCGACGTGGTCAAGAGCCGCTACGATTCACTCGGCAAGCTCAGGTCCGGCAGCGTTCTGGTGATTGCCGAGCCGCGTCCGGGCCCCGCGACCGAGAGGACCATCCGAACGCTGCTCAAGGCCGACACGGTTTTGCTGATCCTGCCGAAATGGACGGGCGCGCCCAGCCGGAAAAAATCCGGCTGGCTCGGCGAAGCTGCACTGTTGTCGCGTGCCGACGCCGCCTGGGTGCTGCGTTTGGTGGCGCCGCGCGCCGACGTGGTCCGGAGCGATCAGGCAGCCTGGACGACGAACACGCTTGGTATCTCACCCACCCTGGAGGCGCCGATTCAGCTCATACAGGGCGGCCGTCTGCGGCCGCTCATCGGCGATAAGGACGGCATCCTGCTCGGAGAGGTGGTTTCGCAGGGCAACGGACAGTTCATGTTACTGTCCAATCCGTCAGAGCCGCTGCAAAAGGGCGCCGCTGTTACCCGCAAACGCACGATCTGGGTGTTGTCCGATCCGGATATCTTCGCCAATCACGGCTTCGGCGCGGCGGGCAACGCCGCGCTCGCCGTGGCGACGATCAAACACCTGCTGACCGGCTCCGGCCGGGTTGTGTTCGACGAAACACTGCATGGCTTCACCAGCGAACCGGCTGGGCCGCTTTTGCTGCTGTTCCGTTTTCCGTTCATCGTGGCGACGCTGCAGGGCGCGATTGCGATTGCACTCTTGCTGTGGGCGACGCTTGGACGCTTCGGTGCACCGCAACAGGCGCCGCCACCGATCAGCGCCGGCCGCCTGGGATTGCTGCAAAACATCGCCAAGCTGGTCGAATTCACCGGACATCACGAAGTGATGATACGGCGTTACGTGTTTGAAACCGTACGCGACGTCGCGCGCCAGCTCCATGCGCCACGCGGGCTGTCGACAGCCGGGCTGGTTGCCTGGCTGCAACGGGTCGGAGCGGCGCGCGGCATTACCACCGATTGCGCTGCACTGATGAACGAAACCGAAGCGCTCGCCGACGGCCGGAGGCGCAGCGCCGCGTCGCTGGTTCGGCTGGCGCGGGAAATTCACCGATGGCGGGGGGAGATCGTCGATGGACGTGCAAGGCATTCGCGCGATCGCTGAGGGCATTCGCGGCGAAGTACGCAAGGCAGTTGTCGGCCAGGATGAAGTGATCGATCTGATGCTGACCAGTCTTCTGGTCGGCGGACACATCCTGCTCGAGGGCGTGCCGGGTACGGCCAAGACGCTGATCAGCCGCGCCTTCGCGGCAAGCCTGGCGCTGCAGTTCGGCCGCATCCAATTCACGCCCGACCTGATGCCCGGCGACATTCTGGGAACAAATCTTTTTAATTTCCAGACCAATTCTTTTATCCTCACCAAGGGGCCGATCTTCACGCAGCTTCTGCTGGCCGACGAGATCAATCGCACACCGCCCAAGACGCAAGCCGCGCTGCTGCAGGCGATGAACGAGCGCGTCGTCACGATCGACGGCAAGGACTATGCGCTGGGGGACGACTTCATGGTGGTGGCGACCCAAAATCCGATCGAACAGCAAGGCACCTATCCGTTGCCCGAAGCGCAGCTCGACCGGTTTCTGTTCAAGCTCGTGATCGACCATCCAAGCCGTGACGAGGAACGCGAGATCGTGCGCCGGCACGGACACCGCTCCGCAATGCCGCGCTTGGAGGATTTCGACATCAAGGCGATCGCGGAGAGTTCGGCGCTGGCAGAGGCACGCCAAGCGGTGACGAATATCCGGCTGACGGAACCGCTGATCGACTACATCGTCGACGTGGTGCGGGCGACCCGAGCGCATTCCTCGCTCGAGGTCGGGGCTTCGACCCGCGCCGCCAACATGCTGGCGGCGGCGGTGCGCGCCTACGCGGTGCTCCAGGGACGCGATTTTGTAATTCCGGACGACATCAAGATTCTCGCACTGCCGGTGCTGCGTCATCGGCTGACCATTTCGCCGAGCGGCGAGATCGAAGGCCTGACCGCCGATCGGATTCTGCGCGAGGTGCTGGACCAGACGCCGGCGCCGCGATGATCCGGCCGACGCTGCGCGCACTTCTGATCTTCGCGGCCGGGATTCCCCTGGCGCTGCTGATCGTCATTTACGACCCCGGCCTGTGGGCGCTGTCGTTGGACTACGCACTCCTCGTGCTCATCGTCGGCGTCAGCGACCTCGCGCTCGCCTGCCCGTGGCGCAGGCTAAACGTCAAAATCGCGGTGCCCGACCGGCTCTATATCGGTGAGCAGGGCGCGGCCACGGTGTCGATTGCCACCGGCGGTTTTCGGCGCCCGATCCGCTTCGAGGCGATCGCCGAACAACGCGGCGACATCGAGCCATCCGAAATCGTGCCGGGCGCGACACTTCCGGGCGGCGAGGGCCGCATCTCGCTTCCGGTCATTCCACGACGGCGCGGCCGGGTGAATGTCGATCAAATCTGGCTGCGCTGGCGCGGGCCGCTCTCGCTGATCGAATTTGTCCGCCGCATCCCGGTCAACCGCACCATCGAGGTCGTGCCGAACGTGCGTGGCGTGCATGGGACGGCGCTGCAGTTCTTTGTTCAGGAAGCCATCTACGGGATAAAGGCGCAGGTGCAGAAAGGCGAAGGCGCCGAGTTCGACGCGCTGCGCGAATATTCACCGGGCCAGGACAACCGCTTCATCGATTGGAAACATTCGGCGCGGCACCGCAAGCTTCTGTCGAAGGAATTCCGGATCGAGCGCAATCACCAGGTCATCATGGCATTCGATACTGGCTATCTCATGCTCGAGCCGGTCGACGGCATGGCGCGTCTCGATCATGCGATCAATGCCGGCCTGGTGCTGGCCTGGGTGTCGCTGCAGGGCGGCGATCTGGTGGGCACCTACGGTTTCGATGCCGGCGTGCGGCAATTCATGGCGCCGGTGCGCGGCATATCGGGCTTTGCCCGGCTGCAGCGCGCAACCGCGGAGCTCGATTACCATCATCAGGAAACCAATTTCACCCTCGGCCTCGCCGAGCTCAACGCCCGGCTCAAGCGCCGCGCGCTCGTCATTCTGTTCACCGATTTTGTCGATACCATCACCGCCGAACTGCTGATCGAGAGCATGCAGCGGGTCGCTAACCGGCATCTTGTAATCTTCGTCACGCAACGCGGCTCGCTGCTGCAGAATGCGGTCGATGCCTCGCCCGCCCGCTTCGCCGATGTGGCGCAGGCGGTGATCGCGCACGACTTCCTGCGCGAACGCAGTGTCGTGTTCGAGCGCCTGGAACGGCTCGGCATCCACTGTCTCGACGTGCCGAGCCGTGGTTTGCCGGTTGCGCTGATCAACCGTTATCTGCTCATCAAGCAACGCGGGCTGATATGACGCAAGCCGACTTGATCGACGAAGCCAGGATTGCCGGGCCCGGCGTGTCGGCGAGCGGCGCCAAGCCCGAACTGGTGCTTAAAAGCAGCGAGTTTCGCAAGGGCCGCGAAGAAGGCTGGCGCGAACTGGAAAACCTCGTCCAGAGGGTCGAGCGGCGCGGCGTGCGCTCGCTGACTCTCGATGAACTGCAGCAACTGCCGATGCTGTATCGCGCGGCCCTGTCGTCGCTGTCGGTGGCGCGCACCATCGCGCTTGACCGCAATCTTCTGCTCTACCTCGAAAATCTCGCGTTGCGCGCCTACCTCGTCGTGTACGGACCGCGCGTCGGCGCATTCGAAGGGCTGCGGGCGTTTTTTGTCTACGATCTGCCGGCCGCGGTGCGTGCCGCGCGCTGGCATATTCTCATCGTGACGATCGCACTGCTGCTCGGCGTTGCAGCGGGCTTCCTCCTGACGGTTCAGGACGAAGCCTGGATGACGGCACTGGTGCCGGCAGACTTGGCGGGCGGCCGCGGACCTTCGGTGACAGCGGCGGAGCTGCGCAGCAAAGAGCTGTTTGCGCCCTGGCCGGGCGCCGCCGAAGCGTTCGGCATTTTTGCCAACGTGCTGTTCAGTCACAACACGCTGGTAGGCCTGCTGTCGTTCGGGCTTGGCCTCGCAGCCGGCATCCCGACGCTGCTGCTCACGCTTTATCAGGGTTTGACGCTGGGAGCGTTCCTCGCGCTGCATTACAACCGCGGCTTGGCGGTGGATTTCCTCGGCTGGATATCGATCCACGGCACCAGTGAGCTCGGCGCGCTCATTCTGCTGTCCGCCGGCGGCTTGGTGATCGCCGACAAGATCCTGTTTCCCGGCCGCTACTCGCGCGTCGAAAATCTGGCATTGCACGGCCGCCAAGCGGCCATGATGGGCGTCGGCGGCGTGCTGATGCTGTTCGTAGCCGGCGTGCTAGAAGGCGGCTTTCGCCAACTCGTGCAGAGCACGCCGCTGCGCTTTGCAATCGGGCTCGGCATCGGCGCGTTGTGGCTGATCTATTACAGCCGTTGCGGACGCCGGGAGCCGAAATGATGTCCGTACAAGATGCGCCCCGCGGGCCGCCGCCATTGCCATCCTTGCCGCCCTTGCCGCCCTTGCCGCCCTTGCCGCCATTGCCGCCCTTGCTACCTTTGCCATCCGCACTGGAGGAGCGCGCCTCACGGGTGTTTGGCGACCTGCGCCGTCAGCGGCGGGAGATCGTCACACCCGAAGGTGTGCCGGTGACCGTGCAGATTGCCGATTACGGCGAACGCCTCGCCGCGTTCAGCATCGATTTTGCGATTTGGACGCTGCTCTCCCTCCTGATCTACCTGCCGGTATTTCTGATCATCTTCAGGACCGGCGGCAGCCTGATTGCCATTTCGATCGCACTGTTCATCGGCTTTATCGTCCGCAACCTCTATTTCATCTATTTCGAGCTGGCGTGGCAGGGCTCGACGCCAGGCAAGCGTGTGATCGGTCTGCGCGTCATCGATCGTCGAGGCGGCCCGCTGCTGCCCTCGGCAGTGATTGCGCGAAACCTCACCCGCGAAGTCGAAATGTTCATTCCGCTGGGCATTCTGCTCGAGGGCGGCCGATCCGTCGGCGGCGGCGTCGACTGGAGCCAGCTCTCGACCGCCGTATGGCTCCTGTTCTTTGCGGCGCTCCCTGCCATCAACCGCGACCGCATGCGCGGCGGCGACCTGATTGCGGGTACGATGGTTATCGCACTCCCCCGCCTGGCACTGTCGAGCGATCTGGTCGAGCGCGCGATGCAATTCACTTTCACCCCGCAGCAACTGAAAGCCTACGGCGCCTTTGAACTGCAGGTTCTGGAAGAGCTGCTGCGGCGGCCGCCGAGCGCGGAGACCACGCAGGTGCTCGATGAGGTCTGCGACAAGATTTGCCGCAAGATCGGCTGGACGGATTCCCTGCCCCGCCGCGAAGTGACGGCCTTCCTGCGCGATTTTTACACTGCCGAGCGCGCCTATCTCGAGCGCGAGCAGCTGTTCGGCAAGACCAGGGCAGACAAATACGCGAAGCCCGCCGCGCCACCGTGACGCCGCGGGCCTTGTCCTGATGAACTTATTCCACGATCAGTCGAATACCGAGGCGATGTGATCGGTATCGACGCCTTCCTTGACGACACGCAGGTCGTGATAGGCCACGACGACCATGATGGCGTTGAAAGCCCCTGCGAGCGCGCCCCAGATGAGCTTTAGCAGGCCGCCAACGATCGGACCGGTGGCATAGCCGATGCCCCCTAGCATGCCGGCGCCGACTGCCGTGACAAGCATGATGACGAGCCAGAGCCCGAAAACCTTCCAACGATGGCCTTTGGTCAGCATCGAGCTGCGCCCCAGACTTTTCACCGGGCCTAACCGCTCGACGATGCAAACCGGCATCGCAACAAACAGCATGGACATGACGATGAAGGCCGGAAACACCAGGAGAATGGCGGCCAGTCCAGTGAGCAGTCCGACCAGAAGCGCCACGCCGATAACCGGAAGGAACCGGGACAGGCCAACCTTCAGCGACGCAATCATATCGACCGGCCGGCCGCGCATGTCCTCGAACGCGCCAAATAGGACAATGGCCTGGCTGAGCGCGCTCAGGATCAGCGACAAAATCGCCCCGATGAACACCATTGCGATCACGCGGCCCTGCGGCACGCCCGTCTGATTTCCTTCAAGGATCAAAAGATTCGGCAGATATGCAATCGCCGTGACCACGCAAAACGGCAGCAGGTTGCGCGACAGCACCGAGAAGGTCCGATTCAAGATCTGACCGACACGAAACTCGTCGCCGACGTACTGCATCACGGGCGGCGGCTGAACGGGCATCGGTGGTGGAACGTGTGTCATAAGGCCCCCTTACGCTATGCCAAAGCATGCCGTGGGATTTTACCATGGCGTTGTGCAGGCTCAAAGTTGCTGCTGCCTTCGCATGACACAGCGTTGAACATCCGGCATTCCGCCCGCGCAAAATCCACGCTAGGCTGAGATATGCGTACAGCGACGGCGGAGCACCATCGGTGAAGCTCGCAATCGTCAACCTCGGGCTCATTGTCTCGGGCGCCTGGCGCTCGCCGATCGCGGCAGGCGATACGATCGTCACCGATGGCGAGCGCATCACGCTGGTCGGCTCGGCGCCAGCCGCCATCATCGAGGGCGCCGACGTGGTGATCGACGCCGGCGGCATGACGGCAGTGCCCGGCCTCATCGACTCGCACGTCCACGTCACGTTTGGCGATTATACGCCGCGCCAGCGCACGGTCGGGTTTCTCGAAAGCTACATTCACGGCGGCACCACGACGGTGATCTCGGCGTCCGAGGTGCACGTACCGGGACGGCCGAGCGATCCGGAAGGCGTCAAGGCATTGGCGCTGGCGGCGCAGCGTTGCTTTGCCACCTACCGGCCCGGCGGCATGCGTGTGCTCGCCGGTTCGGTGATCCTCGAACCAGGATTGAAAGCCGCCGACTTTGTCGAGCTGGCGGTCAACGGCGTCCGCCTCGCCAAGGCCGGCTTCGGCGCGGTGAAGACACCCTACGATTACGTGCCGCTGGTTCGCGATGCGAAGGCGGCCGGCCTGATCACAACCTGCCACACCGGCGGCGCCTCCATCCCCGGTTCGGGCGCGATCACCGGCGACCATCTGCTGGCGATGCAGCCGCACGTGTCGTTTCACATCAACGGCGGCCCAACCGCGATGCCCGATCGCGATTTCGAGCGCGTGATCAAGGAGAGCGACATTGCGCTGCAGGTTTGCACCGCGGGCAATCTGCGCACGACGCTATTGTGCGCCCGCCTCGCCGAACGGCACGGCGCCTTCGACCGCTTCATCATCGGTACCGATACGCCGACCGGCTCGGGCATCATGCCGCTCGGCATGCTGTACACGATCGCGCATTGTGCAAGCCTCACCGACATGCCCCCGGAACACTTCATCTGCGCCGCGACGGGAAGCAATGCGCGGGTCTATGGACTCGATTCCGGACTGCTTGCTGCGGGAAACGCCGCCGACATCGTGCTGCTTGACGCGCCGGATGGCGGCACGCAGGCCACGGCGCTCGCCGCCATCAAGCACGGCGACATCGCGGCGATCGGCGGGGTAATCAGTGCCGGCGTGCCCCGCTTCGTCGGCCGCAGCCGCAACACGCCGCCGACCACCCGCAAGGCGCGCGTTGTGCGCTCGGCAGTGATGCAGGATTTTTCGGCAGCGGCGCATTAGGCAAGGCATGGGTATGGGCACGGACATGGACATGGGTATGGACCAGCGTGTCGTTGCGAAGAAAAATGTCCGCTTGTCGGCCGCCGCAAAGTATCTGGCCAACAACAGCCGCGACGGCCTGATTGCCGCCAGCAACGGACTCAACAATTTTCTGGAGTCGAACGCCGTCTACGTGCTCTCGGGCGTCCGCCCAATGGGCGAGAGCGCCGTGGTGGTCGATCGCGATGGCCGCTCGACGCTGATCGTGACACCGGCCTGGGACGCCGAGCGCGCGGCCTCGCTGTCATGGACCGACCATACGGTTGCGACCGACGACCTCGCGGCTGAGCTTGCAAGCGCCGTCGCGGACTATCACATCGCCGTGCCGCGCAGCCTGTCGGTTGGGCTGTCCTTGCTCGGCTCCGGCGTTGTGGCCCGCATCGAGGCGGCGCTGGGCGTTCTGCCGCAAGCGGCGGACGAACTGGCGCGCGATCTGGCGCGCATTCGCACCGCAGAGGAGCTGAAAGCCGCGGAGCACGCCACCTGGATCGCTGAGCGCGGCTACGAGCACTTGCTCGAATGCGCGCGACCCGGCATGCGCGAATATGAACTCGCAGCCGAGCTATATTGCTTCAGCAAAAAACTCGGCGCCGAGGATAACTTTCTGCTGATGAGCGCCTCGCAACATAATCTCGCGGTGCGCGCCGCGGGCGAGCGCATTCTCGACGTCGGCGACATCATCCTTTCCGAGATCACACCGTGCTATCGGGGCCAGTTCGCCCAGATTTGCCGCACCACCGCGATCGGCGAGCCGCGCCCCGTCGTGCGCGACAAATACGCGATCCTGCAGGACGCAATGCGCGCAGGCCTGGAGGCTGGCCGCGCCGGTACGACGGTCGCCGAGGTGACGCGCGCCATCAACGGCGTCATCACTGAGGCCGGCTACGGCGATTATTGCCGGCCGCCCTATATGCGCGTGCGCGGTCACGGGCTCGGCATCACCTCGGACCGCCCCGGCGATATCGTCGACAGCAACGAACGGGTGCTGGAGAACGGCATGGTGTTCGTCATGCATCCCAACCAATACATTCCGGAAAGCGGTTATCTGATGTGCGGCGAGCCGGTGGTGGTGACCGATCAAGGCTGTCGCGCCCTGTCGGCGCAGTTGGCGCAACTCGATGTGATCCCGGTCTGAGACGCCGACATGCGCACCATGCAGCCTTCCGTGACGATCGGCTCATACACCTGGGCACAGGATCGCCTGCCGTCGGACGAATTCGAATTGCGCCTCGGCGACGTGCACGCCGCAATCGAGCGCAATTCCTGGCCGGCCGTTCTGGTCTACGGCGATGTGCGCGACCACGGTGCGCTGGCCTATCTGAGCAACTTCATTCCGCGCGTGCGCTGGGGCATGGCGCTGTTGCCGCGCAGCGGCGATCCGCGGCTCTTATGCGCCATGAGCACGCGCGATCTGCCGGCGATGCGCGGGCTGACCTGGATTGCCGACGTGCGCTCCGGCATGGGACCCGAATGGACAAAGGCGTTCGATCCCTGGTTCGAGCAGTTGAAGCTCGATCGACCGGTCGAACTCGGCACGCTCGGCTTCGATCTGATGGCGCCGGTTCTGCAACAGGCGGTACGCCACAGCCTGGGCGAACATTTCACGCTACGCCGCGCCGACGACATTCTGGCTATTCCGCCGCAGCGCAAGCGGCCGCGCGAACTGACGATGATGCGCGCGTCATGCCAGCTGGTTGAAACCGCGGCGGACAGATTTGTCGAAAGTTGGCGCAACAACGGCGAGCCGGAGACCGCCGCACTCGACGCCGAACGTCTCGCCCGTTCGCTCGCCGCGCAAGATGTGCGCACGCTGATCAGCCTCGACGGCGGTCGCAGGCTCATTCCCTACGCCGGCCGGTTCGAGAAAATCGCCGGGTCGCTGGTCGGCTATCTGGCCGTCAAGCTTGCCGGCTACTGGGCTGACCTGTTCGTCACCGTAGAGCAAAGACCGTCAGCGGCACTACGCCACGCCGCGGGCGCACTCGATGCCGTCATCGCTGCTGTGAAGCCGGGTGCCCGCGCCGGCGACCTTTTCGCTACGGCGGCCGAGGCGTTGGGGCCGTATTCCCTTCATCCCGTGCTGAACGGCAGAGTAGGCCACAGCATCGGCCTGTCGCTCGACGAGCCACCGCACCTGTGCGCCGCATCACAAACCGAACTGGTCGAGAACGGCGTCTACGCGCTGCAGGTCGGCATTGCCGAGGCCGAACCCGGCAACGTTATCGTATCGGCGATTGTACGCAATACGCCAAGCGGGGCCGAGGTGCTGGTCCGTTCGCCTGCGTAGAGCGCGCGCTTGCGTCACTCCGGCTTGAAATTCATCGCCACGCCGTTGATGCAGTAGCGCAGGTGGGTCGGCGGCGGCCCGTCCTCGAACACGTGGCCGAGATGGCTGCCGCAGCGGCTGCAATGCACCTCGGTGCGGACCATGCCATAGTTCCGGTCAGTGGTGCTCTCGACCGCGCCCGGCTCCGGATCATTGAAACTCGGCCAGCCGGTGCCGCTCTCGAATTTCTTCTTCGAGGCGAACAGTTCTTGCTCGCAGCCGGCGCAGAAGAACGTGCCGGCTCGTTTCTCGTAATTGAGCGCGCAGCTGCCGGCCCGTTCGGTGCCGTGCTCGCGCATGATGTGAAATTGCTCGGGCGTGAGGATCTTGCGCCACTCCGCCTCGGTGTGGGTCACGGGATATTGCTTGGTATCCGTCGCGGTGCTCATGATTGTGCTGCCGTGTCAGAATGATGGAATATCCATATAGGTAGTCGATAGGGGGCAAAGCGCAACCTTGCTCCGTGTCATTCCGGGGCCGAGCCAAAGGGTCCGGCCCGAAGTGGCCGGCCCGATGACAGGCTCCCCGAGGAGCCCGGATTCCATGCTCACAATCGGTTGAATACTGGCACGTAATCCACGAACCTCCCTTGCAGCGATTATGGATTCCGGGCTCGCCGCTTTTGGCGGCGCCCCGAATGACTCATGAGGAACCGATGTTTGAAAAACCGAGCATTGCGGACCTGCGGCAGGCGGCTCAGTCGCTCGGCATGCATCCGAGCGACGCCTATCTGCGCGCGGTCGAGGAGATCGTCGGGCCGCTGTCGCAGGCTTATGCGGCGATCGATGCCATGCCTGACGAACTGCCGCCCGTGAAATATCCGCAGCGGTCGTTTCACCGTCCGCAGGGCGACGAGAACCGCCACGGCGCCTGGTATGTGAAAACATCGATCAAGGGCAAACCGGGCGGCAAGCTCGCCGGGCGGCGTGTCGCGCTCAAGGATAATGTCTGTCTCGCCGGTGTGCCGATGATGATCGGCGCCGACATTCTCGAAGGTTACGTGCCGGACGTGGACGCCACCATCGTCGAGCGGATCCTCGACGCCGGAGGCGAGATCGCCGGCAAGGCGGTGTGCGAATATTACTGCGTGTCCGGTGGCAGCCACACCTCATCGACCGGGCCGGTGCAGAATCCGCGCAAGCCGGGCTACACCACCGGCGGCTCATCGTCGGGCAGCGGCGCGCTTGTTGCCGCCGGCGACGTCGACATGGCGATCGGCGGCGACCAGGCCGGCTCGATCCGCATCCCAGCGAGTTTTTGCGGCATCGTCGGGCTGAAGCCGACCTTCGGCCTCGTGCCCTACACGGGTATCGCGCCGCTGGAGATGACCATCGATACTTGCGGCCCCATGACCAAGACCGTGCGCGACAACGCCTTGCTGCTGGAAGTCATCGCCGGGCCTGACGGCATCGACTCGCGCCAGCGCGGCGTCGCCGCCGGCCGTTACACCGAGAGCCTTGAGGGCGGCGTGAAAGGTCTGCGTATCGGCGTCGTCAAAGAAGGCTTCGGCCACCCCAACTCAGAGCCGGATGTCGATGAGCGTGTGCGCGAGGCCGGCAGACGCTTCGCCAGTCTCGGCGCGGTCGTCGACGACATTTCGCTGCCGGCGCAGACCCAAGGCGTGGCGATCTGGGCGGCGATTCGGGGCGATGCCGCGTGTGTAACGTTGCTGGAGATGAACGGCGCCGGCATCAACCACGAGGGACTGTACCTCACCAGCCTCATGGACAAGACGATGGGCTGGCGCGACCGCGCCGACGATTTCGCCGACACCATCAAGATCGCTTCGATCTTCAGCAAATACACCGTCGGCCGTTATGGCGGCCGCTATTACGGCAAGGCGCAAAATATCCGTCGGCGGCTGCGCGCCGCGTACGATGCAGCACTCGCCGCGCACGACCTTCTGTTGCTGCCGACGGCCCCGATGAAGGCGCCGCCGATTCCGAAGAAGGACGCGTCGCCGCAGGAAATCACACGGCGCAGTTGGGAGGCGCCGCGCAACACCTGTCCGATTAACATCACCGGCCACCCGGCGATCAGTGTGCCGTGCGGGATGGAGGACGGTCGCCCGATCGGCATGATGCTGGTCGGTCGCCATTACGACGAGGCCACTATCTACCGCGCCGCACAGGCATTCGAGCAATCCGGCGATTGGATGACGTTCTAGCGATGTCTGCCGGACTGCACCCAAGCGGCAGCGGCCGCTCGCCGGCGCTGTGGATCGTCGCCGCCGAGCTTGGGGTTGTGTTCCTCGGCGCCATTTTGCCGACGCCGCTTTATCCGCTTTACAGGCAAGCGTTTGGCTTCTCCGGCGTGATGCTCACGCTCATCTACGCGGTATACGTGCTGGGGAATCTCACGGCGCTGTTGTTCTTCGGCCGATTGTCCGACCAGATTGGCCGTCGCAAGGTGAGCGTGCCGGCAATCGGCATTGCCATCCTCAGCGCGATCGTGTTCGCCGCCGCCTCGGGCACGCCCTGGCTATTCGCGGGACGAGCGTTGAGCGGCTTCGCCACAGGCCTTGTGTCAGGCACGGCGACGGCCTGGATCGTCGAACTCTCCGCCGCCTCCAAGCGGGACGCTGCGGCAAGAATCGCGGCGGCGGCGAATTTCTTTGGCAATGCGGCGGGGCCGCTGTTGAGCGGACTGTTGGCGCAACTTGCGCCGTCACCGCTGCGACTGCCTTACTACGTGTATCTCGCGGTGCTGGTTGCTGTCGGCGCCGCGATCCTTGTCCCGCCCGAAACGGTGACGAAGCCAAAGGGCTGGCGCGACGTGGCGCTAAGACCGCGGCTCGGCGTGCCGCCGAATATCCGGCTGCCATTCATTGCGCCGGCGGTTGCCGGCTTCTGCACGTTCTCGCTGATCGGCTTCTATTCCGCGCTGATCCCCAACGTGCTGGGCGACAGCCTGCATTTGCACGCGCCCATTGTGGCGGGCGGCATCGTCTGCGCGCTGTTCGGCATCGCGGCAATCACGGTCCTGTCGACCGGAAGGCTCGGCAGTCAGGCGACCATGTTTGGCGCGTTGGCGCTGCTGTTGCCGAGTGTGTGGCTCCTGGTCGGCGCTGAAATCTTCAAGTCGCTGCCGATACTGCTGGTCGCCGCGGCGGTCGGTGGCGTCGCCGGCGGCCTCGGTTATCGCGGCAGCCTGGAGGTGATCAACCGCATCGCTCCGGCCGACCGGCGCAGCGAAATCGTCTCCACCTATCTGATCGCACTGTTCGCCGGCAATTCAGTGCCGGTCATCGGCATCGGGGTGTTGTCGGCGCTCACCTCGCCTGCTGCCGCGCACGTGACATTTGCCGCGGTGATTACGGCGCTTGCCGGCATCGCGGCCGTCACGGGAATAAGATACGCGCCGAAAGCGTAACGCCTCCGCCTATTTGGACGTCATGCGGGTGCTGTAGTCGACCAGGAAATCCTTGATCGGCTTTGGCACTGCGCCGATCTCGGCAAGCAATATCTGGCCTTCGGCGCCGGATATGAGAACCGGCTCGGTCTTCATGACGCGGGCATAGTCGGCGAGGAAAGCGCGGTCGGCCCACATTTCCTGGAACGCCTTTCGCATGGCGACCGTGCTGGCCGGCGTCTTTGGCGGCAGCAAAGCCATGCGGAACATCGCAAGCTGCGGATCGATCATGGTGCGTAGCGCGCGATAGCGGATGTCATCGGCCGAAGGCGGCTTGCCCTTCACGCTGGCGTAAAACTCCTCGAAGGTTTGCAGATTCGGCAGATTGGCGCTGCGCGGATAACCGCCGTTCGCGCCGCGCGCGGTCAGCTGCCAGACCGGGATCACGAGCTTGCCCAGCGCCGGCTCGGCCGAGCCGATCCATCCGGACAGCGACGTGTTGGCCATTTGTCCGGTGTTCTGCAGAATTGCCGTCTCCACCTCCTTGAGCCCCACATAGGCGGGCACCGGCACGTAGCTGACGCCCAAGAGGTCAAGCGCCAGCGTCAGGTTCAGCGTGTTGGAGTTCTGGGCGTTGAGCGTCAGCGCCTTGAAGTCCTTGGTCTTCATCAGGTCGGCCGGCACGTTGACGCCGGGCGGCGTGTCGCGCCGCATGTAGGCGACCAGCGGGCTCTCCACGCCGGCAACGAGCACGAAGTCGGTGAGCGGCGTGTGGATCGCGGGATTGCCCAGAATCTGGGTCGCCGTCTCCATGGTGAAAAAGCCGAAGGTCTCAGCGTTCGGCGCCGCTTCGCCGAGCGCGTTGGCGCCGATCAGCCCAGCCGCGCCGCCCATGTTCTTGACGATCACGCCGGGATGGCCAGGAAGATGATCGGGCAGATGCTTGGCGACGATGCGGCCTTCAATGTCGGTCGGCCCTCCCGCCGGATAATTGATGATCTCGATAATGGTCTTGCCGCTGAAGGTCTGCGCTGTGGCATTGCCGGTGAGCGCAAACGCGAGCGCGGCAAGCCATGCGGCGATGAAGATTGTCCGCTCAAATTTCGGTGTCACGAATCGTCCTTATCTCCGCGGCGCGGCGGCCGCAGCGTCGATCGAACGCGTGATGCATCGTCATTGCGGCTCGACGCCGAGCTCCTTGCCGATGGCGCGCCATTCATCCTGCTCGCGGCGGATGGCCTGCGCAGAACCTTCCGGGGTGCCGCTTTTCGCCTTTGTTTCGCGCGTCCATGCGCACTGTATACTGGCGGCGAGGACTGACAAGCGATGGAGCGCATGGTGAGCGGCAACGAACTCCTCCTGGTGGGCAGCATTCCGCTCGACACGCCGGAGCAGGTCTTTCAGTCATTTGGCGTGCCGCTCGGCCGCTATCTGTCCGCCATGCCGGATGGCGAGGTCGGTCCGCGGCGCCATTGGATCAGCCGCGTGCACTATCAGGTGCTCGCCGGACATCCGGAGCTTGAGGTCGTGCAGCATCCGGCGCCTGACCACAACGGCGTCGAGCGCCAGCATCCGCGCAACGCCGCCGATGCTTGGTGGTTCAAGGTCAGGGACGGCGTGAAAGAAGTGCGCTTTGGCGATCCCGGCTGGCGGCTCGGTTTCGCGCGCGATGCCGTCAACTCGTATTTCGTTTTCAACACCCTGAAAGAGAAGGGCATCCTGCCGGCGCACCTGCGTTTCCAGGTTTCGATCCCGATGGTGAACAGCGTCCTGCCGCCGCGCATCTTTCCGAACCGCGACGATCTCGATCGGATCAGGCCGGGCTATGCGGCGGCGACGCGGGCGGAGATCGCCACGATCGTCGATAAGATTCCGGCCAAGGATCTGGCGATCCAATGGGACTGTTCGACCGAGGTTCAGGACAGTTACGGCGCAATTCCGGGCTTCCCGCTCGCCGGCGCCATCGAGCGCAATCTCGATGAGGTGCGCCATCTGTCGCCGCACATCCCGCGCGATGTCGCGCTCGGCTATCACTTCTGCTTCGGCACGCTCGGCGGCTGGCCGCGCTTTCAGCCGAACGATCTCAGCCAGACCGTGAAGCTCGCCAACGCGTTCGTCGCTGCATCGGGCCGCGCGGTCGACTGGATTCACATCCCAGTGCTCGACCGCAGCGACGATGCGTTCTTCGCGCCGCTGCGCGAGCTCGATCCACAAGGCGCGCGCGTCTATCTCGGAGCCATTCACAATATGACGCGGTTCAAGGAGAGAATCGCAACCGCGCGCAAATATCTGCCCGAGTTCGGCCTTGGCGCCTATTGCGGCTTCGGACGCGAGCCAGTGTCGGCACTGCCGCGCATCCTCAACGACCACCTGGACGCCGTCGCCATCGCGGCGAAGGCTTAAGCGCAGCGCCATGAGCGAGATACAGCCGTCAGCCGATCCACGCATCACCGACATTTTGCACGCCGGCCGCATTCGCGTGGCGCTCTACGTGCCGCAATATCACAAGGACCCGGTCACGCGGGCGCTGAGCGGCTGGCCGATCGATCTGGTCGCGGCGCTCGGTGAACGCATCGGCGTTCAAGGCGTGCCGGTCGAACATCCAAATCCGGCCGATGCGCTTGATAGCATCGTGGCGGGCCGCTGCGACGCCGGCATCATCGGCATCGAAGCGGAGCGCGCCACCAAGCTTGATTACACGGCGCCGCTTGTCGAAGCGGACTACACGCTCTTGGCGCCGGCCGGCTCGCCGTATCAAACCCTATCGGACGCGGATCGGCCGGGCGTGCGGATCGCCGCCGTGCGCCATCATGCCTCGACCATTGCGCTCGCCAAGATCATCAAACACGCCACGCTGGTCTACGCCGACACGCCCGCCGCGACGTTCGCGATCTTCCACGGCGGCGGCGCCGATCTGTTTGCTTCGCTGCATGAGGTGCTGCGCCACTACGTGGAGCGTCTGCCGGGCTCACGGCTGTTTGGCGGACGCTACGGCTTCAATCCCATCGGCATGGCGGTCGCGAAAGGCCACGCCGCCCGCCTCGCCTGTCTGAGCGGCTTCGTCGAAGACGCCAAGGCCTCGGGCCTCGTGCAGCGCGCGATCGACCGCGCCTCCTGGCGCGGCATCCAGGTCGCGCCGCCGGACACATAAGTGAATGGGCCAGCCGCGAGTTGGCCGGAGCGAAAACTATTGTAAGCTCGGGGTGATGCAAGGAAACCGAGCCGCCACAAGGGAGCGACAGCGATGTTCTACGAACCCGACAAAGACGACCACGGGCTGCCGTTCAATCCGTACAAGTCGATTGTCGTGCCGCGGCCGATCGGTTGGATTTCGACTGTCAGCCACGACGGCGTCTTCAATCTCGCGCCCTACAGCCAGTTCAACAATCTCGCCTACGATCCGCCCTACGTGATGTTCTCGGCGAGTTCGTTTCCCCAGTCCGGCCGCCGCAAGGACAGCGCCAAGAACGCCGCCGATACCGGTGAGTTCGTGGTCAATATGGCAACCTATGAATTGCGCGAGGCGGTCAATATCACCTCGCAGTTCGTGCCGCCGGACGTCGACGAGGCCAAGCTCGCGGGGCTGGAAATGATCCCGTCACGGCTGGTTCGCCCGCCGTGCGTAAAAGCGTCGCCGGTGCACCTCGAATGCAAGTTTCACTGCGCGGTAGCGCTGCCGGCGCGCGTGCACGATCAGGTGCATCATGTGGTGATCGGCCGCGTCATCGGCGTGCACATCCGCGACGATGCGCTCACCGCGGATGGCAAGCTCGATGTGCTGAAGATCCGCCCGCTCGCCCGGCTCGGCTATCACGATTACACCAGCGTGGAATCGTCTTTTACGATGCGGCCCGGAGGTCCACATCAAGATGCTCGCGACGCCGGGCTCGAGGGCCGGCCGGTGCGACGAGAAAAGGTGAGCTGACCGGCGGGTCAGCGAACGCGCGGCGGGCAACCCTCCAGTCGGTTCACAGTACGAGCCCGATTCCGCCTGCAAACAAGATCGACAACACCACGCGCCGGTACGAGCCCGGACTTGCTCTACGGAACAAATAGATGCCGATCGCGGTGCCGGCCACGAGCGCCGGCAGACCCGCCATCGTGTTGAGCAGCGTCGCGCGACTGAAGCCGCCGCTGCCAAGGAGCAGAACGACGGCGATACATTGCATGATCATAATGTAAGGCTGGACGACACCGCGCTGTTCGTCCTTGGGCATACCGCACAGGTTGCACCAGATGGTCGGCGCCGCGCCAGGCATCGCCGTAAGCCCGCCGATCAGCCCGCCGGCAAACCCAACCGCGGCGGCGGCGCCCGCAGGCCGCCTTTTCTGAAAAAACGAAAATGTCGGGCAAACGAGCATGTAGCAGGCATAGGCGGCGATGAACACACCAAAGCCGATGCGCAGCGTCCAGGTATCCATGTGATGCAGCAAATACACCGCGGGCGGGATGCCCGCAGCCCCTCCGGCCAGAAAAGGCAGGCTCGAGCGCCAATTCATGCAACTGCGCAGCGTTACCATTCCGATGAGCTGAACCGCAATGCTGCACGCCATCATCAACGGCACCGCCTCATCAGGCGCCAGCAGATGCATCAGAATGACTCCGGCGACGGCGGAAAATGCGAAGCCGGCGAATCCCGAGACGACCGCACCGGCAAAAATGCCGCTCGTCAGCGCCAGATAAAACAAATAATCGTGCATTGTGGTGCCCCGATTGGATGTTGCAGGTTTCGGCAAGGCCGGTTTCGCAGCGCCCAGACGCCCTATGGAATCCAGAACGGTTTGCCGGTTTCCGCGTCCACATCGCAGCGCGAGTAGCCAAGATCACGACGGTCGCGGTCGGTCATATTTGCCAGTTCCGTGCGGCTGCGACGTCGTCTTAGCCACTCCAGAACCATGACTTTCAGCGACGCCGCGGCTATCAGCCGACTCTGCGCGAATTTCGGCGCGGCGCTTAAACGGACCGCTGGCATGGACATCTGGACCTCCTCGAATAAAAATTGAACAAAAGCGCCGTCGAGCGAAAGCGCGACGCTTCGCGGCTTTCATGCAAAAGCTAGCGGACACGCGCGATGGCGTCTGTGATCCGCGGCACAGTCAAAACCGGCCTTAAAACCGAAGAGCTGCGGAGGTCATTACCCGCGACACGGCCGCCGCGAGACTCGCGCGACGTCGCGAAAAGCTCCGGCTGGCGCGGCTTGCGGGCGGCGGCGGCACCACTCCTTTCAGGGGGGTGGACAAGCAGAGACGTGCACGGCCGGGGCGAGCCCCGCCGTCCCAATATGCGTGCGTCACACGATCCCGGAGCTAGCTTTGCCCGTCCGGAGCGGCGTCCCTCGTTACTTGATCGCCAACGGATTGGTCGGCGAGCCGACCGCGCCGGTGATGGGTATGGCCGGCGCCACGAACATGAATTCGTACACGCTGTCGGCGGCGCAGTCCTCGGCGAGGTCTTTCAGATAAAAAATCTCGCCCATGGTCATGCCCATGATCGGGATGGTGATCCAATGCCAGGGCTGGTTGATGCCGCCCTCGGTGTTGTTCGGCCGCACTTCGCAGCCCCAGGTGTCGGAGGCGAGCGCCGCGAGTTCGGTCTTGGCGACGAATTCCAGCGTCTCGAACGCAAAGCCCGGCGCGTCGCCGCCTGGATAACCATCCCAGCTCCCGGCCTCGAGGCAGCGTTCCATCTGGCCGGTGCGCACGATGATGTAATCGCCGCGCTTGAACTCGACGTTCTGCTTCTTCGCCGTCATATCGAGGTCGTCGCAGGTGATACCGTAGCCGTCGTCGAGGCAGTCCTTGCCGAGCGCGCGCGCCACGTCCAAAAATACGCCGCGGCCCACCATCTTGGCCTTGGTCTTCTCGATTCCGCATTTCGCCGCGCCGAACGACGACACTTCGCGGCAATCGTAGCCGTTCCACATGTTGTCCTCGTAGAACACGTGACCGAGCCCGTCCCATTGCGTGCCGCACTGCAGCGGGATCACCACCATGTCGTCGGCGGCGCGGATACCGCGCTTGTCGAGCACGCCCGAATAGGCGTCGGTGCCGGTGCGCAGCATGGTGTGCAGCGGATTGATGCGCCCGAGCACCGGATAATTGGTCTTGCCGCCCTGCGGGCCGTTATTGTCGAAGTTGAGCGCGAGCGAGATCACCTTGCCCTTTTTCACGAGCCGCGCCGCGGCGACGATGTCGTCCGCGCTCGTGTAGTTGAGCGTGCCGATCTCGTCGTCCGCGCCCCACTTGCCCCAATTCTTGTATTTCTCCGCGGCTTGGCGGAGATCGTCACGCGTCACTTTCTTTGAAGGCATGATGGTTTCCTTGATGGTCATTGTTCGGAGAGTCCTTCGGAAATTTCTTGGCCAAACACGAGTCGGTGGCCGTCCGGATCGGTCACGGCGAAATCGCGCATGCCGTAGTCCCGGTCACCGATCGGTTCGACGATAGCGACGCCGCGCGCGATGAGCCGGATCGGACATGGTGCCCCTCCCCCTACCCGCCACGGACGATTTTCTGCATCGCCGCGCACGCTCATGATAGCAAGAACGATCCGAGGGAGGACAGCCCGTTGCGCATCGTCGACATCCGCGAAACCGCGATCCCGCTGAATTCCTCGCTCGCCAATTCGAGCTTCAACTTCTCGGAAATGACCACGTCGGTAGTCGCGGTGATGACCGACGTTGTGCGCGACGGCAAGCCGGTCGTGGGCTTCGCCTTCAATTCCACCGGGCGTTACGCTTGCGGTGCGCAGATGCGGGCGCGCTTCATTCCGCGCATCCTTAAAGCCGATCCCCAATCGCTGCTCGATGAAACCGCGGATAATCTCTCCCCGGAAAAGATCCTCGCCGTAATGATGCAGAACGAAAAATCCGGCGGCCACAGCGAGCGTTCGGTCGGCATCGGCACCATCGAGGTCGCGATCTGGGACGCGGTCGCCAAGATCGCCGAGAAGCCGCTGCACCGTCTGCTCGCAGAGCGGTACAACAACGGCAAGGTCGCCGAGAAGGTGTTTTGCTATGTCGGTGGCGGCTGGTATGCGCCCGGCAAGACGACCAAGGACTTGCAGGACGAGATGCGCGCCCATCTCGATGCCGGCTACACCATGGTGAAGATGAAGGTCGGCGGCATGGCGCTCGCTGACGATCTTGCCCGCGTTGACGCCGTCAAATCCATCCTGCCGCGCGGCGGACAGCTTGCCGTCGACGCCAATTCAAAATTCGGCCGCGACGAGGCCCTGGCGTATGCGCGCGGGCTTGAGCCGTTTGGGCTGCGCTGGTTCGAGGAGCCTTGCGACCCGCTCGACTATGCGCTTCTTGCCGAGATCGCCGGGCTTTATGACGCGCCGCTGTCGACCGGCGAAAATCTGTTTTCCACCCAGGACGTCGAGAACCTGGTGCGTTTCGGCGGTCTCAAGGCCGCACGCAAGGACGTCATCCAGGTCGATCCGCCGCAAGCCTACGGCATCGTCCAATATGCGCGCACGCTCGACATGCTGGCCGGACACCAATGGCCGCGCAGCTTGTTGTTCCCGCATGGCGGCAATCAAATGTCGATCGCGATCGCGGCCGGCTTCGGCCTCGGCGGCGCCGAATCCTATCCGGGCGTTTTTGGCGATTTCGGCGGTTTCGCGGATGATGCCAAACTCACCGACGGCTATCTCAATTTATCTGATCGTCCCGGAATCGGTTTCGAAGGCCAGGCGCGGCTCTACCGCATCATGCGCGAGCTTGCCGCGTAATAGCGGTCACCACGTAGTATTACGTTCGCGATGCTACGGAAGCGGTCCTTAGCACACCGGCAATGATCATCGCTTACTGTTGAACGCGTCAGGCGATGGTTTGACACGGTTGAGCGGTCCCGCATCATGACATAGCGCTCCGAGGTCAGCGGGGCCGCTCATCCAATCCTTATTGCCTTCATGTGCATCACTCCGGACGCGACGGCGTGTGTGGCCATTGGCCGGTCTCGATACGGCCGGCGGCGATCACCGCCTGTGTACGGCTGTCGACGCCGAGCTTCTGCAGAATCGCGGAGACGTGCGCCTTCACGGTCGCCTCCGACACACCAAGCTGATAAGCGATCTGCTTGTTCAATAATCCGCCCGACAGCATCATCAAAACGCGCACCTGCTGCGGCGTGAGCGATGCAAGCCGCGCGATCATCGCCGCGCTCTCCGCATCTGCATCGCGCGCGAAATCGACATCGGGTGGAGTCCACAATTCGCCCTGCAGGACGCGCGTTAGCGCCGCGCGCAAGGCATCGGCGCCGAGCGTTTTCGGGAAGAAACCCGAGGCGCCGAATTCCATGCAGCGCCGGATCACAGCGGGATCGTCGTTGGCGGACACAACGACGACCGGCACGCTCGGATATTGGGCGCGCAGATACATCAGGCCGGAAAAGCCCCGCACGCCGGGCATGCGCAGATCGAGCAGGATGAGATCGACCTCACCGCCGCCGCGCTCCAACAGATCGGTGACCTCCTCGAAGGTGGCAGCCTCGCCGATCTCGGCGCGGCCGAGCACGCCAGACACCGCTTCACGCAACGCGCCACGGAACAGCGGATGATCGTCGGCGATCACCAGGCGATGAAGTTGCGTTTCGCTCACCGACATTGTCCGGCAAGTCTTCCCTAGGTCAGTGCTCCGCTTGCAGCATATTAGCGGCCACCGCTTGATCAGGTCCATGTTAATCAGATTCGTGACCGGAGACGTTTAGAGCATTTTCCGGAAAAGTGGCCACCGGTTTTCCGAAGAAAATGCGACCAAATCTATAAAACTAGAGCGCTTCCCGATTCAGTGTAATCGGGAAGCGCTCTAGTCCTGCCGGCATGAACCCAGAAATTGCAGCACGACTTCGCGCCGGTGCGGCGCCCGGCGATGTTCGGCGACATAGATGCCCTGCCAGGTGCCGAGGCCGAGGCGGCCGTCGTTCACCGGCACATTCAGGCAGACGCCGTTGAGCATACTCTTGATGTGGGCCGGCATGTCATCGGGCCCCTCCGTATCGTGCACCCAGCCGGCGCTCTCCGGCGCCGCCCGCCGGAAGGCCGTCACCAGATCGATCTGCACGTCCGGATCGGCATTCTCCTGGATCACCAGGGACGCCGATGTGTGCCGCAGAAACAGCAATAGAATGCCGTCCGCCGCCCGGGCGCTGTCGATAAAACGTGCCGCCTCGCGCGTGATGTCGAAGAAGCCTTCGCCCGTGGTGTGCAGCGTCAGAACCGCACTTGCGATCGTCTCCGCATGGGTTACGCGAACGGAGGACAAATGGCTCGCCGTGGCGTCTGATCCAGGCACGGGCGCGGCTCAGCTCTTGTGCATCATCTGGTTCTGCGCATCGACGATCGCATCGAGGAACTGGCGCCACATTTTCCCGGCCAAAGTCACCATCCGGTCGACATCGGCGCTGTCGGGCAGCCGAATCACGACTTGCGGCTCGTCATTGCCCGCGGGCGGCTCGGGCCGCGTGCCTGGCGGCAGCGTCAAGCCATGCGCCAGCAGCTCCTGCTTCAGCGCAGCATTATCGCGGTGCAGCCGGGCGATCTCATTTTCAAGAACGGCGCGATCCTCGGGCGCAGTCACGCACGCCCAACCCACTGGCTGGCTGCCGCACAGCGCGACCTCGCCGGTTCGGGTATCGAGCCGCAGAAAGCCGTCCGGCACCTTTTGGAAGCTATAGCGGGCCTCGCCCAGCGGCGGCGACCTCGACTCGCCGATAGCGGCGGACATGGTCAGGACCGAGACGGCTATGGCGACGGCAGCCGATGCCTTCCAAATCATAATCACCTCCTGGACGAGACGGGTACCGGAACGGGCCGCGAGACCGGCGCGTTCATGCGTGACTATCAATATATCAACAGGAGCTGCCGTGAGAGACCGACAGAATACCCTCAGCGTCGAAAATGCGCCCCCGGACGCTGTCCCCAGGCTGTTGGAGAATGATCATATGAGCTTTGGAATCAATCGGTTAGGCCGGGATTGGCGTTTCTTGACTCGCCTGAATCGCCTCAGTATGGTCCGCGCGGTTTCAGCGGGCTGCGATGCCGCAATCGCCGCAGAACCGCGGGTGTCGGAAGCATGAGCGACGGCGCGCGCGACAACGGCGAGGGCGGCAAAGCAAATACCGATGAGGCCGCTCTCTCTGCGAGACTCCAGCGGCTCGGCGAAAGACTGGCGCGCGATCGGGCGACGCGGCCTTCCGATGGTCCGGTTGGGGATAGGGCGACGACTGCATCCGGCTACGCCAAGGGCTTCCGGCTCTCAAGCGAACTCGTTGCAGGCGTGGTGGTCGGTGCCGGCCTCGGCTTGCTCATCGACCACTGGCTCAAGAGTTCGCCCTGGGGGCTCATTGTATTAGGAATGCTCGGCTTTGCGGCCGGCGTGCTCAATGTGGTGCGCTCGGTGAACTCTAACAACTAGGCTCTCCTGCCAGGCGACGGCGATAGGACCATGCATCTCGATCCGATCGAGCAATTTCAGATCAAAAATTTGCTGCCGTTGCTGAACCTGGGCGGTCACCAGATCGCGTTCACCAATTCGGCCGCCTACATGCTGCTCATCGTCGGGCTGCTGTCGCTGCTGCTAATCGGCGCGACCGTGCGGCGCGCGATCATTCCAGGCCGGCTGCAGGCGGTCGCGGAAGTGTCCTACGAATTCGTCGCCACGACGCTGCGCAGTTCGACCGGCGAAGCGGGCATGAAATTCCTGCCCTTCGTATTCACGCTGTTCATGTTCGTGCTGGTCGCCAACCTGATCGGCCTTATCCCCTATTCCTTCACGGTGACCAGCCAGCTCATCGTCACGGCGACGTTGGCGATCCTCGTGTTCCTCGTCGTCGTCATCTACGGCTTCTGGAAGAACGGCTTGCGCTTCCTGAAATTGTTCGTGCCGTCCGGAGTGCCGTGGGTCTTTTTACCGCTGATCGTGCCGATCGAAGTGCTGTCGTTCGTGTCGCGGCCGGTGTCGCACAGCGTCCGTCTGTTCGCCAATATGCTGGCCGGCCACATTACGCTGCAGGTTTTCGCCGGATTCATCATCATGCTGGCCGGTGCCGGCATACTCGGTTGGTTCGGTGCGGTACTGCCGTTTATCATGGTGGTCATGCTGTGCGCACTCGAGCTTTTGGTGGCGTGCCTGCAAGCCTACGTGTTCGCCATTCTCACCTGCATCTATCTCAACGATGCGATACACCCGGGCCACTGACGGCCCCCCTCCCTTCCCCTCCCCCGCTCGCGGGGGAGGTAAGGAGGGGCTTAAAAAAGGAGCTTTCTCATGGATGCAAACGCCGCGAAATTGATCGGGGCCGGCATCGCCTGCATTGGCATGGGCGGTGCGGGCGTCGGCGTCGGCCTGATCTTCGGCAATTACCTGGCGGCCGCGCTGCGCAATCCGTCGGCGGCGCAGGGCCAGTTCGGCAACCTGATCTTCGGGTTCGCCATCACGGAGGCGCTCGGCATCTTCTCGCTGCTGATCGCACTCCTGCTGCTGTATCAATTCTGAGAATCAGCCGTCCATGGCCACGCCGACCGCCACAACCGAAGCGCCAGCGGGGAAGCACGAGTTCCCGCCGTTCCAATCCGAGAACTTTCCATCGCAGCTGTTCTGGCTGACGCTGAGTTTCGTGCTGCTCTACGTGCTGATGGCAAAGATTGCCCTGCCACGCATCGGTTCGATCCTGGCCGCTCGGTCGAAGCGTATCGGCGACGATATTGCGGCTGCGCAGCAGCTCAAGGAGCGGTCGGACGCAGCGCACGCCGCCTACGAGAAAGCGCTGACCGACGCGCGCAGCCGTGCGCAGGGCATCGCCAACGCGATGCGCGAACAGCAGGCGGCCGCGGCCGATGAGACCAACAAGCGGCTTGAGGCAGAACTGCACCAACGCTTGGCGGCGGCCGAAAAATCGATCGCTGCAACGCGCAGCGCAGCCATGAGCAACGTTGGCGCCATCGCCGGCGACAGCGCTTCCGCGATCGTCGAGCGACTGATCGGCAAGGCGCCGGCGGCGCACGAGGTCACTGCTGCGCTCGACGAAGTCGGCAACCCTTAAAGGACCAGCGCACGATGCCTTCGCCCGAAGCTTGGGTCGCCATCTGCTTTATCTGCTTCCTCGGCCTGCTTGGCTATCTGGGAGTGCACAGGAAACTCACCGGTGCGCTCGATCAGCGTCAGGGACGCATCAAGTCCGAGCTCGACGAGGCGTCGAGGCTGCGCCAGGAGGCGCAGGCTCTCCTCGCCGAATTCGAGCGCAAGGGCCGCGCCGCCGAGAGCGAAGCCGAAGCCATCATCGCCAGCGCCAAGAGCGAAGCCGAGCGCCTCGCCGTCGAGGCCAAGCAGCGCGTGGAAGAATTTGTCGGCCGCCGCACCAAGATGGCGGAAGCGAAAATCGCCCAGGCCGAGGCGCAGGCGCTTGCCGACGTGCGATCCGCGGCAACAGACGCTGCAATCGCCGCAGCCGAGAAGATTCTGTCCGTTGCCGCCAAGGGCAAAGTGGCCGAAGCGCTGCTCGCCCGCGGCATCGAGGACGTTAAACAGAAATTCAACTGATCGACGTTCGGGCAACTATATACTTGACTGAACTGCAAGGCCGTGCTTTATAAGGGTTGTCCTACGGAGACAGCCAAATGTGTGATCTGACCAATCCGGCGTTCACTGACGAAGATAAAGCCCGCGAATACTTAGAGGCGTCCCGTTGGCCAGACGGCCCGGTTTGCCCTCATTGCGGCCAACTCGACACGGTGAAGCGCCTCGGCGGCAAGTCCATGGGTCCGGGCTGGTACTTCTGCAACGATTGCCGGGAAAAGTTCACGGTGCGCGTCGGCACGCTTTATGAGCGCAGCCATATCCCGCTGCACAAATGGCTTTTCGCCACGCACCTAATTGTCTCCAGCAAGAAGGGCATGAGCGCCCTTCAAATCAGCCGCATGTTGGGGATTACCTACAAATCTAGCTGGTTCATGTGCCATCGCATCCGTGAGCAAATGATTCCGGCCCAGCGTGGCCCGATTGGTGGACAAGGGCGCACCGTTGAAAGCGACGAAACGGTGATCGGTGGTAAGGCCAAGAACCGCGCCTATGCCAAGAAAGAGCCGAAGAAACAAACCGTTTTGACGCTGGTGGACCGTGACGGCGATAGCCATTCATTCCATCGAGGGCAAGCGTCTCACGTATCGACCTGCTGACAAGGCCGCAAACGTATAAGCAAAAAGCGAAACATTTTTTGAGGTGGAGAAAAGGACAGTGAAATCATCCGTCGCCACGGATACGGAACGTGCGCCTTTGATGCGGAAGCGGGCGCCCCGGCGGAGCGTTGCCCGCCGCTATCATATGCGATGCATCGCAAAAACCATGGAAAAATTCCTCACGGGACATTCTCTTAGCCTGATCGAGACTGTCGACTGGAACGTTCTCCGCAAAGAATTTCCGGCCTTTTTCTGTTAGGAACTCAGGGTGTTGCACTTGCAACCACATAGTCCACGCGGACTCCACCGTGTTGATGCGCTCGCCGCAAAGTCCAATGCCGATAATCGAGAACAATATGAATCCCTCCGACTGTCTTGGATCAAATTCAATGACGGAATCGCCGTCGCGATCCGCGTGTTTAAAAAAGTTCCATGGCTTTCGGAGAAGATCGTTCCACTCCTTGCGGTGTTCATCTTTGATATTGTCGTTGTCGAACAACAGGTCGCGTCGGTTAGGATTGCGCTTCAAACTCAAAGCGTGGATTATTTCGTAGGCAGCACACGCCAAGGTATGCACAACCACTGGATCGCCGCCGCAGAACCAGTCGTCGATTGCTGTGTCCAATTGTCGGCGCGCTGCGTCCAGCTTACCGATGGTGAACTTGCTTATGGCTTCTGACATGGTCAAATACCCCGATCCGACAAAAGACCCTGAATTTCAAAAGGTGGTGCAGAGCTTCCTGACGACGAAGCCGGCGCCTCACAAAGCCAAACGGCCAAAGGCCAAGCGAAAGCTCGGCAAGCGCAAGGAACGCAAGGAATGAGCGGTGGACTAGAGACGCGCCTGTTCGCTCTTGAAGGTCGTGTGGCTGTCCTAGAGGAACAGTCTAGAGGCTCGCAAGGGCGTCCTGTAGGACTTTCTTCGCGGCTTCCAGAACCTTGTCCTTCTCCGCCCCTTCTGCCGATGGGGGATCGAACGGGAACTGTGCCTGAACCATCCGGTTTGGCGGTCCCTGATCCTGAATGACCACATTCGCGGTCTTATTGATTACGTCGACCATCGCGTTTGTCACTTTGAACGCCATGACTGAATCCTTAAGGTTGCGGGAATCGCCCATTGCTACTAAAGCGATTCTCGTCAATTCAGTCAAGTATATAGTTGCCGACGTTCGGTAAGATTACCGCAACCACTCACATGTCATGGCCGGACTTGTTACGGCCATGCACGCGCAAGTTATTCAATAACGGCGGGAGTTCCGTGAGTTACGACCCTATCTGCGACCCTACTTTTGATAGTATTGGATCGATTAGATACGGCAGTAGACCGGCCCGGGCAATTCTGCTAGGAATAGGCCAACTTGAACCGCGCGTGATGCGCCTCATGAGTGAGGTTGCGTCATGCCTAGGTCCCAACTCCCCGCCGTCCCCCTGT
>DATCBO010000050.1:0-52595 GCA_036511795.1 Xanthobacteraceae bacterium
GCGTCTATACGTGGCAGGTTGCCGAGGAGGCGCGGCAATTGTCCGACGCGCTCGCTGCGACTGAGCTGGTTCTGGCACGCGAGCAGCATTTGTCTCAGCTGGACGGTCTCGCGGCTGCCGCCGCTCACGAACTGGGCACACCGCTCGCCACCATCACCCTTGTGGTCCGGGAAATCGAACGGGCCCTCGATCCGAAATCGCCGCACAGCGACGACGTGAAACTCTTGCGCGAGGCGGCCCAGCGCTGCCGCGAGATTCTGGCCAAGATCACCGAACTGCCGACCGGCGAGCCATTCGATCGCGTACCGCTGTCGGCGTTGATCGAAGAGGCCGTGGCGCCGCATCGCAACTTTGGCGTCTCGATCGCCGTCACTTATCCGCCGGATCGCGACGGCGAGCCATACGGTGCCCGTAATCCGGCGATCCGTTACGGCCTTGGCAATCTGATCGAAAACGCCGTCGACTTCGCCCACAGTCGCGTCGAGATCTTCGTGGAATGGGATGACAATGAAATCAGTATTGCCATTAGCGACGACGGCCCGGGCTTCGCCCCCGAGGTGCTGGATCGCCTGGGACAGCCTTACGTCACACAGCGGCGGCCGGCGCACGGCCCAGACGGCGAAGAAGAATCAGTTTTCGGCCTTGGACTCGGGTTCTTTATCGCCAAGACGCTGTTGGAGCGATCAGGCGCCAAGCTCGCGCTTATTAACCAAGCGCCGCCGATGCATGGGGCAACAATTCGGATGATCTGGGGCCGGGCCGATTTCGAACGACAACTCCCATCGCCGTCTTCGGCTCCTCTTGAGCCTGCGGACCTGCCGGATTAACTGTAATCGGTAGTGATCGGCCCAATAACTGTCTGATGACAGCCTGACAGGCCGTAAAATGGACGGGCTGCCATTGCGGCCGGCCATGATCGCAGCGATACTGGATAAAGGTTCCTGCGAAGGCCCTTGGGCGGCGCCGCGTATAGCGCGAAAGGCCTCGTGTGGGTGTTTGACGGAGAATTGCGATGCCCAATCTTTCGGCCGTTCCTGTTCCCACTGAGCGTTCGCTTCTGATCGTCGAGGACGACAAATCGTTTTTGCAGCGGCTGGCTCGCGCCATGGAAGGCCGCGGTTTTACCGTCTCAACCGCCGAGTCGGTCGCCGAGGGCCTTCTGCAGGTCGAGAAGGCGGCTCCCGCCTTCGCGGTCGTCGACATGCGGCTGGCCGACGGCAACGGCCTCGACGTGATTTCGGCTATGAAAAAGCGCCGGCCCGAAGCGCGCGCGATCATCCTTACCGGCTACGGCAACATCGCGACCGCGGTTACCGCGGTCAAACTCGGCGCCGTCGACTATCTGGCCAAGCCGGTCGATGCCGACGACGTGGCCGCGGCGTTGCTCGCCTTTGACAACAAGAAAATAGAGCCGCCGGAAAATCCAATGTCGGCCGATCGGGTCCGCTGGGAGCACATCCAACGTATCTATGAGCTCTGTGGCCGCAACGTTTCAGAAACCGCGCGCCGGCTCAACATGCATCGCCGCACGTTGCAGCGCATCTTGGCGAAGCGCGCACCTAAGTAATTACAAGATTCGGCATTGACGGCGGTTGATAGGGGCGTCGTCCCGATCGCGGCCATTATTGCGGCCACGGCTCTGCCGTGACGGATGCGGCGTCAGCCCCGACGTGGTCCTTAAGATTGTCCGTCTTATCGCGGTCGAGCGTGGCGACGAACGCTTTCTTGATCTCGGCCAACAGTCCAAGGCCGCGGAACACCAAACCGGAATAGATCTGAATGAGCGTTGCGCCGGCGCGGATTTTGGCAAGCGCAGCTTCACCGGAATCGATGCCGCCGACCCCGACCAACGGAAAAACGCCTTCGACCCGCACATAGGTTTCCGCTAGCATCCGCGTAGCGAGTCTCAATAACGGCCGGCCGGACAGCCCGCCGGCTTCTTTCGCAATTGCGGTTTCGTGCAAGGTCGGTGGCCGCGTAATCGTGGTGTTGCCGACAATCATGCCATCGACCCGCCGCGAACGGGCAATGCCGACCACATCGTCCAGATCCGGCAGCGACAGGTCCGGCGCGATCTTCAGCAGCACCGGCGTCGGACCGGAGCGCAACGCGACGCGCTCGCGGGCATCGATTACACGCGCCAAGAGGTCATCGAGGACTGCGGCCTGCTGCATGTTGCGCAGACCGGGTGTGTTGGGCGAGGAAACATTGATGGTGACGTAGCTCGCGACCGGCGCAAAGCGTTCGATCAGCCCGACATAATCGAGGATGCGATCGGGCGCATCTTTGTTGGCGCCGATATTGAGTCCGACGATACCGCCGCCGTCGCTCCGCGCCGCGAGCCGGGCGAGCACCGATGCGGCGCCTTCCGAGTTGAAGCCGAGCCGGTTAATGACCCCGCAATCGGCATCAAGGCGGAACACTCGCGGACGCGGATTGCCCAGTTGCGGCAGCGGTGTAACCGTGCCGACCTCGATGAAGCCGAAGCCGAGACGCAGCAGTGCATCGGGCACTTCACCGTGCTTGTCGAAGCCCGCGCCGACGCCGATCGGATTTTCGAGATTAAGCCCGAATGCGCGGGTGGCAAGACGTCTGTCGTCGGGCGCGCACCGGGGCAAAGGGGCAAGTTGCAACATTCTGATCGCGAGCCTGTGGGCGTCCTCAGGATCGAGCGCATGCAAGAAGAGGCGCGCCAGGCGGCCGAGCAGCCCAATCACGGCGCAAGCTCCGGCAGAGGACGGCGCCCATCGGTTTCGTCCGGCAATGGCCGCGACCAGCGCACCGCGGAGATCGGCAGCGCCGCATAGAGATGCGGGAAGAGATCGCCGCCCCGGGAAGGCTCCCACTTCAGGTGCGCGCCCAGCCCGTCGTCATCGACCGCGACCAGAATCAAATCGGTTTGCCTGGCAAAATGCTTTGCAGCCGTTTCGGCGAGTTGCTCTGCGGTCGAGAAATGGATGAAGCCGTCGCGCTCATCAACCGCCGACCCGCGATATTGGCCGGCGGCGAGAGCAGCGCGCCATGATGTCTGTTCGCAGATTTTGTAGATGATCGTCACGCAAGCGCGCCCGCGATTCCGCTTTGAGGCTATATCGGCGGCGCAATGCTTGCACAAGCCGCATCCTTTTCTGCGTGCAAAAATCCGCGGGAAGGACAAACTCACAGCCGAGGTCAAATTGGGGCCGCCTTTCCCGATCATGGCGAAGGCGGGGAAGCCGAACACGGGGCTTGAGCGGGCAGGTAATTTATTCCTATCATGGTCGGGGCCTGAAGGGGCGGCTCGAAGGCCGAGCCGGGGGTGGAGTGTCATGCTTACACATGCGCAAGTTTGGTCGGCGATCGATCGGCTGGCCGAGCGCTCAGGCCTGTCGGCGTCGGGGCTGGCGCGGCGATCGGGGCTTGATCCCACGACCTTCAACAAGTCGAAGCGCATCACACCGGCCGGGCGGGCGCGCTGGCCGTCGACGGAATCGATCGCCAAGGCGCTGACCGCGACCGGTACGCCGTTCGACGTCTTTGTCGGCCTGGTGGAACAGAGCGGCGGCGGCGCGATGGCGCGCCCCGTCCCGCTCATCGGTTTTGCCGAAGCCGGCTCCGGCGGCTATTTCGACGACGGCGGATTTCCCGCCGGCGAAGGCTGGGACGGAATCGCCTTCCCATCGTTGAGCGACGAACATGCGTATGCGCTCGAAATCTCCGGCCAGTCGATGGAGCCCGCGTATCGCGACGGCGACATCATCGTGGTGTCCCCGTCAGCGCCGATCCGCCGCGGCGACCGCGTCGTGGTGCGAACCCGGACCGGCGAGGTGATGGCGAAGGAGCTCAAGCGCCGCACGACGAAATCGATTGAGTTGAAATCGCTCAACGCCCAGCATTCCGACCGCATGCTGGCAGCGTCCGACGTGCTCTCGATCGCACGGATTTTGTGGGCGAGTCAGTAAGGATCGGCGCGCGCCGCGTCGTCAAGTCATGATTACGTTCGCCTTGTCAACTTTTTTCATCACTGCAAAGTGTACCCTACCGGTTTCTTTCCCCCTCATCAGAACCCACAACTGAAATTCAGGATCGATCATCTGCAGATGATGATGATTAAGAAGCGTCACGACTTTTTCGAGATGACTTCTGATCTTGTCGAAGTCTGGCTGGCTTTCTGGACCGTCATTACTAATATTCTTCATGCTTCCGCGGTGCAATTCACCCCCGCACTCGGCATATAAGGTAAGGAGATCTTCCTTAGTTAAATAACCGGATGTAATCGGAGTAACCTTGATCGGAACACCTTTGTCATCGATGACTTGTTTAGTAGGACGCGGATAAAAATCAGGATGTAAGCGCCCGAGATCCTTTATTATTTGATCGGCGTTATAAGCTTTGAATAATTTTCCTTTGCGGGTAGCTTCGATGTCTCCGTGCGCGGCAAGACAAGCTAAAGCGATTAACTCGCATACCATCCTGAGCTGGAGATAGCAAAACTCTGACGCCGCAAACGGAGGTAAATTAAATTTTCCAGCAAACACGTTCTCGATAATGGAATGACGCGCCTTAATTTCCTCCATTAGATCACAGTAGAGAAGACGCAACTGGTCCTGGTTCATGCCGTGCGCTGATCCAGTCGACGCGCCATGCGCGCCAATCAAATTTGTAAGCCGCCCGTCGATCAAGTCGATCGTATTCTGCACGCCGTAAACGGCAACAAAGGAACCAAATCGTGGCCCTTTCTCCTGGCCGAGCAACACCTGATAGAGCATATCGAACCAGGCGAGCGTGACGCCAGGCTTGCCGTCCTTGGCTTTCTTTTTCTCATCCAAAAATGGCTCGCGGCGGCCAACCTCGTAGACGACTTCCTGGATTTTTTCCGCAGGCGCCGCCGCGGCGAGCTGAGACAGCGCGTCGCGCAGATCGGTGAGCGCCGCGCGCTCGACCGCAATCGGCTCGCGGAATTTCTTCGCCGGCAGTACGAAGTCGTGAAAGTAGTGCATCGCATAATTGACGAGGGCGTCGAGATGCGGATGCGTCTCTTTGGTTACGCCCGGCCGGTAGCGGCCGATAAAGCCCCACAGCGTATCGGCATTCTCAGCATTCGATGCGGTGACAAGCGACAGCAGCATCGCAAACGTCACCGGGTTGTCCGCCTCCGGCGGGGCGCCGCCGTGAATGTGCCACACCGGATTGGTCAGGCGGTCACGCGCGCCCTGGCGTTCATAACCGCCGAGCAATTGCTGATACTCATCGACTTGGCGCGGAATGACGTCGAAATACAGCCGCTTGGCGGCCTTCGGCTCGCGATACATGAACAGCGACAGGCTCTCGGGGCTGGCGTAACGCAGCCATTCGTCGATGGTCAGGCCGTTGCCCTTCGACTTTGAAATCTTCTGGCCGTTCTCGTCGAGAAACAGCTCATAGTTAAATCCTTCCGGCGGATCGCCGCCCAGCGTGCGGCAAATCTTTCCGGACAGCTTGACGGAGTCGATCAGATCCTTGCCGGCCATTTCGTAATCGACACCAAGCGCGAGCCAGCGCATCGCCCAATCCGGCTTCCATTGCAGCTTGCAGCGTCCGCCGGTGACCCGGGTCACGACGCGCTCGCCGCTGTCGGGATCGTCATAGGTGATGGTGCCGGCCTTGGCGTCGTGGGCGACGATCGGCACTTGCAGTACGTCGCCGGTCCGCTCGGAGATCGGCAGGAACGGCGAATAGGTCTGGGCCCGCTCCTCGCGCAGCGACGGCAGCATGATCGCCATCACTTGGCCGAAGCGCTCCAGAACCTTAAGCAGCGCCGCGTCGAACCGGCCCGAAGTGTAGCAGGCCGTCGCTGACATGAATTCGTAGTCGAAGCCGAACTGATCGAGAAATACGCGCAGCCGCGCATTGTTGTGTTCGCCGAAGCTGTCGTGCGTGCCGAACGGATCCGGTACCTTGGTGAGGGGCTTGTTGAGATACCGCCCCACCAGCTCCTTGTTCGGAATGTTGTCGGGGACTTTTCGCAATCCATCCATGTCGTCCGAGAAGGCAATCAACCGCGTCTTGACCGCGTCATCGGTGAGGACGCGAAAGGCGTGCCGCACCATCGTGGTACGCGCGACCTCACCGAACGTGCCGATATGCGGCAGCCCGGACGGCCCATAGCCGGTTTCAAAGATCACCTCGTCCTTCGGCGTCCTTTTCAGCCGCGCGACGATCTTGCGCGCCTCCTCGAACGGCCAGGCGTGGGAGGCTTCGGCGAGTTCGCGCAGGTTTGCGGAAAGGTCGTTTGGGGCAGATGGCATCGCAACCGGCTTCAAAAAGGACTTATCGGGAAATAACGCAGCCACAGATCGGTGAAGCTGCCCTTTTCCCAAATCTGGAATAGCGCCCAGTTGAGCGCCTGGCGGAGCACGTTATTGCCGGGTTTCACGGCGATGCCAACACCATCGCCGAAAAAACGGCTGTCGAGAAACGGCCCGCCGCGAAACGCGCAGCAACCGGCAGAATCCGTACCGTTAAGCCAGAACGATAGCGCAATACCGTCGCCGAACAGGAGATCGACCTGCTTGTCCTTCAGCGCCGCGCGCGCGGCGTCGGCGGTCGGATAGGAATGGATCTCTGCCTGGGTGAACATCTGCTTCAGATAAGCCTCGTGCGCCGTACCGGCCACCGCGGCGATCTTCTTGCCAGCGACCAATTCAGGCAGCACATCCCCGATCGGGCTGTCGCTACGCGCCACGAACCGCGCCGGCGTACGGTAATAGGGGTCGCTGAAATCGGCTCGCTTGCGCGTCTCCGGCGTTGCGGCGATCGAAGCTACGACGGCATCGCCGTTGTTAGCGTCGAGCGAGTCGAGCAGGGTCGCAAAAGGCCGTGACTGGATGGTGCATGCGGCCTTGATCTCCGCGCAGATCAACCGCGCCAGATCGACGTTGAAGCCGGCCGGGTTGCCGGCCGGCCCGGCGTAGTCGAACGGCGGATAATCGATATCGGTCAAAAACCGCACCGCCTGGAGGTGGCTCAAATCGGGCCGTTCGGGACGCCGGCGCGGATCCCAAAAGCCGGGCACCACCACGGTCCGCGGCGGCACGATAACCGCGCGGGGTTGGGGCGCAGGCTGGGCAACCAAGGGGCCCATTGACAGCGCGCTTACCGCGCAGGCGACCGCTCCTGCACGCCAGGCGCGCCAGCCCCTAGAGTTGAAAAATGTTGTCTTTCGCCAATTCATCGGTACGATCCGCCAACCTGGGGATTGCCAAATCATTGAGCCCGCTTAGCGGCGGCGCGGCAAAAAGTCGAGGCGAGGCGGTACGTTTCGTTGCGTCGAGGAGTAACCGTGGCATTTGGTGACGTATTTGGCGCGGACGCGAGGCGCGCCGGTATAAGACAGTGGCCAGGCGACGGTGGGCCACGGACGCGGCCCCGCCGCGGCTACGATAGTCGCCCTTACACGCCGCAGGCCGGCACTTGCCGGGAGCTTGATTGCGTGCGCGGCATTCTCCCACGGCAGGTGATCGCCGCCGCGGAACAGCGGGCGCGCGCAATCGGAATGGGCGCGGATCGCGTGCTGATCTGCGCCGATGCCATCACCGAGGACGCCTATCTTCACGCGCTGGCTGCGTCGCTGGGTACCTCCTACGACCGGCTGGATACATTAAGACGATCTGATGTTCCGCTCAGTGATGCTGAATTAATCCGGGCCGCGGCCGCCGGATTAATGCCAATACGCGAAGCGGGGCGGATCGTCTGGATCATCGCACCAAGCTGCTGGGCGGCGCACCGCCTCACCGACCCACGCGGGCCGGTACAACGACGGATCAATTCGTTTCGACTGACCTCGTCCGATCGGCTGCAGCGTTTCATCGCGCAGCACGCACGAGCTGCGCTCGGCCGGCGTGCCGCCTACGATCTGCGCCACGCACTGCCGCAGTTTTCCAATGCGGCACGGCTGCATGTTGGGGCGGGCGTCGCCATCGCGACGATTGCAATACTGGTTTTGACCACCCTCGCACTTTATCCCGCCGCCGCGATCGGCATCTTTTCGGTCATGCTGTGCGCGATTTTCCTGGCAGCGGCCGCACTGCGCTTGTCGAGCGTGCTGTACAAACAATCGGTGCCGGAACGCCCGCTACGCGGCACCGACCGCGAGCTTCCGATCTACACAATCATCTGCTCGCTCTATCGTGAGGAAAAAGTCGTCGACAAATTGGTGGCCGCCATCGGCGCGCTTGATTATCCGATTGAGAAGCTGGACGTGAAGCTCGTTTTGGAGGCCGATGACCCTGCAACCCGGCGCGCACTGGATCGACTCGATCTCGGGCCGCCTTTCGAGATCATAATCGCGCCATCCGTGGGGCCGCGCACTAAACCGAAGGCGCTCAACGTGGCGCTGACGCTCGCACGCGGCCCCTACACGGCCGTGTTCGATGCCGAAGACACACCGGAACGCGATCAGCTCCGGTGCGCCGTCGCGGCATTTCGGGCCGCCGACGAAAGACTCGCCTGTCTGCAGGCCTCCCTGAGCATCGACAATAGCGACGATAGTTGGCTGGTGCGAATGTTCACCGCCAATTATGCCGGCCAATTCGATGTGTTGTTGCCCGGCCTTGCCGCGCTGCAACTGCCGTTCCCGCTGGGCGGCTCATCAAACCATTTCCGCACCGCTGCGCTCCGGCAGGCAGGCGGGTGGGATCCTTACAACGTCACCGAAGATGCCGATCTGGGGATCCGTCTGCATCGGCTTGGCTACCGCGCCGCGGTTCTGCCGTCGACGACGTACGAAGAAGCACCCGCGCAATTCGTCTCGTGGCTCAAGCAACGGACGCGCTGGTATAAGGGTTGGATGCAGACTTGGCTGGTGCACATGCGCCGGCCGGTGCGGCTTCTGCGCGAACTCTCGCCGGCGGGCGCCGTGGCTTTCCAGTTGTTCCTAGCCTGCAATGTTTTCGCAGCGCTGATCCATCCACTCTTCATGGCGGCGCTTTGCTACTATCTCATCGCGCGCCCGCCGCTCGTAGCCATCGCCGCGATGGGGCACGAAGCCCCCGTATTTTTCGTGACCTTGCTGGCCGGTTATGCCTCAACGGTCGCGCTGGATCTCGTTGGCTTGCAACGCCGTGGACTTCTGGCACACGGGTGGATCCTGCTGTTCACGCCGGTATACTGGTTTCTGCTTTCACTCGCGGCATGGCGCGCACTCTTTCAGCTGTTGTTTGCCCCGCAGCTCTGGGAGAAGACCGAACATGGATTGGCGAAGAGCTCGCGGCTCGCCAAGGAGGTCGCCAAGGCCAAGACTCGTGAAAAGACTCGTGAAAAGACTGGCGAAACACCGCGAAGCGTTCGACCAGCCGCCGGACCGGCTGCAATCATGTTGCGGCCGCCTCGGCATCTCTGAAGCCGCAGGCGCATCATTATCGGTGAGCAAGCGGGAACAGCCCGGGATCGGAAGCCCTATGAAGGTTCCGTCCCGAGCCGCCCGGCCAGGGTGTCGCCCCCGCTGGCGGGTCATAGACTACGCGACTTCTGAGTTTTTGCTTTGATGCAAATCAAGGGCGGCAGGCGACCGCGTCTTAAAGATATTGCCGTAATTCCGCGGCTTGGGCGTCGACCGCGCGTTGCATGCTGAAAGGCGCGACAAAATGTCCGTTCTTGTCCATGAGGTAGACAATCGCGGTGTGGTCCATCGAGTAATCGCCGCCCTTAACCGGCACCTTTTGGGCGTAGACGCGATAGTCCTTGAGCGCCTGCTCGATCGCCTTCGGGTCTCCGGTTAGGCCGCGCAAATGCGGATCGAAGCTCGCCAGATAGGCCTTCATCACCGCTTGGGTGTCGCGATCAGGGTCAACGGTGATGAACAGCGCCCCTGCCCGGCCGGCATCCGGTCCGAGTTTGCGGAAAAGCTGCGACATTTCGAACAGAGTGGTCGGACAAATATCCGGGCAGTGCGTGTAGCCGAAAAAGACGAGGTAGGGCTTTCCCTTCATGTCCTGATCGGAAAACGGCTTGCCATTCTGGTCAACCAGACGAAACGGGCCGCCAACGCCTGAGACACCCGCGCCCGGAGAGGGTGAAAGGCCGGTGACGAGGAAAATGGCGCCGAGAAACAGCACCAGGCCGCTCAGAAACGCGCCCAGCAACAGAGCAATACGGGAGGCCTTTGGGTTCACGGGCATACTTCCGTCAGCCGAAACACGCCATAAAGCCGCCGCGGATCGTCTCAAAAAATACTGTCGCTCCGTAATGCGCCCAAAGCGCCACCGTGCCGCCGAGAATGACGACAGCTATGGCGGCAGCAACCAGTAGCGGCCTTGGCAGCGGGCGCGACACGACCGTCTCGGACATGACGTGTAGATAGGCCGGAACCACGCCGCCGACAACTCGCACGAGCCCCCGCCGACTGAACACCCCGGCGGAGCCGCCGCCTGGACTAACGGCAAGATTGATAGAGCGACGTCAACGCACGTCCGCGCATCTGGATCATATGCGGCGTCAACCCGCCATGGCGTTCAATCCAGTGCCGGACTTCTGCTGGATACATCCGCATCACCAGACGGCTGCCGGCCCGCGTGGGCACCAGCTCCCGCGAGGCGTCGTCATAGTAAGACGCGGCGTGAAAGCCGAGCACCGCGCGACGGGTGACGCAAACGCGGTTCCTGGGAATGATCCCCGTCAGCAAGGTACACGCCGAAAGGCATGGCCCGTCGATGACGACGCGTTGTCCCGAATCGCGGATTTCCTCGTACTTGTGCAGGTAGGCGGCGACCTCGCCGCCGGGATCGCCAGAGATGCGCACTTTGGCGAAAACCAGTGAAGGCGTAAGCACGCCAAAGATCACCGATGCCAGCGCACCGGCGGCAAATGTCCTCCAGATCATGGATGAAACCCTCTCCCTCAATCACACGCGACGGTGGTGACGCATTGTGGCAAGAGTTCGGGGGATTCCGGTTCCGCTGCATTAAATCGCTGCGCGCCGCGTTGCCAATGGAACTTTGTCTGCACTAGCATCCGCATCGACGTGCGACATCAGCCGCACCGCACGAACTTTCATGCGTTAAGCTTTACGGGGGAGTTGTGTCCGACATCGAAAGCAAAAATATCCGCTGTGCCGGAGGCATGCCGGCTTTTCTCGCGCTTCCCGTCAGGACTGACAAACAAAAAGTTCCGGCAATCGTGTTGATGCACGAGCGCTACGGACTCGTGAAGCACACCTGCGATTTAGCTGAGCGCTTTGCGCGTGATGGCTTTGTCTGTCTGGCGCCAGATTTTTTCTACAGGCACCCGGACCAAGACGCGCTGCACCGTGGCGACGTCGGCTGCGCGCTCAAGGACAGCGAGGCGATAGAGTATCTCGATAGCGCGGTTGCGGAACTGGCCGCACTGGCTCAGGTCGACGCCGGAAGAATCGCCGTCAAAGGTGTCTGCCAGACCGGCCGGCATCCGCTGGTGTTCGCCGCCGAACGCAAAACCATTGCGGCGGCGCTGGTGTGGTACGGCGCAGCGAATGCCCGCGAATGGGAGCCGAGCGATTGTTACATCAAGCCGCTCGACGACATGCTTGCAGGCATCGAATGCCCCATCCTCGGCATTTTTGGTGAGGCCGACCACCTCATCTCGCTCGATGATGTGCGCCGATTTCGCAACAGTCTCGACCGCCACGACAAAAGCTACACCATCAAGGTTTATGCTGGCGCCCCGCACGGTTGGCTCAACGACACCATGCCGGGCCGCTACCGCCGTGATGCCGCTGAGGCTGCTTGGGCGCTGCAGCTGGCATTTCTGCGCCGGATCTTCGATCCCAACATCGACCCGACACGGCGCGTTCAGATCTACCAATGCGAGCATGCCGCAGATTATGATTTCTCAAAGAATGTGCGGATGGAGTAACAAACTCGTGGAGCGGATTTGACCCTAGCCGCCGCGCACCAATCCCTGGAGAATTCGGTGAGTGAATACGATCGTTGGCAGACACGCTACGCCACGCCCGAATATGCCTTCGGCAAGAGCCCGAATTACTTTCTGGAGTCCTGCAAGCGATTGCTGCCGCGCAGCGGCCGCGCGTTGGCCGTTGCCGACGGCGAAGGCCGCAATGGCGTTTGGCTGGCTGAACAAGGGCTCGATGTTGTTTCGATCGATTTTTCACCGGCTGCCCAGCGAAAAGCTAAGGCTTTGGCGGCGGAACGCGATGTCAAAGTCGCCTTTGAATTGGTCGATGTGCATAACTGGAATTACCCAAGCGCCGCGTTCGATGTTGTGGCCGAAATCTTCACACAGTTCAGCAATCCGGCCGACAGAGCACGCAAGTGGACTGGAATGCTGAAAGCCCTCAAACCCGGCGGCCTGCTGATCATTCAAGGTTACACGCCAAAACAATTGGAATACGGCACCGGCGGTCCCAAGGAAATTGAAAATCTCTATACCCGCGCAATGCTCGAACAGGAGTTCGGCGGCCTTCGCGAACTATCCCTCGTCGAGGAGGAGCGCGATATCCACGAGGGAACATCGCACGGCGGCATATCTGCCGTTATCAATCTAACGGCGAGGAAGCCCTGAGCGGCACCAGGCTCAAAAGCGAACAGCCATGCCCCGAACAGGCCATGCCCCGAACAGGCCATGCCCAATGGCCCGCCTTGGCATTGACGCCCTGCGATAAGGCCGCTTCGCGGCGCCCCGAACAACGGTTATAAAGGCCAAAGACCGAACGGGAGCCCCCATGGCGCGCGACTTCGAGGACCATTGCTGGAAAGACATGATCGACACCGAGACGCTTGAGATTTATCAGGCCTATCGGCGCAAAACCTACGTGGGCGACAATCCGGCGGTGCTTGCCATCGACCTTTACAACAAGGCCTATCAGGGCGGCGGCCGGCCGGTGCGCGAGGTCGACCGCGAGTTTTCCGGCTCCTGCGGCGAGAACGCTTGGAAGGCGTTGCCGCCAACACAAAAGCTGCTCGCGGCGGCGCGGCGCGCCAGCGTCCCGGTGATCTACACGACCCGCCATGTCGACACCGCCGGCGTGCACTCGACTAACCGCAACATGAAGAAAGAACGTGACGACATCTACGACATCAAGGTCGAGCTGGCGCCGCACCCAGGCGAATTGGTCATCTACAAGGAGCGCGCGTCCGGATTCTTCGGCACGCCTTTGATTGCGCACCTGCAGAAGCTGCGCATCAATTCGCTTATCATCTGCGGCGAGAGCACGTCGGGCTGCGTGCGCGCCTCGACGGTCGATGCCTATTCGTACGGCTTCCACAACACCCTGGTGGAGGAGTGCACCTACGACCGCTCGATGATAAGTCACAAAGTGAATCTGTTCGACCTGCACCATAAATACGCCGACGTGATGCATATCGAGGAAGTCCTCGCGCATCTCGACGGTTTGGCCGTGCAGCGCAAAGTCGCCTAATTGTCATTGCCAGCGAGCGAAGCAACCAAACTACTGCGTCGTTACGGATTGTTTCGTCGTTTCGTTCGTCGCAACAATGCAAGCCGATTGATCCTCTCCTAGCAAACTGAAGCGAGTAACCCCGTCATGTCCACATCCGTCGCCCGCAAGAGCAACGCCCCTGAGTTCGCGACCGCCTATTATTTCCTGGAAGGCCTGACCGAGCTTGGGGTCGAATATCTGTTCTGCAATTTCGGTACCGATCACGCCCCGATCATCGAGGAAATGGCGCATCGCAAGAAGCGAGGCGAGCCGATGCCCGGCATATTGCACTGTCCGCATGAGAATACGGCCGCCCATATGGCCGAGGGCTATGCCTTTGTCACCGGACGCGGCCAGGGCGTGCTGGTGCATGTCGACGTCGGTACCGCCAATACGGCCAACGCCATGCACAATGCCTACCGGAGCCGCCTGCCGGTGCTGCTGATGGCCGGCAAGGCGCCCTACACCGCCAACGACGAACTGGTCGGCTCGCGCGACACCTATGTGCATTTCGTGCAGGAGCCGTTCGACCAGGCGAGCCTAGTGCGTCCTTACCTGAAATGGGAATGGACGCTGCCCTCCGGTGTTGTCGTCAAGGAAGCACTGCGGCGCGCCTATTCGATCATGCAAAGCGAGCCGCGCGGCCCGGTCTATCTGATGATGCAGCGCGAAACGCTGACCCAGCCCTGGAGCACGGACGAAATTCGCCGCTACTCAGCCGATCAGTTCGCCGCAACCTCCGCCGGCGGCGCCGATCCGAAGCTCGTCGCGGCGCTGGCCGACCGTCTGCTCACTGCCGATAACCCGGTTCTGGTCACGGGCTACGCCGGACGCAACGAGCATGCGTCCAAGGCGATCGACACGCTGTCGCAATTTGCCGGCATCGCCGTCTATGAAGCCAACATGACCAACAACATCTCGCACGCGGCGCCCTGTTTCATCGGCTTCGCCGCCGACAAAGCCGTGCCTGATGCCGATGTCGGCATTCTGGTCGACGTGGACGTGCCCTGGTTTCCGAGCGACGTACAGACGCATGAAAAATCGTTCTGGGCGCATATCGACATCGACACGCTCAAGCCTGGCTCGCCGATGTGGACGTTTCCCGGAAACCTGCGCATGCAGGGCGATTCCGGGCGCATTCTCGAACAGGTGCTTGAAGACCTCAAAGCCAAGGCGACGCCGCGCTTCAAGGCGGCGGCGGCGGCACGGATGGAGCGCATCAAGGCGCTGCGCGAGGAGCGCATCGCCCGCGCCGCCAAGCTTGCCGCCGACAAAGGCAAGCCCGGCGCAATCAATCCGCATTATATGATGTCGGAGCTCGGCAAGGTGCTCGACGACGACGCCATCATCTTCAACGAGGGCGTTACCAACGCGGGCGCGGTGCTGCTGCAGATTCCGCGCAACAAGCCCAACACCACGATGCGCTCGGGTGGCGGCGGACTGGGTTGGTCTGGCAGCTTCGCGCTCGGCGCCAAGCTTGCCGCACCGGACCGGTTGATGGTGCAAGTCTCCGGCGACGGCGGATTCTATTTCGGCAATCCGAGTTCGGTTTTCGCCGTCTCGCAGCAGTACAAACTGCCGTTCCTCTCGATCGTGTTGGATAACACCGGATGGAACGCGGTAAAGCAGTCGACCTTGCGGGTCTATCCGGAGGGCGAAGCCAAGGGGATAAGCGAGTTCGAGGCCAAGCTTGCGCCCAAGGTGGCGTTCACCAAGGTTGCCGAGGCGTTCGGCGCCTATGGCGAAGAACTCAGCGATCCGGCCGACGTGCCAGCCGCTATCGGCCGCTGCCTCAAGGAAGTCCGCGGCGGCCGGGCGGCGTTATTGCACGTGCGCGTGACGAAGATGTAGCGGCGCCAATCCAAACTTTTGGATCTGTCTCAACACGATGGCCGGGCTTTTCCCGGCCATTCACATTTTTAGATCAATCCAGCAATCCGTTTTGGCTCGCGAGGTCTTTGAGCGAAGTTTCCGGCCGCGCGCCGAGATGCTGGATCACCTCGGCGGCCGCCATGGCGCCGAGTCGGCCACAGGTACGGTCATCAGCGCCGCGGGCCAGGCCTGATAAGAAACCCGCAGCAAACAGATCGCCGGCGCCGGTCGTATCGACCACGCGCTTGACCGGGAAAGCGTGTACCGCCTCGATGCCTTCGGGATTAGTCACGATGCAGCCCTTCTCGCTGCGCGTCACCACCGCCACATCGATATCGGCACGCAGCGCCTTCACGGCGGCGTCGAAATCCGAAGTCTGATAGAGGCTGTGCAGCTCTGCCTCGTTGGCGAAGATGAGATCGACCGTGTGCGAGCGCATCAGCTGCAGGAACTCGTCGCGCCAGCGATCGACACAGAACGCGTCCGACAGGGTCAGCGCCACTTTACGGTCTGCGTCATGCGCGATCTTCGCCGCTTTGAGGAACGCGTCTTTGGCGTGTTTCGGGTCCCACAAATAGCCTTCCAGATAGATGACAGCGCTTGCTGCGATCGCCGTTTCGTCGATATCGCCCGGATGCAGGTCCTGCGCGGCCCCGAGATACGTATTCATGGTGCGCTCGCCGTCGGGCGTGACCAGGACGTAACAACGACCGGTCGATGGACCACCGGCGGCAGGCTTGGCGTCGAAAACGACATTGGCGGCGCGGATATCGTGGGCAAAAGCACGCCCAAGACCATCGTCCTTGACCTTACCTATGAATGCCGAGCGGGCGCCGAGTGAGGCGAGCCCGACGATGGTGTTGGCCGCCGAACCGCCGGACATTTCCATCGCCGGACCCATCGCATCGTAAATGGCCTGGGCGCGCGGCTCGTCGATCAGCGCCATCATGCCCTTGCGCATACCCTGCTTGAGCAAAAAATCCTCCTCGGCGCGGGCGATCACGTCGACGATCGCATTGCCGATGCCGAGAACGTCGAAGCGGGCTGAGGGCATGAGAAATCAGGTCCTGTTTTGCGGAAGGCGCGCACTATAGCGGGCGGCCCTTGCGGGGCAAGCCGCCGCCGTGGCATTGGACCGGCGCGCTTGCCCCGCGGAGTATTCGGATATGGCCTTTAAGGAATTGGTGTTTTCCGGCGTGCAGCCAACCGGCAATCTGCACCTTGGCAATTATCTCGGCGCCATCAAGCGCTTCGTCGAGCTGCAGGATCGCTACGACTGCATCTATTGCGTGGTCGATCTGCACGCTATCACGACGTGGCAGGACCCCGCCGAATTGCCGCGCACGACCCGCGAAGTCACCGCCGCGTTCATCGCCTGTGGGATCGATCCCACGAAGCACATCGTGTTCAATCAAAGCCAGGTGGCCGAGCACGCCGAACTGGCCTGGGTTTTCAATTGCGTGGCGCGGCTGGGGTGGCTCAACCGCATGACGCAATTCAAGGAGAAGGCCGGCAAGGATCGCGAAAACGCTTCGGTCGGCCTTTATGCCTATCCAAATCTGATGGCAGCCGACATTTTGGTCTATCGCGCCACACACGTGCCGGTGGGCGAGGACCAAAAGCAGCACCTCGAACTGTCGCGCGACATCGCCCAGAAATTCAACAACGACTACGCCGACTCGATTCACGCGCACGGTTTTGGTGAAACCTTCTTTCCACTCACCGAGCCGGTGATCACGGGCGAGGCGACGCGGGTGATGTCGCTGCGCGATGGTTCGAAGAAAATGTCGAAGTCGGACCCATCCGATCAATCGCGCATCAATCTCACCGACGATGCCGACGCCATCGCGCTGAAGATCCGACGCGCCAAGACCGATCCGCACCCGCTGCCCAGCGAGGAAAAAGGCCTCGAAAGCCGTCCCGAAGCCGACAATCTGGTCGGCATCTATGCGGCGCTCGCCGGCACCACCCGCGCCGGCGTCCTGGCGGAATATGGCAATGCGCAATTCTCGACATTCAAGACCGCGCTGGTCGATCTTGCAGTGGCGAAGCTTGGTCCGATCGGCGCGGAGATGAAGCGGCTCGTTGCCGATCCGCTGGCGATCGATGCAATCCTCGCCGACGGCGCCGCGCGCGCACAAAAAATTGCCGGCGAGACCATGAAGGCCGTGAAGGATATCGTCGGCTTAGTGCGGCGTTGACGGCGCCACTGCGCGGAGGTTTCCTTGCATGTGTGAAACCGCGCCGCAAAAAAACTACGGCTGGAAGGGATGGAGCGATCTGCCCGCGCCCGACATCGGCTCGGCGACCGGCCCCTGGATCGACCTCTCACACCGCATCACCGAGAATCTGTCGCGCATCCCCTTCTTTGCCCAGCCTGTAATCCGCCAGATCACGACCGCGCCGATCCGCCTGACACAAATCCAATGGGTCGTGCACCATGGCACGCACGTCGACGCGCCGTGCCATTTCATCAGCGACGGGCCGGCGATGGACGGAGTGCCGCTCGATCGCTTCTATGGCCCCGGGGGTCATCTGTCGCTTCGACACCCAGGATCGCGCCGCCATCGACGTCGCCGCTCTCGAGCGCGCCACCCCACGTATGCGGCCGGGCGACATCGTGCTGATCGACACCGGCTGGTGGCACCACATCAATACCGAACGATACGAGGAGCATCCCTACCTGACCGGCGAGGCCGCCGAGTGGCTGGTTGCCCGGGGCGCCAAGCTCGTCGGCATCGATGCCAGTTCGCCCGACCAAGCGGCCCACTACCGGCCCAAGGAGTTCGCCTTTCCGGTCCACAACACGCTGTTGAGCAACGGCGTGTTGATCGCCGAGCACCTGACCAATCTCAGCCCGCTGGCGGGCCGCCGCGTCGAGATCATGTTTCTCGGCATCAATATTGCGGGTTCGGACGGCGCGCCGGCGCGCCCCATCGCAAGGCCCGTCGATTAGGCCCGGCTATTAGGCCCGGCTTGCACCTTCGCTACAAAAGCGCCATTTAACGCTTTGGATGTTCCCACAGCCTCTTTGGGGAGCGAACTATGTTCATTCAGACCGAAGCGACACCGAACCCGGCGACGTTAAAATTCCTGCCGGGACGCCCGGTATTGGAAAATGGCACGCTCGACCTGCGCGAGCCGGCCGAAGCGGCGAAGTCGCCGCTCGCCGAACGGCTGTTCGGCGTCTCGGGAGTCAGTGGGGTATTTTTCGGCTCCGATTTCATCACCGTGACCAAGAGTGGCGGCGAATGGCAGCAGCTCAAGCCGATGATCCTCGGCGCCATCATGGAGCATTTCATGTCGGGCGAGCCGCTGATCAACAGCGGCGCCGCCGATGAGGGCGACGGCGAAGAGTTTTTTGACGCGGCCGATGCAGAGACTGTGGCGACCATCAAGGACCTGATCGAAACGCGCGTGCGGCCCGCCGTTGCCAATGACGGCGGCGATATCACGTTCAAGGGTTTCAAGGACGGCATCGTCTTTCTGAACATGAAAGGCGCGTGCTCGGGCTGCCCATCATCGACGGCCACGCTTCAGCACGGCATTCAGAATTTGCTCCGGCATTTCGTGCCCGAGGTCACAGAGGTGCGGCCGATCTGACCGCTCCGTTAGGCGAACTTTTCTCCAACCCTTCATGTCGTTCCGGTCCCGGCTTGCGGGACGTATCGAATGACGTATGACTGCCTGCCATGCGTGTGCTCGCCATTGATACGGCGCTCGCGGCTTGTTCTGCGGCCGTACTCGACACCGTGTTCGGCGGAGTCATCGCCAGCGAGAGCCTGCCGATGGTCCGGGGCCACGCCGAAGCGCTCATTCCGCTGATCGCGCGCGTCATGGCGCGGGCCGAGCTTGGCATGTTCGACATCGACCGCGTCACGGTGACGACCGGACCTGGCAGCTTCACCGGCTTGCGCGTCGGCATCTCTGCCGCGCGCGGCATCGCGCTCGCCGCCGACAAGCCGGCGTTCGGCGTCTCGACGCTGTCCGCCTACGCGGCGCCGCATCTTGCCGAAGACAAGACGGTTCCGGTGATCGCCGCGATCGATGCACGGCACAGCCACGTCTACCTGCAGGTGTTCGGTCCAAGCGGGCGCACCGCTTTGGCGCCCCGGCTGGCGCCGTTAAGCGAGGCCGTCCGCGCCGCGTCTGAAGCACCCTGCCGGCTCGTCGGTTCGGCAGCGCAATCCATCGCTGAGCTGATGCCCGCCGGCGCGGCTGCGGCTTTGCATATCGACGCGCGCGACGCCCCCGATATCGACTGGGTGGCGCGCATGGGCGCCGTCCTGCCGGAAGGTCAAGCGCCGCCCAATCCGCTGTACCTGCGCGCAGCCGACGCGCAGCCGCAAAATGCCGCCCAGTTGCCGCGCCGATGATGATGAGCATTGTTTCCCGGCTGTTGCCCGGCGCGCCACCGCAATTCACCGCGACCGACCCACGCGATGCAGTCGCTATCGCAGCGTTGCACGCGGCATCGTTCCGCCGCGGCTGGGACGAGGACGAGGTTTACCGCCTCCTGGTCGATGGCGCTGTCCTCACTCACCGCGCCATGATTCGGCGCACGCTTGTGGGTTTCATCATGTCGCGCCTTGCCGCCGACGAAGCCGAAATTCTGTCGGTGGCGATCGCCCCCGCCCGCCGCGGCCGCGGCCTTTCGCGGCCGCTGCTCGACTTTCACCTGCGCAGCTTGGCGGGCCGCGCCGTCCGCACCGTGTTTCTCGAAGTCGACGAGCACAACGCCGCGGCAGGCCGGCTCTATGCGCGAGCCGGCTTTCGCGAGGTGGGACGCCGTGCGGGCTACTACGGCAGCGGCGCCGCCGCTCTGGTGCTACGCCGCGACCTCGGTTGACCCTTCAAGTATCCAAATTGTCGTCGAATCCCCATATCAAGGCATGGCGCCGCATAGCATTCCTTTTTGGCGGGAAACCCGCTATGGAGAGAGCGCTCGTGCCAAGCGACCCCCGCGAGCAAATTTGCAAGCGAGCATAAAGGCTTAAGTCTCGGCCCGACCGGCATGAACAAACCCCGCAAGCTGTTTGTCAAATCGTTCGGCTGCCAGATGAACGTCTACGACTCGCGTCGCATGGCCGATACGCTCGCGCCGCAGGGTTATGTCGAAACACCCGTCGCCGACGATGCCGACCTGGTCATCCTCAACACCTGCCACATTCGCGAAAAGGCGGCCGAGAAGGTCTATTCCGAACTCGGCCGCGTCCGCCGCCTGAAAGAGGCAGCCGCGGCCGATGGCAGGCGCGTCGTCATCGCAGTAGCCGGGTGCGTCGCGCAGGCCGAAGGCCGAGAGATCATCCGCCGCGCGCCCGCGGTCGATCTCGTGTTCGGACCGCAGAGCTATCACCGGCTGCCGCAGCTCCTGGCCCGCACCGAGCGCGGCGACAAGCCGGTCGATACCGAGTTTCCCCTCGACGACAAGTTCGACCACCTGGCTGCGCCGAGCGCCGCGGCGGTCCGCGCCCGTGGGGTCAGCGCATTCGTCACCGTTCAGGAAGGCTGCGACAAGTTCTGCACATTCTGCGTCGTGCCTTATACGCGCGGCGTGGAAGTCTCCCGGCCGGTCGACAAAATCCTGGCCGAGGTCGAGCAACTTGCCGGTGCCGGAGTGCGCGAAATCACGCTCATCGGACAGAACGTCAACGCCTATCACGGCGATGGACCGAGCGGACCGCCATCGTCTCTGGCGCAGTTGCTCGAACGCGTTTCAGCGATCGATGGCGTCGAACGGCTGCGATACACCACCAGCCATCCGCGCGACATGGATGGCGACCTGATCGCCGCGCACGGTGCTTTGCCAAAACTGATGCCGCAACTGCATCTGCCGGTGCAGTCGGGATCCGACCGTATTCTCGACGCAATGAATCGACGCCACACCCGCGCCGACTATCTCGCCATCGTTTCCCAGTTGCGCGCGGCGCGGCCTGATCTGGCGCTGACGTCCGATTTTATCGTTGGCTTCCCGGGCGAGACCGAAGCAGACTTTGCCGAAACGCTCAGTCTCATCGGTGAGACTGGCTTTTCAGGCGCATACTCATTCAAATACTCGCCGCGCCCCGGCACTCCGGGCGCAGATATGACAGATCAGGTGGATGAGGAAACGAAGTCCGACCGGCTGCATCGGCTGCAAGCTGCAATCGATCACTCGCAGGCGGAATTCAATCGAAGCTGTCTCGGCCGCACATGCGATGTTCTGTTCGAAAAGCCCGGCCGCTACGCGGGCCAGCTTGTCGGTCGCTCGCCATATCTGCAGCCCGTCCAGGTAGCGGCGCCGGCGGCGATGATCGGCGAGATCGCGGCTGTGACGATCACCGAAGTGGCAAGAAACTCACTATTCGGCAGGATGGCGCACGCGAACGCGCGCGAACCAGCCCTAGTCGGCGAAGGAGCTTGAATTGGCAGCACGCGGCCCCGCCGGAACGGATGAATCGGTGTTTGTCGCCCCGGACAATGCGACGCAGATTGCCCTGACCTTCGATGACAATCGTCTCGCCTTAGTGCTGTTCGGACAGTACGGACAGAATCTTGCGCTGATCGAGCGGCGGCTTGGCGTCGTCGCCAATTCACGCGGTAACCACGTGACGCTGGAAGGTTCGCGCGAGGCCTGCGAGCAGGCGCGCCGCGTGCTGGAGAACCTCTACGAGCGGCTCAAGAATGGCGACGAACTGGTCCAGGGCGATGTAGAGGGCAATATTCGCCTCGCCATGGCGCAAGGGTCGCTGTTCGACTTCGATCCAGCCACGGCGCGCGACAGTTTCGAGGAGATCAATCTGCGCAAGCGCCGCGTCCGTGCGCGCACATCGGCGCAGGACGCCTATATCCGTGCGCTCAAGCGCTATCCATTGGTGTTTGCCACCGGGCCGGCGGGCACCGGCAAGACTTGGCTTGCGGTTGCCCATGCGGTGCAACTGTACGAGCGCAAGGAGGTCGATCGTATCGTGTTGTCGCGTCCCGCCGTGGAAGCCGGCGAACGGCTCGGCTTTCTGCCGGGCGACATGCGCGAGAAGGTCGATCCGTATCTGCGGCCGATCTACGATGCGCTATACGATCTGATGGACGCACGCATCGTCGAACGCGCGCTGCAGACCACCGAAATCGAAATTGCACCGCTCGCCTTCATGCGCGGTCGCACGTTATCAAACGCCGCCATTATTCTCGACGAAGCGCAGAACACGACTGCGATGCAGATGAAAATGCTGCTCACGCGGCTCGGCGAGAACAGCCGCATGATGGTCACCGGCGATCCAAGCCAGGTCGATCTGCCACCGGGCCAAACCTCCGGGCTTGCCGACGCGGTGCGGCTGCTCGAAAACATCGAGGGCATCGGCCACGTTGCTTTCACGGCGGCCGATGTGGTCCGCCATGAACTGGTGGGCCGCATCGTCGCGGCCTATGACAAGGCTGCGGCGCGTAAGCGCTCCTAATGCTAATGAGCGGCTCGGCGCGCAATGCGGTCAAACTTGACGTGCTGGTCGAGTCCGGTCTGTGGAAAGAGCCCGGCAAGATCAAAACTCTTCTGCGCCGCGCGATCGGGCAGGCCGCCGCGGCCCTGTCAACAAGCGGGGTAGAGATTGCTATCGTGCTCACCGATGATTCGGCTATCCGCCTTCTCAACCAGCAATGGCGCGGCATCGATGCGGCCACGAATGTCCTGTCGTTCCCGACGGCCAATCAAGGCGCGCGAAGGCCATTCGTCGGTGACATCGTCCTCGCCCAGCAAACGATCGCGAGAGAGGCCAGCGCCGAGCACAAGCCGTTTGCCCATCATCTCGCCCATCTTGCGGTGCATGGGTTTCTTCACCTTCTTGGCTACGACCACCAGAACGACAAGGACGCCACGGTGATGGAACGGCTCGAGTGTGAAATTCTGCGGCGGCTCGCGATTCCCGACCCGTACCGGCCGACCCCGGCGGCACGCCACGCTTCGCGCACTAAATTGCGCCGAAACCTGATGCATTAGAGCGCCGACGCCGATGGCAGAACACCCGACGCGAAGCGAGCCGGTCGACAACGAGCATCGTGGGCTGCCGGCACTCGTGCCGAATGCCGAGCAACCGCAGCCCGAAGGGTGGTTCGCACGCGTCACACGCATCTTGTTTGGCTGGAAATCAGCGGCGACACGCGCCGATCTCGAACTCGTGCTGACCGCCGACCAGACGTCATCCGGCTTCTCGCCCGAAGAAGCCGCGATGCTCAAGAACATCCTCACGCTGCGCGAATACCGCATAGAGCGCGTCATGGTGCCACGCGCAGACATCGTCGCCGTGCAGCAGGACATTGCGCTCGAAGCACTCGTCGACATCTTTGCCGGCGGCGGTCATTCGCGGCTCGTCGTTTTTAACGACACGCTCGACGACCCCGCCGGGATGGTTCATATCCGCGACTTGGTGGCGTTCATGGCGGCGCGCGCGGCGGTAATTCCGGCAAATGCCGGCCAGCCCGTACAAGCGGCGCACCCCAATCTTAATTTTGCAGCCATTGAGCTGTCGATGCCGCTCCGCCAGGCGAAAATCGTCCGGGAAATCCTGTACGCCCCGCCCTCAATGCCGGTGCTCGACCTGTTGGCCAAGATGCAGGCGACGCGCATCCATCTGGCGCTCGTTATCGACGAATACGGCGGGACCGACGGCCTCGTCTCCATGGAAGATCTGGTCGAACTTATCGTCGGCGACATTGCTGACGAGCACGACGTCGCCGAGACGCCAACCATCACGCGCCAAGGCGACGGCTCGTTCCTGGCCGACGGACGCGCCAGTCTTGACGATGTCCGCGCGGTCGTCGGCGACGAATTCGATGTCGGCGAAGCCGGCAGCGAGGTTGATACGCTCGGCGGTTATCTGGTCATGCGGGCGGGGCATGTGCCGGTTCGCGGCGAGTTGGTGCCGGGTCCGAATTCCTTCGAGGCCGAAGTGCTCGATGCCGATCCGCGCCGCATCAAACGGGCCAAAATTTACCGGCGCAAAGACCGCCGCCCCGCAGCGGGTAGGGACATGCCCACGCTCATCAAAACACCAGCATCCCGCCCGGGCGCGACGGCCGACGAGTCCAATCGGTCAAGCCAAAACTCATCACGCCTGCCGTGAATTTGAAGGCGCCGATCAACAGCATCGTCCTCGCCTGGGGCTGGCAGCGGCGCCTGATCGCATTCGCTGCAGGGGCGCTGTCGGCGCTGGCAATGGCGCCCTTCAACGCCTGGCCCATACTGTTTCTGACATTTCCCACGTTGGTTTGGCTGATCGATGGCGCCACCGCCGGCCGCTGGAACGGCGTGCTCGCCGCCGCGGCGACCGGATGGTGGTTCGGCTTCGGCTATTTTGTCGCCGGTCTGTATTGGATGGGATTCGCGTTTCTGGTCGACGCGCGAACGTTCGCCTGGATGCTGCCGTTCGCGGTCGTCGGCTTGCCGGCGGTGCTTGCCATTTACACCGCCTGCGCCACCGGCCTCGCCCGCATCCTATGGACGCGTGGCCCGACCCGCATCCTGGCTCTGGGCGTGACGTTTACGATCACCGAGTGGCTGCGTGGCCACCTGTTCACCGGATTTCCCTGGAACGCATTGGGCTACGCACTCACCTCGCCTCTGGCGCTGGCGCAAGGCGCCTCCGTCGTCGGCATTTGGGGCCTGACATTCGTTGCCGTCGTTGTGTTCTCAAGCCCCGCCACGCTGACGGACGATCGCACCGAAACCCGTCACTCCTGGCTACCGCTTGCGCTGAGTCTTGCCGTACTGGCCGGTCTTGGCGGATGGGGGGCGCTGCGCCTCTATCGCACCCCGACGCGTTACGCGGACAAAGTGAAAGTGCGCATCATGCAACCAAATCTGCAGCAGGATGTGCGCTTTAACTACGCGGCGCGCCAACAGGTCATGGACCGCTATGTCGCGCTGTCGAATCGCGTCACGGGGCCTCAGTCCCACGGGGTACACGATGCCACGCATCTGATCTGGCCGGAATCGCCGTTTCCATTCATCCTCACACGCAATCCCGACGCGCTGGCGCAGATCTCAAAGCTGCTGTCCCCAAGCACCGTGCTCATCACCGGTGCGACCCGGCTCCCCGAAAATTTCAATCCGGCCGATCCGCACGCCTACAATTCGATTTACGTGATTGACCACGACGGCTCGATTCTCGCGCTGTACGACAAGATCCATCTTGTTCCATTCGGCGAGTATTTGCCGTTCGAACGGCTGCTTGAAAGTCTCGGCCTTCAAGAACTGACAAAGCAACAGGGTGGATTTCTTTCGGGCGACCTCCGGCGACTGCTTCACATCCCGGGCGCTCCACCGGCTCTTCCGCTCATCTGTTACGAGATCGTCTTTCCAGGAGATGTAGCGCCGCCTGGCGACCGAGCGGGCTGGATCGTTAACGTCACCAATGACGGCTGGTTTGGCATCAGCACCGGACCCTATCAACATTTTCAGCAGGCCCGCGTACGCGCCATCGAAGAGGGCCTGCCGTTGGCGCGCGCCGCCAACACCGGCATATCCGCGATGGTAGACCCTTTGGGGAGAGTGATTGGTTCACTACCACTAGGGAGTGAAGGGGTTCTTGATGCACGCCTGCCGCGTGCGATTTCCGAGCCGACCTATGCGAGACTCGGTGACGGTCCTGTCGCAATTCTTGTTGCGCTAATGTTGCTGGTCGTTATGCACCGGCGGTATATCTGAACATGATTAACACGCCATGCGGACGGATGTTGACCGGAAGTTGATTGTATTATCGCCCTTCGCATTTAGCAGAACCCTCGCTGGATTACCGCACGGATTTCCACAACCTTAGAGTGCATCAGATTTAGTTGGGAGGAGCGTCAGCTCCCATTAATGCCCGACGCGCGCAGCGTGCACGGGTTGAATGTACAGATTATTCAACTGATTTGCGTTCCCTGAGGTTGCACTAATGAACCATTACTGCAAATATGGGACCCATAGGAGTTCATTATATGATGATCGTAGCAAAGAAAGCCCCGAACCCGATTGATAAGCATGTCGGCGCGCGCGTGCGCATGCGCCGCATGATGCTTTCCATGAGTCAGGAAAAACTCGGCGACGCGCTAGGTCTTACATTTCAACAAGTGCAAAAGTACGAGAAGGGCACCAACCGCATTGGCGCCAGCCGGCTGCAGCAGATCTCGAACATCCTGCAGGTGCCGGTCTCGTTCTTTTTCGACGGCGCGCCGCATGTGCCTGGGACAGGGCGAATTGAGGGCATGGGCGAGGCGCCATCGCCGGCTTACGTTTCCGACTTTCTCGCCACGTCCGACGGGTTGGCGCTCACCAAGGCGTTCATGCGTATCCACGATTCAAAACTGAGACGGCGCATTGTCGATCTCGTCGAGCAAATTGCCGCGGGCGAGAAGCGCTAGATTCGGCAGTTCTGCGTATGGCGCGCCGCGATACGCGCGCCCACTTTTCGCCCACATCTTGACCGCGGCTGCACGACGCGGCAACAACCTTGCGAAGAACAACGCTTGGCGTTGCGGGCGCTGGCCGCGGTTGCGGCTTCCGCCAAAGCTGCTGTGGCGCTCAGTCGAGGAGGGAGTGTTTCGTGGGACGCACAAATTACCTTTTCACCAGCGAATCCGTGTCGGAAGGGCACCCGGACAAGGTTTGCGATCAGATTTCAGACGCAATCCTCGACGCCTTCATTGAGCAAGACGTCAAGCTCGGCATCGCCGACGACAGCTTGGTCAACACCCGGCTAGGCTGCGAAACACTCTGCACCACCAACAAGATTGTGGTCGCGGGCGAGGGTCGCGGCCAGCTGTTCCGCAGAATCAACGGATCGGCGGTGGTCGACCGTGAACTGATCACGGAGATCGCCCGCGGGGTAGTCAAAGACATCGGCTACGATCAGAGCGGCTTTTCGTATCATGGCGCCGATGTCGAAGTGCTGCTGCACGGCCAATCGCCCGACATTGCCATGGGGGTCGATGCCAAAAAGAAGAAAGGCGAGGAGAATGAGGGCGCCGGCGACCAGGGCATGATGTTCGGCTACGCCTGCACCGAAAGCGAAGTCTACGAGAAAAACTCATTCATGCCGGCGCCGATTTATTTTGCGCACAAAATTCTCAAAGTGCTGTCGGACAAGCGTCGCGGCAAACAGTTGTTCGATCTGCAGCCGGACGCCAAGAGCCAGGTGACCGTGCAGTACATCGACGGCAAGCCCGTCGGCTGCACCAAGGTCGTCGTTTCGACGCAGCACAATGCGCAGAACCGCAACGGCAAGAAGTACACGCCAGGTATGGTCAAGGACTTGATCGGTGATGCCGTCGCGTCGGCGCTGCCCAAGGGTTGGATGCCGAAAAAGGACTCCGATTTTTTGGTCAACCCCACCGGGAATTTTGTCGTCGGGGGCCCGGACGGCGACTGCGGCCTGACGGGACGCAAGATCATTGTCGACACTTACGGCGGCTATGCACCGCACGGTGGCGGCGCGTTTTCAGGCAAGGACCCGACCAAGGTCGATCGCTCCGCCGCTTACGCGGCGCGCTACCTCGCCAAAAACGTGGTCGCGGCAGGTCTCGCCGACCAATGCACCATTCAGGTGGCGTACGCGATCGGCGTTGCCGATCCGATGTCGCTCTACGTCGACACCCACGGCACCGGCAAAGCGGACGAGAAGAAACTTGCAAAAGCGCTGCAGGAAATTTTCCCGTTGCGACCGACCGCCATCCGCCGTGGCTTGAAACTCAACCGGCCGATCTACAAACGTACTGCGGCTTACGGTCATTTCGGCCGCGCGCCCGACAAGGACGGCGGATTTTCCTGGGAACGCACCGACCTTGCCGACGCGCTCAAGCGCGCGATGCGCTGAGTTCATCCCCAACGTTCGCTATTCGGCGTCGGCGGATGATCCAGTAAGGACCGGCTCGCAACACAGTCACAGCCGGTGTACTAGCGCTCCGCATTCGCGGAGTATGACGGTGCGTGAAATTTCGCAAAGCCGCGCGTTTTTCGGACGCCGCAAGGGCCACAAATTGCGCCCGCGGCAAGCGCATCTGATCGAAGCACTGCTGCCGCGACTTGCAATCGACCTTTCGCATGCGGCCCCGGTCGATGTTCGCGCCCTGTTTCCTGTGCCGGTCACCGGCGTCGCGCTCGAAATTGGCTTCGGCGGCGGCGAGTCAATGATTGCACAGGCGACGGCACAGCCAGACATCGGCATCATTGGCGTCGAGCCCTTCGTCAACGGCATGGCCAAAGCCCTCGCTGCAGTCGAGAACGGCGACCTCAAGAACATCCGCCTGCATTTCGACGATGCGGCGGCCGTGATCGAATGGCTCCCGAACGCGTCGGTGACCCGTATTGACCTTATTCATCCCGATCCCTGGCCAAAACGCCGGCACTGGAAACGGCGCTTCGTGCAGGACGATATGGTGGCGCGGCTTGCCCGCATCCTGCGTCCGGCCGGACAGTTTCGCTTCGTGACCGATGTAGCCGACTACGCCGCATGGACGTTGCAGCGGTTGTTGCGATCGGCGCAATTTGAATGGACAGCCCAATGCGCCGATGACTGGCGCCACGCTTGGCCCGAATTCACGCCGACGCGTTATCACGCCAAAGCAGCGCGTGAAGATCGCGCCTCGTGCTTCCTGATCTTTCGCCGGCGATTAACGTGATGCCGAAAAGTGGGTCCGCAAGCCGGCAATCAACTCGCCCGCTTGAGCTGCCAGAATCGAATGACGCGCCGCGCGGTCGCAGACGACAGCCGAGCATAGTTGGAGAGAGCCACTTCGAGGCCCTGCCCGGGCGCGGTCTTCCCGTCCGGATGTAGGACGAAGATAGACTGCACGGTTGGCCACGCGAGACCTGCCGCCTTGCACAGGATCAGAACCGGATCACGCCGGTCGCCGGCCATCAGTCGATCGACGACATTGATCGGGACTTTGGCAAGGGCGGCGAGCGCAACGACGGACTCTTCGTATTTGCCGTCGCCGCAGAATGTCGCCAAAGCGGCCTCGTCCATGCGGCCGGCCCGGTTGAGGCCGAGCACAACACGCTGTGCCGCGCGATAATCATGCGGCCCGACGCGCGCACCGACTTCCTTAGCAACCTTGTTCAGCACATTCTCTATCTCGGCTTTCAGTACGGGCGTTGCGGCGGCGAGCAAGCGGCCGTGCACGACCGCGGTCGCCCGGGTCAGCAGCTCACGAAACATTGGGGCGGGAATATCGGGCCGCAGCCCAACCGTTTCGGCAAGCACACCGTCGTCCGCGGCGCGTTTGACCAGGCGCGAAAACCCGGCTGCGGAAATCCGGGCGTGGCGGTTTTCGGCAACACGCCGCGCCACGACATGATCGCCGCGCCCTACCAGCACGTCAGTTACCGCTTCACCGAGCGCTCGGCGGGCCGAGATGGCATGCAGATGAGCCTGGCTTTGGTTCTTCGCCACCTCGACCAGATCGGCTTCGGCCAGCCGCGGCGCCAATTTCAGGATCGGCCCCGCGACCGCAATATCGTCGTCATAGGCGAGAGCGCGCAGCACCTTCACGGGTGCGTTCGGGACCGGCGCCAGATGGATCGAAAGCTCGGCCCGCGCCTTGGTCTCGATTTCCTCGATGAGAAGCCCAAAAACGCGATCGAACAAGTCGACGTGTTCGTCCTTGTAGGTACTGGCGCCGTCAAGAAAGAGCGAGGTAATGCGTTGCAGCGTTTCGACGCGCTTTTCCCGCGACCCTCGCTGCACAATCTGCTCGAGTTCCGGTATCAGCGGGAAGGTAACGCTCATCTTGGCAGTCGGCGATCTGACGATTTTGATCCAAATCTGAGTACTGTCGAGTGATTACCGATCCCTGAAAGCCATTGTTACCGCTTGGCATCCTCCGATCGCGCAGGCCTTGCGTTCGGCATGCGGAACGCTATATTTCGGCCATCCGTCATGGATACCTCATAACGGTCGGTTAATCCGAACGGTTTTGAGAGTGGGTTCCCCCGGGGGCCCGCTCTTTTTTATTACCTGAGGCCGACCTGACCTGGCGGACGAATTTGCAGGATCATTGGCGTCAAGAATGGACGATAGGCCCGCGAGCTTCGCTGACGAGAGAAGGCTGATCACTGAGCCGGGCCGTGCGGCGCGCGTAGCGGCGCTGGCCGAGCCGGTCCTCGCCAGTCTCGGCTATCGGCTGGTGCGGGTGCGCGTTTCGGCTTTCGCCGGCTGCACCGTGCAGATTATGGCCGAACGTCCGGATGGCACCATGAGCATCGAGGGCTGCGAAGCCACCTCGCGGGCGCTCTCGCCCGTGCTTGACGCCGCCGATCCAATCGAAGGCGCCTACCGGCTTGAGATTTCCTCCCCAGGCATCGACCGGCCGCTGGTGCGGCTCTCAGATTTCGACCGCTATGCCGGGCACGTCGCCCAGGTCGAAATGACAGCTCCGATCGACGGGCGCCGCCGGTTTCGCGGCGAACTGCGCGGCACGGACGGCGAATGCGTACGGCTGCGCCGCAACGATACGGCGGAGTCTGCCGAAATTTTGCTGCGGATCGATGACATGATGGAAGCAAAGCTTGTGCTCACCGACGCGCTGGTCGCCGAAGCGCTGCGGCGCAGCAAGCAGGGCGAGCGAACGAATAACCCTCATGGCACCCGCGAACAGGGATCGCCGCGCCGATACAAACATGAAAACGCTGCGCTGGAGCAAAACCGGCGCGCAACCCAACCCGATGGAGAGTAACGATGGCGACGGTAAGCGCCAATAAACTCGAACTGTTGCAGATCGCCGACGCGGTCGCGAGAGAGAAGTCGATCGACCGTAAAATCGTGCTCGCCGCCATGGAGGATGCGATCGCCAAGGCTGCGCGCTCGCGCTACGGCAGTGAAACCGAAGTCCGCGCCGAGATCGACGCGAAGAGTGGCGAGCTTCATCTATCCCGCCACATGCTTGTGATCGAAACCATAGAGAATCCCGCTACTCAGATCAGCGTGGAGGACGCGCGCCGGCGCCACCCAGCCGCGCAGGTCGGAGACACCATCGCCGATCCGTTGCCGCCGCTGCCGTTCGGCCGCATTGCCGCGCAATCGGCCAAGCAGGTGATCGTGCAGAAAGTGCGCGAGGCCGAGCGCGACCGGCAATACGACGAGTTCAAGGACCGCATCGGCGATATCGTCAACGGCATCGTCAAGCGGGTCGAATACGGCAACGTGGTGGTCGATCTCGGCCGCGGCGAAGCCATCGTGCGGCGTGACGAAATGCTGCCGCGCGAGGTGTTTCGCAACGGCGATCGCGTCCGCGCCTACATCTACGACGTCCGCCGCGAGCAACGCGGACCGCAGATCTTCCTGTCGCGTACGCACCCGGAGTTCATGGCCAAACTGTTTGCGCAGGAAGTGCCTGAAATCTATGACGAAATCGTCGAAGTGAAGGCGGTCGCCCGCGACCCGGGCTCACGCGCCAAGATCGCGGTCGTGTCGCGCGATTCATCGGTCGATCCGGTCGGCGCGTGCGTCGGCATGCGCGGCTCGCGCGTGCAGGCGGTCGTCAACGAACTGCAGGGTGAGAAGATCGACATCATCCCGTGGTCGCAGGAAATCGCCACCTTCGTGGTCAACGCGCTGGCGCCCGCCGAAGTCAGCAAAGTGGTGATCGACGAGGAACGCGACCGCATCGAAGTGGTGGTGCCCGATCAGCAGCTTTCGCTTGCCATTGGCCGGCGCGGCCAAAATGTGCGGCTGGCATCGCAGCTCACCGGCAAGGACATCGATATCCTCACCGAGCAGGAGGAATCGGAACGCCGCCAGGCCGAATTCGAAAACCGCACCCGCGTTTTCATCGATGCTCTCAACGTCGACGAAGTAATCGGGCAGCTGCTGGCCTCGGAAGGCTTCAGCTCGGTCGAAGATCTGGCGCTTGTTGATTTGAAGGATATTGCCAGCATCGAGGGCTTCGACGACGACACCGCGCTTGAACTGCAAACGCGGGCGCGCGACCATCTGGCCAAGATCGAAGCCGAGCTCGATGCAAAGCGCCAGGAACTCGGTGTCGAAGACGCGCTCAAGGACATCCCGGGCGTCACCACCGCCATGCTGGTCAAGTTTGGCGAGAATGACGTCAAGACCGTCGAGGATCTTGCCGGCTGCGCTACCGACGATCTGTCAGGCTGGACCGAACGCAAGGACGGCGAGGCGGTGCGTCAAGCGGGCTTTCTCGATGGCTTCGACATCACGCGCGAGGAGGCCGAAGCGATCATCATGCAGGCGCGGCTTAAGGCCGGCTGGGTCACCGAGGCCGATTTGGCGCCGCCACCCGTTGAAGAAGAGCCAGCTGTTGAGGCACAGCCTTAAGGAACGCCGAACTGTAGGAACGCAGAGCTGCAGGAACGCATGACCGCTCAAGTCCAGCATCGCGACGACGACAGCGCACTCGATGGCGGCCCGCACAGCCGCCTCCGCGAGCGCCTGTGTGTCGCTACGCGGACGGTGCGGCCGGTCGACGATCTGATCCGCTTTGTCGTCGGACCAGAGGGCGAGGCGGTCCCGGATATCAAATGCCGGCTACCGGGCCGGGGCGTGTGGGTGACGGCGACCCAAGAGGTATTGGCCGACGCCATCGCACGTAAAGCCTTTGCCCGCGGGTTCAAGCGCGACGTTCGGCTGCCCGCTGATCTTGCCGCGCGAACCGAAGGGCTCCTGGCTCAAGCGGTCCTCGACGCTTTGGCGATGACGGGCAAATCGGGCCTGGTCGCAGCCGGCTTTGCCAAGGTTGCGGCCGCGCTGGAGCATGAGCGTGTCATTGCGCTGGTGCATGCGGTAGAGGGATCGGACGACGGCATACGCAAGCTTGGTGCCATCGCCCGTCGCCAGGGGGCCGAAATGCCCCCTGTGATTGAATTCCTGACCTCGGCGCAATTGGATTTGGCATTGGGCCGGTCAAATGTGATACACGCTGCCTTGCTCGCCGGGCCCGCGAGCGACACCTTTTTATCGCGTTCGCGGCGCCTCCAGCGGTATAGGACCGGCGGCGCGGACGATCGTGGCAATCAGGCCGGCAAAGGTGCAATGCACTGAGCCAGCCGTCTCTCTATTGGATGTGTATGACCGAAACGACGAAAAATACCGGTGAAAAGCTGAGCGTAACCTCAACGAAGACGCTGACGCTCAAGCGTGGCGGCGTCGAGCAGGGCGTCGTGCGCCAAAGTTTCAGCCACGGCCGCAGCAAGGCGGTCGTCGTCGAGAAGGTCAAACGGCGCATCGCCGCCCCAGGCGAAACCAAGCCGGACGCGGCCCTGGTGCAAGAGCGTGCGGCAACGCTGAGGCGGCCCAGCCCCGCGGCGAAAGCCCCGGCGGCGGCGGCGCCAGAGCCGGCATCGTCGGCGGCTTCCTCACAGTCCAAACCCGGCGTCATCCTGCGCCCTCTCACTCAAGCGGAAATCAGCGCCCGCGCCAGCGCACTTGGCAAAGCCGAACTGGTCGAGGTTGAGGAGCGCAAGCGCGCCGAGGTGGATGCCGACGTTCTCCGCATCAAAAAAACGGCTGAAGAAAAGGAACGGCGGGAAGCAGAAGCGCGCAAAACACATGAAGCGGAGCGGCGCGCTCACGAGGACAAAGCCAAGCAGAAGGCGACCGAGGTCGCTAACAAGCGCTTTGGCGCCGAAGCGACATTGGCAAAGCCGGGTGCCGCACGCGTCAATCAAGAAGAAGAAGAGGAGGCGCCCCGGCCGCGCCGTGGGCCCGGCGGCGCCATCGTACGGCCTGCCCCCGCACCGAAACCGCAGCGAACTGTCGGCGAAAAGCGCCGCGGCCGGTTGACAGTCGTCACGGCTTTTTCCGCCGACGAAGTGCGTGAACGCTCAGACGCCGCGTTCCGCCGCCGCGAACGGCGCCGCAGTGGGCTGCGTGACGCCGAGCCCAAGGAAAAGATCGTCCGCGAGGTCATCATTCCGGAAACGATCACCATCCAGGATTTGGCCAATCGCATGTCCGAGCGTTCGGTCGATGTGGTGCGCATGCTCATGAAGCAGGGCCACATGGCCACGAGCACAGACACGATCGACGCCGATACCGCACAGCTTATCGCCGAAGAGCTCGGCCACACCGTGCGGCGGGTCTCCGAGGCGGACGTCGAAGAAGGCATGTTCGACGTCGCGGACGATCCGGAGAAGCTGCTGTCCCGCGCGCCGGTCGTGACCATCATGGGCCATGTCGACCACGGCAAGACATCGTTGCTTGACGCCATCCGTTCCACGGAGGTCGCGGCGGGCGAAGCCGGCGGCATCACTCAGCATATCGGCGCGTATCAGGTCACGTCGCCTTCGGGCGGCCGTATCACCTTCATCGACACACCGGGCCACGCGGCGTTCACCGCCATGCGCGCGCGCGGCGCCAAGATCACCGATATCGTCGTGCTGGTGGTTGCGGCCGACGACGGCGTCATGCCGCAGACCGTGGAAGCAATTCAGCACGCCAAGGCGGCGAACGTGCCGATCATCGTTGCCATCAATAAGATCGACAGGCCTGACGCCAAGCCGGAGCGCGTCCGCACCGAACTGCTGCAACACGAGATTCAGGTCGAATCCCTCGGTGGCGATGTGCTCGAAGTCGATGTGTCAGCGAAGGAAAAGACCAACCTCGACAAACTGCTCGATATCATTGCGCTGCAGGCGGAAGTCCTCCAGCTCAAGGCCAACCCTAATCGCGCGGCCGAGGGCACGGTGATCGAGGCGCGGCTAGACCGCGGCCGCGGTCCGGTGGCGACCGTCCTGGTTCAACGCGGCACGCTCAAGCCCGGTGACATCGTTGTCGCCGGCGCCGAATGGGGCCGGGTGCGCGCCCTGATGTCCGATACCGGCCATTCCGTGGTTGCCGCCGGACCTTCGATGCCGGTGGAAGTGCTCGGCTTCAACGGCACACCCGAAGCTGGCGATCGTCTTGCGGTCGTCGACAGCGAGGCGCGCGCGCGAGAAATCACCGCGTATCGCGAGCGGCAAAAGCGCGAGAAGATGGCAGCGCGGCAGACCGGCATGCGCGGTTCGCTTGAGCAGATGATGAGTCAGCTCAAGACCGCCGGGCGCAAGGAATTCCCGCTCGTGATCAAGGGCGACGTGCAGGGGTCGGTCGAGGCGATCCTCGGCGCACTGGAAAAACTGTCCACGGACGAGGTCGCCGCGCGCGTATTGTTCTCTGGCGCCGGCGCGATTACCGAATCCGACGTGACCCTGGCGGAAGCATCCAGTGCCGTCATCATCGGCTTCAACGTTCGCGCCCACAAGGAAGCGCGCGAAGCCGCCGCGGCGGCCGGCATCGAAATCCGCTACTACGACATCATCTACAGCCTCGTCGATGACGTTAAAAAAGCGATGTCGGGCATGCTGCCGCCGACGCTTCGCGAAACCATGCTGGGCAACGCGACGATTCTGGAAATCTTCAAGGTTTCCAAGGTCGGCACCGTCGCCGGCTGCCGCGTCACCGATGGCACCGTCGAACGCGGCGCGAATGTGCGGCTCATTCGCGATAGCGTCGTTGTGCATCAAGGCAAGCTGTCGCAACTCAAACGTTTCAAGGACGATGCACGCGAAGTCCTCGCGGGGCAGGAATGCGGCATGGCATTCGAGAATTATCAGGATATGAGAGTCGGCGACATTATCGAGTGCTATCGCGTGGAGAGCGTGCAGCGGACGCTCTGAGCTCAAAACTCAACGTCGCAGTCTCTCAGCGTCATTGCCGGGCTTGACCCGGCAATCCCGCCTACCGGAGCACAGCAAATTTAATCGAGATGCGTGGGACAAGCCCGCGCATGACGGCAGTAAAGCAAATGCCACGTCGCCAACATCATCGCGATCACGACGCGGGCGGTTCGCAGCGCCAGCTCCGCGTCGGCGAACTGATCCGCCATGAGCTTGCCGGCATGCTGTCGCGCGGCGACGTTCACGATCCAGTCGTCGAGAAGCACATGATCACGGTGCCGGAGGTGCGCATGAGCCCCGATCTGCGGCTTGCCACCATCTACATCATGCCGCTCGGGGGCCGCGACGAAAAGGAAGTACTCGATGCACTCGAGCGCAACAAGAAATACGTGCGCGGCGAAATCAGCCGTCGCGTTAACCTAAAATTTGCCCCCGAGGTTCGATTCCGCCTCGACGAGCGATTCAGCGAAGCGGAACGGATCGAGAGGCTTTTGCGAACGCCTGTGGTCCAACGCGACCTCACGCATGGCGAACAGGCCCGTAAGGACGACGATGAATAACGTGACGCCTCTTGCGGACGCCGACGCAGCTCAGGCCGATTCTCAGTCGCGCGACGACGGGGCGGCTGGCAGGCCGATCGCCGCCAAGCGGAAGAAGCGCGACGTTCATGGCTGGATCGTTCTCGACAAACCGATCGGCATGACCTCGACCTACGCCGTATCGATCATCAAGCGGCTGTTTGAGGCCAAGCGCGTAGGGCATGCCGGAACGCTCGATCCGCTGGCGTCAGGCTCGCTGCCGATCGCGCTCGGCGAAGGGACCAAGACCGTTCCCTTCGTCGTCGATGGCCGAAAAAACTACCAATTTACCATTCGCTGGGGCGAGGAACGCGACACCGATGACGCCGAGGGCCGTGTCGCGGCGACCAGCGCGTTGCGCCCCGATGCGGAGGCGATTCGCGCCCTGCTGCCGGGCTTTACGGGCACCATCGAGCAGATCCCGCCCCGTTTTTCCGCCATCAAAATTGACGGCGAGCGGGCTTACGATCTCGCCCGGGAGGGCGAAATCGTCGAGCTCAAGCCTCGCTCGGTCGAGATTCACCAGCTCGAACTCGTCGAAATGCCCGATCCCGACCATGCGGTGCTGACGGCCGAATGCGGCAAGGGTACCTACGTGCGCTCGCTGGCACGGGACCTAGGCCGGGCGCTCGGCGCCCTGGGCCACGTTTCGGCGCTGCGTCGCAGCCGGGTCGGGCCGTTCGGCGAGGCTGACATGATTTCGCTGGAACAACTTGAGGCTTTGTGCCATAGAGCCGCCGACGGCGAGATGAACCAAAATCTTGCCGACGTGCTCCTGCCGATTGAGACCGCGCTGGACGACATCCCGGCGCTGGCCGTTAGCCCGGCAGATGCGGCAAGGCTCCGAAGGGGCCAAGCCGCTTTATTGCGCGGACGGGACGCTTCCATCTTCCGCGGCATGGTTCAGGTAGCGTGCGGTGGCGAAATCGTTGCCATCGCCGAAGTTGACCATGGCGAGATCGTCCCCAGACGCGTGTTTAATTTGACCGGCATCGTTGGTCGAGCCGGCAGAAAGGTAAAATGACGATGTCGATTACGACCGCGCGTAAGGCGGAGGTTATCAAGTCGTACGCCAAGAAGTCCGGCGACACCGGATCGCCCGAGGTTCAGGTGGCGCTCCTTTCGGAGCGGATCAACAACCTCACTGAGCACTTCAAAAGCCACGTCAAAGACAACCACTCGCGGCGTGGGCTGCTTAAGCTCGTGTCGCAGCGTCGCCAGATTCTCGACTATCTGAATCGCACCAATGAGGGGCGATACAAGGAACTGATCGAACGGCTGGGCATCCGCCGTTGACAGGATTGCGCGCGGGATCTCCCGCGCGTTTTTGCGGCGGAACGCAAGCTGCATCCGCTGTTTGTACGGCAGCGAAGGCTGCCTGTTAGAGCGTCGGGCAGGCGCCCGTACGCATCACCGGAAGGCCCGGGGCCATGGCAGGATCGCTGGACGCTGTTTGGATTCGCAGGTTTCTTGCGAACGGCAGCGTCTCGCCGTCTTGCTCATGGCTTTCGCGCCGGCCCGAAAACCATGAGAGAAAATCGATATGTTCGCTATACACAAAGTTCAGCTTGACTGGGGTGGCCGACCGCTCACGCTAGAGACAGGGAAAATCGCGCGTCAGGCCGATGGCGCGGTCGTCGCCACCTACGGCGAGACCACTGTGCTCGCCGCCGTCGTGGCCGCCAAGCAACCGAAGGAAGGCATCGACTTCCTTCCGCTCACCGTCAACTACACCGAAAAATATTATGCCGCTGGCCGCATTCCCGGCGGCTACTTCAAGCGCGAGCGCGGCCCGACCGAAAAGGATACCCTGACCTCGCGCCTGATCGACCGCCCGATCCGCCCCTTGTTCGCCGACGGCTGGCGCTGCGACACCCAGGTCACCGTGACCGTGCTGTCGCACGATCAGGAAAACGATCCGGACATCGTCGCCATGATCGCGTCGTCCGCGGCGCTGACGCTGTCCGGCGCGCCGTTCATGGGCCCAATCGGCGGCGCTCGCGTCGGTTTCAGCAACGGCGAATACGTTCTCAATCCGACGATCGACGAGATGAAGGAAAGTAATCTCGATCTTGTCATCGCCGGCACGCAAGACGCCGTGATGATGGTGGAATCGGAGGCCAAGGAGCTGTCCGAAGAAGTCATGCTCGGCGCCGTGATGTTCGGCCACCGGCATTTCCAGCCAGTGATCCAGGCGATCATCCAGCTTGCCGAGAAGGCCGCCAAGGATCCGCGCGATCTCGTCGTCTCCGACAACAAGGCGCTCGAGCAAGACATCCTCGGAATGGCCGAGCAGGACCTGCGCACGGCCTATGCGATCATCAAGAAGCAGGATCGCCAGGATGCAGTCGCCGCCGTCAAGCAGAAGGTGATGGCGCACTTCTTCCCGGAAGGCGTCGAGCCGAAATACGGCAAGCTTCAGGTCGCCGCCGTGTTCAAGGAGCTTGAAGCCAAGATCGTACGCTGGAATATCCTCGACACCGGCAAACGCATCGACGGCCGCGACGTCAAGACCGTCCGACAGATCGTTTGCGAAGTCGGTGTGCTGCCGCGCACTCATGGCTCGGCCCTGTTCACCCGCGGCGAGACCCAGGCGCTGGTCGTGGCCACACTAGGCACCGGCGAGGACGAGCAGTTCATCGACGCGCTACAAGGGACGTATAAAGAGACGTTCCTGCTGCACTACAACTTCCCGCACTATTCGGTGGGCGAAACCGGCCGCACGGGCGCGCCGGGCCGCCGCGAGATTGGCCACGGCAAGCTCGCTTGGCGCGCCATCCATCCGGTGCTGCCGTCGAAAGACGAGTTCCCCTACACCATCCGCGTCGTCTCCGAGATCACCGAATCGAACGGCTCGTCGTCGATGGCAACGGTATGCGGCTCTTCGCTGGCGCTGATGGATGCCGGCGTGCCGCTCAAGCGGCCGACTGCCGGCATCGCCATGGGCCTGATCCTTGAAGACAAACGCTACGCCGTGTTGTCCGACATTCTCGGCGACGAGGATCATCTCGGCGACATGGACTTCAAGGTGGCCGGCACGGAAAGCGGCGTTACCTCCCTGCAAATGGACATCAAGATCGCCGGTATCACCGAAGAGATCATGAAGGTCGCCTTGGCCCAGGCCAAAGACGGCCGCATGCACATCCTCGGCGAGATGGCGAAATCGCTGAACACGGCGCGCGCCGAACTCGGCGAGTATGCGCCGCGGATCGAGTCGTTCAAGATTCCCATCGACAAGATTCGCGAGGTGATCGGCTCCGGCGGCAAGGTGATCCGCGAGATCGTCGAGAAGACCGGCGCCAAAATCAATATCGAGGACGACGGCTCGGTGAAAGTCGCCTCGGCAAACGGCGACTCGATCAAGGCGGCGATTAACTGGATCAAGTCGATCGCTTCGGAACCCGAACTCGGTCACATCTACGAAGGCACTGTTGTCAAGGTGATGGACTTCGGCGCTTTCGTAAACTTCTTCGGCGCCAAGGATGGACTGGTGCACATCAGTCAGCTCGCGGCACGGCGCGTGCAGAAGACCTCCGATGTCGTCAAGGAAGGCGACAAAGTGAAGGTCAAGCTCCTTGGCTTCGACGACCGCGGCAAGGTGCGGCTGTCAATGAAGGTCGTCGATCAGGAGACCGGCGAAGATCTCGAGGCCAAACAAAAGGCCGAAGGCGAGCAGCCGCGCGAAGCGGCGGCAGGCGACGCCGCGGAGTAGAATCGTCACCCACGCAAGTTTCAGTCGTGGCTTTTGGAACCACGCGAGCGGCGCACCGTGCCGCTCGCGTTTTTATTCGGCAATAGCGACCTGCGGTTCGGCTTTGCCGCGCGATGTCTTGGTGAACACAATGAGCAGCGGTATCACCGCCATCGTCGCAATCATCAGCATCTTGTAATCGTCGATGTAGGCGATGATTTGCGCCTGCTGGGTGATGATGGCGTCAAGCGCGGCGCGGCCGGCTTCGGTCATCGGGTCCCAAAAATGCGCGACGCCCGGCTGTTCGAGTGCACGATTCACGGCTGTCACGTTTTGCGCAATGTTGGCGTGATTGACCTGGGTGTTGCGGATCAACAGTGCGTTGACAATTGAAATTCCGATGCTGGAACCGATGTTTCGAAACAAACTATAAAGACCGGCGCCTTCGGTTCGTTCGGCCAGCGGCAGCGTGGATAACGTCGCGGCACTCAGTGGAACGAACAGAAAACCTAATCCAAAACCTTGCACCATGGTGACGCTGATAATCGACCCTTGCGATATGTCCGGCGTCCAGCCGGTCATCTTGTAGAACGACCAAGCGGTCAAGCCCAAACCAATTGCCAGCAGGATGCGCATATCGGTGCGCCCGACCAAGCGGCCGACGACAAGCATTGACACCATGGTACCGACACCACGCGGACCCATGATGATGCCCGATGTTACGACAGGGTAATTCATCAGCTCCTGCAAATAAGGCGGCTGCAGCGCCATCGAGGCGTAGTAGGTAAGGCCGACCATGACGATGAACAGCATGCCCGCCGAAAAGTTTCGATCACGGAACATCGACGGACGCACGAATGGCTTCTCGGCCGTAAATGTGTGGACCAGAAACAGATACAACGCGGAACCGGCGACGATCGCCTCGACGAGGATCTCGCCCGAACTGAACCAGTCTTGCTGCTCGCCGCGGTCGAGCATGATTTGCATCGCGCCTAACGTGATACTCAAGGTGCCGAACCCGAACCAGTCGAGCTTATTCACCGAATTGCGCGGACTCTCCGGCAAGAAAAACATGATGCCCAAAAGATCGATGATGCCGATCGGCAAGTTGATATAGAAAACCGCGCGCCAACTGTAATTGGCGGTGAGCCAGCCGCCGAGCACCGGTCCGAGCACCGGACCGATCATCACGCCAATCCCGAATAGCGCCATAGCAAAACCTTGGCGCTCGCGCGGATAGGCGCCGAACAGCACGGACTGGGACAACGGCACCAGCGCGGCGCCGAATGCGCCCTGCATGACGCGGAAAAGGACGATTTGCACCAACGACTGCGCCATTCCGCACAGCATGGACGCGCCCGTGAAGCCGGCGATGGAAATGAGGAATAGCCGCTTGATGCCGAATTTTCCGGCCAGGAAGCCGGTCGGCGGCGTCATGATCGCCGCTGCCACGATGTAGGACGTGAGCACCCACGCGATCTGTTCCTGGCTCGCCGACATGGAGCCCTGCATGTACGGCAGCGCCACGTTGGCGATCGTCGTGTCGAGCGCCTGCATCAGCGTCGCAAGAATGACGCACAGTGTGATCGCTCCGCGATGACCGACGATCTCCGATGTGTTTTCTGAAGCCATGAGCGAACGCTGTGACAGCAATCACCAGAAGTGCGGGAAGCCGCGCGGGTGGCCGGTGTCGACGTTGATTTCGACACTCATTCCAGCCGCCAACGGCGGCAGCGATTTATCGCTGGTCTCGATGCGCACACGCATCGGCACGCGCTGCACGACCTTGACCCAATTGCCGCTGGTGTTCTGGGCGGGCAGCAGCGAGAATTCCTGCGCGGCCGCCGGGCTTAGGCTCTCGACTGTGCCGCGCCATTCGCGGTCCGGATAGGTGTCGACTGTGACTGTCACCGGCTGGCCAGGATGCACGTAGGTCAACTCGGTTTCCTTCGGCTGGGCTTCAATCCAGACGTGGTCGGTATCGACGAGAAAGAAGGCCGTGGTTGACGCCGCGAGATACTTTCCGGGCGCTATTGACGGAACGTTGGTTACGATCCCGGCAAACGGCGCTTTGACGACCGTGTCATTAAGCTGGCGCTGGGCCTCGTCGACCTTTGCCTTGGCTTCCCGGTATTGCGGATGCTCGGTGATCTTGACGTCGGCGCTACCACTTAGTTTCGCGAGTTGCACCTGTGCCTGATGGCGCAGCGATTCGAGCTTGTTCTCATCGTTGCCGAGCATAGCTTGCACCTGGAGGAAAGCAGCCTGTGAAATGGTGTGGCTGCGCAACAGCATAGTGTCGCTGTCGAAAGTCGTGTGATCGAATTTGACGACAGCTTCCTGGGCGGCGATATCGCTCAGCATGCGCTGGTAGTCCTGCTTCATGGAATCGATCATCAGCGCGGTTTGCGCCAGATTGGCGTTGGCATTGTCGAGCGCAATCTGGAACTGCTGCGGATCCAGGCGATAGAGAACCTGTCCGGCCTTCACGTGTTCGTTCTCGCTGACGTCAACGTCTTTGACGATGCCGGCAACGTCGGTCGAGACCCCGACCTTCTCGGCTTCGACATAAGCGTCGTCAGTCGACATGATCCACCCGCCGGTGACGTACCAGTAACCGACAATCAGAAGGGCAACCGGCAACAGGGCAAACAGGCCCCACCGGATCAATTTGCCTCGCTTGAACGGCCGCACCTTTTCGCCGGCCTCAGTTTCTTGGCGCGATCTCTTATCGGCCGGCGGCGCGAGCGGGATAGGCCGAGGGGCCTCAGGCGCTTCCGCTGTTTCGTGGGGTACGGATTTGCGCAGCGCTTCAGCCATAATGCTGCTCTTCCGCCGGGTGGGCCGCTGTTCGGCGCAGGATCGCCGCGCGCAGATTTTCTTTCACGATGCTGAACTGCTCGACCATGTGTTCAACGCTCTCGGGCGCGACGCCGCGCAGCGCTGTCGCCATGAGGTCTTCGCCCAGGTCCCCCAGCTTCTCCAGCATCGGGTGGGCCGCAGGGGTGAGGAAAAGCCGCTTGGCGCGGCGGTCGACCGGATCGGCCCGGCGCTCAATCAGTCCGCACTCCGCAAGCTTATCGAGCAGACGGGTCAGCGAAATCGGCTGCAGGTCCAAGATCTCAGCGAGCTCCGATTGCTTGAGGCCCTCGGAACGGTCGAGCCGCACCAGCACGGCCCATTGGGCGCGTGTAATGCCGAACTGCGCCGCCTTATGATCCGCATAGGTGCGCAGCATTCTCGCTACATCATTGAGAGTAAAAGCGAATTCTCGATTTATCGTACGAGGCAGCACGGCTTCTCTCCCCCAGTATGCCTGCTCAAATCATCGTAACATAATATAAGGAGGCTTATGGATTTGTCTACGCGATTGTTGCAATGCGGGATGCGATCGTGCGCATTGCGAGCAATCGTTGCGTCAAACCAAGCCAAGGTCGGCGAAGGCGCTCAAATGATGATCCGCGGCGCTTTGTGCAAAGCAGCAAAAAACCACCCGTGCGATGCCGCGCGGCGCGGCTGCGAGCTCTGATGCCACCGTCCCCACGGCGATGCGCGCCGCATGGTCCGGCGGGAAGCGGTACACGCCGGTCGAAATGGCCGGAAACGCCAGGGAGCCGAGGCGGTGCGCGGCGGCGAGGTCGAGCGACGCGCGGTAGCAGGACGCCAGTAATTCTTCTTCGCGCTGTCCACCGCCATTCCAGACCGGACCGACGGCGTGAAGGACGTACTTTGCCGGCAAACGGTAGCCACGCGAGATCTTGGCCGACCCAGTCGCGCAGCCGCCTAAGGCCTCGCATTCGGCCAAAAGTTCCGGCCCGGCACCACGATGAATTGCGCCGTCGACTCCACCGCCGCCGAGCAAGCTGCGATTGGCGGCATTGACGATGGCGTCAAGCTTCAGCGTCGTGATGTCGGCAATGCAGATTTCAAGCCGGATTGCGGCGACTTCAGCCACAAGGAGCGGCGTCGGGTCACTCATCGTCGCAAGCGTATCACGCCCACTCGGCCTGCGCTTCGGCCCGCAGATCGACGGTACTCTTCACGCCGATATCGTCGAAATGTTCGTCGAGGAAGCGTCGTGCCGCGCGTTTGCCGCTGAGGTGCAGCATTTCGAAGAAGTCATAGTCGGTCGACAACTTGCCGAAGGAATCGAAATGCGTGCCGAAGCGGTCGAGTACGATGCGGTGGATGTTGATGCGGCGGTATTCCCCGGGCCCGATGCCGCGCGGCAGCTTGCCCTGATCGATCAGGCGCGCAACGAAATCGATGGCTCGGTATTCGTCGATCAGCGAGGAATTGAATGTGATCTCATTGATGCGGTTCATGATCTCGCTCGACGACATCGGCGTGGCCTGCCGCACCAGCGGATTGATCTGAACCACCAGCACGTCCTCGGTACTGGTTGTGCGAAAGAACGGAAAAATCACCGGATTACCCAAATAGCCGCCATCCCAATACGGCACGCCGTCGATCTCGACAGCGCGGAATAACAGCGGCAGGCAGGCCGACGCCATCACGGCGTCGGCGGTGATCTTTTCACGCGAAAAAATGCGCACCCGGCCGGTCTGCACGTTGGTTGCCGAAACAAAAATCTGCAGATCGGAACTGGCACGCAACGCGGCAAAATCGACGAACCGTTCGAACAAATCCTTCAGCGGATTGATGTTCAGCGGATTGACGTCGTAGGGCGAAAAATAGTGCGAGAGCGCGTCGAACCAGGCCTGGACCGGCGGGCCCTCGATCGGCGTGAACGACAGGAACCGCTCTATGACGTCACGCTGCAGACCTGGCAGATTGCCGGCGCTCGACACGGCACGCCAAAAATCGGCAAGTCGCTTTTGTGCCTCCTCGCGCCCGCCGCGGGTGAGGCCGTCGGCCAGCATCACGGCGTTGACCGCGCCCGCAGAGGTGCCGGAAATGCCCTCAACAACGATACGTTCGTCGCTCAGAAGATGATCGAGCACACCCCAGGTGAACGCACCATGCGCACCGCCGCCTTGCAAAGCGAGATTGATGCGTTTGACCGGAGCTTTTTGCTCGGTCGCCCGGCCGCTCAGCAGGGAAGTCAAAGGATTTTTCATGTTAATCGGGCGGCGCGCCAATCACGCCGCAGTCCAGCCGCCGTCAATCGAAAGGTTGGCGCCCGTGATCGCTCTCGCCGCATCGGAGCAGAGGTAGACGGCGAGGCTCGCAACTTCGTCGACGGTGACAAACTCCTTGGTCGGCTGCGCGGCGAGCAGGACATCGCGCTTGACCTGCTCCTCGGTCAGGCCGCGCGCTTTCATGGTGTCGGGAATCTGCTTCTCGACGAGCGGCGTCCACACATAACCGGGGCTGATGCAGTTGCAGGTGATGCCGAAGGTGGCAACTTCAAGCGCAACCGTTTTGGTGAGGCCAGCCAGCCCGTGCTTCGCCGACACGTACGCGACCTTGAACGGCGAAGCGACCAGCGAATGCGCCGACGCCGTGCTGATGATGCGGCCCCATTTGCGCGCTTTCATTCCTGGTACAGCGGCGCGCACTGCAAGAAATGCCGCCGACAGATTGATGGCGATGATCTGATTCCATTTCTCCACGGGAAAATCTTCGATCGGCGACACGAATTGAATGCCGGCGTTATTGACGAGCACGTCGAGCGTGCCGAAGGTCTTTTCGGCGGTGTGCACCATATCGGCAATTTCATCCGGCTTGGCCATATCGGCCGGCGAGTACGCCGCCTTGACGCCAAACTCTTTCTCGATGGTGCCGCGCTCTTTCTCAATCGCCGCCTTGTCGCCGAACCCGTTGATAGTGACGTTGGCGCCTTGCGCAGCGAGCGCGCGGGCGATGGCTAGGCCGATCCCCGACGTCGAGCCGGTGACCAACGCAGACTTTCTTTTCAGCATGGCGAACCCCAATTGGTAGCTGAGTTTTTCGCGAAAAGAGTGCCGTCCGATGCGGCTTGTTCGTAAAACTTGCGAAACTTGAATAGGCGCGCGAACTGTGCGGCGGCTTTTGCTGCAATGCAACATAAAACTCGGTGGCTGCGTCACGTTTTCGCGATTCGGCTCGAACCGCTACTATGCAAGGCGGTGACGCCGCCTGACGGCCAGAACGATATCCGAAGGAAATGTAATGCCGCGCGCAATCTTTCCTGCGCCCGATCACGATCACGAGCGATGCGCGAGCGATGCGCTCTCCTATGCTGAAGCTCAGTGCGCGGCACGATCGCAACGGCTGACGCCAATCCGCCGACAGGTGCTGGAGGTGCTGCTGGCGAGCCATAACCCGCTCGGCGCCTACGAGATCATCGAACGGATGACCGGCAAAAACGGGCGGCCGGCGCCGATCACCGTTTATCGGGCACTCGATTTTCTGCGCCAGAACGGACTGGTGCATCGCATCGAGAGCCGCAACGCATTTGTGGCCTGCGGCCATAATCACTTGGGTGGTGATCTCGTGGTGTTTCTGATCTGTGAACGCTGCGGCGCGGTCGGCGAGGGTCCGGGCGGCGCGGTCGCCGAAGCCCTCAAAACCGCATCTCGCGCCGCCGGTTTTGCGCCCAGGAATCCGCTGATCGAAATCGTTGGCATCTGCTCGCATTGCCGCGGGCGTCGATAGCGGCTCGCTCAACCCGGCGCGAAAGAAACCGGCTGGAAATGCCCTCCCCTTCGTCTCGTCCACTCGATGCACTGGCGATCGCCGTCACGATCGGGCTTTGCATTAGCTGGGGTTTCAATAACGTCGCCATCAAGGTGGCGATCCACGATATTCCACCTTTGATTCAATCATCGACGCGCTCGTTGCTGGCGGCGATTCTGGTCGGCGCCTGGTCTCGCTTCCGCGGCATTGCGTTGTTCGAACGCGATGGCACGCTTGTGGCTGGTATTTTCGCCGGCGTGCTGTTCGGGTTCGAGTTTTTGTTGATCTATCGCGGCCTTGTTTGGACGACCGTGACACGCGGTACATTGTTTCTTTATCTGGCGCCGTTCTTTGTCGTCGTCGGATCGCGCTGGCTCATTCCGGGCGATCGCTTCCATCTGTGGCAGTGGATCGGGTTATTGCTGTCATTCGCCGGGATCGTCATCGCCTTCGGCATTCCAGGGCCGATCAGCGATCCGCACCAGATGCTCGGCGACCTGATGCTGGTTGGCGCCGCGCTCGCCTGGGCGGCGACGACGCTGCTCGTCAAGGCAAGCGCGCTCGGCCGCGTCAGCCCAGAAAAGAACCTGCTTTACCAGCTCGTCGTTTCGGCGCCGCTGCTTGGCTTCGGCGCGCTGCTTTTCGGCGAACACATGGATGCGATGCCCTCAGCGCTGGCGCTTGCCGCATTCACCTACGGAACGGTTTGGGTCGTCAGCGTCACCTTTGTGGCGTGGTTTGCGCTGATTGTGCGCTATTCGGCGGCGCGTCTGTCGGTATTTACTTTTTTGGCGCCGCTGTGCGGCGTGGCCGCCGGACACTTCGTCTTGAACGAGCCGCTGACCGCGCCGTTTGTCCTCGCCGCGATTCTGGTGGCAGCGGGCCTGGTCCTGGTCAACAGACCGGGATGACGTGCGACCCCGATGATTTGCCGATCAGAAGCGTGCTAGCGTTTGGTACGCCCATCGCCCCGCTGAGACAGCAACGCCGAATGGACCAGGACTTCCCGTGACGAATGCCGACATCGGCACCGCCCTGCAGCAAGCCGCGTTGGCCTTGAACGGCCAGCGCCCCGGTGAGGCAGAACGTATTTCCGCCGAGGTACTGAGGGTCGACCCGCGCGATGCTCGCGCGCTGCACATTTTCGGCTGCGCTGTCCTGATGCAAGGCCGCGCCGCGGACGCCATCGCGCCGCTCGAAGCCGCGGCGCGCATCCGTCATGACCCAGAGATCGATATGCAGCTCGCGGCCGCGCTACGGCAAGCTGGGCGGGTCGACGATGCGTTGTCGCGGCTCAGGCGTGCCATCAAACGGCAGCCGCCTTACCCAAAGGCCTTCTACGAACTCGGCTGCGCATTGGCGTCCACAAAACATTATGACGAGGCGGCCGAAGTGTTCGAACGTGGCCGCGACATCGCCCCAATGGTCGCTGAGTTCTCCATCCAACTTGGCCGCGTCTTCCTGGAGCGCCGGGAGTTCGCCAAGGCCAAGCATGCGTTTGCGCGGATACTCGAAATTTCTCCTGCTTCGCACGACGCACTGTCCGGGATGGCGCTGGCGCATCAAGGTGCGGGTGAGCACGACAAGGCGGCTGAGTATTTTCGGCGCTGCCTGGCGGCGAAGCCGGACCCCGGCACTTGGCTCAATCTCGGCCGCTGTCTGCTCCGCCTCGGACAACTTGACGAAGGCTACGACTGTTTCCGTGTTGCGGTGCGCGGCGATCCGAAACGCTACGGCAATGCCCTCGGCATGCTGACGAAGGCGTCCCGCGGCCGATTTTGGCTCAAGCCCAGCGCGGCGGCACGCTTCCTCCAGACCAAATAATTCAGCGCTTGGACGCCCGGAACTGCCGCCGATAGACGTCGGCGCCTTCCAAAATCTCTTTTCGTGACTCGACCTGCCGTGTCGAGTCTTCGCCGGAAAAAACATCGTAGCATCCTGCCCAACTTTCGCGCTTCACCGGAAAGCACTGGGCAATCGGCGTGCCTTTTTTGAGTACGCCACTAAAACCAGGGTAATGCCATCGCGCCGGAAAATTGACAGGGTGGTGGAATGAGTCGCAATCGACCATACCGGTCAGCGTGGTGAAAGGCAGATCGGCGCGATTGGCCGGATGGGTAAACAGCAGCGAATAACCCTCGGGCGCTTCGATCACCCAAAAGTTGTTGAACTTGATAATGAAGCGATCGTCGTCGAAAAACGGCGTACCGGAAATCTGACTGGAATCGTGAAAGTCGATCGGCGACGAGTACGAATATTCGCTGACAACATCCTGCGCCGCTTCGAAGTTCCAGCTGAATTCGCCGTCGCGGACTTCGAGGTCGGTGGCGAGCGGAATCAGAAATCCGTAAGTCATCGCGTCAACGAAGGGCGGACATTTTTTGACAGTGTGGGTTTGACCGCCCACCGTTGGATTGAAGGCCCTCTGCGGCAGTGCTTTGAACCAGTCCGGCAGGCCTTGGACCGCCGGTATCGGCCTGGGCAGCACGCCCTCCAGCCCACGCGGACAGCGAAATGTGAGCGTCATCTGGCTCGTTTCGCCCACCGCCATTTCGCCCCCCAAGGGGACGAACGCTTCGATCGGCGCCGACCCCTGTAAATTCTGCGTAAATTGTAGGGCGTATCGCGTGTCTTGTATATAAATCAATGCGCGTAGGGACGGAGAAGGTCAGCGTAAAGCTGTGCCGCGGCTTAGGCATCCCGCGCGATATGTGCCTGCGAGGCACGGCGCTGCGCCTCGTCAAACCGTCACGGCGGGGCTATATCGTTGCCGTAGCGCCATTTGCCGTGTTCTGGCCGGGAAGCGATGCCCGGTTAAGGGATTGAAGACATGATGGAATTTTCCGGCCCCGCACCGCGGCACCAGACCGTCGGCGTTCGCGTCGGCAAGGTGACCGTCGGCGGTGGAGCGCCGATCGTCGTGCAGTCGATGACCAATACCGATACCGCCGACGTCGAAGGGACCACCAGGCAGGTCGCGGCGCTTGCGCGGGCGGGTTCCGAGATTGTCCGCATTACCGTCGACCGAGACGAGGCCGCTGCTGCGGTACCGCACATCAAGGAGCGGCTCCTGAAGATGAGCGTCGACGTCCCGATCGTCGGCGACTTCCACTACATCGGCCACAAGCTCCTGGCCGATCATCCTGCCTGCGCCGAGGCGCTCGACAAGTATCGCATCAATCCGGGCAATGTCGGCTTCAAGGAAAAGAAGGATCGTCAGTTCGGCGCCATCGTCGAGACTGCCATCAAGTACGGCAAGCCGGTGCGCATCGGCGCCAATTGGGGCTCGCTCGATCAGGAACTGCTGACGCACCTGATGGACCAGAACGCCAAGTCAAATCATCCGATCGACGCCCGCGATGTTACTCGCGAAGCCATGGTGCAGTCGGCGCTGCTGTCGGCGCAACGCGCCAAAGAAATCGGCTTGGCAAAGAACCGCATCATTTTATCGGCCAAAGTTTCCGCCGTTCAGGACTTGATCGGCGTCTATGGCGAGCTGGCGCGGCGCTCCGACTATGCGCTGCATCTCGGCCTCACCGAGGCCGGCATGGGCACCAAAGGCGTGGTGGCTTCTTCCGCCGCGATGGGCGTGCTGCTGCAGCAAGGCATCGGCGACACCATTCGCATTTCGCTCACGCCGGAGCCCAACGGCGATCGCACCGTGGAAGTCAAAGTCGCTCAGGAACTCCTGCAGACCATCGGGCTGCGGACCTTCGTACCGTTGGTCGCCGCCTGCCCGGGCTGCGGCCGCACCACCTCGACGACGTTCCAGGAACTGGCGGCTGGCATACAAGGGTTCATTCGCGACTCGATGCCGGAATGGAAGAAGCGCTACCCGGGCGTCGAAGGCCTCAACGTCGCGGTGATGGGCTGCATCGTCAACGGCCCGGGTGAGAGCAAGCACGCCGACATCGGCATTTCACTTCCCGGCACCGGCGAGCACCCGACCGCGCCGGTTTTTATCGACGGCAAGAAGGCAGCGACCTTGCGCGGACCGACGGTCTCCGCCGATTTCCAGAAAATGGTGATCGATTACATCGAGCGCCGCTACGGCCACGGCGCGCGGACGGCAGCGGAGTAGCTCACTCCAGCTCGGATAACAGGTGCGCAATCCGCCGCACGCTGATGCTGCGGAGCGCCAAGTTGGTCACTGCATTTGTCCAAGCGACTCGACCATTCCGCCGGAATTCGACAAGAAATGCAGGCCGTAGAACGTCAGCCATAACCCGACTGCGCAAAACAACGCGATCATCCCGAACTCGGGGTTCGTCAGAGTCGCCAAACTGCAAGACCACTCATCGCCGACGACAGGTCGGCGGTTGCTCAGGTCTGCTGGCAAAATTTGCAATTCACCCCGCATAGGCATCCAGCGTCTCCGGTTGCCCGACATCCCTTTGGATGACGAAAGCGGAGCGATCTAAGCAGGGTGTTTATGGCCTCGCCTCCTCCAAAAGGAGGAGGACATTCGATTGGCTCGTATGCGCTGCGCGCGTTTATGGAAGCCGCGAGGCGCATTGACCAATTCGCCAGCCGGGCTAGTTTTGATCGCTTAGAAAACTACGGGGAGGCGGTGTGATGGATGCGTCAGCGGCTGGCGGAACCGGCGTGCGCGAGCTTCATGGCGCGGGCATCATCGCCGCCATCAAGGCGAGCGGCATCGAATACGTGCTGGCGGTGCCCGATATCGTCACCAGCTCGGGGCTGCTGTCACCGATTGCGCGCGACAAGGATTTGCGCCTCATTCGCGTCTGCAAGGAGGACGAATGCATCGGCATCGCCTCCGGCTTGTCATATGCCGACAAGCGCGCACTGATCCTGATCCAATACACTGGCTTCCTTGACTCGCTCAACGCGATCCGTGGTATCGCGGTCGAGTATAAGCAGCCGATCTGCATGATGGTCGGCCTGCTCGGCCACGAGCCGGACTTGGCGCCTCGCGAATCGCCACGCTATGGCGTCCGCATTATCGAGCCGATCTGCGATGACATGGGCATCGCTCATCACCTCATCAGCCTCGATTCCGATGTCGGCAAAATCCAGCCGGCGATCGAACAGGCGTATCGCGCATCGGAACCGGTAACGCTTTTGATCGGACGGAGGCCGCTTGCGTCATGATGAAACGGGACGAGTGCTTTCGCATTCTGGCGCACCACATCGGCAAGGAAGCGGTGGTGGCGACCTACAGCTCGGCAGTCGATTGGGTCGAAATTGCTCCGCGCCCGCTTAACTATCTGTCGATCGGCGCGATGGGGCTCGACTCCTCCCACGGGCTCGGGCTGGCTCTCGCCCGGCCGGACAAGCGCGTCGTCGTGCTCCAAGGCGACGGCAGCCTTTTGATGAATCTCGGCAGCCTCGTCACAATCGCCGCGGTGGCGCCGAAGAATCTGATCCACCTCGTAGCGCAGAACGATACGTACGAGGCCAATGGCAGCCAGCCAATTCCGAACCCGAAAGTGGACTTTGCCGGCATCGCACGCAGCTCCGGCTACGCGGCGTGCTACGATTTTTCAGATTTGAAAAATTTCGAGCAACAAATCGGCCATGTGCTCGAACAACAAGGACCGGTCTTCGCCACGTTGCACGTAGAGCCGTCGAAGAAGCTCGAATACGACTATCCGAGCATGTACGATCCGGAGAAGCGCAAAGCGTTTAAGGCGCAGTGGCGAAGCTGAGCTGATACCAATTCTACATCAGAGTGAGTTGACGATGTAGGGGAACGAGGTGATGGATTGGACGAGTTTGGGATTGCGCTCGACATAGAGGATGGCCTGCTTGAGTTTGGTACGCACGGCGCCGATGGATTTTAGCGCGTAGTTT
>DATCBO010000051.1:0-106591 GCA_036511795.1 Xanthobacteraceae bacterium
TTTCCGTCAGACCCGCAATCTCGAAGAGACGATTACCAACGTACTGGAATCTCTGCTTCGCCTCGGTCACGTTTCAAGCAAAGACGGCAAGACCTTCGAAATCCGCCGCGTTGCGTGATACTCACAAAGCCGTGATTCGCATGTCCTTTGCGGTCCACGGAACGTCACCAAATGGGCGATCATGCCGCCTTGAAGGAGCGCACCTTGATCCTGCGCGCACGATCGCGCGCCTGTGCAAGATCGTAAGCGGTCTGCAAGCCGAGCCAGGTTTCCGCGCTCGATCCGAACGCCTTGGACAACCGGATTGCCATGTCGACCGAGATGCCGGCTTTGCCGTTGAGCAAGTCCGACAACGCCTGCCGCGTAACACCCAATCCAGCGGCGGTCTCTGTCACCGAGAGGCGGAGCGGTTCCAGGCATTGACGGCGGACGATTCCGCCGGGATGGGGAGGGTCATGCATCGGCATGGCGGGCCTTCTCTCGTCTAGTGATAGTCCAGATAATCCACATCGTATGCATCGCCTGCCTCGAAGCGAAAGGTAACGCGCCAGTTTCCCGAAACCCAAACCGCCCAGTCGCCCTTACGTTCGCCTTTAAGCGTATGCAGCCGCAATCCCGGCAGGTTCATATCGTCCGGCTTTCGGCTGCGGTCGAGAACCGCCAGAATATCGCGCAAGCGAACGACGTGCTGCGGCGATACGCCTTTTTCCGTCCGCCCCTCATATAGCGCCTTCAGTCCGCGGTGGCGGAAGGAGCGGATCATGAGGGGGCATATGTTGTCGCCTGTCGCTTGTCAAGCGACAGAAGGCCGCGCCTCACCCCAGCCGCCGATCGAACTCCAGCACCGCGTTGAGCAGCACCTGCGCGCCGGCGGTGCATTCGTCGGAGCTCGTGGACTCGGCTTCGTTGTGCGAGATGCCGCCGGCGCAGGGCACGAAGATCATCGTGGTCGGGGCGACGCGCGACACGTAGCAGGCGTCGTGGCCGGCGCCGGAGATCATGTCGCGGGTGGCGAAGCCTGCGGCCGCAGCGCCTTGGCGCACGCAGTCGATCAGCTCGGGCGAAAATTTCACTGGCGCGGCAGACCAGATGCGCGTCTCGTGCCACGTGAGCTGCAACGGCGTCAGCACCGCGGGCAGCGCCGCGCGCAGCTCCGCTTCCATGGCGTCGAGCGTTGTTTCGTCCGGGTGGCGGAAGTCGATGCTGAAGAACACTTCGCCCGGCACGACGTTGCGGCTGTTCGGCCGGCTCTCGATGAGGCCGACGGTGCCGACCGCGTGGGGCGGATGCGCACGCGCGATGGCGTCGATGTGCTCGATCATGCGGGCTGAGCCGAGGAGCGCGTTCTTACGCAGCGGCATCGGCGTGGCGCCGGTGTGGGCTTCCTGGCCCGTTACCGTCACCTCGTACCAGCGCACGCCTTGCGCGCCCTGCACGATGCCGATGCTTTTGCCTTCCGCCTCGAGGATCGGGCCTTGCTCGATGTGCAGTTCGAACATCGCGGAGAATGTGTGCGCGCCGACCGGTGTTTCGCCGCGATAGCCGATGCGCTCGAGCTCGGCGCCGAATGTCTTGCCGTCGCGGTCGGTGCGCGCATAGGCGTAGTCGCGGGAGAACACGCCGGCAAAGACGCCCGACGCGAGCATCGGCGGGGCAAAGCGCGCGCCTTCCTCGTTGGTCCAGTTGACGATCTCGACGGGGGCGTGGGTCGCGTAGCCGGCCGCGACCAGCGTGCGCACGGCTTCGAGCGCGGCCAAGACGCCGAGCACACCGTCGAACTTGCCGCCGGTCGGCTGGGTGTCGAGATGCGAGCCCATGGCGATCGGCGGCAGGTCGTTGCGGCTTGTGCCTTGGCGGCGGGCGAACATGTTGCCCATGTCGTCGATGGTGACGGCAAGGCCTAGCGCTTCGCATTGCGCCTTGAACCAGTCGCGCACGGCGCGGTCGGAGTCGCTCAGCGTCAGCCGGCACAGGCCGCCCTTCGGCGTGGCGCCGAAGCGGGCGCTGTCCATCAGCGTGTCCCACAGCCGCTTGCCGTCGATGGTGAGGTTTTGCATCGGCTTATCCTTCGTTGGCGCACAGTAGCGGGGCGGCCGCGTGATGCGAAGGTATCGGCGAGGGCGGCAACCCGGGCAGGTCGGCCAGTGGCGCTGTTTCACTGACCCCCAACTAACTCATTGAATCCACGACGAATCAGCTATGATATCCACAGGTCGTCGGCGGGAGCTTATGCGCATGCTGCGGGTACGATTGAAGGCGGACGGACGGCTGGTCGAGGTGTTGCCGGGGGGCGGGGAGCGGGAGATTTCACCCGATCCGCGCGCGATCGTGACGGCGGCCCATCAGGCGGCGCGGGCTGCGAACCCGCGGGTCGAGGAAGCGAGCTATGCGAAGAATGTGCGCGGCCGCACCGGCCTGACACAGACCGCGTTCGCCGCGCGCATCGGCGTGCCGGTCGAGACGGTGCGCAACTGGGAGCAGGGCAAGCGCTCGCCGCGTGGCCCGGCGCGCGCGCTGCTCAAGGTGCTGGAAGAGGCGCCCGAGGCGGCTTTCGCGGTGCTGGGCGGGAAAAGATAGCGGAAATATCCGCCCCCGCTTGCGTGGGGATGTGGCCACTGGAATTTTTCCGCGCTTTGCCCGATCCTGCACGCGTGTGATGAACGAACTCGGATCCATCCCAAGCATCGCGGCCAACGGCGCAAACATTCCGCTGGTCGGGCTTGGCACCTGGGAACTGCGCGGTCGCGCCTGCGCGCGCGTCGTCGAGCAGGCGCTGCGGCTGGGCTACCGGCACATCGACACCGCCGAGATGTATGACAACGAGCGCGATGTCGGCGAGGGCTTGCGCGCGTCCGGGGTCAAGCGCAGCGAAGTTTTTGTCACGACCAAAATTTGGCCCGATCATTTCGCGCCGCGCGATCTCGAACGCGCGGCACGCGATTGTCTGGCGCGGCTGCGCCTCGGCGAAGTCGATCTGTTGCTGCTGCACTGGCCCAATCCGAACGTGCCGCTTGCCGAAACCATCGGCGCGCTCTGCAAGGCCAAGCGCGACGGGCTTGCCCGCCACATCGGCGTGTCGAATTTCACTGTGGCGATGATCGAGCAGGCCTTGGCGGCCGCCACCGAACCGCTGGTGTGCAATCAGGTCGAGTGCCATCCGTTCCTCGACCAGTCGAAGGTGCTCGCGGCCTGCCGCAGTCACGGCATGGCGCTCGTCGCTTACAGCCCGCTCGCGCACGGCCAGTTTCACCGCAACGCGCTGCTCAGCCGCATCGGCGCGACGCATAACAAAACCGCGGCGCAAATCTGCCTGCGCTATCTGGTGCAGCAGGACATCGTCGTCATCCCGCGCTCCAGCAAGTTCGAACGGCTGACCGAGAATGCGTCGCTGTTCGATTTCACGCTCAGTGAGAGCGAGATGGCTGAGATCGCCGGTTTGGCGCACCCCGACGGTCGCACCGTCGACTGGGCCTATTCGGGCCGGATGAAGTGGGATTGAGCTATTCGCTCCCCACAAGGGGGAGGCAGTGGCAACTCAAAACTCCACGTCCAATTCTTCCAGCTCGTCGGGCTCGACTTTCGCAGCCGCGATCCATTCCTGCATCTGCGGCATCGCCATGATGGTGCGGCAATAGCCGGCGCACGCCGCATCGAGCGCGACGTCGTAGGTGAGAAAGCGCGTGCACACCGGCGCGTACATGGCATCGGCCGCGCAAGGTTCCTTGCCGAACAGGAAAGGTCCGCCGTACTCGTCGAGGCACTCCCGCCAGATCGCGGTGATGCGATCGATGTCGCCGCGCGCGCCGGCCCAGGATTTGAAGCCGGGAAAATGCGCCTTCAGATTCATCGGTAGCGCCGAGCGCAGATTGGAGAAACCGGAATGCATCTCGCCGCAGATCGCCCGGCAATGCGCGCGCTGCTTCTGATCGGACGGCAACAGGGCCGCCTCCGGCTTGATCTCGTGCAGATATTCGGCGATCGCCAGCGTGTCCCAGATTTTTACGCCCTCGTCATACAGGCACGGCACCAGAAACGACGGCGACAGCAGCAGCAACTCGGCCCGGATCGAGGGGTCGTCCGTCGTAACGTGGTCCTCCTCGAAATCCAGCCCGGCCATTTTGCATAGCAACCAGCCGCGCAGCGACCACGATCCGTAGTTCTTACTGGCGATGGCGAGTTTGGCCTTGGCCATGCGGCGCGCCCCTGTGAGCAAATCAAAGTTCTGCCAAGCGGTTAGTCCCGCTCATCGACGTGCAAACGGTAATCCGCCGGCCCGGCCCAGGCGCGGATGTGCACTGCAATGAAGAATGTGCATATTTTTGTCGCAGCGCAACAAGAAATACACTAGCGTGCACACCTGACGGGGCGGCCGTGCCGGGCGGTCCCGCCGCGTCCGTGGGCTGCGGATGCTATATTTCGCTTATCAAGCTTCCTCCGACGTCATGGCGCCGGTGCGGGCATGGGCCAACATGGCTCTGGCCGCGGCCGGCGCGCAGTCGTTCGGCGACGACCCGGCGATCCGCAATCTGACCGCGGCCTACGAACTGATCGCGCGCGCGGGCCTCACCCACACGCGCCCGCCATTCGGCATCGACTCGGTCATGGTCGGCAACCGCGAGGTCGAGGTGCGCGAGGAGACCGCGCACACGACGCCGTTCGGCACGCTGTTACATTTCAAGAAGGACATCGCCACCGTACAGCCGCGCGTTCTCATGGTGGCGCCGCTGTCGGGTCATTTTGCGACACTGCTGCGCGCGACTGTGCAGACCATGCTGCCGGAGCATGACGTCTACATTACCGACTGGCACAATGCCCGCGACGTGCCGCTGACGGCGGGGCGGTTCGGCTGCGACGAGTATATCGACCATCTGATCAAGTTCCTGGAGGTCATGGGACCCGGCGCGCACGTGGTTGCGGTGTGCCAGCCGTGCGTTGCCGTGCTCGCCGCGGCCGCGGTGATGGCGCAGGCGAAAAACCTGGCGCAGCCGCGCTCGATGACCTTGATGGCGGGGCCGATCGACACGCGCGTCAATCCCTCGAAGGTCAACGAACTCGCCAAGAAGCGCACGATCGAGTGGTTCGAGCGCACGCTGACCGCGATGGTGCCGCTGCGCTATCCGGGAGCTTTCCGCCGCGTCTATCCGGGCTTCGTCCAGCTTGCGGCGTTCGTGAGCATGAACATCGAGCGGCACGTCAAGGCGCATCGCGACCTCTACGACAACATCAAGAACGGCGAGCTTGAAAAAGCCGCCGCCATCAAGGCGTTTTACGACGAGTATTTCGCGGTGCTGGATCTGGCCGCCGAGTTCTATCTTGAAACGGTGCGTGTCATCTTTCAGGAGCACGCCCTGCCGCTCGGCAAGCTGACCTGGCACGGCGATACGGTCGATCCGAGCGCCATCCGGCGCACCATGCTGCTCACGGTCGAGGGCGAGCGCGACGACATCTGTTCGGTCGGCCAGACCGTCGCCGCGCATGACCTGTGCGGTGAACTGCGGCCCTACATGAAACGGCACCACATGCAGGCCGGTGTCGGCCATTACGGCGTGTTCTCCGGCAGGCGTTGGGAGACGCAGGTTTATCCGATTGTGAAGAACGCGATTTTGTCGAGCGATTGATTGCCTCATCGCACGTTGGCGCGGTCGTTGCGTATTTGCGCCCCAACGGAACCAACGCCAATCCTCACAGTTACCGAGCGGAGGATCGTTCATCGCTTCATGGAGGCAACCAATGAAAAAGCATCTCCTCGTCGTTACTCTTGCTTGCGCATTTACTGCCGGCCTGATTGCGCCGTCTTTCGCCCAGACGACGTCAGGCAGCGGCGCCGGCGCTGGCAGTGTCAGCGGCTCAAAGTCAGGCACCAGCGGCGCCAATCCGTCTAACAACGGCACGTCCGCGGGTCCCTCCGGCACGAGTACCGGTATGGGCAATGGGAACAGCGGCGGCATGGGCAACGGCGGCTCAGGTATGGGCAACGGCGGTTCCGGCATGGGCAAGTAGGGCTCATAGTTCCCAACCGCTTCAAACAAGGGGCCCCGTGACAGGGTTCGGGGCCATGACACTTCGCAGGATTTGATTTGGCAGGATCTGATTGATTGCGGTTTGCCGCGCCCGCACGACCGTTCAGGCAAGCGGCTCCAGTGAGCTGCCGGAGGATGACGAATATGGACGAAAATCGAGTCGAAGGCACAGTCCGCAACGTTGGCGGCAAAGTGCAGGAGCAAGTCGGCCGCGCCGCGGACGACGCCGCGACGCAAGCCAAGGGCAAGCTGAACCAGGCAATCGGCGCCGGTCAGGACCTGCTCGGCCAGGCCGCGGACGCCACGCGAGACACCGCCGGTTCGCTCGACCAATGGCTGCGGCGGACGATCGAGACGCAGCCTTACACGACCGCAATAGTTGCGGTCGGAATCGGTTGGCTTCTTGGCCGGTTGCATCGCCCGCTCTGAATAGCTTTGCGGATTCAGCGCGGTCTACGGTTCATGCGTCAGAGGGCTTTCTGGCGCGGCGCCGACGAGCGCTCGTTGTGCTGATTTTTATCACCACCGACTTTTTCGACAGTGCGGCAGTGTGCGGCTGCCGCGGTGGATCGGCACCATTCGTAAAGAAGCATTTTGAGTGGCCATCTCCTCAGCCTCGTTCCACGAGCGCGGCAGCGCGCCTGAATGTGGTACGCTCCAATACGCGTGGCCGGCCCGCCACGCCGGTAGCGCGTGAGCGAAACAGGGGGAGAATGCGGATGGCCACAACCGTCAAAGAGATGCTGGAGGCCGCCAATACGGCGGTGCCGAAAATCACGCCGGAACAAGCCAAGGAGAAGATCGCAAACGGCAATGTGCTGGTGGTCGACGTGCGCGACGGTTCGGAATTGGCCGCGAGCGGCAAGGTCGCGGGCGCCGTTCACGTCTCGCGTGGTATGCTGGAGTTTCGCGCCGACCCCGACCTGGCGTCGCATGACAAGAATTTCGCCAAGGACAAGACCGTCATTCTTTACTGCGGCTCCGGCGGCCGCGCGGCGCTGGCCGGCAAGATGCTCAAGGACCTCGGCTACGCGCACGTTTTTAATCTCGGGGGGTTCAAGGACTGGGCCGACAGCGGCGGTAAGGTCGAAAAGGTTTGAGGACCCGAGGCAATTATCACCGCGTATCTGACTCGCGCGCGTAGATTCGTTGCACCGACCAGCTTGTCCGCGCGTCTCTGCGACTTGCGCGAATATGGCGGCATTGCGGGAAAAGGATGCCGAAAATGCATTGAAGGGGATCGTCGCCGTGGCGAAATTGTCACGCTCGGTTACAAAGCACGCTCAAACCCCCGCCAGTCGCCCGTATCGCGCGCCGTTCCCGCTTGCCAACACACCGATTTATGCGAGGGTCCGGTTCCATCTTGAGGAGCCTCATAGCGGGAGAGGCTCTGGGCATTAGGGCGGGGAGTTACCTCGCGGAGCATTCGAGGCGTCGGCGTACGCGCGACATCAATGGCACGTGCGGGGGGCGCAGTGGGCTTTGTTGCTTTTCAATCGCTATCGACGTTTCGCTTTTCCTTCGCGCAGCGGCGCGGGATGCTGGCCGCAGTGCTCTTGAAAACAGGGATCCCAAGCCGCGCCTGCCTGCGTGCCGCGGTCGCAGTTCTTGTCGTGATTGTGTGCGCACTGGGTCTCGCAACGCAGGCGCAGGCGCAGTTTGCGCTGCCAACGGTCTCGAACGTCAATCCGAACACCGGCCCATCCGCGGGCGGGACCGGCGTCACCATCACCGGCACAAATTTTTTTGCAGGGGCTACGGTCAGTTTCGGCGTCAACACGGTCACCTCCACTTTCGTCAACGCCACGACCCTCACCGCGATTTCACCGGCCGGAACCGGGACGGTCGACGTCACCGTGACCAGCTTGGGCGGCACCAGCGCGCCAAATCCTCCGGCCGATCAGTTCGCCTACGTGCCGGCGCCGACGGTGACTGGCGTCAATCCGAGCACCGGGCCGCCGGCAGGCGGCACCGCCGTCACCATCAGCGGCAACAATTTTACCGGCACCACCGCGGTCAAATTCGGTGGCAATGCGGCCGGCGCGTTCAGCGTCGTGAGCACGACCCAAATCACTGCGACCTCGCCAGCCGGGACCGGCACGGTTGACGTCACCGTCACTACCGCAGGCGGCACCAGCGCGGCCAGCGGCGCCGATCAGTTCAGCTACGCCGCGGCGGGAAGTACCGTTGCGCTGTCATCGTCGCCAAACCCGTCGAACACGGGGCAAGCCGTGCGGTTCACGGCGACGGTCAGTGGGGCTGCGCCGACCGGAACGGTAACTTTCTTCGACGGGGGCACGCAACTCGGCACGGCAACGCTGGCGGGCGGTACGGCGAGCGTCACGACGGCGTCGTTGACCGCAGGCAGCCATTCGGTCACCGCGCGATATAGCGGCGACGGCAACAACGCCGCCAGTATTTCTGCGGCATTGGTGCAGACCGTTAACGTGCCGGCCAATAGCATCACGCTGCGCGAGCTGCAGGACTCCGCGACGCCGATCATCGCGCAGATATCGGGTCAAGCCATTTCAAGCGCGATCGACAGTGCGATCGCAGCTGGCTTCAGCGACAACCCGCCGGCCGTTACGCCCAATGGCGGCGGCTTCACTATGCAAATCCCGCTGGACCAGCCTCCGGTGCCGACCTTCCCGCGTATCCGGACTCCGCAACTGAGCGGGAGTGGCGGCAACACAACCGGGTTTGCCTTCGGCCGCCCGCGCAGCAATGGCGCGAGCAGCAATGGGCCAGGTAGTCTTGCCAACGGCAGGCAGGGCGGCAATGGCGCACCGCCCGGTACGCGTCTGATCGACATGGCCGTCATCCCGCTGCCGCCCGGTTCAGGCATGCCGCCCATTGGCGAAACGCGGTTCTCGCCGAACGAAGTGGCGATGCAGTTCGGCGCCGGCAAGACGCCGCAACGGGTCGCCGCTATCGTGCAGCGTTTCGGGCTGACCGTTGAGGCGCAACGACCCATCGGCGTCTTGGGCCGCGCCATCTACACGCTGCGCATCGGCAACGGGCAATCTGTGCGCCAGGTGATCCACGCGGTCGAGACTGCGCGAGTCAATGCTGCGGTGCAGCCGGTTTACACTTTCGCGCTTACTCAGGATCAAACTTCCCAGAATCAAAACCCTGGCGATCAACAAACCGGCGATCCAAACAATCCCAATGCCGATTCAGGCGATCCGGCCCAATACATCATCAAAAAATTCCAGCTTGCCGATGCGCATCGCATTACCAACGGCGACAAAGTCGTCATTGCGGTGATCGATTCCGAGATTGATTTCAACCAGCCCAATCTCGCCGGTGCGATCAGCGACCGTTACGACGCGGGCTGTGGTGCTACCGCCGCGGACCCGCATGGCACCGGCATGGCCGGAGCCATCGTGTCACACGGACAGCTGATGGGTGTCGCGCCGCGCGCCAGCATTATCGCGATCTGCGCCTTCGGTGGTTCCGGCCAACCGAACGCGAACACGGTCAAGATCATCAATGGCCTCGATTACGCGATCCAGCACGGCGCCAGGATCGTGAACATGAGTTTCGCCGGGCCGCGCGATCCGGCGCTTTCGCAGGCGCTGCAAATCGCCCGCGAGAAGGGAATCCTGCTGATCGCCGCCGCAGGTAACGCCGGTCCGAAATCGCCACCGCTCTATCCGGGCGCCGATCCCAGCGTCATGGCCGTTACCGCGACCGACGAACACGACCGGGTGTTCAACGGCGCCAACCAAGGCAGCTACGTCACCGTCGCGGCGCCCGGTGTGAATATTCTCGTGCCGGCGCCCGATGGGGGCATTCAGTTTACAACCGGGACATCGGTCGCGACCGCGAACGTGAGCGGCGTCGCGGCCCTGCTGATCGCCCACAAATCATCGCTAACGCCGGAGGATATCCGCGCTCTTCTGGTGAAGACCGCCAAGCATCTCGGCTCCCGCGGCACCAATCCGCAATATGGCGCGGGCCTCGTCGATCCGCTCAAGGCGCTCGAAACCGAAGTTTCGCAAGCACCCGCTGCGCAGCACTACGCCCAACAGAACAATGTGCGAGGCGCGCAGCAGGACGCCCAGCCGTCCCCACAGCAGGACGCCCAACAGGGAGCCCAGCAGGGCGATCTTAACGGCTTCCTCGCTTCGCCCGATGGCAACAAGCAGCGCGTCGCGGATGGCTTCTCCGCGCTCGGCTATGCGGGCGACGGCGGCTCGTGGACCAAGGCGCCGCCGCCCGGGGGCATCCACCGGTGGCTCGCCTGGATTGACGTGCGCGGCGCCGATTTCGATCGCACCACGGCCGGCAGCGATCTCAAGGGCGTGCAGGTCAACACGCTGGCGGGCATCACGCACAGGGTAACGCCGGACTTTTTGGTCGGCGTGCTCGGCGGCTATGAGCATTTCGATTACAGTTCGCAGGCCTTCAACGGCGTGCTGCGGGGCGATGGCTGGACTACCGGCGCCTATATGGGCTGGCGGGTCCTGCCGAATGTACGGTTCGATGCCGGCGGCGCCTGGTCGGATATCTTTGTCGACGACACCTCCGGCATGGCCACCGGCAATTTTCTCGGCCACCGGTGGCTCGTCACCGGCGGGCTCACCGGCACCTATGGCTGGCAGGCCTTCGTGCTCGAACCCTCGGCGCGCGTCTATGCGCTGTGGGAACATGAAAACGCCTATACCGACAGCCTCGGCACGCTACAGCCAGACCGTAATTTCTCGACCGGCCGCGCCAGCGCCGGCGGCAAGGTGACGTACCCGTTCGCCTGGTCGAGCACGGTCGATCTCGCGCCCTATGTCGGGCTTTACGGCGACTATTATTTTTCGATGGACGATGCGGCTACCGCCGGCCTCACCACGGTGCCGCTGCTGCAAGGCTGGTCCGCGCGAGCAACTGCGGGCTTGGCTATGACGTTTGCCCAAAGCGCGCTGTTGAGCCTCGGTGGCGAATACGGTGGCATCGGCAGCGACACGCACATCTGGACGTGGCGGGTGCGCGGCAGCGTGCCGTTCTGACCTTTCGCAGTGGCGGCTAAGACCGACCGCGAGCCATTTCGGCACAATCGGCCGCAATGGTTGTTGGGGCCGGATCGGAAGGCTCGAAAACATAGCTCGCATCGTTCGAAAAGCGCGCCAATGTCCGCGCGCCGTCTTGCGCCCACTCGAGCAGACGGGCCGGACCGCACACAAACATAAGATAATCGTAGGATGCGCGCCGGTCGTTGGCCATGATGAATTGATAATGCATGCGAAAGAAGTTCCAGCGGAGCCGGGGATAGAACTGAGCAGAGACGACTTCGCGAAAGCGCACGTTCCAATACAACGGATTGCGTTGCTCCGATCCCGTCTCGACTCCGAGTCCCGCGACCATGTCGCAGTCTTGAAAGTTCACGACGTCCTTGCGGGCCTGGCAGTCGATCCAAGTCAGGCTCGGCTCAACGGCGACGCGCCGGATCGCATTGCGGAAGTCGTCGCCGTTCGGATGGAGCGCCGCCAACGGCAAATTGGATCCCAGCGCGAGCGCGGTCACTGGGCTGCCGGCACCGGCAAAATCCGCGTCCAGTTCGAGCGCCCGCGCCAGCAGCGGAATGAGGAGGGTGCCGCCGGCACTATGGCCGACGACCAGAATTTCATCGGCCTCGGCGGCGCGCGCCTTGACGACGATGCGGCGGGCGAATTCGCCGATGCGCGTGTGCAAGTCGGGCCGCCGCCTGTGCGCCAGTTCCCGGTACCAGGGCCACATCGCGCAGATGCGCGTTATCAGCCAACGCCGGCACAGCGAACGGGCCACCGCAAGGAAGAATACGCCGGCGACGATTGCGGCTCCGAGCGACAGAGGCGCGCCGGCCGCCAGGAGAGTTCCGGCACAGAAATAGGTCAACCAGGCGAGCAGCAGCGCGCTCGCCACCGTAGCCGTCATGGTGAGTATCGACACCAGATAGAATAAGCCGAATCTCCAGCCGGCTCGAAAGGTGCGGAACAGCGTGCCGTTCAACAGATTTTCGCCGAGACAAAAGAGGACGCGAAGGACAATGCCGAAAAACGGGCGCTGCAGATCGCGCGCGACAAGATCGTCCCAGCGCAAAAACTCGTAAGTGGTTGAGACGTGCCAGTTCGGCCCTTGTGTTTCGATCTGCCATCGCGCGGCAAGCCCGTCCGCGTCGATCCGCGGCTCGCCGGCCGCTGCTTTGACCGGCCAGAGCTGCTGAAAACGTTTCAGTTCGCGGCAAAACAGCCGATGATAGCCGGCGACACCCTGCGGATCGTAGCCTGACACGTAGAACACATGACGCCGCCGAATCATCAAATTTCTCGGCTGCTCATCGCATCGCCGCGGCGATGTTGCCGCCGTCAACGGTGGTGACGTCGGCGGTCGTTTTCAGTTCCAGCGCCTGGTGCAAAAACGCTTGCGCGACGTCTTCGGCGGTGACTTCCCGGCCGAGCAAGTTGCCGCTCATGTAATCTTTTTCGGAAACGCCGCGTGCCCTGGAGCGCGAAATGATCATGTCGGGCGTGAGCAGGCCGGAACGGATGCGGTCGGCGTTGACCGCGTTGGCGCGGATGCCGTCTGAGCCGTAGTCAAGCGCGTATTGGCGCATCAGCGCCAGCGTGGCCGACTTGGGGATGCCGTAGGGACCGAAATTCGGACCTGGATTGACCGCCTGTTTGGAGACGTTGAACAACAGGCAGCCGCCCGTGCCCTGCGCCAGCATGATTTTAACCGCGGCCTGCGCGACGCGCTGGTGGCCATAGAAATTCAGCTCGAAACTCTTGCGCATAATGTTTTCGGCGACGTCGCCAATGCGGCCTTGCCAGGCGGCGCCGGCATTGGAGACGACCAAATCGACGCCGCCGAAATGTGCGGCGAGGTTTTCGAACGCCACATTAACCGATAAGGCATCGGTGACATCGCAGGCGAGCGCCAGCGCGGTCGGGCCAATGGCTGCGGCAATGTCGCGCGCTGCTGAAAGATCGACATCGAGTAGCGCGACCTCCGCGCCGGCCGCGGCAAATGCTTTCGCGGTTGCGGCGCCGATAGCGCCGCCGGCGCCGGTGATGGCGGCGATCTGACCGGCAAGCGGTAACCCCCTGCCTAATCCCCCTCCGCCTGCGGGGGACGCAAGGATGGGGGCATGGGTGAGGGCAAGGATGGGCGCAAGGGTGGGCGCAAGCTTTGCCTGTTCGAGCGGCCAATATTCGCAGTCGAACATCTCGGCCTCGGAAATCGATTCGAAGCGGCCGATCGCTTCGGCGTCGTCGACGCCTTCGATCCAGGTTTCGGCGATGTCGGCGGCGATCACGGCGTCGCCCTTGGTCGGGCCTAGACCGAACAGGCCGAGACCGGGCACCAGCACGACGCGGGGCAGGGGATCGAGCTCGCGTTTGCCGCCGCCGACGCGCGCGTTGTGGTGCGCGAAGTATTTTTGGTAGCGCATCGCGAATGTCTGCGCGGCTTGCCGCGTCGCGCGGGCGAAATCCTCCAGCCGGCCGCTCTGCGCATCAGACAATACGAGCGGCCAGTTCTTGGTGCGGATTGTGTGATCTGGCGTTATCACGCCGCTTTCAGACAGCCGCGCCAAGTCTTTGCGTTCGAGAAAAGCCAATACCGCGGCGGTGCCGCGGAACTCGGCGATGAGCCGCCGCCACGCGCCTTCGGTCGCGTCATGCCTCTGGCTGCACGCGCCGCGCACGATGGGCGCAACTGCGGCAACCGCGGCCGTTTCGCGCCGCGCCGGTACGCTGACGGCGACCGACTTACGATGGCGGGCGATAAAGGCCTCGGCGAGCGACACCGTTTCGATCATGCGTTCGTAGGCTTCGCGAGCCTCGCCACCATAGGTGACGATGCCGTGCTTGCTCAGGATCAGTCCGTCGCGCGGCTTGTCTCGTTCGAACGCCGCGATGGCTTTTTTGGCGAGCCCGAAGCCCGGCATGACGTAAGGCACGAAGCCAAGCCGTCCGTCGAAAATCTCGGTGCATTTTTGCTCGCCGTCGGGCTGGTCGATGACGCTCAGCACCGCGGTCGCGTGCGTGTGGTCGATGAATTTGTGCGGCAGAAACGCGTGCAGCATCATTTCGACCGACGGGTTCGGCGCGGCCGGATCAATCAAGTTGGCGCGTTCGATGGCGACCAATTCGATGTCGCCAATATGATCGAGTGCGCGCAAGCGGCGCATCGGCTCAAGCCGCACCGCGCAAAAGCCGGCCGCATCGGCGTCAGCCATGTCGGCGCCAGTGGCCTTGACGTACAGCACCTCGACGTCTTCGCCGAGACGGTCGCGACGGCGCGATTTCAGCGAGGTGTTGCCGCCGCCGTGCAGGACGAGTTTGCGATCGCGGCCGAGCAGCCGCGTCGTGTAAACGCGTAGCGCCAGATTCCGGTCGACTCCGGATGGGCCGGTCCGCGCAACAAGCGCCTCGGCGTCGGCGTCGACCCAGCCGCTTTGCATGTCGCGCTTAGCCGCCCGCGGAACGGCGCGACCACCAGCCGGTGCGGCGCGGCTGATTGGCGCTGTCGCCTTCATCGACCTCGGTGATCACGGGCTCGGGTGCGGGACTAGAAGACGCCGGGATGGGCGGCGGTCCCGATCCTGCGGCGCTGTTGGATACCGGTGCAGGCTCGCGCACGGTCGAGCGCCGCCGCGACGGAGAAGCTTCTGGCTCCGGCGCGTGGGCCGCGACTTCGGCCGGTTGCGCGGTCACTGCGGGCGCAAACGGCGCTTCGTACGGTAGAGGCGGGGGACCCAAATCTTGTGGGCTGGAGCCTTGTGGGCTGGAGAATTGCGGCCTGGCGTCGAGATCGGCAACTGCGCCCCGAGGCTCGGGTTCTAGATCGGCCGGCGCGAATTCGCCGTGCGGCTGCTGTTCATCGCGGCCTTGGACATCATGCCCGTTGTCGCCGTTGCGATCGCGCTCGTGCCGATTGCGCCGGCCGCCGCGGCGGCCGCGGCGTCGCCGCCGCCGGTCGCCGTCCTGTTCGCCGGGAGGTTCACCGTGGTCTGGGCGATCTTGGCGCTCCGCCTCGCCCTGCGGCTCACCGGCCAGCGCATCGTCGCCTGCCGCAACGTCTCTTTCGGCGTCGCTGAACACGCCGCCTTCGGCCTCGTCCAAGGCTTCGTGCGCGGCCGGCTCGTCGTTGGGCGGCGCTTCGCCGTCCGCACGGGCATCGTCGCGTCCACTGCGTCCGCCGCGTCCGCCGCGTCCGCGGCGCCGCCGCCGGCGCGGTCCGCCATCGCGCTGTTCGCCATCGCGCTGTTCGGCCTCGGGCTGTTCACCATTGTCCTCGGCAACTTGCTCTTCGGCCGTCTCGCCGTCCGCAATCGTCGGCTCTTCGAGGTCGTCCTCTTCCTCAAGCGGGACCGCGACCGGCTGCGCCTTCTCGGCGAGCACCCGCGCGGCTTCCGGCGTGTGCACTTGATCGCCGCGTTCGACGATGAACGCCTGCGGTGCTCTGACCGACTCATCAGCCGAGATGGTGATGGTGATGGCAAAGCGCTCTTCCAAGGACCGCAAGTGTGCGCGCTTTTGATTGAGCACGTAGAGCGCCACGTCGGGGCGCGTGCGGGCGATGAGATTATGCGTGGCGCCGCGCATCAACTGTTCTTCCAGCGCGCGCAACACTTGCAGCGCCAGCGATGACACCGAGCGGACATGGCCGGAGCCGCCGCAATACGGACATTTCTCGGTCGAACTTTCCAAGACGCTGGCGCGGATGCGCTGCCGCGACATTTCCAACAGGCCGAAATGCGAGATGCGGCCGACCTGGATGCGGGCGCGATCCTGCTTGAGGCATTCCTTCAGCCGGCGCTCAACCGCGCGGTTGTTGCGCTTCTCCTCCATGTCGATGAAGTCGATGACGACCAGCCCGGCAAGGTCCCGCAGGCGCAACTGGCGAGCCACTTCGTCCGCCGCCTCGAGATTGGTTTTGAGCGCGGTGTCCTCGATGTGGTGCTCGCGCGTGGCGCGGCCCGAGTTCACATCGATCGCGACCAGCGCTTCGGCTTGGTTGAGCACGATGTAGCCGCCGGAACGCAGCTGCACGACCGGCGAGAACATAGCGTCGAGCTGGTTTTCGACGCCGTAGCGCGACAACAGTGGCTGCGTGTCCGGATAAAGTTTCACGTTGCGCGCATGGCTTGGCATGAGCATGCGCATGAAGTCCTTGGCTTCCTCATAGGCTTCGGCGCCGGCGACGACGACTTCGTCGATATCCTTGGAGTACAGGTCGCGGATGGAGCGTTTGACCAGCGAGCCTTCCTCGTACACGAGCTTGGGTGCGGTCGAGCGCAAAGTCAGATCGCGCACAGTCTCCCACAGCCGCAACAGGTACTCGAAGTCGCGCTTGATCTCAGTCTTGGTGCGGCTGGCGCCCGCGGTACGCAGGATCACGCCCATACCTTCGGGCACTTCAAGTTCCTGCGCGATCTCCTTGAGCCGGCTGCGATCTTCGCCGTTGGTGATCTTGCGGGAAATGCCTCCGCCGCGCGCCGTATTGGGCATCAGCACCGAATAGCGGCCGGCGAGCGACAGGTAGGTCGTCAGCGCCGCGCCCTTGGTGCCGCGCTCTTCCTTGACCACCTGCACCAGCATGACCTGGCGTCGCTTGATAACCTCTTGGATTTTGTACTGGCGCCGGTAACGCGGGGCGCGGTCGGGAACTTCCTCCAGGGCGTCGGCGCCGCCGACCGATTCAACGATCTCCTCATCCTCGGCATCGCCGTTGTCGGCGCCATCGCCGTTGTCGGCGCCATCGTCATCGTCACTGCCGGTGCGGGCGACCTCGGCTGCGTCCCTTGCTTCGTCTGTCCCTTCGGAACCGTGATCTGCCGCGCCCTCGAACGGGGCGGCCTCGGGTGCAACCGTGGTTTCCGATGCCGGAATATCGGCACGCGGCATGGCGTGTTCAGGAAGCGCGGCCCCGGTCGCGTCGGCGTCGGAAGTGTAGGGCGTGTCGGAGTAAGCTTCGTGCGCTGCTGGCTCGTCCGGAACCGGCGGCGCGGCCTCGGTAGGCTGATCGGACGAATGCGTTACGTCACCGGAGGACTCGGGCAGGCCATGCCATTGATCGCCGCCCGCGTCAGTCTCGCTGTGCTGCGTAGTTTCATCGCTGCCGGTCGCTCCAGGCTCGGCTCCGATATCCCCCGGCGCAGCTTCGGGCGATTCGCCATGCAAGACATCGTCGCGATGCCGCGATGCGGAGTGTCGCGAACGGCCGCGATGCCGCGACTTGCGGTCGATCTCGTCGTCGGCGGCGCGGTGGGCGCGCTGCTCCTCTTCGATCAGCGCCTGCCGATCGGCGACCGGAATTTGATAGTAGTCCGGATGGATTTCGGAAAACGCCAGAAAGCCGTGGCGATTGCCGCCATACTCGATGAAAGCGGCCTGCAGCGACGGCTCGACGCGCGTCACTTTCGCCAGATAGATGTTGCCTCTTAGCTGCTTGCGTTGCGCGGATTCGAAGTCGAACTCCTCGACGCGGTTGCCGCGCAACACCACGACCCGGGTCTCTTCCGGATGGGTGGCATCGATGAGCATTTTGTTGGCCATTTGAAAATCTCACGCGGGCCGGCGTGCCGCCGGATCCACGCCGCATCGGCGGGGGCGGACTGTGCGCGGCCCTGTTGTCGGTGAAGATGGACGGATTGGAAATCGCGAGCGCGCGCAGCTTTGATCGGCCAACGAGCGGGCGCCGAACAGGCGCCGCTCCTCCAACCCGATCGAACTGTGAAATGCACCTCGACCATGAACTCCAAACCGCATGGTGAAACGGCAGCGCGGGGCGCTACCGCAGGTTCTTGCGCTGACAGCACCGGCGCGATCATCCGTCGGCGGCCTGTTCGAGCCGCTGACCGTCGCATCACGCACGAGGCTCCGGTTGTCCTCATTCCTGCGGGTATCGGCATCGCTCGCTTGTTCCGCGTTCCGCCGCGCCGCACCTTGTCGGACCTATGGCGCCGGAGGGGTTTTAAAAGCGGCGTTCGCCTCGCTCCCGTCATCATCCTTTGGGAGGCAATCGCGGCGAACTTAAAGCACAACGACCTGCCGGATGCCCTAACGCGACGCAACCGGGACCTTTTACCGTCAGCACGTTCTTCATAAGGCCCCCGGCGGGGAATTGGCAAGCGGCCTGTGACAGGATGGCGAAAAACGCCACAATCGGCTTGCCGAAACGGCCGAGCCGCTGACACTTAAGTTTCGCTTAACCACGCGTCCCTAATGGATTATCGCGGGCACGAGGGGTCGGGGCCAATGGCCGGTCGGGCAGCAAGCGCGGTGTTACTGGCCTTGTGTCTGGCCGCCGCTTGGGCGGACCGGCCGGTGGCGGCAGGGGCCGCCGACTCAGTTCCCGAGGCAACCGAAGTCCGGCTGGGTGGCAACGAGGCGGATACCCGCTTCGTCATGGATCTGACCCGCAAGATCGACCTCCACGCCTTCACGCTTGCCGATCCCTACCGGGTGGTCGTCGATATTCCGCAGGTCGTCTTCAAGCTGCCGCCGCAGGTGGGGCAGAACGGGCGGGGGCTGATCAAGGCGTTTCGCTTCGGCCTGATGATGGAGGGCGGTTCACGTATCGTGCTCGATGTGACCAAGCCGGTGCGCGTCGACAAGGCCTTCATCATGGATGCGACGGATGGCGACCCGGCACGCCTTGTGCTCGACCTCCTTCCGACCGATCGACAGAGCTTTTTGCACGAAATTGCGGTCGAGGACCGGCTGTTGGCGGCGCAGCCGGCGCCACGACCGCAACCGCAACCGCAGGCCAACAGCGCCGACCCGCGTCCGCTGGTGGTGCTCGATCCGGGCCATGGCGGCATCGACACCGGTACCGTCGCCTCAACCGGGCAAATGGAGAAGGACATCGTCCTCGACTTCGCCAAGCGGCTGCGCGCGCGCATCGAGCAATCCGGCAAATTCCGCGTGCTCATGACACGCAGCGACGATACCTACATCCCGCTCGACGATCGCGTCCGTATCGCCCGCAGCGCCGGTGCCGCGCTGTTCGTCTCCATCCACGCCGATTCGCTGCCGCATAAGGAAGGCGACGCCCAGGGTGCAACCATCTACACGCTGTCGGGCAAGGCGTCCGACGCGCAGGCCGCCGAGCTCGCCGACAAGGAAAACGGCGCCGATGTCATCGCCGGCATCAATCTGAAGTCGGAACCCAACGATGTCGCCGGCATCCTGATTGATCTCGCACAGCGCGAAACCAAGACGTTTTCGATGCAGTTTGCGCACGATGTGGTCGGCGACATGAAGGGGGTGGCGCGCCTGCACAAGGGACCGATCAAGTCCGCCGGTTTCCGCGTGTTGCGATCCCCGGATGTTCCCTCCGTCCTGGTTGAACTGGGCTACGTCTCCAATCGCGAGGATCTGCGGTCGCTGATGTCAGATACATGGCGGAATCGGACCGCCGATTCGATTGCGAAGGCGATCGACACCTACCTGACGACGCACATCGCCGGCATTAATGCCGACGCAAACCAGGGTTCTGCGGTGCAAAATGGCCTCAGTTTGAACAAAAAACCAAGCGACCACAGCCCATGAACCAGGGGCTCTCTGGCGGGCACGAGCCTTTTCCGCCAATCTGGGCTGCCGCGGTTGGGCCGCGGGTTTTTTGGCCGTGCGCGAGCGGCTGTCGGTAAGGGGCGGGACCCGATTCATGAGATTGCTGTTGCGGTTCCTGGGCTTCGTTTTCGCCGCGGGGACAACCGTGTTCCTGGTCGGGATGGTCGCCGTTGCCGGCCTGCTGTGGCATTTCTCGCAAGGCCTGCCCGATTACTCGCAGCTTCAGGATTACGAGCCGCCCGTTATGACGCGGGTTCACGCCGCCGACGGCTCACTGCTTGCCGAATACGCCAAGGAGCGGCGGCTCTATCTGCCGATCCAGGCGATTCCGAATCTCGTCAAGGACGCTTTCATCGCCGCCGAGGACAAGAATTTCTACGAGCACCCCGGCATCGACATATCCGGTATCGCGCGGGCGGCTTTGTCCTACGTGGAGAACTACGGCAAGGGTCGTCATCCACAGGGCGCGTCCACCATTACTCAGCAGGTGGCGAAGAACTTTCTTTTGTCGAGCGAGGTGACGTTCGACCGCAAAATCAAGGAAATGCTGCTCGCACTCAAGATCGAGCGCGCCTACCCCAAGGACAAGATCCTCGAACTCTATCTCAATGAAATTTATCTCGGCTATGGCGCCTACGGCATTGCCGCTTCGTCACTGCTCTATTTCAACAAGTCGGTGCACGAGCTGACGATTGCGGAGGCGGCCTTTCTGGCCGGTCTGCCCAAGGGCCCGAACAACTACAATCCGTTCCGCCGCCACGACGAGGCGGTGGCGCGGCGCAATTACGTGATCGAGCGCATGGTCGACGACGGCTACGTCTCGGCCGCCGACGGCGCCAAGGCGGAGAAAGAGCCGCTGGTCGTCACCATGCGGCCGCCCGACACGCACGAATATGCGGCGGAATATTTCACCGAGGAGGTGCGCCGCTATCTGGTCGACCACTACGGCGAGAAGAAGCTGTATGAGGGCGGCCTGTCGGTGCGCACCACGCTCGATCCCAAGCTGCAGCTCGAGGCCCGCAAGGCCATGGTCAATGGGCTCGTCAGCTTCGACGAGACCAAGGGCTATCGCGGCCCAATCACCAAAATCGCGCCGGGCGGCGACTGGGGCATCAAACTCGCGGATGTGAAATCGCTGGCCGATATCGGGCCATGGCGGATGGCGGTCGTGCTCGACGTCAGCGATCAGTCGGCGCGCATCGGCTTGCAGCCGCCGCGCGATCCGGGCGGCAATATCGTGAAACAGCGCGATACCGGACTAGTTCCGCTCGAAGGCGTCAAATGGGCAAAGCCGGCCAAAGGGCCGTCGCATCCGATCAAGCGGGTGAGCGAGGTGCTGGCTCCGGGCGACGTCATCTATGTCGAGCCGATGGAGCAGAAGGGCGACTATCGGCTGCGCCAGGTGCCGGAAATCTCCGGCGCGATGGTGGTCGAAGATCCGCATACCGGCCGGGTGGTCGCCATGGTCGGCGGCTTCTCGTTCGACCAAAGCCAGTTTAACCGCGCCACGCAGGCGCTGCGGCAGCCGGGCTCATCGTTCAAGCCCATCGTTTATGCGACCGCGATCGACAACGGCTATACGCCCTCGACCATCATCCTGGACGCGCCGATCGAGGTCGATACTGGAACGGGCGGCGAGGTCTGGAAGCCGGAAAACTACGAGGGCCAATTCTTCGGTCCCTCGACATTGCGCTTCGGCCTCGAGGAATCGCGCAACGTCATGACCGTGCGCCTGGCGCAGGCCATCGGCATGCCGCTGATCTCCGAGTATGCGAAGAAATTCGGCGTCTATGACAGCATGCCGCCGTATCTGTCCTACGCGCTCGGCGCCGGCGAGACCACGCTGATGCGCATGGTCAATGCGTACGCGATGCTCGACAACGGCGGCCGGCGGATCATTCCGACGCTGATCGACCGCATCCAGGACCGCTACGGCCACACCATCTACAAGCACGATACGCGCGAATGCGAAGGCTGCGACGCCAAGAGCTGGCACGATCAGCCGGAACCGACCTTGGTCGGTCACCAGCAGAAGGTGCTCGATCCGATGACCGATTATCAGATTGTGTCGATGATGGAGGGTGTCGTGCAGCGCGGCACCGGCACGGCGTTGCGCGCCGTGGGCAAGCCGATCGCCGGCAAGACCGGCACCACCAACGACAGCAAGGATCTCTGGTTTATCGGCTTTTCGCCCGACTTGGTCTGCGGCGTTTATCTGGGCTACGACAAGCCGCGCCAGATTGCGCGCAGTGCGACCGGCGGCAAGTATGCGGCGCCCATCGTGCGTGATTTTCTGAAGGTGGCGCTTGCCGACAAGCCGCCGATTCCGTTCCCGATGCCGCCCGGCATCAAGCTGGTGCGCGTCGACGCCAAGACCGGCATCCGCGCGCCGCCCGGCGACTCGCACGTGATCCTCGAAGCCTTCAAGCCCGGCACCGCGCCGCCCGACAGCTATTCGATGGTCGGTACCAATACGGCAAACGGCAAGCCCATCCCCGATGCGGGCCCGGTCGCGGTATCGCCGGATGCCGACCGTGCGATCCGCAGCAGCGGCACCGGTGGGTTATACTGATGCCAGGGATCAGGCGTCAGGGATCAGGAATTCTCAAGCCCACAATTGATTTTCGCGAAAGCATTCATGATATACGTTACTCCAAGCCTGATACCTGATTCCTGCGAAACTGATTCCTGATATGCGCTCCGAAATTCAAAATATCGTCGCCGAGATCAAGCAGTCGGCCGGGCTGCTGAGGAGGCATCTTTGATGTCGACAAGGCGCGCGTACGGCTCGCGGAACTGAACCGGCAGGCCGAAGATCCCAATCTTTGGAACGATCCGCAGCGCGCCAGCCGCGTGATGCAGGAGCGCACCTCGCTCGACGACCAGCTCACGGCGCTGGCTCGCATCGATCAGGAGCTCGACGATCAGGTCATGCTGATCGAACTCGGCGATGCTGAAGGCGACAAGGCCGTCATCGCGGAAGCCGAAGAGAGCCTGCGCAAGCTGAAGACCGAGGTGGCGCGCCGTGAGCTCGAGGCGCTGCTGTCGGGCGAAGCCGACGCCAATGACTCTTATCTTGAAGTCCACGCCGGTGCCGGCGGCACCGAAAGCCAGGACTGGGCCAGTATGCTCATGCGCATGTATGTGCGCTGGGCCGAGCAGCACGGTTTCAAGGTCGAGTATATCGAAGAAACCGCCGGCGAAGAGGCCGGCATCAAATCGGCGACGATAGAGATCAAAGGCCACAACGCCTACGGCTGGCTCAAGAGCGAGAACGGCGTGCACCGGCTGGTGCGCATCTCGCCGTTCGATTCCAACGCGCGGCGGCACACTTCGTTCGCAAGCGTCACCATCTATCCGGTGGTCGACGACCGCATCAAGATCGACATCAACGAAGCCGACGTGCGGGTCGATACCATGCGCTCTGGCGGCGCCGGCGGCCAGCACGTCAACAAGACCGAATCCGCCGTGCGGTTGACGCACATTCCGACCAGCATTGCCGTGGTTTCGCAAGGAGACCGCTCGCAGCATCGCAACCGCGCGACCGCCTGGCAGATGCTGCGAGCCAAGCTCTATGAACTGGAGCTGAAAAAGCGCGAGGAAAAGGCCATCGCCGACCAGGCCGCCAAGACCGATATCGGCTGGGGCCACCAGATCCGCTCCTACGTGCTGCAGCCGTATCAGATGGTGAAAGACCTGCGCACCGGCGTCTCCACCTCCAACACCGGTGGCGTGCTCGACGGCGATATCGATCAGTTCGTCGAAGCGGCCCTTGCGCAGAAGGCGTTCGGCACCGGACCGGACAAGGTCGAGGACGTGGAGTAGGGCGGAGCAGCCCGGCCGCGCTGGCGGGTCCGGGGGGCGGGCATCCTCCTGTAATTATCTGAGGCCGTTACCGCGCGGCGCGCCGCTCCGAGCCGTGCTGCTTGACGAACGCGATCATGGTTTTGAGCGCCTTCTTCGAATTCGGCTCGAACGGATGTTCGTTGAGGAAGGTGTGGCGCGCGCCATCGGGCAGCAGCAGATCGATGCTGCCGCCGGCCTTGCGGTAGTCGGCGGCGAACCGCTCGGCAAGTTCGACTGTGGTCCACTGGTCCTTGGTGCCTTGGAACACCAGCGCCGGCGGCAGAAAAACCTTCTCGCCGCGTTCGAGGATGAGAGCCGGCGTTGCTTCGATCTGCGTCGCTTCGCTGCCGAAGAATCTGTCGTGATCCTTGGCGAGGTCTGGCTTGCCTTGCGCCTTGGCAAGTTTGTAGCGCTCCAGCGGAAACAGCACGCCCCAGCCGGACACGACGAAGGCAAGCTTGGCGTCCATGTCGGGGGCGTCCGTGAGCGGCAGCGCGCTATAGCGTGGATCGTCGGGGCGGATCGCGGCGAGCAGGGCCTGATGCCCGCCGCTCGACGTGCCGTAGGCGCCGACCTGGCCTGCGGAGCTGCCGAACTCGCCGGCATGCGCCTTGAGGAAACGGATGCCGTAGTTGATGTCCTGCAATGACGCGGGGTAGGGCGCCTCGCCCGCGTTGCGAAAATCGATCGCCAGCACGACGATGCCGGCTTCGGCGAGATCGAGCGAGACGTTCTGGCCGTCGGTGCGGTCTTTGTCGTTCCAGGCGCCGCCGTGCACCTGAAGCACCGCGGGGAACGGTCCCGTGCCGGCCGGCTGGTAAAGACGCGCCAGCCGCTCCTTGCCGCCTGAGCGCTGATAGACGATGTCCTTGACCAAAAACTCGTAGCCGCCGCTGCGCTCTGCCCGCGCCGCGCTCGCCGGCAGCATTCCGGCGCTGAGCATGGCGGCGCCTGCCTGCAGTACCGTCCGCCGTTTCAAGGCGTCCGTCATGTTCGCCTCCCTGGTCGTAGTCCGGTCTATCGCCGGTGCGTCAGAGTAGCAGAGAACGGACGGGCGCTCACCCCCGATAAATCGGAGCCGGCTGGGTGAAGAAGCTCAGCAGGATGTGATAGACGATCGCGTAGTTTTTTTGCTGGAAACTCGCGTGCGAGATGCCCGGCATCACGGCGAACTGCTTGTCGGGGTTCGGCAACTTTTCGAAGAACGCGATGAGGTCGGCAAAGCTCGCGATGCCGTCCCATTGGCCGCGCATGATCAGCGTCGGTACCGTGATCTTTTCCGGATCGACCACCGGCAGATGCGCGCACATGTCGACATAGGTGCCGGTCGGCACCGAATCGTCGAGCGCGGTCACGGCGTCGGCGAAGGCGTCGATGACGTTCTCGTCGGCGGTGCCGGGATGATCGCGATCGAAGATCGAGTGGATGAAGGCCTTGTCGATCGGCCGGCGGTTCTTGGCCTGGAATTCCGGTAGTCTCTTCTTGCGGTCGGCGAGCGTCGGGGAACCGGCGCCGGTCCACACCATGGCGTCAAGCGCGAGACGCCCGACGAATTCCGGATGGCGCTGCGCGAACAAGGCGGCGCGCAGCGCGCCCGATGAGATGCCGTAGACCAGGAACGGCCGCTTGCCGCGCAGCTTCTGGATATAGGTTGCGGCGGCGAAGCAATCGTCGGCGCCTTGTGCGATCGGCGCGTTGTTGTCGCGGTCCTTGGTGGAACGGCCGTAGCCCTCCATGTCGACCGACCAGCAGTCGAAGCCGCGGCGCGCAAAAAAATCCATCGCCGACGAATCCGGCCGCCCCGGGACCTGCAGATCGAAAGTCGGTTGCGCCGCCATCGACGAGCCGTGCACGAACAGAATCGTGCGGCTCGCGTCCTTCGGATCGCCAGCGCATTTTTCGAACAGGAACAGCTTTACGCCGCCGCCTTTGGCGGTCCAGTGGTCTTCAGCCTTGATGGGGGCTTTATTGAGCGTCGCCGCGTCGTTCATTATGCGCACCTAATTGATCAGCGTGATGTGGTTGGCCTTGATCACCTTAGCCCATTTGTCGACCTGCGCTTGCATGAAGGCGGCGAATTGCGGCTGCGGCATTACCATGGGCTCGGCGCCCTGGGCCTCCCAGGATTTCTTGATGTCCGGCCGGCTCAAGACGGCAGTGATGGTGTCGTGCAGCTTGGCGACGATCGGCGCCGGCGTTGCCTTCGGCGCCATGAAGCCGACCCACTGGCTGAATTCAAAGCCCGGCACGGTCTCGGCGATGGTCGGCACATCGGGCAGGATCGGCGAGCGTTTGGCTCCGCTCGTTCCCAGGGCGCGCACTTTGCCTGCCTTGATATAGGGCGCCATGGTCGGCACCGAATCGAACAGGATCTGGATTTGCCCGCTCAAAATGTCGATGCGCATGCCGGTCGAACCTTTATACGGCACATGCACGATGTCGATGCCGGTGAGATTTTTCAAAAGTTCGGCAGCCATGTGGTAGTTCGAGCCCGGCCCCGACGACCCGAAATTGAGCGCGCCGGGGTTGGCTTTCGCAAGCGCGATGAGCTCGGCGACGTTATGCGCCGGTACCCCGGGGCTTACGACCAGGACGAGATCGTTGTCTTCCATCGGCGCAACTGGAACGAGATCGCGCATCAGCGCGTACGCCTTGTTCTGGTAGAGCGTTTCGTTGACCGTTTGTGTGCTGCTCGCCATCAACAGCGTGTAGCCGTCAGGCGTCGCCTTGGCGACGAGTTCGGTGCCGAGCGTCGTACCGGCGCCGGGTCGGTTCTCGATGAAAAAATTCTGGTGCAGCGATTTGTCGAGCTCGAGGGCAATCGCTCGGGAGAAGACATCGGTCGGCCCGCCGGCGCCAAAGGGCGCAATGATGCGTACGGGCCGCGACGGGTAATCGTCGGCGCGGCTTGCCGTTGCGCGAAGCGATGCCGTGCTCGCCAAAATCAGCAGCGCGGCACGGCGGCGTGTCAGGGGGGTTCGAACAGTCATGGCAGTTTCCTCTTTGAATTGCGTCGGTTAAATGGCAGCCTTCTAATTCATCAGCGGAATGTGGTTGGTCGCGACCACCTTGGCCCATTTCGCGACTTGCGCCGCCATGTAGGCCGCGTAGGCGGGTTGGCTCATGACGACGGGCGTCGCGCCCTGTTTCTCCCACGCCGACTGAATGGCGGGGCGGCCGAGGATGCCGCCGATGGTGCGGTTGAGCGTGTCGACGATCGGTTGCGGCGTGCCTTTCGGCGCCATAAATCCCACCCATAATGTCGACTGAAATCCCGGAACGGTTTCGGCGACGGTCGGCACGTCGGGCAGGATCGCCGAGCGCTTATCGCCGCTCGTGCCGAGCGCGCGTACCAGGCCGGCCTTGATCAGGGGCGCCATGGTGGGCACCGAATCGAACACCATCTGGATCTGACCGCCGACGATGTCGGTGCGCATCGCCATGGAGGTCTTGTACGGCACGTGGACAATATCGATACCCGTCAGGCTTTTGAGCAGTTCCGCCGACATATGATAGTTCGAACCCGGTCCCGACGAACCGAAGTTCAGCGTTCCCGGCTTGGCGCGCGCGAGCGCGATAAGTTCGGCGACGTTATGGGCCGGTACTTTCGGATTGACCACCAGCGCAAGGTCGCTCTCGATCAGCGGCGCGACCGGGATGAGGTCGCGCAGCAGCTTGTAAGGCTTGTGCGCATAGAGCGTTTCGTTCACGGACTGCGTGCTGCCCGCCATCAAGAGCGTATAGCCATCCGGTGCCGACTGGGCGGCGAACGCGGTGCCGATCGTCGTACCGGCGCCCGGGCGGTTCTCGACGACGAAGGGCTGATGCAGAGATTTCTGCAGCTCAAGCGCAATCGCGCGAACGTAGACATCGGTCGGGCCGCCGGCGCCGAATGGCACGACGATTTTGACGGGACGCGACGGGTAGTCAGCCGCGCGCGCGGTCGATCCCGGCAGGATGAAGGCCGCAGCCAGCACCAACAGCGCACACGCACGGAGCAGCCCGGCAATCGGCCCAGCCACAGCTCTTACCTCGTCCTGTTCAGTCAAGCTTGACGCCGGTGATGCGGATAACATCGCCCCAACGCTTGTATTGGTCGGCAATGTAGGCGGCGAAGTCGGCGACCGATTTCGGCTCGGGCTCGCCGCCCAGTTTGGTGATCTTTTGCCGCAACTCCGGCGTCGCCAGGCCTTGGTTGACCACGGCATTGATCCTTTCGACGACTGCTGCCGGCGTACCCGCGGGCGCGACGATGGCCTGCCAGGAATCCGGTGGCATGCCCGGATAGCCGAGTTCGTCCATGGTGGGCACGTTGGGAAGTTCAGGAATGCGCTGCGCGCTGGTAACGGCAAGCGCCCGCAATTGGCCGGACTTGATAAAGGGCGAGATCGCCGTGGTGCCCTCGAACGTCATGTTCATGTGGCCGGAGAGCACGTCGGTGGTGGCTTGCGCCGCGCTCCTGTAGGGCACGAACACGATGTTGGCGCCGGTGATGTGCTTGAACATTTCGCCGCTCAGATGCGGCGGCGTGCCGATCACCGCGCCGTAGTTCAATTTTCCGGGATTGGCCTTGGCGTAGGCGACCAGTTCCTTGACGCTGCGTGCGGGAACCGTTTTTTGGACGGCGAGCACGAGCGGCGCCGAGGACACGAGTGCGACCGCAGCGAACTGCTTGACCGGATCGATCCCGGCATCCTTGTAGAGTTGCGGGCTGATGGACAGCGACCCGGCCGTGCCGGCGAGCAGCGTATAGCCATCTGGCGGCGAGGTTGCCACCAGCCGGGCCGCGAGCGTGCCGCCGGCGCCAACGTGGTTTTCCACCACCACCGGACCGAGATGTTCCGAGATGTAGGCGCCGATGATACGCGCGGCGACGTCCGGCGGCCCGCCGGCGCCGAACGGCACGATCAGCTTGATCGGGTGATCGGGGAAATTCGCGGCGGCGCTGCGGCCCGAATCGCCAAATACCAGCGCACCCGCCAATGCGGTGGCAGTCAGCGCGCCGATTCTCCGCGTTCTTGTGACGACGCTTCGCATTGGTACCCTCTCCGGCATTGCGCGCCAGCATGATGGTACCATCGGCCGCGCCGTCAATGTTGAGGATCGCCGCACTGGGCTGTCTTGCGCCCTTTTGTGCACTGCGCTAAGGGTCGCTGCGTTCGATTTGCGTTGCGAATCCGCCGGTTTTTGCGGCAAATCAGCGCCCCGTCGTTTCTCTCTCCCGCCCGGCGGAAAGGCAGGAGAGGGCCTCGCGCGACCCGCCGCCGAGGCACATTTTCGGTCCAAGCGGGCATGTGCAATCGGGCATGTGCAATCAGGCATGTGTCGGCGGCCACGTGTCGGCGGGCGGCCGGGAAAAAAGGACTCCGGATGAGTCAATCGATCGGTCAACTGCTCAAGGCCTATATTCCGCTCATGGTCTTTGTCGGCGTGTCGGCGGTGATCGGGCTCGCACTGCTGATCTCGGCATTCCTCGTCGCCTACAAGCGGCCCGATCCGGAAAAATTGTCGGCCTACGAATGCGGCTTCAACGCCTTCGATGATGCGCGCATGAAATTCGACGTGCGCTTCTACCTCGTCGCCATCCTGTTCATCATCTTCGATCTCGAAGTGACGTTCCTGTTCCCGTGGGCTGCGACATTCCGTCAGGTCGGCGTTTACGGCTTCTGGGCAATGATGCTGTTCCTTGCGGTGCTGACGATCGGCTTTATCTATGAATGGAAGAAGGGAGCGCTCGAATGGGATTGAGCGAACCCGCGGTCGCCGCGCCACGCCAAGAGATCATCGATCCGAACACCGGCCGGCCGGCGAACGCGACCGATAAGTATTTTTCCGAACTCAACAGCGAGCTGTCCGACAAGGGATTCCTGGTCGCTGCGGCCGACGACCTGATCGCGTGGGCGCGTACCGGCTCGCTGATGTGGATGACATTCGGGCTCGCCTGCTGCGCGGTCGAAATGATGCAGATGTCGATGCCGCGCTACGATGCCGAGCGCTTCGGCTTCGCGCCGCGCGCCTCGCCGCGCCAATCCGACGTGATGATCGTAGCGGGCACCTTGACGAACAAAATGGCGCCGGCGCTGCGCAAAGTTTACGACCAGATGCCGGAGCCGCGCTACGTGATCTCGATGGGATCCTGCGCCAACGGCGGCGGTTATTACCATTATTCCTATTCGGTGGTGCGCGGCTGCGACCGCATCGTGCCGGTCGATATCTACGTGCCGGGCTGTCCACCCACGGCCGAAGCGTTGCTTTACGGCGTGCTTCTGCTGCAGAAAAAAATTCGCCGCACGGCGACGATCGAACGCTGAAATCGACCTTGAACATGGATGAGACGCTCGACAGGCTCGGCCGAACAATCGCTGGCGCATTGCCGGCATCGGTGACGGGCTATGCGCTCGCGTTCCATGAGCTGACGGTGACCGCTCAGGCGCGCGACATCGTCGCGGTCATGAAGTTTCTGCGCGACGATCCGAACTGCCTGTTCGTCAATCTGATCGACATCACGGCGGTCGACTGGCCGAGCCGCGAGCGGCGTTTCGACGTGGTCTATCATCTGCTGTCGCCGAAACATAATGCACGCGTTCGCGTCAAAGCCGAGACCGACGAGACGACGCCTGTGCCGTCGATCATCGAGGCGTTCGCCGGCGCCGAGTGGTTCGAACGCGAGATCTACGATCTCTACGGCATCGTTTTCACCGGCCATCCGGACATGCGGCGGATTCTCACCGATTACGGTTTCGAGGGGCACCCGCTGCGCAAGGATTTCCCGCTCACCGGTTTTGTCGAAGTTCGCTACGACGACGAGCTCAAACGCGTCGTGTACGAGCCGGTACGGCTGACGCAGGAATTCCGCAACTTCGATTTTCTCTCGCCGTGGGAAGGCACCGATTACGTGTTGCCGGGCGACGAGAAGGCGAAGTCCGGCGGCGGGCAGGGGTCGTGAGATGAAATCGACGCTCAAGCCCGGGCTGGCGCATCGCTTTGCCTACAAGGTGCCGGAAAACAAGACGGTGCCCTACACCTATCCGGAGGCGCCGGAAATCGCCTCGATGCCGAAGGTGTTCGCGACCGGCAACATGATCATTCTGATGGAATGGACCTGTGCGCAGCTTCTTGGTCCGCATCTCGATCCGGGCGAGGGCAGTCTCGGCGTGCATGTCGATGTCAGCCACCTCGCGGCAACGCCGCCCGGCATGATCGTGACGGTCGATGCCGAGATCGAAAAAATCGTCGGCAACCGCATCACGTTTGCGGTCAAGGCGCATGACGGCGTCGATCTGATCGGCGAGGGCCGCCACGAGCGTTTCGTGGTGACGTGGGACAAGTTCAATGCGCGGGTTGCGTCGAAGGCGGCGAAAGTGGGCGAGCTGCAGATGGCGAATAGCGAATAGCGAGTGGCGAGCAGGGACATCATGGCAGAAGCGGCCACGCGCAATTTCACAATCAACTTCGGACCGCAGCATCCGGCTGCGCACGGCGTGCTGCGTCTGGTGCTCGAACTCGACGGCGAAGTCGTCGAGCGGGTGGATCCGCATATCGGGCTCTTGCATCGCGGCACCGAAAAGCTGATCGAGCAAAAAACCTATCTGCAGGCGATCCCCTATTTCGACCGGCTCGACTATGTGGCGCCGATCAATCAGGAGCACGCCTTTTGTCTCGCGGCCGAAAAGCTCCTTGGCATCGAGGTGCCGCGCCGTGCGCAGCTCATCCGCGTCTTGTATTGCGAAATCGGCCGGCTCCTGTCGCATCAGCTCAACGTCACCACACAGGCGATGGATGTGGGCGCGCTCACCCCACCGCTGTGGGGCTTCGAAGAGCGCGAAAAGCTCATGGGCTTCTATGAGCGGGCTTCCGGTTCGCGCATGCACGCGGCCTATTTCCGTGTCGGCGGCGTGCATCAGGATTTGCCGCCGAAGCTTATCGACGACATCGAGGCGTTCTGCGACCCGTTCCTCAAGGTGTGCGACGATCTTGAGGAGCTGCTCACCGACAACCGCATCTTCAAGCAGCGCAACGTCGATATCGGCGTGGTGTCGCTGGCCGATGCCTGGGCGCGCGGTTTTTCCGGCGTCATGGTCCGGGGCTCGGGCGCGGCGTGGGACCTTCGCCGGGCGCAGCCTTACGAGTGTTATTCCGAATTCGAATTCGACATTCCGATCGGCAAGAACGGCGACAACTACGACCGCTACTGCATCCGCATGGAAGAAATGCGCCAGTCGATCCGTATCATGAAGCAGTGCATCGATCGGCTGCACGCCACGCCGGGACCGGTGGTCATCGACGACCACAAGATCTCGCCGCCGCGGCGCGGCGACATGAAACGCTCGATGGAATCGCTGATCCATCACTTCAAGCTCTACACGGAAGGTTTCAAGGTGCCGCCGGGCGAAGTGTATGTGGCGGTCGAAGCGCCGAAAGGCGAGTTCGGCGTCTATCTGGTCGCCGACGGCACCAACAAGCCGTACAAATGTAAGATCCGTGCACCCGGCTTTGCCCACCTCGCGGCGATGGACTTTCTTTGTCGCGGCCACATGCTGGCCGATATCTCGGCGATTCTCGGTTCGATCGACATCGTGTTCGGCGAGGTGGACCGATGAGCGTCCGCCGTCTCGCCGAAAAGCAGCCGGAAAGCTTTGCGTTCACACAGGAGAATCTTGCCTGGGCGAAAGCAAAGATCGAGAAATATCCGCCCGGACGGCAGCAGTCGGCAGTCATTCCGATTCTGTGGAAGGCGCAAGATCAGTGTGGCGGCTGGCTGCCGAAGCCGGCGATCGAGGCGGTCGCCGAATTGCTTGGCATGGCGAAAATTCGCGTACTCGAAGTCGCCACCTTTTACACGATGTTCAATCTGTCGCCGGTCGGCAAATTTCACGTGCAGTTCTGCGGAACGACGCCTTGTTTGCTGCGTGGCGCCGATGGATTGAAGACGGTTCTGCACCAGACGATCGGCGAGCAGAACGAAGTTACCGCCGACGGCAAATTCTCCTGGGTCGAGGTTGAATGCCTCGGCGCCTGTGTGAATGCGCCAATGGTCCAGATCAATGCCGACTACTACGAGGACCTCACCCCCGAATCGCTGATGCGGATCCTCAACGATCTCACGGCTGGCAAGGCGCCCAAACCGGGCCCGCAGGTCGACCGGCAGAATTCCGCGCCCATCGGCGGGCCCGATACGCTGATCGATCCGTCGATTTATGCCGCCAGCCCGGCGTCCCGGCGGCCGGACAGCGAGGCGAAGAAACCACCGGCAGCCGATGCCAACGACCCGAGGCGCCAATAATGCTCGCCGACAAGGATCGCATCTTCAAGAATCTCTACGGCCATCACGGCTGGCAACTCGACGCCGCCCGCGCGCGCGGCGCCTGGGACGGCACCAAGGAAATCCTGGCGAAGGGCCGCGAAGGTATCGTCAACGAATGCAAGGCATCGGGCCAGCGCGGCCGCGGCGGCGCCGGCTTCGCCACCGGCCTGAAATGGTCGTTCATGCCCAAGGAGCAGGCCCCGGGGCGCCCACATTACCTCGTGATCAATGCCGACGAGTCCGAGCCCGGCACCTGCAAAGACCGCGAGATCGTGCGCCACGATCCGCATCTGTTGATCGAAGGCTGCCTGATCGCCGGCTGCGCCATGGATGCGCATACTTGCTACATCTACATACGCGGCGAATTCATTCGCGAGCGCGAACGGCTCGAGGCCGCGGTCGAGCAGGCCTACGAAGCCAAGCTGATCGGCAAGAACAACATCAACGGCTTCGACTTTGACGTTATCGTCCATCACGGCGCCGGCGCCTACATCTGCGGCGAGGAAACGGCGCTGCTGGAGAGCCTCGAGGGCAAAAAAGGACAGCCGCGGTTGAAGCCGCCGTTTCCGGCCAACATGGGCCTCTACGGCTGCCCGACCACGGTCAACAACGTCGAGACCATTGCGCAGGTGCCCGACATCATGCGCCGCGGCGCCGCCTGGTTCGCCGGCATCGGCCGCAAGAACAATACCGGGACCAAGCTCTATTGCATTTCCGGGCACGTCGAGCGGCCGTGCAACGTCGAAGAGGAAATGGGCATTCCGCTCCGCGAGCTGATCGAGCGGCATGCCGGCGGGGTGCGGGGCGGCTGGAACAATCTGCTGGCGGTGATCCCGGGCGGCTCGTCGATGCCGCTCATTCCGGCCGGTCCCGATCAAGCCGACACCCTGCTGATGGATTTTGACGGCTGCCGCGATAAAAAATCCGCGCTTGGCACGGCGGCCGTCATCGTCATGGACAAGTCCACCGACATCGTTCGAGCCATGGCGCGCATCTCGTACTTCTACAAGCACGAGAGCTGCGGCCAGTGCACGCCGTGCCGCGAAGGCATGGGCTGGATGTGGCGGCTGCTCGATCGCATGGCGGTCGGTCATGCCACCAAGCGTGAGATCGATATTCTGATGGACGTCACGACCCAGATCGAGGGCCACACCATTTGCGCCTTCGGCGACGGCGCGGCGTGGGCGGTGCAGGGACTGCTGCGGCATTTCCGGCCGGAGATCGAACGGCGCATCGATCAATACACCGCCAACCCGCAACCCGATCCGTTTCCGGTGGCGGCGGAGTGACGATGATGAACCCGTCCCGCCATCTCGCACAACTCAATATCGGGCGCTTCCGCTATCCGACCGACGATCCGCGCATGGCCGATTTCATGACCGCGCTCGATCTGGTGAACGGCCTTGCCGAGCGCAGCGACGGCTTTGTCTGGCGGCTCAAGGATGACAGCGGCAACGCCACCAATTTCCGGCCGTTTCCCGATCCGCAGATGGCGGTCAATTTGTCGGTGTGGGACAGCATCGAGGCGCTCGAGCGCTACGTCTATCAAACCGTGCACAAGCGGTTTTATGGCCGGCGCGAGGAATGGTTCGACAAGCTGGAGACGCCGCATTTCGTCATGTGGTGGATTCCCGCGGGCCACAAACCGACGCTCGCCGAAGCCAAGGAGCGGCTCGAATATTTCACCGCCCATGGCCCGACCGACGACGCATTCGGCTGGGAGAATGTTGCGGCGGCGCAATTGTGGAAGACGGCGCGGTGCGCCACGTCCGACGGACAGGCGGCATGACCAAGCTCATCGTCGACGGCAAAGAGATCGACGTTCCGCCGGAATACACGCTGCTGCAAGCGTGCGAAGCCGGCGGCGCCGAGATCCCGCGCTTCTGTTTCCACGAGCGGCTGTCGATCGCCGGCAATTGTCGCATGTGCCTGGTCGAACTGGTCGGCTCGCCAAAGCCGGTCGCAAGCTGCGCCTGGGGCGTGCGCGATTGCCGGCCGGGGCCGAAGGGCGAGCCGCCGGAGGTCAAGACGCGCTCGCCGATGGTGCGCAAGGCACGCGAAGGCGTGATGGAGTTTTTGCTCATCAATCACCCGCTCGATTGTCCGATCTGCGACCAGGGCGGCGAATGCGACCTGCAGGATCAGTCGATGGCCTACGGCATCGACGCGAGCCGCTACCGCGAGAACAAGCGCGCGGTCGAGGACAAATATCTCGGCGCGCTGGTCAAGACTTCGATGAACCGCTGCATCCAATGCACGCGCTGCGTCCGCTTTTCCGCCGAGGTCGCCGGCGTGCCGGAACTCGGCGCCACCGGGCGCGGCGAGGACATGGAAATCACCACCTACCTCGAACAGGCGATGACCTCGGAGCTGCAGGCCAACGTGGTCGATATCTGCCCGGTCGGCGCGCTCACCTCGAAGCCTTACGCATTCGCGGCGCGGCCGTGGGAACTCGCCAAGACGGAATCGATCGACGTGATGGACGCGCTTGGCTCCGCGATCCGCATCGATACGCGCGGGCGCGAAGTGATGCGCATCCTGCCGCGCGCCAATGACGACATCAACGACGAATGGATTTCCGACAAGACGCGGCACGTGGTCGACGGTTTGCGGACGCAGCGGCTCGATCAGCCCTATGTGCGCGACAACGGCAAGCTGCGGCCGGCGACCTGGGCCGAGGCATTCGCAGCCATTGCCGCAAAACTCATGCGCGCCAATCCGAAGCGCGTCGGCGCGCTGGTTGGTGACCTCGCCGCCATCGAAGAGATTTTTGCCCTGAAGGATCTGATGACGCGGCTTGGCGTCGGCAATCTCGATTGCCGCCAGGATGGCTCGGCGCTTGATCCGCGCTGGGGCCGCGGAAGCTATCTGTTCAACGCCACGATTGCCGGCATCGACGCGGCCGATGCGTTCCTTATCGTCGGCGCCAACCCGCGCAAGGAAGCAGCCGTGCTTAACGCGCGCATCCGCAAGCGTTGGCGGGCCGGCAATGTCCCGATCGGGCTCATCGGCCCGAAAGCCGATCTCACCTACACCTATGAGTATCTCGGCGCCGGCCCGGAGACGCTTTCCGATTTACCGCGGCATTCCTTCGCCGACACGCTGCGTAAGGCCGAGCGGCCGCTGGTTCTCGTTGGGGCGGCGGCATTTGCCCGTCCCGACAGCGCGGCCATTGCATCGCTTATCGCGAAGGCTGCCGTCGATTTCGGCGCGGTCAAGCAGGGTTGGAACGGCTATAGCGTGCTGCACGGCGCGGCGTCGCGCGTCGGCGCCCTCGATCTTGGCTTCGTGCCGGGGGAGGGCGGCCTTACCGCGCGTCAGATGGCGGCGTCCGGCACGCTTGATGTGGTGTTCCTGCTCGGCGTCGACGAACTCGATATCGCGCCGGGCGCATTTACGATCTATATCGGCAGCAATGGCGATCGCGGCGCGGCGCGCGCCGACGTGATCCTGCCCGGTGCGGCCTATCCGGAAAAATCGGCGATCTACGTCAATACCGAAGGCTGCGTGCAAATGGCGACGCGCGCTGCGTTTCCGCCCGGCGACGCGCGCGAGGATTGGGCGATCCTGCGCGCGCTGTCGGACGTGCTGCAGCAGCGGTTGCCTTACGATTCGCTCGCCGCTTTGCGCCAGGCGCTGTTCAAGGCTTATCCGCATTTTCAGAAGCTCGGCCAGATCGTGCCGGCCGACGCCGCCGACATCGAGAAACTCGCGGCGCGGTCGGGCGGCGCGGTGGAGCGGACGCCGTTCCGCTCCGGCGTCGAGGACTTCTATTTCACCAACGCCATCGCGCGCTGCTCAGCGGTGATGGCGGAATGTTCGGCGCTGGCGCAAGGGCGCGCGGCCATGACCGCAGCCGAATAGGGAATCCGAGCATGGCCGAACTCTGGTCCGATTACGTCCTGCCGCTCCTGATCATGGTCGGGGAGAGCGTGCTGCTGCTCGTCATTTTGCTTGTTGCGGTCGCCTACGTTCTGCTCGCCGACCGCAAGATCTGGGCCGCGGTGCAGATCAGGCGCGGTCCCAACGTGGTCGGGCCGTGGGGCTTGTTTCAGTCCTTCGCCGACCTGCTCAAATTCGTGCTGAAAGAGCCGGTGATCCCGGCCGGCGCCAACAAGGGCGTGTTCCTGTTGGCGCCGCTCGTCACCTGTACGCTGGCGCTTGCCGCCTGGGCGGTGATCCCGGTCAACACCGGCTGGGTCATTGCCAATATCAATGTCGGCATTCTCTACATCTTCGCCATTTCGTCGCTCGGCGTGTACGGCGTGATCATGGCGGGCTGGGCATCGAATTCGAAATACCCGTTCCTGGCGGCGCTGCGTTCCGCCGCGCAGATGGTGTCCTACGAAGTCTCGATCGGCTTCGTCATCATCACCGTTCTGCTGTGCGTCGGTTCGCTCAATCTGTCCGCCATCGTCGAGGCGCAGAACCACCCGTGGGGTCTGTTCGGCTGGTACTGGCTGCCGCTGTTTCCAATGCTGATCGTGTTCTTCGTCTCGGCGCTGGCGGAGACCAACCGGCCGCCATTCGATCTGGTCGAAGCGGAATCCGAGCTGGTCGCGGGCTTCATGGTCGAGTACGGCTCGACGCCGTACATGATGTTCATGCTCGGCGAGTACGTGGCGATCACCACGATGTGCGCCATGTGCACGATCCTGTTTCTCGGCGGCTGGCTGCCGCCGTTCCCCGTCGTGCCGTTCACCTGGATCCCGGGCGTGATCTGGTTCGTGTTCAAAGCGCTGTTCGTTTTCTTCATGTTCGCCATGGTGAAGGCGTTCGTGCCGCGCTATCGCTACGACCAGTTGATGCGGTTGGGCTGGAAGGTGTTCCTGCCAATCTCGCTGGCGATGGTCGTGATCGTGGCCGGCGTGCTCGAGGTCACCGGATGGGGGCCCAATTGAGCGAACAACTGCGAATGAACGGAGCGGGCCATGGATTATTCACTGCCGGCTTGGCTGGGCGCGCTGGTGGGCACCATAGCGGCAGTTGCGCTTTACGTGCCGGCGATTCGCTATCTCGATCGACGTCTGCGCGCGGAGCACACCGCGGTGACACCGGAAGATCGCGAAGCGTTCGAAGAGAAGCTGTCGATTGCGCGGCGTTTGATATTGGGGTTCGACATCGCCATTCTCGCTACGGTCGGCTATTGGGTCGGCAAAGCGATCGGTGGTTGGGGCGCACCGCCGCTCATTCGCTAGGCGGCAGACGAGGCTCGCGCAGATGAAATTGGATCAAGCCGCCCGCTCGCTGTTCTTGAAGGAATTCGTGCAGGCCTTCGTGCTGTCGATGCGCTATTTCTTCAAGCCTAAGGCGACGCTCAATTACCCGTTCGAGAAGGGCTCGCTGTCGCCCCGCTTTCGCGGCGAGCATGCGCTGCGGCGCTATCCGAACGGCGAAGAGCGCTGCATTGCCTGCAAGCTGTGCGAGGCGATCTGTCCGGCGCAGGCGATCACCATCGAAGCCGGCCCGCGGCGCAACGACGGCACCCGCCGCACCACGCGCTACGACATCGACATGGTCAAATGCATTTATTGCGGGCTGTGCCAGGAAGCATGTCCGGTCGACGCAATCGTCGAGGGGCCGAACTTCGAGTTCGCCACCGAAACCCGCGAGGAGCTTTATTACGATAAGGAACGGCTGTTGGCGAACGGCGACCGTTGGGAGCGGGAACTCGCCAACAGCATCGCACTCGATGCGCCGTATAGGTGAGCCAGCGGGCCGATGATCATCAACGCCATATTCTTTTATCTGTTCGCCGGCGTTTGCGTCGCCTCGGCCGTCATGGTCGTCACGTCGCGCAATCCAGTACACTCGGTGCTGTTTCTCATTCTTGCGTTCGTCAATGCGGCGGGACTGTTCGTGCTGCTCGGCGCCGAGTTTCTGGCGATGATCTTGATCGTCGTCTATGTCGGTGCCGTCGCCGTGCTGTTCCTGTTCGTGGTGATGATGCTCGACGTCGATTTCGCCGAGCTGCGCCAGGGCTTTCTCAACTATCTGCCGGTCGGCGCGCTGATTGGCGTGGTGCTGCTTGTGGAGCTTCTGCTCGTGGTCGGCGGCTGGGTGATCGCGCCGGGCGCGCACCCATCGGCCGCCGCTGCGGCGAATGTCAGCAACACGCAGGCGCTCGGGCTCGTGCTTTACACCAAATACGTCTACTTCTTCGAAACAGCCGGCATGATCCTCCTCGTCGCCATGGTCGGCGCCATCGTCATGACACTGCAGCACAAGCCGCAGGTTCGGCGGCAGAACATTGCCGCACAGGTGGCGCGCAGCCGCGCGGATGCAGTCGAGCTCGTCAACGTCAAACCGGGGCAGGGGCTGTCATGACGATCGGGCTCGGTCACTATCTTTCTGTCGCAGCCATCCTGCTCACGCTTGGGATATTCGGCATCTTTCTCAATCGCAAGAACGTGATCGTCATCCTGATGTCGATCGAGCTCATCCTGCTTGCGGTCAATATCAACCTGGTGGCGTTTTCCAGCTTTCTTGGCGACATCGTCGGACAGGTCTACGCCCTGATCGTGCTCACCGTGGCGGCGGCGGAGGCCGCGATCGGGCTTGCCATCCTGGTCGCCTACTTCCGCAACCGCGGCTCGATCGCGGTGGAAGATATTAATCTGATGAAGGGCTAGGCGGCATGTACGAAGCCATCGTCGCGCTGCCGCTGATCGGCGCCATCATTGCCGGCGTGATCGCGCTTGTCGGCGCCCGCAACCGCTTTCCCGGCGAAAATCCGCCGCCGCCCCACGACGATCATGCGGCTGGATTGGTCGATGAAAGCCACGCGCACGGCTCGCCTTCGCCGCACGCGGCGCATGCCGTCATAGGCACCTCGCACAGCGAGGAACATGCGAGCGAACCGGCCGCCGCGGGCTCGCGCGCGGCGGAGCTGATTACCACCACGCTTCTGATCATCTCGTGCGTGCTATCCTGGTATGCGCTCTACGACGTCGGCATTGCCGGTCACGAGGCGCGCATCCGCCTGTTCAGCTTCATCAGCTTTGCCGACCTGCATTCGGACTGGGCGCTCCGCATCGACGCTTTGACCGCGGTGATGCTGGTCGTGGTCACGACGATTTCCTCGCTCGTCCACGTCTATTCGATCGGCTACATGGCGGACGATCCGTACCGGCCGCGCTTCTTCGGCTACCTGTCGTTCTTCACTTTCGCCATGTTGATGCTGGTGACGGCCGACAACCTGGTGCAGCTGTTCTTCGGCTGGGAGGGCGTCGGCCTCGCAAGCTATCTCCTCATCGGATTTTGGTATGACCGGCCTGCCGCCAATGCGGCGGCAATCAAGGCATTTGTCGTCAACCGGGTCGGCGATTTCGGTTTCTCGCTTGGCATTTTCGCGGTGTTCGCGCTGACCGGGGCGGTCGATTTCGATACCATTTTCGCGCAGGCTCCGGCACTTGCCGGCAAGAGCTTTCATTTCCTGAGCTGGAATGTCGATGCGCTGACCACGGTGTGTCTGCTGTTGTTCATGGGCGCCATGGGCAAGTCGGCGCAGTTCCTGCTGCACACCTGGCTGCCGGACGCCATGGAGGGCCCAACGCCGGTTTCGGCGCTGATCCACGCCGCCACCATGGTGACGGCCGGCGTCTTCATGGTGGCGCGGCTGTCGCCGTTATTCGCGCTTTCGCCGGGCGCGTCGGCCTTCGTCACCTTCATCGGCGCCACGACCTGCATGTTCGCCGCCACGGTCGGCCTGGTGCAGAACGATATCAAGCGGGTCATCGCCTATTCGACCTGTTCGCAGCTCGGCTACATGTTCGTCGCCATGGGCGTCGGCGCTTATTCGGTCGGCATGTTCCACCTGTTCACGCATGCCTTCTTCAAGGCGCTGTTGTTCCTCGGCTCCGGCTCGGTGATCATTGCGATGCACCACGAGCAGGACATGCGTCACATGGGCGGCCTGTGGCGCAAGCTGCCGTTCACCTACGCCACGATGCTGATCGGCACCTTGGCGCTGACCGGCTTCCCGCTCACGGCCGGCTACTTTTCCAAGGATGCGATCATCGAGTCGGCGGATGTGAGCGCCAATCCGATGGCCACCTACGGCTTCATCATGACGCTCGGCGCCGCAGCGCTCACGGCGTTCTATTCCTGGCGCCTGATCTTCATGACGTTCCATGGCGAGCCGCATGATCGCGAACATTATGAGCGAGCGCACGAGAGTCCGCTGGTGATACTGGTGCCGCTGGCGCTGCTCGCCATCGGTTCATTGGCCGCCGGGTACCCCGCGCTTGCGCTGTTCACCGGCCACGGCGCCGACACGTTCTTCCATCAGGCGCTGAGACTCGTGACTGCCGACAAAATTTACGAGGAGACTGAGCATCTGCCGCTGCTGGTGACGCTGTCTCCGACCCTGATGATGATCGGCGGCTTTCTGGTCGCGTGGTATTTCTATATCCGCCGGCCGGATGTGCCCAAGGAATTGGCTCGCCAGCAGGCGGTGCTGTACCGGTTCCTGCTGAACAAGTGGTATTTCGATGAGATCTACGACTTCCTGCTGGTGCGTCCGCTGTTGTGGCTCGGCCGCCTGTTATGGAAGGGCGGTGACGGCTTCATCATCGACGGCCTCGGTCCCGATGGCGTCTCGGCGCGCGTGCTCGACGTGACGCGCAACGTCATTCGCCTGCAGACCGGCTATCTTTACCATTACGCCTTCGCCATGCTGATCGGCGTCGCCGTCGCCGTCACCTGGTTCATGTTCTACGGGGTGCACGGATGACGAGCTGGCCGATCCTCTCCGTCATCGTGTTTCTGCCGCTGGTCGGCGCGCTGTTCATTGCGTTTCTCAGCAATGACGAGGCCGGCGTGCGCAACGCCCGCTGGCTGGCGCTGTGGACGACGCTGATCACCTTCGTCATCTCGCTCATCCTGGTGTGGCGATACGATCCGTCGACCGCCGATTTCCAGTTCGTCGAGAAGGCGCCGTGGCTCGGCGGCTCCATCAATTACTCGATGGGTGTCGACGGCATTTCGCTGCCGTTCGTCATACTCACCACGGCGCTGATGCCGATCGCGATCCTGGCGAGCTGGGAGGCGATCCAGCGCCGGGTGCGCGAGTACATGATCGCGTTCTTGGCGCTCGAAACGCTGATGGTCGGCACGTTCTGCGCGCTCGACCTGGTGCTGTTCTACTTGTTCTTCGAGGGTGGCCTCATTCCGATGTTCCTGATCATCGGCGTGTGGGGCGGCCCGCGCCGGGTGTACGCCAGCTTCAAGTTCTTTCTCTATACGCTGCTCGGCTCGGTGCTGATGCTGCTCGCCATCATGGCGATGTACTGGGACGCCGGCACTACCGACATTCCGACGCTGCTGCATCATGCCTTCCCGCATTCGCTTCAGACCTGGGCGTTCCTTGCCTTCCTCGCCTCGTTTGCGGTCAAAATGCCGATGTGGCCGGTTCACACCTGGCTGCCGGATGCGCACGTCGAGGCGCCCACCGCCGGATCGGTGATACTCGCGGCCATCCTCTTGAAGATGGGCGGCTACGGCTTTCTGCGCTTCTCGTTACCGATGTTTCCGGAGGCGTCGCAGCACCTTGCGCCACTGATCTACGCACTGTCCGTCATTGCCATCATCTACACGTCACTCGTGGCGCTGGTGCAGGAGGACGTGAAGAAGCTGATTGCCTATTCGTCGGTCGCCCATATGGGTTTTGTCACCATGGGCATTTTCGCGGTGACGGCGCAGGGTATCTCGGGCGGCATTTTCCAGATGATTTCTCACGGCATCGTTTCAGCCGCGCTGTTCCTGTGCGTCGGCGTGGTCTACGACCGCATGCATACCCGCGAGATCGCGGCCTATGGCGGCATCGTTAACCGCATGCCGATCTATGCCTTCGTCTTCATGGTGTTTGCGCTTGCCAATGTCGGGCTGCCCGGCACCTCGGGCTTTGTCGGCGAGTTCCTGACGCTGATCGGCACGTTCCGTGTCAACAATTGGGTGGCGACGCTCGCCACGCTCGGCACCATCCTCTCGGCCTGCTACATGTTGTGGCTCTACCGCAAGGTGATGTTTGGCAAGCTGGAGAAGCCGAACCTGCAGTGGATCAAGGACATCGGCCCGCGCGAAATGATCATACTCGCGCCGCTGGTCATTCTCACGATCCTGATCGGCGTCTATCCGAAGCCCGTGCTCGATTTTTCCGCGGTCTCGGTGTCGCAACTGATCGACAATTACCATCACGCGCTCCACGGCGTGCAGGCGGCGGGCCTAACGGCGCCGTTGGCGAGGTAAGATGATGAGCGCTGCGCAACTCCCGGCGTTCGTGCCACTGCTGCCAGAAATCGTGCTGGCGCTCGGCGCCATGGCGCTGCTCATGCTCGGCGCGTTTCGCGGCGGGCTGCCGGTGAGGGTCGTCGACTTTTCGGCGATTGTGCTTTTGCTTCTCGCCGGCGTGATCCTTTTGGTGCTACCCGCGGGCCGCTTGGTAAGCTTCGGCGGCAGCTTCGTGGTCGACGACTTTGCCCGCTTTCTGAAAGTGCTGGCGTTGCTCGGTTCGGCCGCAGCCATTGCCATGTCGCTCGATTACGCCAAGCGCGAGCGGCAGGAGCGGTTCGAGTATTCCGTGCTGATTCTGCTGTCGACGCTCGGCATGCTGATGCTGATTTCGGCCGCCGATCTCATTGCGCTCTATCTCGGCCTGGAACTGATGAGTCTGCCGCTCTACGTGCTGGCGGCCAGTCACCGCGATCAGCTGCGCTCGACCGAAGCCGGCCTGAAATACTTTGTGCTCGGCGCCTTGTCGTCGGGCATGCTGCTCTACGGCGCGTCGCTGGTTTACGGCTTCACCGGCACCGTGACCTTCACCGGCATCGCGCACGCCGCGGCACATGGCGGCATCGGCCTGATTTTCGGCCTCGTTTTTCTGTTCGCTGGCTTCTGTTTCAAGGTGTCCGCGGTGCCGTTCCACATGTGGACGCCCGACGTCTATGAGGGCGCGCCGACGCCGGTCACCGCGTTCTTTGCCGCGGCGCCCAAGGTCGCAGGCATCGCCATGTTCGTGCGCGCGACCGTCGTGGCATTTCCTGGAATTACGACGGAGTGGCAGCAGATCCTGGTCTTCGTCTCCATCGCCTCGATGCTGCTCGGCTCCTTCGCGGCCATCGGTCAGCGCAATATCAAGCGGCTGATGGCCTATTCGTCGATCGGCCACATGGGCTACGCGCTGATCGGGCTGGCCGCCGGTACGGCCGAGGGCGTGCAGGGCGTGCTTGTCTATATAGCGATCTACATCACCATGACACTCGGAGTATTCGCCGTGATCCTGGCGCTGCGGCGTTCGACCGGCATGGTGGAGTCGATCGACCAGCTTGCGGGGTTGGCGCGCACCCACCCGACCATGGCGTTCTTCCTGGCGATGCTGCTGTTTTCGATGGCCGGCGTGCCGCCGCTCGCCGGCTTTTTCGCCAAGTTCTACGTGTTCCTCGCCGCCATCAAGGCGGGCCTTTATATCCTCGCCGTGATCGGCGTCCTCGCCAGCGTGGTTGGCGCCTATTACTATCTGGCGATCATCAAGGTCATGTATTTCGACGAGGCGGCCGAAGGCTTTTATGCGATGCCCGTCGAGCTTCGGGTGGTGCTTGCGATTTGCGGCTTGTTCAACATCCTGTTCTTCCTCTATCCGGGGCCGCTGGTCGGTGCGGCGAGCGCGGCTGCTCGCTCCCTGTTCTGATGCGGCTTGATCCGGCGGCGATTGCTGCAGGGGTGCGGCTCGACGCTCTCGCCATTGTGGATTCGACCAATCGGGAAGCGCGGCTACGCGGCCGATCGGGCGATTGCGGTCCGCTGTGGATCACCGCCGAGAGGCAAACCGCGGGCAGGGGACGCGGCGACCGGTCATGGTTCTCGCCGTCCGGCAACCTCTATGCGAGCCTGCTGATGCGCGAGACGGCGCCGGCCGGCCGTGTGCCCGAGCTTGCTTTCGTGACGGCGCTGGCGGTTCGCGACGCGATCGCTGCCGCGGCGCCTTCGCTCGCGCCGCACCTTGCCCTGAAATGGCCGAATGATGTTTTGCTCACCGGCAGCAAATGCGCCGGCATTTTGATCGAGGGCGAGCATGGACCGTCGTCTGGAGCGACAGTCATCACCGGCATTGGGGTGAATTGCGCGCACTACCCGGAAGGACCGGGGCAGCTTCGGCCGCAACGCGACGAGCCGATCCTGTATCCGGCGACGGCGCTCTGCGCTCATGGCGTCGAAGTCACCCCGGAGCAACTGTTTGCTCGGCTTTCTGCGACAATGCTGACACGCATCGCGCAGTGGGACCACGGCAACGGCTTCGCGGAGATTCTTACCGACTGGCTTGCCGCGGCGTGCGGCATCGGCGAGCCGATTCGGGTCCGCACCGGCACTGGCGAAAAGACTGGACGCTTCGCCGGCGTTGATGCGTGCGGCCGCCTCATGCTGGCGCAGAATGGCGGCGTAATGGACGTGATTTCGGCCGGCGATGTCTTCCCGCTGGCGGAGCGGTCTGCGTCCAGCCCACTGCTCCGAAAGGCCAAATGATGCCCGGCAACGAACTCGTCTTCGCGGCGCTCGGTGGCATTGGCGAGATCGGGATGAATCTCTCGATCTACGGCTTTGGCGACGAGCGCCGCCGCCAGTGGCTGATCGTCGATTGCGGCGTCTCGTTTGCGTCTGAAGAGCATCTTCCCGGCATCGATCTCATCATGCCGGACATCCGGTATCTGCTGGAAGTGCGCAAAAACATCCTCGGTCTCGTGCTCACCCACGGTCATGAAGATCATCTGGGGGCGCTGATCGACCTCTGGCCGCGGCTCAACGTGCCGATCTATGCCACCCCGTTCACCGCCGCGCTGTTCGAGGCCAAGCGGGCGGGGGAGCCCGGCGCGCCGAAGATTCCGGTCAATGTCGTGCCGTTGCGCGGCCGCTTGACGCTCGGCCCGTTCGATATCGAGTTCATCAGCGTGGCGCACTCGATACCGGAGTCCAATGCGCTTGCGATCCGCACGCCGGCCGGCGTCGTGCTGCATACCGGCGACTGGAAGATCGATCCGACGCCGCTTGCCGGATCGAAAACCGACGCGGTGCGGCTCACCGCGCTCGGCGACGCCGGCGTGCTGGCGCTCATCGGCGATTCGACCAATGCGGTTCGCGACGGCCGCTCGCCATCGGAGGCCGATGTCGCCAAGACGATCGCCGAACTGGTGCGCACCGCGCCCGGGCGTATCGCCGTGACGACATTTGCCTCGCACGTCGATCGCATCCGCGCGGTGGCCGACGCGGCGCGTGCGGCGGATCGCGAAGTCGTGGTTGTCGGCCGCGCCATGGAGCGCGTCATCGGTGTCGCGCGCGAGACGGGTTATCTCGACGGCGTGCAGGATTTTCACGACGCGCGAAGTTACGGTTATCTGGCACCCGACAAGGTGCTGGCGCTGTGCACCGGCAGCCAGGGCGAGCCACGCGCCGCGCTTTCCCGCATCGCCGAGGGCCAGCACCCCGAGGTGACGCTGGGGCGCGGCGACCGGGTGATTTTTTCGTCGCGCGCCATACCGGGCAATGAAAAGGGCGTGGACCGGGTCATCAACGGTCTGGTCGAGCAGGGGGTCGAGGTCATCACCGACCGCACTCACCTCGTTCACGTCTCGGGCCATCCGCGCCGCGCCGAACTCACCGACATGATCGGCTGGGTGCGGCCGCAAATCTTGATCCCCGCGCACGGCGAGGCATTGCATCTATCCGAGCACGCAGCGCTCGCGCGGAAGGCTGGCGTGCCGCAGGTGCTGGTCTGCCGCAACGGCGACTTGGTGCGGCTTGCTCCCGGCCAAGCCGAAATCATCGACGAGGTCCCGTCAGGCCGGCTCTACAAGGACGGCACGCTCTTGGTCGGCGCCGACGCGCGTGCTGTGGGCTCGCGCCGTCGGCTCAGTTTCGCCGGCCTCGTCACCGTGGCGTTGGCGCTGAGCGACAAGGGCGTGCTGGTCGCCGATCCCGAGGTCGAATTGTTCGGCATTCCGGAGACCGATGCGGCCGGGCATTCGATGACGGACATCGCCCGCGAGGCGGTCGAGCAGGCGTTCGAGTCCCTGCCGAAGCCGCGCCGGCGCGATGCCGATGCCGTTGGCGAGGCGGTGCGCCGCGCGGTACGCGGCGCCGTTGGCGAGCGCTGGAACAAGAGGCCGATCTGCCACGTGCATGTGCTGGAGGTGTAGCGAGACCGCGCCGTCGCCCTATATTGGTGGCGTGATGGAGACTGGCAGCGGGCGGGCACGATGTTGAGGTGGTTTGCGCCACTTTTGGTATTTGCCGCCAGGCCCGAGCTGCTTGCTCGCGTCCTGACGCTTGCGGTGGCTGCGGGCGTTCTGGCCTTCGGCGTCTGGCTCTTGTCGCACGTGGCGCTGACCTTCGATGCGCTCAAAAACCCATATATCGAAGCAACTTATGGCGTAGTGCTCGCCTGTTTTTTTATCGGGGTCGGAACTGTGACCTGGCTCCGGGTGCGTCGCATGGGGGCGCTGCCGCGGTCGCACTCGCTATTGCCCGCCGCCGAGCTGTCGCCGCCTTTGCCGGCCGATGTCGTTGGCCGCCGCGCTGACTCGATCGCGAGAAAATGGTCGCGCGGCAGCCGCGGCGCGTCGGTTCGCGTCGCGGCGCCGCCGATTACAGCGCCGCTCCCTGCGCCGATCCCTGCGCCGGAGCTGGCGCCGAGGGACGCCGCCGACGTGCGCTGGACATTCGCCGTCACCGGGCCGCCGTTTAGCGGCAAGACCGGGCTGATTGCGACGCTCCGACAGGCGACCGCCGCGAACGCTCGCGACCAAGCGGATGTCGCGCGCCTGTTCGATGCCGGAACGGTCGAGGGCGATGCGAACCAGATTGCGTCCCTCGCCGTGATCGTCGGAGCCGCCGACGGCATCTTGTTCGTGGTCGATCAGGATCTGCGGGCGCCCGAACTCGAGGTCATCGGACGGCTGATCGGTACCGGCAAGCCGCTCTACGTCGTGCTCAATAAGGCAGACCAGCTAACGGCGGCGGATCGCGATACCGTGCTCCTTTCGATTCGCGCCAAGATGCCGAAACAATTTGCGCCCGCTCACGTGATTTCGGTGGCCGGTTCGCCATCGCCGGTCGAGCGCGAGATCGAGGATGCGCGCGGCACCGTGCGCGTCGAACTACGCCGGCCGGCGAGCGACGTGCAGGCGCTGATCAATCTCGTTCGGCGTGAATTTCCCACGGCGCCCGGGCGGGCGCTCAAATTCGTAGCGGCGTGACGCAGCAACGCAACATGGCCATGCAAGACGAAACGGTCCTGCCCGACACGATCGAAGCGCTGCGCCGCCTGTCTGGCGACACGCGACTGCGGCCGGCCGAACGCGCCGCTATCGAAAAGGAAATGCGCGAGATCGAGGGTTTCACCGCCAAGCTCGAGAATGGGCGTGTCGAGATCGCCGCGTTTGGCGAAGTCGGTTCGGGCAAGAGTGCGCTCCTCAACGCGCTCGCCGGCGAGACCATCTTTACGGTTTCGGCTGAACATGGCTCGACCGACAAGGTCGCCAAGTCCGGATTCAAGAATACCAAGCTGGTGCTGGTCGATACGCCGGGCATCAACGAAGCCGCCGGTGAATTGCGCGGCAAGCTCGCCGAGGAGACCGTCCGCTATACCGACCTCGTGCTGTTCGTCGTGGACGGCGATCTCAACCGGGTCGAGCTGGACGCTTTCACCCAGCTCAGCGACCTGCACAAACCGATCGTCATGGTCGTCAACAAAGCCGATCTGCTCGGGCCCGCGCAGGTCAAGGAAATCACCGAGTCGATCTTGCGCAAAGTCGGAAATCGGATCGGCCAAGACGACATCGTGCTGGCTGCCGCCGCGCCGCGCGAGAGCGAGCGCGAGATCCACAAGGCCGATGGCTCCATCGAGATCAGGCGATTTCAGCCCAAGCCAAGGATCGAGGCCTTGGAGGCGCGGATGCTCGAAGTGCTCGACCGCGAGGGCAAGGCGATCATCGCGCTCAACGCCAGCCTGTTCGCCTCCGATGTCGGCGACCGAATCAAGGAGCTGAAGCAACACGTACGCGGCAAGGAAGCGACGCGCCTCATCTATTATTTCATGCTCGGCAAGGCGCTGGTGGTCGGCGCCAATCCGCTGCCGGTGTTCGATATCCTGGCCGGCATGGCGACTGATGCGCTGATGGTGCAGCGCATCGGCGCTGTCTACGGCACCGAGTTTTCGCTCAAGAGCGCGCAAAGCATGGTTTTGGAGATTCTGTACGCCTGGGGGCTGATGGCGGCGGCCGAATACGGGCTGCACCTCGCCGCCGATCTGTTGCGCACCGTCACCTTTGGCACGAGTACGATCCTGACCGCCGTGCCTCAGGGTTTGGCGGCGGCCTGGAGCACCTACGTGGTCGGTAACGCCGCCAACATCTATTTTCGCGATGCCGGCTGGGGCGGCCGCTCGGCGAAGGACATTGTGCAGGACATTCTGGTCGGCGCCGAGAAAGACAAGGCGAGCATCCTCGAACCCATCAGGGACAAACTCATGGCCAAGTTTGGCCGCACGCGAAACTGACGCTGACTGCCGGAGAAAGGTGAGGTGAAACTATGATCGGCAGGCTCAATCATGTTGCCATTGCGGTGCGCGACCTCGACAAGGCGGCCGCGGTCTATCGAAGCGTTCTCGGCGCTGAAGTGTCCGCCGCTGTGCCGCAGCCGGAACATGGCGTGACCACAGTGTTCGTGACGCTGCCAAATACGAAGATCGAGCTCCTGGCCCCGCTCGGCGAGGCCTCGCCGATTGCCAAGTTCCTCGAGCGGAACCCGGACGGCGGCATGCACCATGTGTGCTACGAGGTCGACGACATTTTCGCCGCGCGCGACAGGCTGCGCGCCGCCGGGATGCGAGTCCTCGGCGACGGCGAGCCGAAGATGGGGGCGCATGGCAAGCCGGTCCTGTTCCTCCACCCGAAGGATTTCTCGGGGACGCTTGTGGAACTGGAGCAGGGTTGAGGGGTCGAAGAATGTCCACCGCCACTGCCGTCGCGGTCTTTTTCCTGATCTGGTGGGTGACGCTGTTTGCCGTGCTGCCCTGGGGCGTGCGCAGCCAGCAGGAGGGCGGCGAAGTGGTGCCGGGGACCGATCCCGGGGCGCCGCTCGTTCCCAAACTTGGCCGCAAGCTGATCTGGACGACGCTCGTTACCTGCGTGGTGTTCGGCGTCCTTTACGTTGCCTATACCGAACGCCTGCTGACCATAGAGGAGATTTTGAAGCCGTTTGGTTTGAATTTTAATACGAAATATTGATATATTACAATGTCTTATATCTATCTCTTGCAATTCTTCTTAGCATCCGCGCAAGGCCCGTAACTTGAAAGGCCTGCAAAAAAGAAAAAGGCAGGGATCATGCCCTGCCTTTAATAACCCTTAGCATTCCACGTCCGGCCTTCATCCCACCTGATTTGGCGATTTGCTTATGGTGGGTGGCGGCGTTGGATTCGCGCTCTGAAGGCCATCCTCCCAAGACTTGGACCGCTATCCCGAGATGACCGCGTTCAAGATCGCGGGATGGGGACAGCGGGGTATTCGTAATCGAGTTTTATACCCTTGTCATCAGCTTGGCGGTATCCCAAACAAAAAAAACCGGCGGTGCCTGCGCTGTTCCAAATTTGGAACACGGCGCGCTTGTGTTTGCCGCGGCATTGCGGCTTGACTGCCGGGCAATAGCGACTCCGGAACGCCGATGAACTCCATGCGCCTGTCCCGTTTCTTTCTGCCGAGCCTGCGTGAAACGCCGAAGGAGGCCGAGATCGCTTCCCATCGGCTGATGCTGCGTGCCGGCATGATCCGCCAAGAAGCGGCTGGCATCTATGCCTGGCTACCGCTCGGCTTCCGGGTCCTTAAGAAAATCGAGCAGATCGTGCGCGAGGAGCAGGACCGAGCGGGCGCTATCGAACTCTTGATGCCGACCCTGCAACTGGCCGACCTCTGGCGCGAAAGCGGCCGGTACGATGCCTACGGGCCGGAAATGCTGCGGATCAAGGATCGCCACGAGCGCGAGTTACTTTACGGGCCGACCAACGAGGACATGATCACGGAAATTTTCCGCGCCTCGATCCGGTCCTATCGCGACCTGCCCAAGAACCTATATCACATCCAATGGAAGTTTCGTGACGAACAGCGGCCCCGCTTTGGCGTCATGCGCGGGCGCGAATTCCTCATGAAGGACGCCTATTCGTTCGATGTCGACGAGGCTGCGGCGCGGCTATCCTATAATAAGATGTTCGTCGCCTATCTGCGCACCTTCGCCCGCATGGGGCTCAAAGCAATCCCGATGCGGGCCGAGACCGGGCCGATCGGCGGCGACCTCTCGCACGAATTCCTGATCCTGGCGGAGACCGGCGAGTCCGGAGTGTTCTGCAACAAGGATGTTCTCGATCTGCCGATCCCAGGTGCCGATGTGGACTATGAGGGCGACCTTTCGCCCATCATTCAGCAATGGACCAGCCTCTATGCGGCGACCCAGGACGTCCACGACCAGGCGCGCTTTGAGCGCGAAGTGCCGCCGGACCAGCAGCTCAGCACCCGCGGCATCGAGGTCGGCCAGATCTTCTACTTTGGCACCAAGTATTCGGTGCCGATGAAGGCCGTGGTGGCAGGCCCCGATGGGGCGGAGCGGCCGGTCCACGGCGGGTCTTACGGCGTCGGCGTGTCGCGCCTTGCCGGCGCGATCATCGAGGCGTTTCACGACGAGGCGGGCATCAAATGGCCGGAACCCGTCGCTCCGTTCCGGGTCATCATTCTTAATCTCAAGCAGGGCGCGGCCGATACCGACGCCGCCTGTGAGCAGCTTTACGCCGCATTGTCGGCCAAGGGGATCGATACCCTCTACCATGATCTCGACGAGCGGCCGGGGGCGAAATTCGCCACCGCCGACCTGATAGGCATTCCTTGGCAGATCCTGGTCGGGCCGCGCAGCCTCGCCGAGGGCAAAGTCGAGGTTAAGCGACGCGCGGATGGGACGCGCGAAACCATCACGCCGGCCGAGCTGCTCGGCCGTTTTGGCGCATGAAACTGAGCTGCGACGTTACCTCGCTGCGATTTCATGGCTTGAAAGCGCCAGAATCGTGTGAAACTCCGGCACTTCGCGGGGACCTAGAGCCGAATGTCCGAGTCGACCGGCACGCACGCCTTTGCTCCATTCGAGTGGATGCTTTCGCTCCGCTATCTGCGGGCGCGGCGCAAAGAAGGATTCATCTCGGTCATCGCCGGCTTTTCCTTCCTCGGCATCATGCTGGGCGTCGCCACCCTGATTATCGTCATGGCGGTGATGAACGGCTTCCGCCAGGAACTGCTGGAGAAAATTCTCGGACTGAACGGTCATTTGCTGATCCAGCCGCTGGAGCGGCCGCTCACCGATTGGGCGGCGGTCGCCGACCGCGTGTCCAAAGTGCCGGGGGTGCGGTTGGCCGCTCCGATTGTCGAAGGCCAGGCGCTCGCGTCGTCGCCGTTCAATGCGTCCGGCGTGCTGGTGCGCGGCATCCGTGCCGCCGATCTCGCCAAGCTTGGCTCGATCGCCAACAACATCAAGCAGGGTACGCTTAACGGCTTCGACCAGGGGCAGGGGCTCGCCATCGGCAGCCGCCTCGCCGAACAACTGTCGCTGCGCGCCGGCGACAACATCACGCTGGTCGCGCCGCGCGGCGCGGTGACGCCGATGGGGACGACGCCGCGGATCAAGACCTACAAGGTCGCCGCGGTCTTTACGATCGGCATGTCGGAATACGATGCGGCTTTTGTTTTCATGCCGCTGCAGGAGGCGCAGGCTTATTTCAACCGCAACGGCGACGTGACCGCGATCGAGGTCTACACCAACGCTCCAGATCGCATTGACGAATTCCGTAAGCTGGTCGGCGAGGCGGCCGCGCGGCCGATCTACATGATCGACTGGCGACAGCGTAACGCCACCTTCTTCAATGCGCTTCAGGTCGAGCGCAACGTCATGTTCCTGATCCTGACGCTGATCGTTCTGGTGGCGGCGCTCAACATCGTGTCGGGCCTGATCATGCTGGTGAAGGACAAGGGCAGCGACATCGCCATTCTGCGCACGATGGGCGCCAGCCAAGGCTCCATCATGCGTATTTTCCTCATTACAGGATCGTCGATCGGCGTCGTCGGCACCTTGGCGGGTTTCCTGCTCGGCACCGTAGTATGTCTCAACATCGATTCGATCCGGCGCTTCCTGGCGTGGCTCACCCACACGGACCTGTTCAACCCGGAGCTCTACTTTCTGTCGAAACTGCCGGCCGACATGAATGTCCGCGAGACCACCGCCGTCGTGGTGATGGCGCTTGGATTGTCGTTGCTGGCGACCCTTTATCCGTCCTGGCGCGCGGCCCGGCTCGACCCGGTCGAAGCGCTTCGCTACGAGTGATCAGGCGCAATGGACGAGAAAACCGCGATCACCGAGGCCCCCGCGCCGGCAGCGCGCGGCGATGAGCAGCATCCGTTCATCTTTCTGCATGGCATTAGCCGCAAATTCCATCAGGGCGATTCCACGCTGGACGTGCTCAGGGGCGCCGAGCTTGCGGTCTGGCCAGGTCAGTCGGTGGCGCTGGTCGCGCCGTCAGGTGCGGGCAAATCGACGCTTTTGCACATTGCCGGCCTGCTCGAGCATCCCGACGCCGGCGAAGTCTTTGTCGATGGTGTCGCCACCACGCACCTGAGCGATGTCGAACGCACCCGCATGCGGCGCAGCGATGTCGGCTTCGTCTATCAGTTCCATCATCTGCTGTCGGAATTCTCAGCGCTGGAAAACGTGATGCTGCCTCAGATGATCCGCGGCCTGTCGCGTACAGAGGCGAGTGCGCGCGCTACCGAATTGTTGAGCTATCTGGGCCTCAAGGAGCGCCTCACGCACCGGCCAGCCGAACTGTCCGGCGGCGAGCAGCAACGCGTCGCGATCGCGCGGGCGGTCGCCAACGCCCCGCGCCTGTTATTGGCCGATGAGCCGACCGGCAACCTCGACGTCAATACCGCCGGTCACGTGTTTGCGACGCTTATGCAATTGGTCCACGCTTCCGGCCTTGCCGCCGTGATCGCGACCCACAATCTCGACCTCGCCGCGCAAATGGATCGGCGCGTCACCATCCGCGACGGCTTGGTGGTCGAGCTCAGCTAAGCCGCACGAGCGCCGCTGCGGTCACGTGCCCAAGCGATCAGTCGTAGCGGTGATATCGACGATACCTGCGGTCGCGCCCATTGTCGCCGTCGCCCTTGTATTGGGTGTTGCGGTTACAAAAACCGCCATTGCCGCTGAGGGCGGCTTGGCACTGTGCAAAGGTGGAGAAGCCGCAATTCTCGCCGCCACCCATCTTGCCGCCGTATTGCGCGCACCACGGGTAGTTTTGCGCGTTGGCGGCCGTGCCGCTCAAGCTTGCCGCACATAGTAATCCCAACGTGATCAGCAGATATCTCATGAGAGTCTCCTGTGACGCTTCCTGTTTTATGTCATTCGACGCTGGTTAGGCCTTTCAACCCTAGTGTAAGGCCTTGGCGTTGTTTCCGCCTGGAAACAACGTCGATCAATTGTCGGCGTTGCGCCTGTAATGTCGCCGATGGCTTGGTGCGGACGGTCCGGCGGGTGGTAAGTATTGCGTGTTGCGATCGCAGGAGCCGCCGATGCCGCTCACCGTCGCCAGGCACTGCTCGCGCGTGGTGAATCCGCAATTGGTGCCGCCGTCGCCCATGGCTGAGCCGTAATTGGCGCACCACGGATAGTTCTGCGCCTCGGCGCGTGCGCCAAACGCCGCCGTTGCTGCGCAGATCCCAATCGTCACGCGCCAAAGCCTCATCGCGGACCTCCATGGCCTCTGGTCTCGAGCCGCTAACACCAGGGTGGGTGAATTAGTTCACCGTCGGAATCCCATGCGGACACAGTCACGTGAGCGGCGGGTTTCGGTTCCTTTCTGACGTGAACCGATGCCTAAACCCCGTGCCTGAAAGACCGGCTTGACAACATAGAACAAAACAAGAACAATGCTTCCCATCCATTCTGGATAGGGGAGCCCGATCATGTTGCGCACGGTACTCGAGGAGGCGATGGCGCTTGCCTCCATAACCTTGTTTTTGGCGACGATTGCGGTTTGGGCGCAGGTGCTCGGCGTCGTTTGAGCGGCAAGGTGTCGGGGTGGCGGCAATCTGGCTGTGCATAAGATTCTGTGCGCGGCAGGCGGGACCGGAGCCGCGGCGATAGACACCGGCGCTCGCGATCCGCCATGTTCGTTAGGGAAGGAATCGCCCGCGTGCCGTCACCGGCGATTCGCCCACAACGCCCACCACGTATAGGCTTATAGGCTCATGGCTGCCGCGACCGCGCCTCGTTTCGTCCATCTGCACGTCCATTCGTCCTATTCGCTGCTTGAGGGCGCGCTGATGATCGCGCGGCTCGCCGAGCTTGCAAAAAAGGACCGGCAGCCGGCGCTGGCGCTGACCGACACCGACAATATGTTCGGTGCGCTCGAGTTTTCCGAAAAACTGGCCGCTAGCGGCATACAGCCGATCGTCGGCTGCACGCTCGCGATTGATTTTGGCGACCAGGAGAAGCGGAGCGGTCCGGCAGGGGCGCCGGCGCCTGGCGAAAGTTTTGCGCGCATTGTGCTGCTCGCCGCGCGGCAGGAGGGCTACCGCAGCTTGATGCGGCTCTGCTCGCGGGCCTATCTTGAAATCGAGCCGCAGCAGCGCCCGCACATCCGACTAGATTGGCTTGATGAGGAGGCCGCAGGCCTGATCGCCCTCTCGGGTGGACCAGGCGGTCCGCTCGATGCGGCATTCGCGGGCGGCCAAGACACGCTTGCGCAATCGCGCTGCCAGACCCTTCAACGGCTGTTCGGCGATCGGCTTTATCTTGAATTGCAGCGCCACGGCACGCCGGGCGAGCGTGCTGCCGAGGCGGCGCTGATCGAACTCGCCTATGCGCGCGGCATTCCGCTCGTCGCCACCAATGAACCGTTCTTTGCCACGCGCGAGGATTACGAAGCCCACGACGCCTTGCTGTGCATCGCCGAAGGCCGGCTCGTCGCCGATGCAGAGCGGCGTCAATTGACGCCTGAGCACGGGTTCAAGAGTCGCGCCGAAATGGCCGCGCTGTTCGCCGACCTGCCGGAAGCGCTCGCCACGACCGTCGAGATCACCGAGCGCTGCGCGTTTCGGCCGCGCACGCTGGCGCCGATCCTGCCGCGATTTTCTGGCGGCCGGCGTGATGACGAGGCCGTCGGAAGCGATGAACCGGAGGCGCTCCGTCGGGCTGCTCGCACCGGCTTGGCGGCGCGGCTCGACAAGCACGGCCCGGCGCACGGCCAAACCGCCGACGCGTATAGCGAGCGTCTCGAATACGAGCTCGGCGTCATCGTGAAGATGAAATACGCCGGCTACTTTCTGATCGTCGCCGATTTCATCCAGTGGGCCAAGGCTCAGGGAATTCCTGTGGGGCCCGGCCGCGGCTCCGGCGCCGGATCGCTGGTCGCCTATGCGCTGACCATCACTGATCTCGATCCGATCCGCTTCGGGCTCATCTTCGAGCGGTTTCTTAATCCCGAGCGCATTTCGATGCCGGACTTCGACGTCGATTTCTGCCAGGAACGGCGCGATGAGGTTGTTCGCTACGTGCAGGAGCGCTATGGCCGCGACTGCGTCGCACAGATCATCACCTTCGGCACGCTGCAGGCGCGCGGCGTGCTGCGCGATGTTGGCCGCGTGCTGCAGATGCCCTACGGCCAGGTTGACCGGCTATGCAAGCTGGTGCCGCAGAACCCGGCCAACCCGGTCACGCTGAAACGGGCGATCGAGGACGAGCCGCGGCTGCAAGCCGAACGCGACCGCGATCCGCTGATCGCGCGGGCCTTCGATATTGCCCAGAAGCTCGAAGGGCTGCACCGCCATGCCTCAACGCACGCGGCGGGCGTCGTCATCGGCGACCGGCCGCTGAGTGAACTGGTCCCGCTCTACCGCGATCCGAAATCGCTGATGCCGGTGACCCAGTTCAACATGAAATGGGTCGAGCCCGCGGGCCTCGTGAAGTTCGACTTTCTCGGCTTGACCACGCTCACCATCCTCGACCGCGCGGTCAAGCTGGTGCGGCGGCGCGGCATCGATCTCGATCTCGCCAAGGTGCCGCTCGACGACGCGAAATCCTATGACATGCTGGCGCGCGGCGAGACGGTCGGCGTGTTCCAGGTGGAAAGCGCGGGCATGCGGCGGGCGCTGATCGATATGCGTCCGGACCGCTTCGAGGATTTAATCGTGCTGGTCGCGCTCTACCGGCCGGGACCGATGGCCAATATCCCGACCTATTGCGCGCGAAAGCTCGGCCACGAGGCGACCGATTATCTGCATCCCAAACTGCAGCCGATTTTGCAGCCCACCTACGGCATCATCACCTATCAGGAGCAGGTGCAGCAGATCGCGCGCGATCTCGCCGGCTACAGTCTCGGCAAGGCCGATATCCTGCGCCGCGCCATGGGCAAGAAAGACAAGAAGGAGATGGCGTCGCAGCGCGATTCGTTTATCTCCGGCGCTGTCGAGCGTGGCATCGCGCAAAACGATGCCGAAACCATCTTTGAGGCGTGCGCGAAATTTGCTGAATACGGCTTCAACAAATCGCATTCGGCGCCCTACGCGCTGCTGACCTATCATACCGCCTACATGAAGGCGAATTATCCGGTCGAATTCCTGGCCGCGTCGATGACGCTGGCCATGGGAAACACCGATAAGCTCGCCGAATTTCGTGCCGAAGCCGAGCGGCTCGGCATCAAGGTCGAGCCGCCGGCGATCAACCGCTCCGGCGTCGAATTCGATGTCGAGGGCAACGTCATCTACTACGCGCTGGCGGCGCTGCGCGGCGTTGGCCGCCAGGCGGTCGACACCATCGTTGCGGCCCGCGGCGACCAGCCGTTCGTCGACCTCGCTAATTTTGCCGGACGAGTCAATCCGCGGGCACTCAATAAACGCGTGTTGGAGAGTCTGGCCGCGTCGGGCGCGTTCGATGTCTTTGAGCGCAATCGCGCGCGGGTGTTCGCCGCCATCGATACGGTGCTGGCGACCGCGCAAAGGACGCAGGACAACGCCGTGCGCGGCCAATCCGAGCTGTTCGCTGGCCCAGCCGCCCCCGAACCGGTGATGCTGCCGGCGCTAGAGGCGTGGCTGCCGGCTGAGCGTCTGCAGCGAGAGTTTGATGCGGTGGGCTTTTTTCTCTCGGGCCATCCGCTCGACGACTACGCGGCAGCGCTCAAGCGGCTGCGCGTGCAGTCATGGGCCGAGTTCTCCCGTGCTGTGAGAGCAGGGGCCGGGGCAGGGCGCGTCGCCGGCACTGTGGTGGTGCGGACCGAACGGCGCACCCGCAACGGCACCAAGATGGGCATCGTCGGGCTGTCGGATCCGAGCGGCCACTACGAGGCGGTACTGTTCGCCGAAGGCCTGGCGCAGTATCGCGACCTGCTGGAGCCCGGCACCGCGGTGCTGCTCTTTCTCACCGCCGAAGTGCAGGCCGAGGAGGTGCGCGCACGCATTCAATCGGTCGAGCCGCTCGACCAGGCGGCGGCCAAGATGCAGATGGGCTTGCGGGTGTTTCTGCGCGACGAAGAACCGCTTCCGGGTGTGGCAAGGCGGCTCGAGCCCGCGCGCAATGGCGCCTCCCAAAGCGGCGGGGAAGCCGCCGCCGGCGAAGTCAGTATGGTGCTGATGCTGGGCAACGGCAGCGAGGTCGAGGTCAAGCTGCCCGGGCGCTTTAAGGTGTCGCCGCAGATCGCCGGTGCCATCAAGGCGGTGACCGGGGTGGTGACGGTCGAGGCGCTATAGCCCGCCGGTCAACGCACGGCGTCGGTGAGCGCGGCTAGAGCATTTTCCGGAAAAGTGGCCACCGGTTTTCCGAAGAAAATGCAATCAAATCTATAAGACTGGCGCCTGCCTCGCGCTTCGCCGCGGCGCCTACACCGCCGCCGGTTGCGGCGTGGCGAGCAACTGATTCTGTTGTGCTGGCTGCGCTGACGTTGAGGCAGGCACGGGCGAATCCGCCAGCGGAGCGCCGGCGGGTGCATACGAGGCCATCGCCTGGGCAAGCTGCGCGGCAGCGGCGCTCCCCGGCGAGTTGCTGGCGATGCCGGCTATCTGCCATTCCATTCCGACCTGGCCCATCGACCCCGCCGACGTGATCGTGTTGTGGGCGATATCGTAATACTCAAACGCGCCGCTATTGCGGTTGCGCATCAGCATGTCGGTCTCGCCGGCGCCGCTCGACAGGTCGCCGAAGCCCGCGATCTGCCACTCCAGCCCGACCTGCCCCATCCCGGACGCGAAGGTGATCCGATTGTTGCTGATGTCGTAAACCTCAAACGCACCCGTATTGTTGTTTTGCATCAGCATATCGGTTTCGTTGGCGTTTCCGGAGAAGTCTCCGAAACCCGCCACCGACCACTCCAGGCCGACTTGCCCCATTCCGGCCGCGAAGGTGATCTGATTGTTATTGATGTCGAAGACCTCAAACGCACCCGTATTGTTGTTGCGCATCAGCATGTCGGTCTCGTTGGCGCGGCCGGAGAAATCGCCGAAGCCCGCGACCGACCATTCCAAGCCGACTTGCCCCATCGGCGCAGCGAACGTGATCTGATTGTTGCTGATATCGAAAACGTCGAATTGGCCCGTATTCGTATTGCGCATCAGCATGTCGGTCTCGCTGGCGCGCGTCGAGAAATCGCCAAACCCCGCGAACGACCATTCCAGCCCGACTTGTCCTATCGGCGCTGCGAATGCGATCTGATTGTTGCGAATGTCGTAGACTTCGAGCACGCCATTATTGCTGTCGCGCGTCAGCATGTCGCTCGTGTCGGTGCCGGAGAAGTCGCCAAGCCCGGCCACTTGCCATTCCAAACCGATCTGACCCAGCGGGGCCGCCGTCAAGATCGAATTATTGCCGATGCCATAGATCTCATAATTGCCGTTGTTGCTATCGCGACTGATCATGTCGGCGGTCTGGCCGATCGTCGTCACGGTGAATGTCGTGGCCGACGACCAGGTTCCCGCGGTGGCGTCGAACACTTCCGCCTGCAGCGTATCGGTGCCGGCGCTGCTGCCGCCCACATAGCTGACGCTGCCCAGGTTCGCCGCGCTGACCTCGAACCATTGGCCGGCAGCCTCGGTCGTGCCGCCTACGGCGAAACGGCCGCTGTCGCCACCGCTGTTGAGGAACTGGTATTCGGTGATGTTGTCGCCGTCGGGGTTCGAAACGGTCAGTTCCGAGGATATCGAAACCGATTGCCCCTCCTGGACGGAGAAATTCGTGCCGCTCACGCTCGCCGAAACGGGTGCTTGGCCGAATCCGACGGCATTGAGCACTTCGATGTCGAAGCTCGTCAGGTTGGTCGTCTGAGGGGTAATTGGGACGGAGAGCGCGTCGTTGGTGAGGTTCGTGAAAAGCGTGTAGTCGAAGGTGGTCGCAAAGTTAGCAAGGTCCGTTGCGCCGTTGTTGAGCGAAAAGTAGGCGGCGACGCCGCCGGTCCATTGATAGGTGCCCTGCGAGCTGAACCGGAATAGGTCGGCGATTGTCGGCGCGCCCGCATAGAACTCGGTGATCCAACCCAGCGCATGGGCAATCTCGGTCAGCGCCAATCCCAGGAAGTTCGAATTTGCCGGGTCGGTGTCGTTGAAGCCGATCGAACCGTCGATCGTGCTGTTGCTGCCGGTATAGACGCCGAGCGCCTTTTCCTGCGCGCTGCTGACGAAAAAGCTGTTGGCGGTCCCGGGGAAAGCCGATGTGTTGGAAGGCAGCGACGCGACCGCGGCTTGCTGATCGCTCAAGGTCGCATTGGCACTCAGCCAGTTTCTAACCGTCGCGTAGCTGACGATCGTCGAGTTCTCGGTTCCACCAATCGAGCTGATGCCGTTGTTGGCGGTCGTCAGTTCGGAATTCGTCTGACCGTCATAGGTTCCCCAGCCGTACGTGATGTTGACGGTGTAATTGCCCAAAAAATCCTGATCGAAAATGTTGGCCGCCGCCTGGATAGCGGCGGTAAATTCGGCAGGCGCGGAACTAACACTGCTGTCGGCGATGAGATTGATGTCCATGGCGTCTATCTCTGCGGTGCGGCGTCAAGCAGCTCGAACATGGCCCGAACCAGGTTCGATCTTCGTTCGATCGTGGCTCGACCTTAGCTCGTTCTTGGCGACGGCCGGCTACCGTCTAGCACGAAAATGTGGAACGGCTAGGCGCGTTCCGGATAAAGGTGGGCTGGTACGGGAGGATGGAAATATACTTACGCAAATAAAAAGAACGGGCCGGCGGACCGGAGATTCGCTTTGCTCCGATCTTCGCCTAAAATTGGGGGGGTCGCGTTCGTTGCCGCCGCGCTGCCAAACCTTCGCGCAGCTTTGCCAAGTACCGGACCGTTCCAATGACCGAGGCCCACCGCCCCCTTCGCATCGCCATCATCGGCGCCGGCATCGGCGGTCTCGCGGCCGCCGTGGCATTGCGGCAGCGCGGATTCGAGGTCGCGCTTTACGAGCGTGTCGCCAAGCTTGAAGAAGTCGGCGCCGGGCTGCAGATCGGGCCCAACGGCGTCAAGGTTTTGCGGGCGCTCGGGCTCGAAGACGAGCTGATGCGCAACGCGTTTGAGCCGCTGAGCATCATGTCGATTACCTTCGATGAGGGGCGGCTGCGGTTTCGCCAGCCGCTCAAGGCAGTGGCGCGTGAAAAATATGGCGCGCCCTATATGACGGCGCACCGCGCCGACCTGCACAACCTGGTGCGGCGAGCCGCGGGCGAGGTGCGGCTTCATCTTGGGGTGCATTGTGTCGGTGCCGATACGGTCGGTCGAACCGCCGTGGCGCATCTCGCCGATGGCAGCGAAGTCGAAGCCGATGTGGTCATTGCCGCCGACGGCATCCGCTCGGCCATCCGTGCACAGCATTTCGGCGCCGATGCGCCGCGCTTTACCGAAATGATGGCGTGGCGAGCGATCGTACCGATGGAATGCGTGCCAACGCGGATCGGGCCGGGCGGCAGCGTGGTGCTGGAACGCGGCGAATATTTTGGCTGGATCGGCCCGGACGGCCACGTGATCTGTTACCCGATCGGCGTGAATGGCGACCGGCTCAATATCTTCGGCGGCCATTACACCCGGGAATGGGTCGAAGAGTCCTGGTCGGTGCCGTCGAGCCGCGAGGAGCTGATTGCCGCCAAGGCCGGCTGGAACGAGGCTTTGCTCGAAATGTTCCGGCACGTCGAGCAGGTGTTCAAATGGGGCATCTACGATCGCGATCCGCTGCCGCAATGGTCGCGCGGCCGCGTCACGCTGCTCGGCGACGCCGCGCATCCGACCATGCCGACGCTGGCGCAGGGCGCCAACATGGCGATCGAGGACGGCTATGTGCTGGCGCGTAATCTGGTTCGGCACAGCGACGACATCGCGCGCGCGCTCGACGCCTACGCGGCCGAACGCAAGCCGCGTACCGACTGGGTGACGCTGAAATCGCGCGAGCAGTTTGCCAACAACCGCAAGGTCCCGCCGCCGCCCTTCGTCGATCGGACCTGGCTGTTCGTCAACGACGTCGTGCGTGAGGAAGGCGTACGCGCTCCGGCGTAAGCGCGTTAGATTTTCATCCCGGCGTCTTTCATGACCTTGGACCAGCGCACAATCTCGCTTTTGACGAAAGCGCCGAATTGATCAGGGCCCATGCCTTCGGGGACGAAGCCCTGTTTGTGCAGGAGTTCGACGGCTTCCGGTATGTGCATGCCTTTATTGGCTGCGGCCGCAATCTTGTCGATGATGGGTCGCGGCGTACCCGCCGGCGCCATCAGCCCGAACCAGAGCGGCGTGTTGAAATCCGGTACGCCGGCTTCTGCCATGGTCGGCACGTTCGGCAACAGGTCCGAACGCTTGTCGGCCGCGATCGCGAGCGCGCGCACCCGGCCGGCGGCAATCTGGCCAAGCACCGAGGACGCGATGGCGAAATTCATCGCCACCCTGCCGGCCATGAGATCGATAATGACCTGCGGACTGCCGGGGTAGGGCACCTGGACCAGTTTGACGCCGGTGCGCTGCGCATACAGCTCGCCGCAAAGGTCGGGCAGGCTGCCGGGACCGACGCTGCCGAACAGAATCTGCCCGGGCTTCGACTTTGCGAGCTTAGTGAAGTCGGCGACGGTGTGCACGTCGAGCTTGGGATCGACCACCATCACGATTGCCCCAGTGGCAAGCAGCGCAACCGGCGCAAAGTCCTTGATGGTGTCGAACGGTTCATCCGGATGCGCGACTTTGTTGGTGACCGTCGACAACGGGCACAGAAACAGCGTGTAGCCGTCTTTGGCGGCGTGGGCGACAAAAGCCCCGCCGATGCTGCCCGCGGCCCCGGGTTTGTTGTCCACGACCACATCGCGGCCGAGGATTTGGCCGGCTTCCTTGGCAAAGATGCGCCCGCTGATGTCGGACGACGAGCCCGGCGTGAATCCCACGACCAGGTGAATTGGCCGCGACGGGAAGTTGTCGGCCGCGAGTGCGCTCCCCGGCGCCGCGATGGCTGCAAGGCTGAGAAGCGACATTGTGCGACGGTCGATAACAGTCATTTTTTGTCTCCACGTTGATTGCAGGCGCCTCGTGCGCCCGGGGTTGGGCCGCGATTGTTGCCGATCAACTTGCCTTGATGTCGGCGAACTTGATCACTTTGGCCCATTTGTCGACTTCGGCGGCGATGAATTTGTTGAGCTCCGCGGTCGTCATCGGCGCGGGCTCGGCGCCGAGATTCTCGAACTTCGGCTTCATCGCCGGATCGTTGAGGATCGCGTCTATCTCTTTGTGAAGCTTATCGGTGATCGCCGCCGGTGTACCCTTCGGCGCCGCGATGCCGTGCCAGATGTCGGCCTGATAACCTGGAACGAATTGCGCAATCGGCGGCACGCCCGGCAGCGCGTCCGAGGGCTTTGAACCGCTGACGCCGAGCGCGCGTACCTTGCCGCTGCGGATGAAGCCAATGATCAGCGGCACCGGCAAGAACGCCAGTTGCACCTGACCACTCAGCATGTCGGGCATGAAGTTCGAGTGATACGGCACATGGACGATTTTGGTGCCGGCCATCATGTTGAATAGCTCGGCCGCCATGTTGGGCGCCGTGCCGAAGCCATAAGATGCGTAATTGAGTTTACCGGGATTGGCTTTTGCGTAGGCGATGAATTCGGGGACGGTCTTGGCCGGCACCGATAGATTCACCACAAGCACGTTGGCCGAGGTGATGGTGCGGGCGATAGGCAACAGGTCGCGCGTAAAGACGAGATCGGGATTTTTCTCCTTATAGAGCGTCTCGTTGACCGCATTGGTGACGGTCATCGCCAAGAGCGTGTAGCCGTCCGGCGCCGCATGGGCGACTACATCAGCGGCGAGATTACTGCCCGCGCCCGGCCGGTTTTCGACAAAGAACTGGCTGTGCAGCCGCTCCGAAAGCGTCTGCGCAATCAAACGTCCAACAATGTCGGTCGCAGCTCCTGGCGGAAAGCCGACGACAATGCGTACCGGCCGCGACGGATAAGTGTCCGCAAAGGCGAGCCGCGCAGCGGCCGGCGTTGCGGCAACGCCAGCGGCGAGATTAAGAAACTGTCGGCGAGCAAGTCTCATGGTGTTCCTCCGATTATGGATTATGCGGCCGGCAAAGCTTTAGTCGGCCCTGATGTTGGCGAACTTTACCACCTTGGCCCATTTGGTGATTTCGGCGGCGATGAACGTGCGGAACTCGGCGGGCGTGCCGGTCATCACGACGGCACCGAACTCGGCAAGGCGGGTTTTAAGCGTGGGCTCGGCGAGTGCGGCGTTGAATGCGCCGTTGAGCTTATTGACGATGGCATCAGGCGTATGCGCCGGGGCGCCGATGCCCGCCCACGACACGGCTTCGTAACCGGCAAGTGTTTCGGCGATCGCCGGCACGTCGGGCAGGACGTCCATGCGCTGGGCACGCCGAGCGCGTGAAGCGTGCCGGACTTGACGGCCGACATGACAGAGCCGGGCGTCGAGAACACAACCTGGACCTGCCCGCCGAGCAGGTCGGTGATCGCCGGCGCTTCGCCCCGATAGGGCACGTGCGCCATCTTGAGCCCCGCCATCATGTTGAACAGCTCGCCGGCGACGTGGCCGGTCGAGCCGATGCCGCCGGAGCCCATGTTGATCTTGCCGGGATTGCTTTTGGCATAGCTGATGAACTCCGCCACGGTTCTTGCGGCAAAGGCCTGATTGGCGACCATGACCAGCGGCGCGCGCTCAATGCTGGCGACCGGCTCGATGTCGCGCGCAAAGCTGAAATCAAGATTGTGATAGAGCGTGGCATTGATCGCGCCGGGCGATCCGGCGAGCAGCAGTGTGTAGCCATCCGGCGCCGCATGGATGACGAGGCCCGTGCCAAGATTGGTGCCAGCCCCACCGCGGTTTTCAACAACGAACTGCTGACCGATATGGGGCGTTGTCGCATTGGCGACGAGCCGCGCGACGATGTCGAACGTGCCGGCCGGCGGAACCGGCACCACGAGATGGATCGGCTTGGTCGGATAGGCCTGCGCATAGGCGAGCCGCGGCCCGGCCGGCAACGCGGCTGCCGCTGCGGCGAACTGCATGAAGTGTCGGCGCGTAGGACTCATGGCGAACTTGCTCCAGACATCGTTTGTTTGCTGCTCAATCCATCTTGATGTTGGCGAACTTCAGTAAGTTCGCCCATTTGCCGGTCTCGGCGGGAATGAACGTCTTAAATTGCTCGGGCGACATCGGACTGCGCACGCCGCGCCGACTTTCGGCGGTAAATGTTCATCGTCATTCCACTTGAGATGCCATGACTTGAGACGCCGTGACTTGAGACGCCGTGACTTGAGACGCAATGGGCGAGCCCCGTCATTCCGGCTTGATGTTGGCGAATTTGATCACCTTGGCCCATTTCTCGGTCTCGGCCGCGATGACTTTGCCGAAATCGGCCGGCGTGCCGACGAGTTCGGCGCTGCCGAGATCGGCGAACCGCGTCTTGATCTTGGGGTCGTCCAAGGCTTCGTTGATCGCCTTGTTGAGGATCGTAACTACCTCGGCGGGCGTGCCCTTGGGCGCGCTGACTCCGGTGATGCCGCTCACCTCATAAGTTGGCAGGAACTGCGTCATGGCGGGCAGGTCGGGAAGCACGTTCATCGGCTTCGCGGAGGTGACGGCCAGTCCACGAAGCTTGCCGCTGCGGATATAACCGAGCGACGACGGGATCGGGTCGAACATCACCTGGACGCGGCCGCTGAGCAGATCGGCCTGCGCCGCAGTCTCGCCGCGATACGGAACGTGCAGCATGTCGACACCGGCCAGCATCTTGAACAGCTCGGCGGCCATATGGGTGAGATTGCCGATGCCGGTCGAACCCACGTTGATCTTGCCCGGATGGGCTTTGGCGTAGGCGATGAATTCGGGAACAGTCTTGGCCGGGAACGCCGGATTCACGACCATGACAAATGGCGAGCCGCCGATGCTCGCGACGGGCGCCGTGTCGCGAATGAAATTATATTTGAGATCGGAATAGAGCGAGGCGTTGATGACGTTCGGCGCAATCACCAGCAGCAGCGTATAGCCGTCGGGCGCGGCGCGGATCACGAGTTCGGTCGCGATATTGCCGCTGGCGCCTGGCCTGTTATCGACCACGACCGGCTGGCCCAGCAGCGGCGACAGTCGGTCGGCGATGAGGCGTGCATAGACATCGGGCGCACCTCCGGCGGGCAGGCCGACAAACAGGCGTATCGGTCGCGTCGGATAGGTGGCCGCCAGCGCGCGACCGGACCATGCCGGCGCGACGGCGGTGGCCACCAGAAGCTGCAAAACATGTTTGCGCGAAAGTCTCATCTTTGCTCCGATCCCGCCGCGTTTTCTGGCGCCTGCCGGATCACTCGACCTTGATGTTGGCGAACTTGATGACTTTGCCCCACTTGGCGACTTCGGACGCGGTGAATTGGCCGAACACAGCGGCCGAGCCGGGCAGCGCCGTGCCGCCCAGATTGGCGATCTTCGTTTTCATTGTGGCGTCCGACAACCCGAGTTGGATTTCGTGGTTGAGCCTTTCGACGATTTCGGGCGGCACGTTCTTCGGCGCGACAAGGCCGATCCATTGGGTGGCATCGAAGCCCGGCACGAAGGTGCTGACCGTTGGAACATCGGGCAGCAAGGCGGCCCGCGCCGTACTCGTCACCGCCAGCGGGCGCAAGCCGCCGGATCTGATCTGCTCAATCGTCAGCAGGACCGTTCCGACCACGCCTTGGACCTGACCGCTGAGCGCATCGGTGATGGCCTGCGGGCCGCCGCGGTACGCCACAAAGACGATGTCGGTGCCGCTCATCAGATTGAACAACTCGCCTGCGACATGCTGCGGAGAGCCGACCGGCGGCGTACCGATGTTGAGTTTGCCCGGATGGGCCTTGGCGTAGGCGATCAGCTCCGGGAGCGTTTTCGCCTGCAATGTGGCGCTCGCAGTGATCACCATCGGAAACGCGACGAGGCCGCCGACCGGCACGAAATCGCGCAAAAGATCGAACTTGAGATGATGATAGAGCGTGGCGTTGATGCTGTCCGAGGCGCTGACCAGCAGCAGCGTGTAGCCATCCGCCGCCGCGCCCGCCACCGCTTCGGCGGCGATCGCGCCGCTGGCGCCGTTACGGTTGTCGACAAAGAAAGTTTGGCCAAGCTTTCGCGACAGCCAGTCCGCGGCCAGCCGTGCGATGACATCGGGAGCGCTGCCGGGGACCGCGCCGACGATGACGCGCACCGGGCGCGCCGGATAATCGCGCGCGCAGGCGCGGCCACCCAGAGCCGGCATTGCTGCGCCGGCTGCGGCGAGATGCAAGAAAGTTCTGCGGGGCAGGTGCACGAAACGCTCCAATCACGTTGGCGGCTGCGGGCGGTCAGTCGAGCTTGATATCGGCGAAGGCGACCACCTTGGCCCATTTTTCAGTGTCGGCGGCGATCACCTTCTTAAAATCGCTGCGCGAGCTGGCAAATGCCGGCGCGCCAAGCGCTTCGAGCCGCGTCTTGAACGCTGGATCGGCCAGCGCCGTGTTGACCTCGCCGTGCAGCTTGTCGAGAATTTCGTCCGGCGTATGCGTGGGCGCGCCGAGCCCCTGCCAGCCGCTCGCTTCATAGCCCGGCACCGTGGCCGCGATCGGCGGCACACCCGGCAGCGAGTCAAAGGGCGCCGCGGTGGTCACGCCCAACGGGCGCAGCTTGCCGGATTTGATGTAGCCGATCGACGACGTCAGCAGATCGAACATGACCTGGAGGCGACCGCTCATAAGATCGGGCAGTGCGGGGCCGGTGCCGTGATAGTGCACCGGCACCATTTTCACGCCGGTCATCATTTCAAACAGCGAACCGTACATGTGCGGTCCGCTGCCGGGACCGCCTGTCCCCATGTTGAGCTTGCCGGGATTGGCTTTGGCGTAGGCGATAAACTCGGCAACCGTCTTCACCGGCAGCGAAGGATGGACTTCAAGCACGCCGCCCGCGCGCGACATGCTGGCGACCGGGGCGATGTCGCGGATGAAATCATAATCGAGATGCCGGTAGAGCGATCCGTTCCAGGCATTGATGGTCGTGACGTTGAGCAGGGTGTAGCCGTCGGGCGGCGCCTTGGCGACGAGGCCGGTGGCGATATTCATGGCGGCACCGGGCCGGTTCTCGACGACGAATGGCTGGCCGAGGCGTTCGGACAGGCGCTGTGCAATGAGCCGCGCCAGAATGTCGGCGGCGCCCGATGGCGCAAAGCCGACGATGACGCGTGCGGGCCGCGACGGGTAGGGCGCGGCGGCGCGCGCAGGCGCCACCAAGGGAGCGAGCGCGGGCAGCGCTGCGGCGCGCCCGGCCAGGGTCAAGAATTCACGCCGGCGAATTGTCATGCGGCAAGTCTACCCGAAGCTGCGCCTGCCGATAGGTGCGCAAGTGGGACATTTCGATCCACATGGCTATACTTGACAGCGGCACTCGAACCGGCCGCGGAGACATGCCATGGCGCCGATCGACAACTTCAACGACCACTGCTGGAAGGACGTCGTTCCCGAAAGCGACATGAAGCTTTATGCCGGCTGGCGGCGCGAGACGTTTGTCGGACCGCGGCCGGCGTTGCTCGCGATCGATCTCTACGATCTGGTCTACCGTGGCGGCCCGTTGCCGCCGGCCGAGATCAACGATCGCTACATCAACACCTGCGGAATTTTCGCTCACCGCGCCATCGCGCCGACCAAAAAACTCCTCGCTGCGGCGCGCCGCGCCGGTATTCCGATTTTCTTCTGCACCCAGGAGACGCGCCCCAACAATCGGCCGGCGGGTGCAGTCTCGACCCGGCGCAAGGCCGACGTGCCGGTCGACGGCTATGCCATCTATCGCGAATTTTCCGTCGAGCCCGACGACATCCTCATCACCAAGCAGCGCGCCAGCATTTTCCAGGGCACGCCGCTTAACTCGCATCTATCGATCCTCGGCGTGAACAGTCTCATCGTCTGCGGCGAAAGCACGTCCGGCTGCGTCCGAGCCAGCGTCGTCGACGGCTATTCGAGCGGCTACCACGTCAGCGTCGTGGAAGAATGCACCTACGATCGCGCCGAGCTGACCCACAAGGTCAATCTGTTCGACATGCATCACAAATACGCCGACGTGATGCACGTCGACGAGATTTTGGCGCATCTGGATTCGCTGAGCCTGCCGCGTGCCGCGGAGTAGGACATCTGCGGCCAACAAAAAGATCGACCTCGAACTCAATTTCGTCTCCGGCGAAGACGTGCAGGCGCTGATCGAGCGGCTCTATCGCTCGCCGCCCAGCGTCATCTCACGCGCGCAGGCCATCGCGGCGGCTAATTAAACAGGTATGGTGCCGATAGTTTCGCGGAGACGGAGCGACGAGGGCGGGAGTAGGGCAATCAGCGTCTTTCGCAATCGCTGGTGGGTTGTCGCCGGCTCGGTGATCGGCCTCACGGTCAGCGCCGGGCCCGTCAACAACTTCACATTCGGCGTATTCGTGCGCGCTGTGACCGAGGATCTTCACATCGGCCGCGGCACCTTCGCGTCGGCGATGCTGGCGACGAACTGGATCGGTGCGGCTTCCGGACCTGTTATCGGCTGGCTGCTTGATCGCTACGGTGCGCGGCGCGTGCTGCTGGTCGGCGTCACCCTGTTTGCTGGTGCGACCGCGATGCAGTCGTACATCACCTCGTCGCTACTGGTCCTCTATCTTTTGTTTGCGCTGAAGAATCTAACGAGCGCCGGTCAGTCTCCCGTGCCTTACGCATTTGCCGTCTCGAAGTGGTTCGACCGGCGGCACGGTTTGGCACTCGGCGTGGCGCTGGCGGGCGTCGGACTCGGCACGTCGGTGGTGCCGCTCTTTGCCGCTTATCTCACCGCGCATTACGGCTGGCGCACGGCCTATGTCGGGCTTGGCCTTCTGATTCTGCTTCTGGGTGGATTGCCGGCGTTGCTGTTGATCCGCGAACCGAGCGAGCGTGAGCGCGCGGCGATGCAGCCCGTGGCGAACGGCGCGTTGCCCGGCTATGACTTCCTTTTCGTGCTCAAGGGCGTTCGCTTTTGGGCTCTCGCTTTTGCGTTTCTGCTCGGCGTTGTCGCCCTCAATGGCATCATAACGCAGATCGTCCCAATTCTCATGGACCGCGGCGTGCCGCTGCAGACCGCTGCGCGCGACCTCGCCGTTTCCGGCATCGCCGCTCTTGTCGGACGCATTGCCTCGGGCTGGTGCCTTGACCGCTACCATGGTCCGTATATCGCGGTCGCGTTCTTCGTTTTGCCGATGATCGGCATTTCGTTTTTTGCAAGCGGCGCCGGCGAACCTTGGCCATTGTTGGGGGCGCTGCTTTGTGGCGCCGCCCTGGGCGGCGAAATCGATCTTATGGGCTTTTTCGTGAGCCGTTATTTCGGGCTCAAATCCTACGGCAAGATCTACGGCACAATGTTCGGAATCTTCGCTGGTGCGACTGGCGTGGGGCCGTTCATCTCCGGCTATTCGTTCGATCGTTGGCACAGCTACCTGCCGGCTTTCGTGCTCTATGAGGTCGTGCTTGCCGTCGCCTGTCTCACCTTCCTGCCGCTCGGCGAGTATCCGTTCCCGGCGCATCATCGTGTCGGCCAAAGCCAGGCGGCAGAGGAGGCGGCGGCATGACTGGAATGGATGAAACGCCAGTCCTCATCGTCGGTGGCGGTCCGGTGGGGCTTGCGCTTGCGGCCGATCTCGGGCGGCGCGGGATCGCATGTACGCTCGTCGAACAGACCGACGGCACGATCTATCATCCGCGCGCCAACACCATAAATTCCCGCACCATGGAATTTTGCCGGCGCTGGGGCATTGCCGAAGAAGTCCGCCAGGCGGGCACGCCACCCGATTTCCCGCTCGACATTGTGTTCTGCACGGGCTTGGCCGGCTATCAGCTCGCGCGCGTCGAGCGGCCGACTTACGGCGGTCACAGGCCGCTGCCGACCACGCCTGAACGCTCGCAGCGCTGCAATCAGCTGTTCTTCGATCCTATCATGCGCAAGCTCGCGGCAAGTTTTTCGAACGTCCGCTTGCGCTATCGCTGCCGCTTTGAGTCGTTCGCCGAGACTGCGGACGGTGTCGAGTGCATTGTCCACGATCTCGCGGGCGACAGGCATGAGACGATCAGAGCGCGCTATCTGGTCGCCTGCTGTGGCGGACGCAGTCCCGTGCCGGCGGCGCTCGGCGTCCGCTGGGAGGGCCAGCCGGTCCTGTCCTACCACCTCAATGTCTTTCTCAAGATCAAGGAGCTGTGGACGCGGCACAACAAAGGCAAGACGGCATTTTATTTCTTCGTCGACGAGAAGGGAATCGGGCCAAGCCTCATCGAACTCGATGGCGACGAGCTCTGGCGGTTCGGGTTCAGCACCGGACAAAAATTCGTTGCGGCCGGACAGGCGAACATTTCCGGGCTAATCGAAAAGTTCCTCGGGCCGCACATTCCATATGAACAAATTTCGGTGCTGCCGTGGACCTGCCGCAGCATCGTTGCCGAAACGTGGCGCCGCGGCAATGTCTTCCTCGCCGGCGACGCCGTGCATCAGCACAGTCCGTCGGGCGGCTTCGGCATGAATACGGGTTTGGGCGATGCAGTCGACCTCGCCTGGAAGCTTGCCGCCGCGCTCGACGGCTGGGGCGGCTCGGCGCTCATCGACAGCTACGAACTGGAGCGTAAGCCGGTCGCGCGCCGCATCGTGCGTGAGGCGACGGAAGGGCAGGCGCCGCTCGCCGACGCGTCGGCGCTCGCGCTGATCAATGCGGCAAACTCCGACGGCGACAGCGCCCGCCGGGCCATCGGCGAGGATATCTTGCGCGAGCGCACCAAGGTGTTCGTGTCGGACGGGCTCGTGCTGGGTTGCCGCTACGACCCGTCGCCGGTGATCGTCCCGGACGGCACGCCGCCGCCCGCGGAATCGGTGAGCCGCTACACGCCAGCGGCGCGGCCCGGTTCGCGCGCGCCACATGCGTGGCTGGACGGCGGCCGCTCGATGCTCGACCTGTTCGGCGATGGCCATGTGTTGCTCGCCTTTAACGGCGCTGCCGGCGATGCCGAACCGATCCTCGCGGCGGCGCGCTCGCGCGGTGTACCGTGCAAAACAGTCCCGATCGCCGATCCCGCGATTGCCGCGCTCTACGAGCGGCGCCTCGTCCTGATACGGCCCGACGGACACGTGTGCTGGCGCGCCGATGCCGCGCCCGACGATCCTCTGGCGCTGATCGATCGCGTGCGCGGCGCTGTGAACTAGAGGCGCCACGGGCCGAGCCTCTTAAAGATCGAATGATGCAGGTGGTACAACCCGGCCAATGCGGAATGGCCTGAAAAGTCCCATTGCGGGGAGTGAATCGTGAACCGACTACGGCTGGGAGGGCCACGTCGGCGCCGCTGCGCAGTCTCGAGACTTTGACGCCGGCCGTCCCGCGCGCTAACCGCATCGCCCAGTCAAGCGGCGGCGCAGGTGGTACGGAATGCTTCGGATCGATAATCTTGTCTTTGACGCCTGGGGCAGGCGCTTTTTTGATTCGGCCAGCGTCGCGATTCCGGCCGGTGCCAAGGTCGGCTTGATCGGGCGCAATGGGGTCGGCAAATCGACACTGTTCAAGCTGATCAAGGGTGAATTCATCCCGCAGGGCGGGGACATCGAGTTGCCGAAACGCGCGCGGATCGGCTCGGTCGATCAGGAGCATCCAGCGACGCCCGTAAGCCTGCTGGAGACGATTTTGGCGGCCGACACGCGGCGCGATGGGCTCAACGCCAGATTGGAAACCGCGGCGCCGGAGGAAATCGCTGAAATCTACCACGAGCTCAACGCGATTGACGCGGACCGCGCGCCGGCGCGTGCGGCGGAAATCTTAAGCGGGCTCGGCTTCGCCAATGACGATTTGCATCGCGCCATGGCGGAGTTTTCCGGCGGCTGGCGCATGCGCGTGGCGTTGGCGGCGGCTTTGTTCGCCGAGCCGGACCTGCTCCTGCTCGACGAGCCGACCAACTATCTCGATCTCGAGGGCGCGCTGTGGCTCGAAGCGCGCCTGAAGAAATACCCGCATACCGCGCTGATCGTCAGCCACGATCGCGAGCTTCTCAATAATTCGGTCGACGCGATCCTGCATCTGAGCGCCGGTAAGCTCGCGCTCTACACGGGCGGGTACAATGATTTCGAAACGCAGCGCGCGGAACAGAGCAGGCTCCAGGCCGCGACGCGCGTCAAACAAGAAGCCGAGCGCGCGCATCTGCAGCGCTTCATCGACCGTTTCCGCGCCTCGGCCAGCAAGGCGGCGCAGGCCCAGTCGCGCATCAAGCGGCTGGCAAAACTCGAACCGATCGCGGCCACGGTGGAAGAACGCGTCGCGCCGTTCATTTTGCCGTCGCCGCGGCGTCCGCTGGCGCCGCCGCTCATTCAGCTAGAGGCGGGCGCGGTCGCCTACGATGGTCCACCGGTGCTGCGCAACCTCAATCTGCGTCTCGACGTCGACGACCGGATCGGTCTCCTTGGCGTCAACGGCGCCGGCAAGACGACATTTGCCAAGCTCTTGGCCGGCGCGCTGCCGCTGCAATCCGGCCACATGGTCCGCGAGAACAGGATCAAGGTCGGCTGGTTTCACCAGCATCAGATCGAGGCGCTCGATCCCGAGGACACGCCGCTCGATATCATTCGGCGTGCGCTGCCTGAGGACGCTGAGTCGGCGCGCCGTTCGCGGCTGGCGCAATTCGGGCTGTCATTCGAGAAGCAGGACACCACGGTCGCCAATCTTTCGGGCGGTGAGCGCGCACGCCTCCTGCTCAATCTGGTGGCGATGGCCGAGCCGCATCTCTTGATCCTCGACGAGCCGACCAACCACCTGGACATCGACAGCCGCCGGGCACTGCTTGACGCGCTCAACGACTACGAGGGCGCCGTCATTATCATCACCCACGACCGTTCGCTGATTGAGCTTGTGGCGGATCGGCTGTGGCTGACGGCTGACGGTCATATCAAGGCCTTCAAGGGGGACATGGACGACTACGCGCGCTTCGTCCTGGAGCGGGCCAGGGCAGGGAGTCGGCCGTCTCAGGACGACGAGACAGCTGGCGCCCGGCCGCTGGGGGGGCGCGCGGATATGGCTGACGCCAAGGCCGACGTTAAGGCCGTCCTGGACCGGGAGCAGGCTACCGCCCGCCAGGCGCGCTATGCCGCCAAAAAAGCCGCAAAGCTCAAGCGCCGGGACGCGTGCTAATTGAAAAAGCCTCCGCGGTGAGACCAACGGCGCCACGTTCAGGTTGCGTCGATCGGGCAGATGCCTATATAAGCGGCTCAACTCACACGCGGACCTTGGCCCCGCAAGGGAGCCGTCCGGTGCCTTCACCTTCCTTCGGAGGGTGGGCTCATCGGTTCGCGGCGGATCAACCGGAGAATACATATGGCGCTGCCCGACTTCAGCATGCGTCAGCTTTTGGAAGCTGGCGTGCACTTTGGCCATCAGGCCCATCGTTGGAATCCGAAGATGGCGGAATACATCTTCGGCACCCGCAATAATATTCACATCGTCGATTTGACCCAGTCGGTGCCGATGCTGCACCGGGCGTTGCAGGCGGTCAGCGATACGGTGGCGCAAGGCGGCCGCATCCTGTTCGTCGGCACCAAGCGGCAGGCGCAGGACGCCATCGCCGAGGCGGCCAAGAAGTCGGCGCAGTATTACGTCAATTCGCGCTGGCTCGGCGGCACGCTGACCAACTGGAAGACGGTTTCCAATTCGATCAAGCGGCTGCGCAAGCTCGAAGAGATGCTGTCGTCCAATGAGGCGCAGGGCTATACCAAAAAGGAGCGCCTCACCCTGCAGCGCGAGCGCGATAAGCTCGACCGCTCGCTCGGCGGCATCAAGGACATGGGCGGGTTGCCCGACCTCGTGTTCGTCATCGACACCAATAAAGAAGATATCGCGATCAAGGAGGCACGGCGCCTCAACGTGCCGGTAGCCGCGGTCGTCGACACCAATTGCGACCCGGACGGCATCACCTATGTGGTGCCCGGCAATGACGACGCGAGCCGCGCCATCACGCTTTACTGCGACCTCATCGCCAAGGCGGCGATCGACGGCATTGCGCGGGCGCAGGGTTCTCACGGTGTGGATATCGGCGCTCAGGCGGAGCCCGTGGTCGCCGAGGAATTACCGGCTGAAACCAACAAGCTCGGATTCGAGCCTCTGTCGGGTCCGCGCGGCGTTGCCGACGATCTGAAGAAGCTGCCCAGCGTGTCACCGGCGGTCGAGAAGAAGCTCAACGATCTCGGCATCTTCCACTATCAGCAGCTTGCCGAACTGTCGCCAACCGCGACGCATCACATCGGCGAGGAGGTCGGACTGCCCGGCCGTGTCGACGCCTGGGTTAGCATGGCGAAACAGCTGACTGCCGAGGCGGAATAACTGTCGCTCCGGGTACGCGCCGAGCAGGCGTGAACCCGGAAGCCATACCGCTGAGCGTGAAGCCATGCCGCTGAGCGTGCAGTTACGTAACGACCGAGCCATTATTAGTCGTGCTGTGAATATGGATTCCGAGCGCCTCGCTTCGCTTGGCCCCGGAATGACCAAATAAGGATCATCCAATGACCGCAAACATCACGGCCACCATGGTCAAGGAGCTTCGGGAAAAGACCGGAGCCGGCATGATGGACTGCAAGGCCGCGCTGTCCGAGACCGCCGGCGACTCCGAGGCTGCGGTCGATTGGCTGCGCAAGAAGGGACTGTCCAAGGCGGCCAAGAAAGCCGATCGAGTGGCGGCCGAAGGACTCATCGGCACCGCGCTGAGCGCCAACAAGGGCGTGTTGGTTGAGGTCAATTCCGAGACCGATTTCGTGGCGCGTAACGATCTGTTCCAGGGACTGGTCAAGATGATTGCCGGCGTGGCGCTCGACGCGGGCGCGGACGTCGAGAAGATCCTTGCCGCCCGGATCGGCGACCGCACCACCGCGGACGCCATTACCGAAACCGTCGCCAAGGTCGGCGAAAACATGACACTGCGCCGCGCTGCCGGGCTTGCGGTCGGCAAGGGCGCGGTGGCGAGCTATATGCACAATTCGCCGGGCGATGGGCTCGGCCGCATCGGCGTGATCGTGGCGCTCGAATCGACCGGCAACGCCGACGAGCTTAAGGCGCTGGGCCGCCAGGTTGCGATGCACGTGGCGTCGGCCAATCCGCAGGCTGTCGATTCGACGGGCCTTACGGCGTCGGCCATCGAACGCGAGCGCGGCGTGCTGGCCGACAAGGCAGCGGCCCAGGGCAAGCCGGCCAATGTCGTGGAAAAGATCGTCGAGTCGGGTCTCAAGACCTTCTACAAGGAGGTTTGCCTGCTCGATCAGCCGTTCATTTTCGACGACAAAAAGTCCGTCGCCCAGGCTCTCAAGGAGAGCGAAGGCAAGGTGGGCGCTCCTATCAAGGTCGCTGGCTTCGTGCGCTTTGCGCTCGGCGAGGGGATCGATCGGCCCGCCGGTGATTTCGGTGGAGAAGTGGCGGCCCTTGCCGGCACTCACTAAGACTTTGCTCTCGCCTGTTGGGTTTGCTGGGCAAATGCGATAGCCCTAGCGGATCGTGGCTGGAATCGGCTGCGATCCAGACACCGCGTTTGCGCGGCATCGCGAGCGGACCGTCCCATGGCTGAGCCGAAATACCGTCGCGTGATCGTCAAGCTCTCCGGCGAGGCGCTGAGCGGTCCAGAGAAGTTCGGCATTCATCAGCCAACGATCGACCGCTTTGCCGGCGATATCATTGCCGCCCATGAGCTCGGCATCGGCCTCGGCGTCGTAGTCGGGGGTGGCAACGTACTACGCGGCGCGCAGATCTCCGCGGACGGGCTGTCGCGCACCACCGCGGATGTGATGGGCATGTTGGCAACGGTCATGAATGCGCTGGTGCTGGAAGCGGCCATCGAGCGGGCAGGGCTTAGCGCCCGCACCATGTCGGCACTGTCGATGCCGCAAGTCTGCGAGACCTACGAACGCCAGCGCGCGTTACGGCATCTCGAAGACAATCGCGTCATCGTCTTCGCCGGCGGTACCGGCAATCCCTATTTCACCACCGACACCACCGCGGTGCTGCGCGCCGCCGAAATGGGCTGCGAGGCCGTTCTTAAAGCGACGGACGTGGACGGCGTCTATACGGCCGATCCGAAGCGCGACCCAAGTGCCACCCGTTACCAGCAGCTCACCCACCAGGAGGCACTCGACCGCCGGCTGAAGATCATGGATGCGACGGCGTTCGCGCTTGCCCAGGAAAATCGCATGCCTATCATTGTGTTCTCGATCCTCAAGCAGGGTTCCATCGCCGATGTCCTGCTTGGCAAAGGGCACTTTACCATCGTCGGTTGACGATGCTGTTTGGGGGCAGCCCTCCCCAACTCGAGCAACAAGATGAGCGGGCTCTGAAGAGGTAATTGCGGAGGGCGCCATGGCAGCCAGTGAATTCGATCTCAACGATCTCAAGCGCCGCATGCAGGGGGCGCTTTCTTCGCTCAAGCAGGAATTATCCGGCCTGCGCACCGGTCGGGCTTCGTCCGGGCTGCTCGACCACGTCCAGGTGGAAGCCTATGGCAACAACATGCCGCTCAATCAGCTGGCGACGATCAGCGTTCCGGAGCCGCGGCTGCTAAACGTACAGGTCTGGGACCGCTCGATGGTGCATGCCGTCGAGAAGGCGATCTCGGCCGCGAATCTCGGCTTGACGCCGTCGACCGAAGGACAGGTGCTCAAGCTGCGCATTCCTGAAATGAACGAGGAGCGGCGGCGCGAAATCGTCAAAGTGGCGCACAAATACGCCGAGGCTGCGCGCGTGGCGGTGCGGCACGTACGCCGCGACGGTCTCGATCTCCTCAAGAAGCTCGAGAAAGAGCACAAGATCAGCGAAGACGATCAGGAGCGCCAGGCCGGCGAAGTGCAGAAGGCTACCGACTCATCCATTGCCGATGTGGAGAAAATGCTGACCGGCAAGGAAAAGGAGATCATGACGGTGTGAGCGACGCGGCAAGCGCGACAGATGCGGCCAGCGAGTCGCCGGAGGCCAGGAGTGGCGGCTTTGAGACGCCGCGGCACGTTGCCATCATCATGGATGGCAATGGGCGCTGGGCGGCGGCGCGCGGCTTGCCGCGCGTCGAGGGGCATCGCCGCGGCGTCGAAGCGTTGCGCAAGACCGTGCGTGCGGCGCGCGAACTCGGCATCTCGTATCTGACGATTTTTTCCTTCAGCTCGGAAAACTGGTCGCGGCCGAAATCCGAAATCATGGATTTGTTGGGCCTGCTGCGCCGCTTCGTTCGCAACGATCTTGCCGATCTGCACAAGAGCAACGTGCGGGTACGCATCATCGGCGAGCGCGCCGATCTCGATCGCGACATTCGCTTGTTGCTCGAGGAGGCCGAAGATCTGACCCGCGACAACAGCGGTCTGACGCTGGTCGTGGCTTTCAATTACGGCGCCCGCCAGGAAATCGCGCGCGCCGCCCAGCGGCTGGCGCAGGAGGTGGCGGCGGGCCGCATGGCCGCCGAAGCCATCACGCCTGACCTGCTCACCCGCAATCTCGACGCGCCGGATGTGCCCGATCCCGACGTGATCGTGCGGACCAGCGGCGAGCAGCGGCTGTCCAATTTTCTGCTGTGGCAAGCGGCCTACAGCGAATTGGTCTTTGTGCCGATCAACTGGCCCGATTTCGACCGCGCCGCACTCGAAGGCGCGATCGCCGAATACCGCCGGCGTGAGCGGCGCTTCGGCGGGCTGAGTGGCCAGACCGGATCGTGACCACATCAGTCAATCGCGACGCGAGCGCCCGCAGGCGCAACCTGATGCTGCGTGTCGCATCGTCAGCGGTGCTGGTGCCCGTCGTATTGGTGGTTGCGTGGCTGGGCGGTTGGGCTTTCCTGATCCTCTGCCTGCTGGCGGCGCTTGGGATTCTTTGGGAATGGAGCCGACTTGCGGGCAACGTCGAAGCTCTGGTGATGGCGCCAGGCATCGTTGCGCTCGCGGCAGCGCTCGCCTTCTCGGGTTTCGGTCACGCGGGGGCTGCGGCCGCTTCGCTTGCCATTGGCGCGGTTGCCGCCGGAATTGGCGCAAGTTTGAGCGGTTCTGCCTTGGTTCGCGGAATATGGGCGGCGGGTGGCGTCATCTACGCGGGGGCTGCCTTTTTGGGCCCTGCGCTGTTGCGCCGAGACGCCGGACTTGGCTTTGTGGCGTTCGTGTTCCTGGCGTTCACCGTCTGGGCGACAGATACCTGTGCGTTTGCCGTGGGCCGGGCGATCGGTGGCCCTCTGCTGTGGCCACAGGTGAGCCCGAACAAGACCTGGTCGGGCGCGCTTGGTGGTCTCGCCGGGGGGGTTGCCGGCGGAACGCTGGTCGCTTATGCGGAGGGGTTGGGCCGGCTGGCAGTGGTAGGAGTAATCGCGTTGGTGCTTTCAGCCTTGGCGCAAGCGGGGGATCTGCTTGAATCTGCGATTAAGCGGCATTTTGGCGCCAAGGACACGAGCCAGCTCATTCCCGGTCATGGCGGACTGATGGATCGGCTGGATGGGTTTCTGGTCGCTGCCGTGGCTGCGCTCATGATTGGCCTTCTGCATCAGGGGACCGCCGCTCCGGCCCACGGCCTCCTGATATGGTAGGCGCGATGACACCGGCACAGCCATCGGCCAAAGTTGGAGCCAAAATCGAGGCGACGGCCGCACCACGTCGCGTGACGCTTCTGGGCGCGACCGGCTCCATCGGTTCGAGCACAATCGATCTGCTTCGGCGCGATCCGGCTCGTTACGAGGTCGAGGCGGTCACCGCATACCGCAACGGCGCGGCGTTGGCCCGGCTTGCGCGCGACCTTGGCGTGCGCTTTGCGGCGGTCAGCGATCCCGACGCCTATGCGGACTTAAAAGAAGGCCTTGCCGGTTCGGGCATCGAAGCGGCCGCCGGTCCTGCTGCGATTGTGGAAGCGGCAGAGCGCCCCGCCGATTGGGTTATGGCCGCGATTACGGGCGCGGCCAGCTTGAAACCGACGCTCGCCGCGGCCGAACGCGGCGCGACAGTGGCGCTCGCCAACAAGGAATGTCTCGTTTGCGCTGGCGCCTTGTTCATGCGGCGTGCGGCGGCAGCCGGCGCCAAAATTCTGCCGGTCGATTCCGAGCACAACGCCATCTTTCAGGCATTGAGCGCGGGACGGCGCGAGGAGGTTCGTCGCATCATCCTCACCGCCTCCGGCGGCCCGTTCCGGACATTCTCAGCCGAAGCGCTGCGCCATGTCACGCTCGAACAGGCCCTGAAGCACCCGGTTTGGTCCATGGGGCCGAAAATCACCGTCGATTCCGCGACGCTGATGAATAAGGGCCTTGAGCTCATCGAGGCGCGGCACTTGTTCGCACTTGCGCCCGACGAGATCGACATCGTCGTGCATGCGCAATCCGTGGTTCACGGACTCGTTGAGTATCGCGACGGCTCGGTAATCGCCCAGCTCGGCGCGCCCGATATGCGCATCCCGATCGCCCATTGCCTGGCGTATCCGCAACGGATGGGAACGCCAGCGCAGCGGCTCGACCTTGCTCGTATCTCGAATCTGACCTTCGAGGAGCCCGATCCGGTGCGTTTTCCGGCGTTACGGATCGCCCGTGAGGCGCTTATCGCCGGCGGCGCGGCGCCGACGGTGCTTAACGCCGCCAATGAAATTGCGGTGGCTGAGTTTGTCGGCCGACGGCTTAATTTTGCGGGAATTGCGGCGCTAGTCGAGGCTACGCTGGAGGCCGCAGAACGCATTGGCGCGATGGCGGAACCGCAATCCGTCGATCAGGCCGTTGCCATTGACCATACCGCGAGAAAATTAGCCGCCCAGCTTCTGCCCGAAATTGCCGTAATGGCATCTTAGGCAGGGTTGGGGACGGGCAGAACTGGGGCGTGGGACGAGTTATGGGGATGGATATTGTCTCGCATTTGCAGGGGTTTGGTCACGACCTCCTGCACTATCTCGTTCCCTTTGTGTTCGTCTTAAGCCTTGTGGTTTTTTTCCATGAGCTCGGTCATTTCATGGTGGCCCGCTGGTGTGGCGTCCGAATTCTGGTGTTCTCGATCGGGTTCGGTCCGGAACTCGCCGGTTTTTATGACAGCCACGGCACCCGCTGGAAGATCGCGGCGATTCCCCTTGGCGGCTACGTCAAGTTCTTCGGCGACGACAGTGTCGCCAGCACGCCGGATCGTTCGGTGATCGAAAGCATGGACCCGAGCGAACGCGAGCACAGCTTCATTTTTCAGTCCGTGGCCAAGCGCAGCGCCATTGTGGTGGCCGGCCCGCTGGCGAATTTCATCTTGGCGATCGTGATTTTCGCCGGAATTTTCATGATCTTTGGCATGCAGACGCTGAGCCCTCGCGTCGATGAGGTGCAGACCGGCAGTCCGGCTGCCGCCGCGGGCTTCAAACCGGGCGATCTGGTTGTGTCGATCGACGGCCAGAAGATCGACAGCTTCGAGACGATGCAGCGGATCGTCTCCGACAGCGCCGGAACCACACTGAATATTACGGTCGAGCGGAATGGCGCACAGGTCGCGCTGAGCGCGACTCCGGTGCTGCATCAGGAGAAGGACATATTCGGCAACGTCCAGCGCATTGGGCTACTTGGCATTCGCCGCTCGCCTGCGCCAGGTGACGTGAAATACCAACGGGTTTCGCCGCCGAAAGCCGTTTGGCTGGGCGTTCAGGAAACCTGGTTCGTGGTCGACAAGACGTTAACGTATCTCGGCCGCGTGGCCATCGGCCGGGAACGGGCGAATCAATTGGGTGGCCCAATTCGTATCGCGCAAATGTCCGGACAGGTCGCGAGCATCAGCTTCGTTGCGCTCGTCCATCTTGCTGCGGTGCTTTCGGTTTCGATCGGATTGCTCAATCTGTTTCCGATCCCGTTGCTTGATGGCGGCCACCTTTTGTTCTATTCGATCGAGGCGACGCGCGGTCGGCCGCTGTCGGAAAGGGCCCAGGAGGTCGGCTTCCGCATTGGTTTCGCGATCGTTATCATGTTGATGATATTTGCAACTTTCAATGACATCGTTCACCTGAGAGCATCTTAGGGGAGCGTTGTGCTTGCCGAATCTGGCAAGCAGGGACTGGGAGCGAGGACTGGGACCCACGGGACTGGGGACCAAGCGACTGGGGACCAAGCGAGGACAAGGTCACGTCGACGGGATGTCGATGCAGAGCTGAAGGGGATACCGAGCGACCCGCCGGCAGGCGGGCGGGGCGGCTACAACGGGGAATAGGGCGCTTTGCGAATGAATATGTGGGTGCGGGTAAGGCGAGGGCTGGTTGTTGCCGGCGTACTCCTCGGCGTAAGCCTTGTAGGCTTGGCGCCCATTTCCGCTTATGCGGCGCCGCGCGAGCAATCCGGCGCGACGCAGATCGTGGTCGAAGGCAATCGGCGCGTCGACGCCGACACCATTCGGCAATACTTCAAAGCGGGGCCGGGCAAGCACCTTGACGCCGACCAGATCAATGCCGGCATCAAGGCTCTCTACGAGTCCGGACTGTTCCAAAACATCAACGTGTCCACGCAGGGCAACCGCGTGATTGTGACCGTCGTCGAGGCGCAGGTGATCGACCGCGTCGCCTTCGAAGGCAATCACCGGATGAAGGACGAGCAGCTGCAGCAGGAGATTCAGTCCAAGCCGCGCGGCACGCTGTCGCGTCCGGCGGTGCAGGCCGACACCGAGCGGATCCTGGAAATCTACCGCCGCAACGGACGATTCGACATCACGGTGGTTCCGCAGATCATCGATCGGCCGAATAACCGCGTCGATTTGATTTTCAAGGTCAACGAAGGCGAGAAGACCGGCATCAAGGACATCATTTTTGTCGGCAATCACGCCTATACGAGCTGGCGACTCAAGGACGTGATCAAGACCGCCTCATCGGGCATCTTGAGCTTCCTGCAGACAACCGACGTCTATGATCCAGACCGCATCGAGGCAGATCGCGACCTGTTGCGGCGATTTTATTTGAAGCACGGATACGCCGACGTGCAGGTGGTGGCGGCGACCGGCGTTTACGACCCCGCAAAGAAGGGCTTCATCATTACGTTTACGATCGAGGAGGGGCCGCGATACAACTTCGGCAACATCGACATTCAATCTAACGTTCATGCCGTCGATGCCAGAACGCTGCGTTCGGTCCTGATGACCCACAGGGGCGACATCTATAACGGCGATGCGGTCCAAAAGTCGGTCGAAGACCTGACCATCGAAATGGCGCGGCGCGGCTATCCGTTCGGCACGGTGCGGCCGCGGGGCGATCGCAACGCGACGACGCATACGGTCGGCGTCACCTATGTGATCGACGAGGGCACCCGCGCTTATATCGAGCGCATCAACATCCGCGGCAACACGCGCACCCGTGATTACGTCATCCGCCGCGAGATGGATATCAACGAGGGCGACCCATATAACCGCGCGCTACTCGACCGCGCCGAGCGGCGCATCAAAAACCTGAATTTCTTCAAGACGGTCAAGATCACGTCCGAGCCAGGCTCCGCGCCGGATCGCGTGGTGGTCAATGTCGATGTGGTCGAGCAGTCGACCGGCGACTTTTCGGTCATGGGCGGCTTTTCCACCGCCGAGGGCTGGATGGTGTCGGCCTCGGTCTCCGAGCGCAATCTGTTGGGAACGGGACGGTTTGCCAAATTATCGGGAACCTATGGCGAGTACGTCCGCTCTGCCGAGCTCGATTACGTCGAGCCGTATTTCCTCAATCAGCGGATCAGCGCCGGCATTGATCTGTTCGCGCGGGAAACGCTGGCCAACAGCTATTTCTCGTACGGTACGCAATCAATCGGCGGTTCGCTTAAATTGGGCATACCGCTCCGTGAAGATTTTGCCCTGCAACTGCGCTATTCGATCTACACCCAATCGATCCAGCTGCCGACGTATCTCAACGACTGCAACAACCTCAACCCGGACTTCGCCACCAGCTTCCCCAACCAGCAAGCTCTGACGGCTGCAGGGGGGAATGCGGGAAACCTTTGGCCCAACTTTAACGCCAATGCAGCTGCTGGCCTGCAGACTGACTGCTACTCGCTGGGCCAAGCCTCGCTCCCGATCCGCACCGAGCTCGGGCTGGGCACGATCATAACGTCGAGCGCCGGCTACGGATTGATCTACAATACCCTCGACAACAACAAAAATCCGACCAGCGGCCTTAATGTCAACTTTGGTCAGGACTTTGCCGGCCTCGGCGGCGACTCTTATTACATTCGATCGGCTTTTGACGTTCACAGCTATTACGAGCCGATCTCCGATCTCGTCAGCATTCTGCACCTGCAGGCCGGCAATATGATCGGCTTGCAGAAATGCCCGACCACGGGCGCGTGCGTGTCCAACGACGGCTATGTGAGCATGCTGAACGATTTCAAGATGGGTCCGAACCTGGTTCGCGGATTCGCCCCTGCCGGTCTTGGTCCGCGGGACATCACGCCAGGTACGTCGAACGACCTGGTCGGCGGCACAATGTACTGGGGCGCCAGTCTTGAGTTCGATTATCCGCTGTATTTCCTGCCGAAGGACTCCGGCTTTACCGGCGCCGTGTTCATGGATTCCGGCTCGGTGTGGGGCTACAAGGCTGAGACGTCGAATCCTGCGACCGGAGAGGTCAACGGCACGATACTCAGTGGCCAGCTGAACTGCACCAGCGCCAACGTGGGCGGCAATGGCTGCGCGATGCAAGTGGCCGACGACGCCAATATGCGATTGTCGGCCGGCGCGAGTATCATCTGGAACTCGCCGTTTGGTCCTCTGCGGTTCGATTTCGCCTATCCGATCTTGAAGAATTCGTATGACCGCACCCAGTTCTTCCAGTTCGGCGGCGGCACGCATTTCTGATGCAGCCGCGGTACCGGGTGGGGCGAGAGCATGCCGGCCTTGCGGCAGTCTGATCGTAAGCTGACGATCGCCGACATCGCCGGTCTGACCGGCTCGAAACTGAAGCAAGGCGGCGCCGCGGAGCGGCGCATCAGCAACATTGCGACGCTCGACTCGGCCGGTGCCGCCGATCTCTGCTTTGTCGATGACGCTAAGTTTGTCCCAGGCATGGCGCAGACGCGCGCCGGCGCCTGCTTGATTGCGCCGCGGCTTGCGGAATCGGCGCCGCCCCGGCTCACGCTCCTCCTCAACGAACAACCGTACCGTGCCTTCATCACCGCAGCGCGCGCGCTATTCCCCGATGCGGTGCGGCCATCCTCGCTGTTCGGTGTCAGCGGCCGTGCCGAAGGTGCGCGGGTCCATCCTTCTGCCCGGATCGAGGCGGGCGTGACCATCGATCCTCTCGCGGTGATCGGGCCCCGTGCCGAGCTCGGTGCCGGCACTGTAATCGCTGCCGGCGCTGTGATCGGCCCGGACGTCTGCATCGGGCGCCACTGTGCGATCGGCGCCAACCCCACGGTTATCAACGCGCTGATCGGGGATCGCGTTGTGCTCCACCCCGGCTCCTGTATCGGCCATGACGGTTCCACGCACCGCGGAGATTCGCTGGGAATGGGGAGAGTTCCGCAGAACAGGCGGATCATCATCCAGGATGACGGGGAAATAGGGGCCAACGCGACGATCGAGCGCGGTGCGACCCGCGATACGGTCGTCGGAGAGGGCACCAAGGTCGGCAACCTCGCCGACATCGCCCACAGCGCGATGATCGGGCGCCACTGCTTCGTCGGCCCCCAGAGCGGGATTGCCGGAGGCGTGACGATCGGGGATTTTGTTGTCATAAACGAGCGTGTTGGCGTGGCTGAAAATCTCGCTATCGGCAATGGCGCCAGCGTCGCGCGGGGCAGTATGGTGAGTATCGACCTTTTAGCGGGTGCACGGTTTGGCGGCGCGCCGGAACCACCAGGGAGTGGACGATGAACGGCGAAAGCGTTGAAGCCGTCGAGATCCGCGACATTCTGCGGCTGCTGCCGCATCGCTACCCATTCGTCATGGTCGACCGCATTATCGACATCCGCGGCGACGAAAGCGGTATCGGCATCAAGAACGTGACGATGAACGAACCGCAGTTTCTCGGGCATTTTCCCGAAAATCCGGTCATGCCGGGCGTATTGATGATCGAAGGTATGGCGCAGACCGCGGCCATATTGGTGCTTCGGAAGCTTGAATTGCACGAGGCGCGATCGATGTTCCTGATCACCATCGACAAGGCAAAGTTCCGCCGGCCGGCCGTGCCCGGCGACAGGCTAGAATATCACGTGCGCAAAACGGCGAACCGCCGCTTCATGTGGTGGTACCAGACCGAGGCCCGGGTCGGCACTACGGTCGTTGCCGAAGCGCTGCTCGGCGCAATGATCGGCGAGGCGAAATCGTGATCGATCCGACCGCGCGCGTTGCCGAAGGCGCGCGCATAGGTGAGGGCGTCGAGATCGGGCCTTACTGCGTAGTCGGCCCACGCGTCGAGCTTGGCGACGGCGTGCGGCTGATGGCGCATGTGCATGTCACCGGCGTCACCGCGATCGGCGCCGGCACCATCGTGTATCCGTTTGTGTCGCTGGGCACTCCGCCACAGTCGGTGCACTACCGTGGCGGAGCCACGCGCCTTGTTGTTGGGTCGCGTTGCGAGTTGCGCGAAGGTGTCACCATGAACACCGGCACCGAGGATGGCGGCGGGCTGACCAGCATTGGCGAGGGCTGCCTGTTCATGGTCGGCGCCCATGTCGGTCATGATTGCCATGTGGGTAACGCCGTGACACTGGCGAATAACGTTGTGCTCGGGGGGCACGTCGCCGTCGGCGACAACGTCTTTCTCGGCGGCCATGCCGCCATCCATCAGTACGTCCGCATCGGCGAGGGCGTCATGATGGCTGGTCTGTCTGGCGCAGCCGGCGACATCATTCCGTACGGCTTTGCCAAGGGCCATATCGCCAACCTCGTTGGACTGAACGTCGTCGGCCTGCGGCGGCGCGGCGTCACGCGGCTGCACTTGCATCGGCTGCGCGACGCCTATCGAGCGCTGTTTTTTGGTGGGGGCGTGTTTGCCGAGCGCCTCGACGCCGTGGCGCGCGATTTTGCCGACGATGCCCTGGTAGCAAAGATCGTTGAATTCATTCGCGACGGCGGCGCGCGCCGGCTGATGCTGGCGCGGAGCAACCGCGAATCCGAAGAGCACCGCGACGATGCGGCCTGACGTTGAAGCCTTGGCCGGTGCGGTAGGCGGCCAGGAGCCGGGCGAACCCATCGCCATCATCTGTGGCGGCGGCAGCTTCCCGGGGGCGGTCGCAGAGGCGGTTACAAGACGTGGTCGCCGGGCGGTGATGTTTGCCGTCAAAGGTTGGGCCGAAGCTTCATTTGTCGAACGCCACCCGCACCATTGGGTGGCGCTTGGGCAGGTCGGCCGATTTCGCCGGCTGGCGAATGATGAGGGCTGCCGGGATGTACTGCTGATCGGCACGCTGCTAAGGCCGCCGCTCTGGCAGATCCGGCTCGATTGGCAGACTATCCGTCTCATGCCGCGCATCGTTAACGCGTTCCGCGGCGGCGATGACTGGCTGCTGTCGAGTATCGGCAAAATGATGGAGGAGGCGGGCTTGCGGCTGGTTGGCCTCAAGGACGTGGCTTCCGACATCATCGTGCCCGAAGGCACGCTTGGACGCCATCAGCCATCGGCGCGCGATCGGTCCGATATCGCCCGCGCGCTCGACTTGATTGCGGCAATGGGGCCGTTCGACGTCGGTCAAGCTGTGGCCGTTGCCGACAACCATGTGCTCGCTGTTGAGGCCGCGGAAGGCACCGATAATCTCCTCCTTCGCCTCGCCGATTTGCGCCGGCAGGGGCGGGTCGCGACGCCGGAGCGCGTCGGCGTTCTGGTCAAGGCGCCGAAGCCTGCCCAGGATAGGCGCTTCGATCTGCCGGCGATCGGACCAGCGACCGTAACCAACGCGGCGCGCGCCGGACTTGCAGGAATCGCTGTCGCTGCCGGGAATACGATCATCGCCGACGCCGCTGAAACCGTCGCGGCCGCCGACGATGCCGGAATCTTTCTTGCTGGTGTGTCCGAGGCGCGGCCATGACCACCGCCAGCTCGCAGCGTCCGCTGACGTTTTATCTGATCGCGGCCGAGGAATCCGGCGATGCATTGGGCGCGGCGCTGGCGCACGCCCTGATGGAGCGTGAGCGGGGCCGGCTCAATCTTGCCGGTGTTGGGGGCCGGGCCATGGCGGCGGCCGGCATCGCCAGTCCGTTCGCGATCGAGGACCTCTCGATCGTTGGCCTGGCGGCGATACCGCGGCGCCTGCCGCTGATCTTGCGCCGCATCCGCGAGACCGCCGACGCAATAGTCGCGGCGCGACCGGACGCCCTCGTCATCATCGATAGTCCCGATTTCACCCATCGGGTTGCGCGCCGCGTACGGCGTCTGGCGCCGTCCATCCCTATTCTCGATTATGTCTCGCCGTCGGTCTGGGCGTGGCGGCCGTGGCGGGCGCGGACGATGCGCGCCTACATCGATTGCGTGCTGGCGATTTTGCCGTTCGAGCCTGCGGCGTACCTGCGTCTCGGGGGGCCGCCCTGCGTCTATGTTGGCCACCCCATGATCGAGCGGATCGCCGAACTGCGCCCCAATGCCGATGAGCTGGGGCGACGGCGCAGCGATCCGCCGCTCGTCCTCGTGCTACCGGGCAGCAGGTCGAGCGAGTTGAGGCAGCTGTTGCCGACATTCGGTACCGCGATCGCGCGTGTCGCGGAGCGGGCCGGCCCGTTGGACTTGGTGCTGCCGACCGTGCCGCATCTTCTTACGCGGATACGCGAGAACGTCGCCGGATGGCCGTTGCAGCCGCGCATCGTCAGCGAGCCGGCGGAGAAGTGGGCGGCATTCCGCGCGGCGCGAGCGGCTCTCGCGGCGTCCGGCACCGTCACGCTGGAACTGGCGCTTGCGGCGGTTCCAACCGTTGCGGCTTATCGGCTGTCGCTTATCGAGGAACTCGTCTTCCGCGCGGCGCGGACACCGGAGATTTCGACTGTCATTCTCGCCAACCTGGTGATTGGTGAAAATGTCGTCCCGGAGTTTCTTCAGCGCGATTGTACGGCGGATAATCTCGCCGAGGCGGTTATTCCGCTGTTGAGCGATACGCCACAGCGGCAGCGGCAGGTGGCCGCTTTCCAAAGACTTGATTCGATCATGGGTATCGGCACCATGTCGCCCAGCGGGAAGGCCGCGGCCATCGTGCTTGATACCGCCCGGCACGGCCGCCGCGACATCGGTGCCGTCAGCGCAGCGGCGCTCGCATGTTAGTCGCCGTGCGTTCCGCACCGCTCTACCAATGCGGCGGCCATCCTGCTAAGGGCGCGGGCAGGCCCTCCCACTTTGACCCAACAGCCAAGCGATCCGCGTGAGCCCAGCGAGAAAAAAGCCGGTCCGGAAAGCTCCGCCGCGCGCCGCGATTACCGGCGTGCACGGCTACGTGCCGCCCGACGTGCTGACCAATGCGAAGCTCGCGCAAATGGTCGAGACCAGCGACGAGTGGATCATGGAGCGGACCGGCATCAAGGAGCGGCACATTCTGACGGGGAAGGGGCTTGGCACGTCGCATATGGGTGCCGAAGCCGTTCGCGGGCTATTGGCTAAGACCGCAACCCCGCCCGGTGAGGTCGATCTCTTGATCTGCGCCACCACGACGCCGGATTTCGTCTTTCCATCGACCGCGAATCTGATCTGCGACATGTGCGGCATCCGCAATGTCGGCAGCTTTGACGTCCAGGCCGCGTGCTCGGGATTCTTGTACGCGCTGACCATCGCAGCCCAATTCATCGCGACGGGCGCCTATCGCAAGATTGTCGTGGTCGGTGCCGACAAGATGTCGTCGATTATCGACTATACCGATCGGGCCACCTGCGTGCTGTTCGGCGACGGCGCGGGCGCGGTGCTGCTCGAGCCGAGCCGAAAGTACGGCATCATCGACACGCTGATCGGTTCGGATGGAGCCGGTATGCCTCACCTGCACCAGAAGGCCGGCGGCAGCCGCATGCCGCCAACCGCCGAAACGGTGGCTCAGCGCCTGCATCACGTCCACCAGGAGGGGGCAGCCGTCTACAAATTTGCCGTCGCGCGCATGGTCGAGGTCGCCACCACGCTAATGAAGCGCAATCGGCTGACCGGCGACGATATCGATTGGGTGGTGCCACACCAGGCCAACCGTCGGATCATCGAGGCGACCGCCGACCGCTTGAAGCTGCGGGCTGAGCGGGTCATGATCAACATTGAAAAATACGGCAACACCACCAATGCCACGATCCCGCTCTGCCTGTGGGACTACGAGCCGAAGCTCAAGGCCGGCGCCCACTTGTTGCTCGCGGCCTTCGGCGGCGGTTTCACCTGGGCCGGCGCTTATCTGACATGGGCGTATGACCCGCGCTGAAGTTTTGGCATCATTCGGAAACCGGAGGCCGCACGTTGGACTTGACGCTCGCGCTTGACCGCTACGACCGCCACATGCCGTTCTTCGACGGCACCGCGCGGCAACCGGAAGGCTACACGCTCAAGCCGTTGCAGGTCGGGCAATCCCATCCGCTCGCCGGAGGCGTCGACCGCCACGGCGGCATGCTGCAAGGCAAATTCGACATCGCCGAATTTTCGATGTCGACGTTTCTGATGGCTATCGACCGCAAGCGGCCGATCATCGGAATTCCCGTGTTTCCCCGCCGGCTGTTCAGCGCCGGCCTTTTCTTCGTCCGCGAGGACAGTCCTTTCACCAAGCCATCGGAGTTGCGCGGCAAGCGCGTCGCGATCCGCTCATTCCAGACCACGCTCTCGCTACTGGCCAAGGGCGATCTGAAATTCGAATACGACACGCCGTGGGAGGACATCCACTGGCTGCTCGAAGAAGAAGAAAAAATCGAATTCCAGCCCAAGGCTGGCGCAAAGATCGAAGTTTTGCCGAAAGGGACCGATGTCGGCCACCTTTTGCGTGATGGCGGCTGCGACGCCGTGATCCAACCGCATCCGCCTCCCTCGATCATGGGCGGCGAGATCGCGGTGCGCCGCCTGTTCACCGACGCGGATGCCGAGGAAGCCCGCTATTTCAAAAAATATGGCTGGTGGCCAATCATGCACATCCTGGCGATCCGCACCGAGATCGCCGATGCGCATCCGGCACTATGCCGCGGCCTGATCGGGTCGTTCCAGCACGCGCGAGAAATCGCTTGGGATTATTTTTCCGACCCGAACTGGTCGAGCCTCGCCTTCGGGCGGCGCTACTACGAGCGCGAGCGCAAGGCCTTCGGCAAGGATCCATGGGTGTTCGGCGTTGCCGCCAACCGCAGAAACCTCGAACAGTTCATCATGTACAGCCACGACCAGGGTCTGATCGGGCGGCGCCTTGAGGTCGACGAACTATTTCATCCGTCGGTCCGCGACACGTAACGGCGGTCTCGCCGCGCCTATCGGCGCTTTGAGATCGGCGCATAATCGCGCCGCGGCGCTCCGGTATAGAGCTGGCGCGGGCGGCCAAGCTTCTGGTGCGGGTCTTCGATCATTTCCTTCCACTGGGCGATCCAGCCGACGGTGCGGGCCAATGCGAACAGCACCGTGAACATGGTGGTGGGGAAGCCCATCGCACGCAGCGTGATACCCGAATAGAAATCGACGTTCGGATAAAGTTTCTTCGAGACGAAATAGTCGTCGTGGAGCGCGATCTTCTCCAGCTCCATGGCCACGTCGAGCAGCGGATCCTTGATGCCGAGCTCGCTGAGCACTTCGTAGCAGGTCTTCTGCATCAGCTTGGCGCGAGGATCGTAGTTTTTGTAGACGCGGTGGCCGAAGCCCATCAGACGGAACGAATCGTTCGGGTCCTTCGAGCGCTTGATGTATTCGGGAATACGATCGACGCTGCCGATCTCGCCCAGCATTTTCAGCGCCGCCTCGTTGGCGCCGCCGTGCGCCGGTCCCCACAGGCAGGCAATACCGGCAGCAATACAGGCAAACGGATTGGCGCCGGTCGAGCCAGCAAGCCGCACCGTCGAGGTCGACGCGTTCTGTTCGTGATCGGCATGCAGCGTGAAGATGCGGTCCATGGCGCGGGCCAGAACCGGATTGGCCTTGTAGGGTTCGCAGGGCACCGAAAAGCACATGCGCAGGAAGTTCGAGGCGTAGTCGAGCGAGTTGTCCGGATACATGAAAGGCTGGCCGACCGAATATTTGTAGGCCATCGCCGCCAGCGTCGGCATTTTGGCGATCATGCGAATCGAGGCGATCATCCGCTGCGTCGGATCGGTGATATCGGTCGAGTCGTGGTAGAACGCCGACAGCGCTCCCACGGAGCCGACCATCACGGCCATCGGGTGGGCGTCGCGCCGGAAACCCTGGAAGAAGCGGCTCATCTGCTCGTGGACCATCGTATGATGGACCACGCGATCGACGAAGTCGGCCCTCTGCGTGGCGGTCGGCAGTTCGCCGTAGAGCAGGAGGTAGCAGGTTTCGAGGAAGTCGCCGTGCTCGGCCAAGTCTTCGATCGGGTAACCACGATAGAGCAGCACGCCCTCGTCGCCGTCGATGTAGGTGATCTTGGATTCGCACGAGGCGGTCGAGGTGAAGCCCGGATCGTAGGTGAAGATGCCGGTCTCGGCGTAAAGCTTGCTGACATCCAGCACCTCCGGGCCGATGGTGCCGTCATACATGGGGAACGAATAGGTCTTATCGCCGAGCGAAAGCTTGCCGGTCTTGATGTTGGCGCCGGTTTTCGCGTCCATGAATCGTATCCTTGCTATGTGGCACCCAGGGCTGCACCACGAGCGCGGCCAAAACCGGCCGAAGCGGTCGGGACGGCACATTCGGCCCGACTCTATTGAGGTAGCGCAACCCTGTGTGCACCGCAAGATGGCGCCGTGACGCGAGATTTGACGACCAGTCGCTACGTAGGTTTACGGACGACTTGAGCGGAGCTTTCGGCGGCTGCGCCCCCTATGGGCGCTGCCACCGCGCGCTACCGACCAGCTCAGCGAGAGGGAACAGGTGGTTGTGCTGGAGCGGCGACCGCTGACGGCTCGCTAACGCGGGCTAACGCAATATAAGTTCCCAAATTCCCGCGCTCCACTTGTACCGTAATGATTTGGGATCCGCGCCGCACAGCCACCGTTCGGAAAGGAAAGTTGCCGCTCGTCGTCAACTCCTCGATTTGTTTGACGGAATTGACCTGTTGACCGTTGTACGAGAGGATATGATCGCCGGGCATGAGCCCGGCCTGCGCGCCATTGCCCCCGGGTACAACGCGTTGCACCACGAGTTCCATGTGCATTTCGCGGTCTCGCGCGTCTAGGTATGTCACCTTGCTCTGGCGGCCCAGGTCATCGTAGGTATATTTGATGGTCACCACGCCATCGCTGTGAGCGGGCTTCCCGTCGGCGCCGAAATAGGATTCTTCGAGCAGATCGCCGCGGCCATCATAGGTCCAGGTCACCTTGGCATAGCCCCCGTCTCGGACGTTGATAGGCTCGCCGTCGAGGCCAAAGAAAACTTTCGTCACCAAGTTGTTCCGATCGTCGAACGCCTGGCGGAAGCCGGCAAAGCCGCCGAAGCCGAGCGTGGGCTTGCCATCCAGGTCGAAATAGCCGGTCTTGATGGCGTTGCCGCGCGAGTCATACGCGTAAGTCGCACGAGCAAGTCCCTCTTTACTCAGAACCAGTTTGCCATCTGCGCCATAATAAGAAATTCCAATGCGATTGTGCCGCCCATCGAACGCTTGGCGGAAGGTGGCGATGCCGGCCGCCGCGAGCACAGGTTTGCCGTCGATGCCTAAACTGGTGGCTTCGATCAAATTGCCTTCATCATCGTATCGAAAACGCAGCGCGGCGTTGCCCGCTCGGCCGAGAGTTGGTTTCCCATCGACGCCAAAGAAATCACGCTCGATTACATTGCCTCTTGAATCGTAGCTGATCGTGCCACGAGAGACACCTTGGAAAGTCGCTATCGGCTTGCCATCTGTCCCGAACATTCTGACGTCGATAAGACGGCCCCTGTCATCATAGGTAGAACGAACCGTACCGACGCCGCCATGAGCGAGAATGGGTCTTCCGTCGACCCCAAAGAACCGAGCTTCGGTGGAGTTTCCATGGACGTCGTAGCCGTAGCGAAAGGTAGTGGCGCCAATTTCCCTGGACAACACGGGCTCGCCGTTGACTCCGAAATAAGTTGCAGAGAGTAAGAGTCCACGATCATCGAAGGTCTGGCGCAAGCCGGAGAATCCGTTAAGGCCCAACGTCGGTTTGCCGTCAACGCCAAAGAACGCGCGCTCAATCTCATTGCCGCGTGCGTCATAGCTGTACTTGGTCTCAGCCACTCCGTCTTTGCCCAAGCTTAGCTTACTGTCAGCACCGAAACAGTTAAATTCCGTTCGTTGATCCCGTTCATTGAAGACTTGTGTAATCGCAACACAATGGTTCAAGTTGAATGTTGGCCTTCCGTTGACCGCGACGTAAGTCTCGCTGATCAAGTTGCCATGCGCGTCGTATGCCCTCGTCATTTTGGCGAAACCGCCTTTGCTAATCGCAGGCTTGCCATCAACGTCAAAATAATCGAATTCCGTAACGTTGTTATGCTGATCATACGACAATACATCGCTCGCGTAGCCGTAAGTGCTGTACGTTGGCTGGCCGTTGGCGTCAAAAAAGCCCACCCAAACGACACGTCCTCGATCGTCGAATCTTCGCTTCAACACGGCATAGCCGTTCTTCGCCGTTATGAGCTTGCCGTCTGTCCCGGCAAACGTAACTTCCGTGTTGTTGCCATGCTCATCATGCTGGGCGATCAGTTTCGAATAACCGTCGCTGCCCAGCGCCGGCTTTCCATCCGCGCCGTAAGAGGTCTGCACCGTATCGGCGTCATAGCCCGATGGGTGATAATCGCGAACGAAATAGGCGTATCCGTCAGAACCGTTGATCGGTCGCCCGTCCTCGCCCAGCAGGGTGCGTTGCACCAGTCGGCCGTCCTCATCGTAGCTCGACGTCACTGCATGCACGCCGTTCTTTAACGTTATGTCCTCGCTATTCGGACCGATTTCGCTGCTGCGCAGAACGAGCCCCTCCTGTGAATAGGTGTAACGCTCGCCGAAGCTGCCCTGCGCGTCATGCTGCAGCGTGCCCCAATTACCTTCATAACGGACTTCGATTGGAGATCCGGTGGCGTCAAATGTCAGTTCGTGGCGGGTGATCTCGGACTTGTTCTGGGCGGGTGCTGAATTTCCGTTGGTCGGATCAGTCAGCAGGTCGTGCGTCGCTTCCTGCGCCAGGGGGATTCCATAGCGTTCAAAGCTCACGATCATCTTGTTGCCCGGCCCGCTGCGGTTGAGCACCTCTTCCCGAAGCAGACGGCCGGTTTCGCTGAAGACTTCTATCTTTTGTGGAGAGCCATCGTCCGCATAATGCACGACCCAGCGCGCCTCGTCTGCTTGCGAGACAAGCCAACCGTCATAACGCACCTCGATCACCTTGCCGCGCTGCGTGACGACGCTGTAGCTGTGTGGAAGACGCGCGTGCGTCGCCGCGTCGATCGTCCAAGCGCCCCGCGGCAGCCCCCAGCGCCAGACCAAATTCCTGTAATGAGCCGTTTGCGGCCGCGTGACGTCCCAATAGACCCCGCCGCCGCCGACGACGAACAAAATGAAGGCCGCCGCGAGTGCCATCCAGGTCAGGTGTCGCTTGCGTTCGCGTTGCTGCTCGCGCTGGCGCAGATCGTCGAATTTGACGCCCAGGATGACGGCAACAAGGCGGAGCAGCGCCAGGCGCTTGGATGTATCAGCCGAAACGCCCGGTCGCAGCCGCACGTCGGCGGCGAGCGGTTCTTTGTCCTCCTTGACGGTCCGCTTGCTGCCGTCGGCATCGACCACCTCGCGGTAGTGCACCAGCATCGCGTCTGGGAATGAGTCGCCGGGCTCTCCCTCCGTCAACAGCGCCAGAATTTGATCGCTGCGGCCCAGCTCGTTGAAAATCTGAATTTCACGCTCAACCCATTTCGAGCGCGGCGTAAAGGCCGAGCAGACGACGATCAGAAATCGCGAGGAGACAAGCGCCGCCTTGATCTGATCGTTGAGGTCGGCCGAGGAGGGAAGCTCGTCCTCGTCGCGAAAGATCTTGCGCAGCCGCGGCGGCAGTCCGCGTTCCTGTAGCGCCTTGGGGACCCGATAACCCTCCAGCGCTGCGATCAGCCATTCCGCCCATTTGCGGTCGCGATCGACATGCCGGTAGCTGATGAAGGCGTCATAAAGAAATGACTGTTCGGCTGCCTGGTCGGCCAGCGTGGCATCGTCCGCCATGGTGTGCAATCCTCACCCCTGCCGTCCCGAATAATATCGGCCTCTGACCGGGAACTATGCCGCCAATTTGGGTCCAAATCACCTGTCTGCGCTATGCGCACGGATTTCAGAACCGGCCACCTGATCGGCAATGCGCCCCAGGCTCTCGGCCTTGCCGAGCAGCACAAGCACCTCGAAGATCCCCGGCGACGTGGTGCGGCCGGTGAGGGCGGCGCGCAGCGGCTGCGCTACCGCGCCAAGCTTGGCGCCGCGCCGTTCGGCGAAGGCGCGCACCGCCTGTTCGGTCGCCTCGCTGGTCCATGGCTCCACGGCCGCCAGTTCGGGCGTTAATTCGCTCAGCAGCGTTTTGGCCGGCTCGGTCAGCAGGGCGTTGGCCTTGTCATCCAACGGCAATGGCCGGTCGGCGAACAGAAAATTTGCACTGTCAATCAGGTCGACCAGAGTCTTGGCGCGCTCCTTCAGGCTTGGCATGGCGGCCAGGAACTGCGCGCGCACTGGCGGCGTCAGCTTCGCGGCAAGCGCTTTGCCATTGGCGAGATGCGGCAGCAATTGGTCCATCGCGGCCAAAAGCTCGGCGTCCGCACTTTGCCGGATGTAGTGGCCATTGAGATTTTCGAGCTTGGCGAAATCGAATCGCGCCGGCGACCGGCCAATCTGAGGCAGGTCGAATGCGGCGATCATCTCCTCGGTTGAGAAGATTTCCTGATCGCCGTGACTCCAACCAAGGCGGACGAGATAGTTGCGTAACGCCGCCGGCAGGTGGCCCATGGCCCGATAGGCGTCGACACCCAGTGCACCGTGGCGCTTGGAGAGCTTGGAACCGTCGGGCCCGTGGATCAGTGGGATATGCGCCATTACCGGAACCGGCCAGTCCAATGCCTCGTAGATTTGCTTTTGTCGCGCGCCGTTGGTCAGATGGTCGTCGCCGCGGATGATGTGGGTGACGCCCATGTCGTGGTCGTCCACCACGACAGCGAGCATGTAGGTCGGCGTGCCGTCGGAGCGCAGCAGCACGAGATCGTCGAGGTTCTCGTTTTGCCACACCACGCGGCCCTGGACCTGATCTTCGACGACCGTTTCGCCGGTCAGCGGCGCCTTGAGGCGAATGGCCGGCGCAACACCCGGCGGCGCCTGCGACGGATCGCGGTCGCGCCACGTGCCGTCGTAGAGGCGCGTGCGGCCCTCGGCGCGCGCTTTTTCGCGCATCTTCGCCAGTTCTTCAGGGCTGCAATAACAGCGGTAGGCGTTCCCCGACGCAAGCATCTGCCCGACAACTTCACGGTGCCGCGCGGCGCGGGAGAATTGGTAGATGGGGTCGCCGTCCCAGGCGGTACCGAGCCAGCTCAGTCCATCAAGGATGGCGTCGATGGCAGCCTGCGTCGACCGTTCGCGGTCGGTGTCCTCGATGCGCAAAAGCATCTTGCCGCCGCGCCCGCGCGCATAGAGCCAGTTGAACAGGGCCGTGCGGGCGCCCCCGATGTGCAGAAAACCGGTCGGGGAGGGGGCAAAGCGCGTGACGACGGTCATGCCGGGTCAGATTCCTCGCAAACGCCGCGCCCGTGTAGCACAGATGGGCCGTAAGAGAAGCTAATGCGCGAAGGTGAAGGCCGGACGGACTGACGGACTGGCGGACTTGACCTGGAGGGCCAATTTGTCCACTCCGGCCCGCGCTGATGCCGCCTTGGAATCGACGTGGGGCCTGGATATGCGGCCGCTCATATAGGATTCGAAGCAGATCACGCCATGACACTGCCCGACACGACGGCACGCGAAGCGGGCCAGGATTTTATCCGCGACATTGTGCGCACCGATCTGGCATCGGGCCTGCACAAGGCGATCGTCACTCGCTTTCCGCCCGAACCCAACGGCTATCTGCACATCGGCCACGCCAAGTCGATCTGCCTGAATTTCGGCGTCGCCGAGGAGTTCGGCGGAAAGTGTAATCTGCGTTACGACGACACCAATCCGACCAAGGAAGATCAGGAATATATCGACGCGATCGAGCGCGATGTGCGCTGGCTCGGCTTCGACTGGGGCAAGAATCTCTACCACGCATCGGACTATTTCGAGCAGCTTTACGAGTGGGCCGAGCAACTGATCCGCGCCGGCAACGCCTACGTGGACGACCAGACCCAGGAGGAGATGCGGCTAACGCGCGGCACGCTGACCGAGGCGGGCACCGAAAGCCCGTATCGGTCGCGCGGCGTCGAGGAAAATCTCGATCTGTTTCGCCGCATGCGCGCCGGCGAGTTTCCGAATGGCGCGCGCGTGTTGCGCGCCAAGATCGACATGGCCTCGGGCAACATCAATCTGCGCGATCCGGTGCTCTATCGCATCCTGCACGCCGAGCATCCGCGCACCGGCAAGAAGTGGTGCATCTATCCGAATTACGATTTCGCCCATGGCCAGTCCGACGCCATCGAAGGCATTACGCATTCGATCTGCACGCTCGAATTCGAGGACCATCGGCCGCTCTACGACTGGCTTTTGGACAATCTGCCGGTACCGTCGCACCCGCATCAGTACGAGTTTGCGCGGCTCAACCTCACCTACACGGTGCTGTCGAAACGCGTGCTGACCGAACTTGTTCGCGGCGGCCATGTCGATGGCTGGGACGATCCGCGCATGCCGACGCTGGCGGGCTTGCGCCGCCGCGGCGTGCCGCCCGCGTCGATCCGCGATTTCGTCAAGCGCATCGGCGTCGCCAAGGCCAATAGCGTGGTCGACATGGGGATGCTGGAATTCGCCATCCGCGAGCACCTCAACAAGTCAGCGGAGCGCCGCATGGCGGTGTTGCGGCCGCTCAAAGTCGTGATCGAGAATTATCCGGACGGCGGCGGTGAGGACATCGAGGCGGTCAATCATCCCGAACGGCCGGATGCCGGCACACGAAAGATCCGCTTCACCCGCGAGCTTTTCATCGAGCGCGACGACTTTATGGAAAATCCGCCGAAGAAATTTTTCCGTCTGGCGCCGGGCCGCGAGGTGCGGCTGCGCTATGCCTTTTTCATTACCTGCCGGGAGGTCATCAAGAATCCGGCGGGCGAGGTGGTGGAGTTGCGCTGCACCTACGATCCGGCGACGCGCGGCGGCAACGCGCCGGACGGCCGCAAGGTGAAGGCGACGCTGCATTGGGTGTCAGCCACGGATTCCCGTGTTGCCGAAGTGCGCCTCTACAATCCGCTGTTCAGCCGTCCCGATCCGAATGCCGGTAATTTCGCCGCTGATATCAGTCCAAATTCGCTTGAATCGATCACCGACGCGCGCATCGAGCCTGCGCTGGCAGGCCACAATGCGGGCGACGCGGTGCAATTCGAGCGCCAAGGCTATTTCTGTCCGGACATCGATTCGACGCCCGAGCGCCCGGTGTTCAACCGCACAGTGGGTTTACGCGACACCTGGGCGAAGGTGGCCGGGAGCGGCGGGTGATCGTCCGCACACGCAGCCGACTTCAACACGCCGATGACAAACTCTGGTCCGTCATGCCCGGCCTCGTGCCGGGCATCCACGTCTTCGAATGCTGAACCGGCCTAAGACGTGGATGGCCGGGACGAGCCCGGCCATGACGAAGGGAGTCGAGCCCAGAAAGCCTCGATATCAATACCGTCGGAACAAGCTCACGAGCTTGCCCTGAATGCGCACGCGGTTCGGCGGCAGGATGCGCACTTCGTAGGCGGTATTGGCAGGTTCGAGCGCGATAGAGGCGCCACGGCGGCGGAAGCGCTTCAGCGTCGCCTCTTCGTCATCGATCAGCGCCACGACGATGTCGCCGGTATCGGCCGCGTCGGTGCGCTTGAGCAACGCGATGTCGCCGTCGAGGATTCCGGCCTCGATCATCGAATCGCCGCGCACCTCAAGGGCGAAATGTTCGCCGGTGCTCAGCATGTCCGGCGGCATGTTGATGGTGTGGCTGCGCGTCTGGATTGCTTCGATCGGCGTGCCGGCGGCGATGCGGCCCATGACCGGCACGGCGACAGGGCGGCCGCCGTCATCTTCGGAGGCTGCACGGACACGGCCCAAATTGCCCTCAATCACGCTCGGCGTGAAACCGCGCGAGCGTGCCGAGCTGATGCCGTGGGCAATCGATTCCGGCAGCTTGATCACCTCAATGGCGCGCGCCCGGTTCGGCAGGCGGCGGATGAAGCCGCGCTCCTCGAGCGCCGTGATCAGTCTGTGGATGCCGGATTTGGAGCGCAGGTCCAGCGCGTCCTTCATTTCGTCGAATGAAGGCGGCACTCCCGCCTCCTTGAGACGCTCGTGAATAAACCGCAACAACTCGGCTTGCTTACGAGTGAGCATTAGCGCTTCCCCATCTGGCCCCGGTCTCGTCCTGGAGGGCAGGTCATCTGCGGATCGGTTTCGGCGGACATGTCGAAACAAATCGTGAACGGACACTATCCGTTCCATATGTGTTCCGCAAGCGCTTAATTTGACGTGAACAAGTGGAGCGCGCCTGCCAAGCGCCGCTTAACGCTCGAATTTAACGGTTTTGGCGCGCGCTCGCGATTCAGGAGCGGCCGCTCAATGACCCCTTGGCGCCGCGCCGAACAGCGTCAGACAGAATCAAGGCGTGCCGATTCGCCGGTGCGGTTTAGCGGTCGAGTCGCATAATCACGCAGGGGCTGCCCGCCTTGGCGGGTGGCTCGAATGGCTCCCGGACAACAAGGCAGTCGGATTTGGCGAGAGGCGCCATCATCGAGCTGTCCTGGGTCGGGAACGGCGTCGCGACGTCGCCGTTCGGGCCCTTGCTCAAGGTTGCGCGCAGATAATCGGCGCGCTCGTCGTTGGCGGCGAGGTCGCAGCCGAGCACCGCGTTTTCGGTCGGCCGCACGAGGTCGCTGCGTCCGGCGAGCCGCCGGATCAGGGGCACTAGGAACAGAAACGCGCACACATAGGAGGAAACCGGGTTGCCGGGCAGGCCGAGGACGTGCATGGCGCCGAGCTTGCCGTGCATCAGCGGGCGGCCGGGCCGCATCGCGACTTTCCAGAACGAGAGCGCCATGCCCTCGGCGGCGAACGCCTTCTGCACCATATCGTATTCGCCGACCGAGGCGCCACCGGTCGTCACCAGGATATCGGCGCCGGATTCGCGGGCGCGGCGCACCTTGGCGATAGTGTCATCGAGTTTGTCGCCGACGACGCCGAGATCGATGACGGTTGCGCCTTCGGCGCGGGCGAGCGCGGCAAGCGCAAAACCGTTGGAATAGACGATCTGCCCCGGGCCTGGCTCCTCGCCGGGCGGCACCAATTCGTCGCCGGTGGCAAACAGCGCGAGCTTCGGCCGGCCATGCACCGGCAGCAGCGGATGGTTCATGCCGGCGGCCAACTGCAGGTCGCGCGGCGTCAGCCGGTGGCCTTTGGCCAGGAGCCGTTCGCCGGCGCGGAAATCGAGCCCCTTTGGGCGAACGTTGCGGCCGAGCGCCGCCGGCTTCTGCACTTCGACGATATCGCCGTCGCGCGTGGTCAATTCCTGAATCACCACCGTGTCGGCGGCTTGCGGCAACACACCGCCGGTAAAGATGCGCGCGGCTTCGCCGGGCGCCAACGCCGCGGCGAATGGGCGGCCGGCAGCGACTTCGCCAATCACTTTGAGTCGTGCGGGCGCGCTCGCCACATCAGCAGCGCGCACGGCGTATCCGTCCATGGCCGACACGTCGGCAGGCGGCTGGGTACGGCGCGCCTTGAGATCGTAGGCGAGCACCAGGCCGTCAGCATCGGCGAGCGGCACTTCGTCCGCGGGCAGTGGCTCTGCCTGAGCCAGAACCTGCTCCAACGCTTGCGCAACCGACAGCAACGCCACGATCAAGATTCCTTTGCGCGAAAATGGCCGCTCTTGCCGCCGCTCTTCTCAACCAGCCGGATGCCTTCGATGCGCATGCCGCGCTCGACCGCCTTGACCATGTCGTAGATGGTGAGGCAGGCGACCGACACGGCGGTCAGTGCTTCCATCTCAACGCCGGTCTGGCCGGCGACCTTGACCCGTGCCGTCACGGCAACGCCCGGCAGCTTCGGGTCGGGGACGGCGTCGACCTCGACTTGAGTGAGCAGCAGCGGGTGGCAGAGCGGAATCAGTTCGTGGGTGCGCTTGGCCGCCATGATGCCGGCAATGCGGGCGGCGCCGAGCACGTCGCCCTTCTTGGCATTGCCGCTGCGTACGATCTCGAGCGTTTTCGGCTGCATCAACACACGGCCTTCAGCAATCGCCACCCGCTCCGTACTCGCCTTGGCAGACACGTCGACCATGCGTGCCTCGCCGCCGGCTGTCAGATGCGACAGTTTGCTGGGACGCCGGGCCACGGCCCTACCGCGCCGACGCAAGTGCAGGCTTGCGGGCGAGCAGGGTGCGTGTCGCCGCCGCGACGTCGTCCTGCCGCATCAAACTTTCGCCGACCAGGAAGGTCGAAATCCCGACCTTGGCGAGGCGTGCGAGATCGGCCGGCGACTCTATTCCGCTCTCCCCGACCAAAGCGTAGCCCGCGGGGACGTTTGGTGCCAGCCGCTCGCAGGTCGTCAGCGAGGTCTCAAAGGTTTTTAGATTTCTGTTATTTATGCCGATGAGCCGCGATTTCAGGCGAAGCGCCCGGTCAAGTTCCTGTTGATCGTGAACTTCGATCAGCGCGTCCATTCCATGGGCGAAGGCCGCAGCCTCAAGGTCGGCCGCACAGGCATCGTCGACGGCGGCGATGATGACGAGGATGCAATCGGCGCCCGCCGCCCGCGCTTCGGCCACTTGGTAGGTGTCGTACATGAAATCCTTGCGCAGCACCGGCAGCGCGCTCGCGGCGCGCGCCTGACACAAAAAATCGAGGCTGCCTTGAAATGACGGCGCATCGGTCAACACGGAAAGACAAGTGGCGCCGCCCGCCTGGTAAGCGGATGCCAGCGCCGGCGGGTCAAAGCGTTCGCGAATAAGCCCCTTCGACGGGCTCGCTTTCTTGATCTCGGCGATCAGCGCGGACTCGCCGGCCGATATTCGCCGTTCGATCGCGCGCAAAAAGCCGCGCGGCGCAGACGCCGCCATTGCCTCTTGCCCCAGGGCGGCGAGCGGGCGGGCGCGCTTCGCCGCCGCGATCTCTTCGCGCTTATAGGCGGCGATTTTGGCCAGAATGTCAGCCATCGTTCGACACCACGATCAGCCGATCGAGCCGGCCTTCCGCCTCGCCGGAATCGAGCGCGTGGGTGGCAAGCTCCATGCCGCCTTTGAGATCCTTGGCCTTGCCGGACACGATCAGCGCCGCCGCCGCATTGAACAGCGCCACGTCGCGGTATGGGCTCGGCTTGCCTTCGAGCACATCTTCGACCGCCTTGGCATTGGTGGCCGCGTCGCCGCCGCGCAGTGCCTCCGGCTTGACCTTCGGCAGACCGACCTGCTCGGGCGAAATCTCAAAGTTCGTGATCTTGCCGTTTTCCAGCGCGCTGACGCTGGTTGGACCCGACGTGGTGATTTCATCGAGACCGTCGGAGCCGTGCACGACCCAGGCCTGTTCGGCGCCGAGGTTTTTCAGCACCGCCGCGAGCGGCTCGGTCCATTGCTTCGAGAAGACGCCAACCATCTGGCGGCGCACGCCGGCCGGATTGGACAGCGGGCCGAGCAGATTGAAGATGGTGCGGGTGCCAAGTTCGACGCGCGTCGGATTGACGTTTTTGGTCGCCGGATGATGCGCCGGCGCGAACATGAAGCCGATGCCGGCCTCGCGGATGCAATGCGCGATCTTCTCCGGCGTCAGGTCGATGTTGACGCCGAGCGCGGCGAGCACGTCGGCGGCGCCGGAGCGCGATGACAGCGCGCGATTGCCGTGCTTGGCGACCGGAACGCCGGCGCCGGCAACGATCAGCGCGGCGCAAGTGGAAATGTTGAACGAGCCCGATGCGTCGCCGCCGGTACCAACCACGTCGATGGCGTTCGGCGGCGCGTCGACACGGAGCATCTTGCTGCGCATCGCGGTGACCGCACCGGTAATCTCATCAACGGTCTCGCCGCGCACGCGCAAAGCCATCAACAGCGCGCCCATCTGCGACGGTGTCGCTTCGCCGGACATCATTTGGCTGAAGGCAGTCGCAGCTTCGTCCCGGCCCAGTGTGGCGCCGGTCGCCACCTTGCCGACCAGTGCCCTGAATGTATCGGTCACGGCATCCCCCTCAATTGACCCGCGCCCGTACTGTTCTTCGTCCCGGTGCGTGGTGCGCCGTTCGCGCAGAATCTGACGCCGCGCCACGCCGCCCGGTCGCCACATTCCACGCCGCGGCGATGTCGAGAAAGTTCTTCAGCATCAGGTGGCCGTGCTCGGAGGCGATGCTCTCAGGATGGAACTGTACGCCGTGCACTGGCAGCCGCGTATGCGCTAGCCCCATCACCAAGCCATCATCGGTATCGGCGGTGACGTGAAGTTCCGCTGGCAGACTTGCGCGCTCGACCACCAACGAATGGTAGCGGGTCGCCTGGAACGGCGCGTTGATGCCGCGGAAGACGCTTTCGCCGCTATGGCGGATTTCAGACAGCTTGCCGTGAACCGGCGTTGGCGCGCGCACCACCTTGCCGCCAAACGCATCGCCGATCGCCTGGTGGCCGAGACAGACGCCGAGGATCGGAATCGTGTCTGACGCCTGCGCGATCAGTTCGAGGCAGATGCCGGCTTCCTTTGGCGTGCACGGGCCGGGCGACAGCACGATCGCCTCGGGATCGGCGCCGATGACGTCGGCGCTCGTCACCTTGTCGTTGCGGTGCACCGCGACCTCCGCCCCCAATTCACCCAGGTAATGCACCAGGTTGAAGGCAAAACTATCGTAATTGTCGATGAGCACGAGCATGGCGATCCACCACGTATCTGTGGCTCTTAGACGCGGGCAGGGGGCAGGGTCAAGGCAGCGAACAATTGGCCAAAACGCCGAACGCCGCGCTAGATTGGCGATCTCCTTGCATGGGCATCCGATGCGGCTTCTCCTGTCGCATCTGAAACGACGGAAACAACGCCATGATCATTAATCGCCGCTCCGTTCTCGCCACATTCGCCGCGTTGTCCACGGTGCCTTTTCCGGCCCTCGCACAGACTTATCCGACGCGCCCCATCCACCTCATCGTGCCCTACCCGCCGGGCGGGCCAACCGACGTGGTGGCGCGCATCCTCGCGAACAGCCTCGGAGCCAAGCTGGGCCAGACTATCGTGGTCGACAACCGGCCGGGCGGCGCGGCCGGAACCGTAGGTGCCCATGTCGTGGTCAGCGCCGACCCCGATGGTTATACGCTGCTTCTCAACCAGGCTGGATCCCTGACTATTGCGCCGTCGCTTTACAAGCTCGACTACGATCCGCTGAAGGCCTTCGCGCCGGTTGGCATCGTCGCCTCCAGCCCGGAAATTCTCGCCGTTCATCCATCGGTACCGGCCAAGTCGGTGCCAGAGTTTATCGCCTACGCGAAAAGCAATCCCGGCAAGATCAATTTCGGCACCCCGGGGGCGGGCACTCTGCCCCATCTGTTGGGAGTGCAATTGCAGCTTGCCGCCGACATCAAGATCACCGCAGTGCCCTATCGCGGCGCGGGGCCGGCAGTCATCGATCTCCTCGCCGGCCGGATGCAGATGATGATCGACAGCACCTCCGTGCTGCTCCCTCACATCCAATCCGGAAAGATACGTGCGCTCGCAGTCACAAGCGAAAAGAGAATCCCGCAATTGCCGAATTTGCCGACATTCGTCGAGGCCGGTTATCCGCAGCTGACGGAGAACCTGTGGACCGGGCTGCTGGCACCGGCTGGAACGCCGACGCCAATCATCCAAAAGCTGAGTACCGCGCTCGGCGAAGCCTTGAAGACGCCGGAAGTGGAAAACGCCTACCGGAAGCTCGATTTGGAAGCCCAGATCATCACACCCGCGGCGCTCGCGTCATACATGGCGACTGAAACGCACAAATGGGCAGGCATTATCTCCAAGGCAGGCGTCAAGGTCGACAACTAGAAGCGTCAGCACGCCGCGTCGCGGCGTTGGCGAGCTATTGCGGCAGGCGGTCAGTGGAGACCAGCCGGACCTGACGCGCCTGGCCGAACGGCTGCTTGGCATCGCGCAGGCAGGATGTCTCGAAATAGGGCCACTCGCGGG
>DATCBO010000052.1:0-19020 GCA_036511795.1 Xanthobacteraceae bacterium
CATAGGTTCCTTTCAGAACTGCTCGCCATCCATCCCAGCTTGGTCCCCTGAACCAGCGCCCGAACAGACGCCGGCTGTTCATCGCGTCAATGATAGTGAGCTCGGTCATTCCTCGCCTGCCAAGTATTCATCGAGACTGAGTTCCTTCTTGCCCTTGCTGGAAGCCGCGTGCGTCCCGAGTTCCTTACGGACGCGGGTCAGGGCGTTGGACAGCCTGACCAGTTCGTCGAGATCGATCGCCTCGCCATTGAGTTGCCGAGTTTTCATCCGCTCGCATTCGACGGCGACGGTCGCTGCATGGTCGACGAAGGCTCGATCAGCCGCCGACAGCTCGGCGCCGAGATCGGCAGTGAAGGCCGCGGCTAGGTCGCGATGCCGGCGCGCCCATGTGGAACGCCGATCATTGACGGAGCGGAGCCTTTTCGGTGCAGTCATGGCACTGGATTCCTGTTTCTAAAATGCACGCTCCGAAACCGTGCCGGAGCCATACCGGATCAGGCCCGGATCAGTACCGGATGAGGCCCGAGACCACGCTCAATTCCGTCAGGCGCGGACTCCCACCGGGCTGCGAGCGCCATCCAGCGACGGTGAATGTCGTCGGCGGCTTCGCGTAGGAAGGCAGCAGGCCATCGTAGTCAGGCGCGCGCCCGCTTGGCACCTGCTAACCCGTCACTCGCGCGCCCCCGCGTAGGACGGACGAAACCCGAACTCGGCATTTATTTCCTGAATGGCAGCCTTGTTCTTTTCGCGCTCAGCGGTGGAGTCGCGATACGGGATAGCCCTCAGTACCTTGTCGATGTCATCGAGCCGCTCACGCAGCGCGTAGGTCTCGCGTTGGGCAATCTGGCGAAGGTCGGCCGACTCCGGGGCAAAACGGTAGTTGAAATCGTCTTTTTGATTCCATTGGCCGCATTGACCACGATGCCACTTACGTATCGCGACGCCGACTGCCCACCACGGAACATCGTCTAAGGCCATTTCGTATGCCTGAACGCGGGCCTCGGTCGTTTCTGGGCCTCCGCTGCGCGCCGGCTTGGCGAGAATGAGTTTTGCGATTAGACCGAAGGTCTTTTTTGCATATTCCTTGGAAGCGACCGGCTTCTGCTCCAACAGTTGGTGGACCTGATCAGCGTGCTTTTCCAGCTCGTGGCGATGCGCGGCCGTCGGCACTTGCCGCAGGGTCGAACAATCCGACCACTGGCCGGTCGTCGGATTTTCCTGCCAATTGACTGCAACGTCGCTCACCATGCGTTCGACCCAGGCGGGGAGTTGCGGGAGTGGGGCGAGGGGCGTGGGCGCTGGAAGCGGCGCGACGATCGCAAGTTCTGTTCCTGTTCCCATGATGCTGATGCCACCTATGCCGCGGCTGCCAAGTCGTCGTCGCCGAAAGCCCGGTCATACGCGCTCTTTAAGCCATCCATGACGGGGTCGGGTTTATGCCGGGGTGGCGTTGTTTTGAGCTTGAGGCCCGCGGTAATGAGCGGTATCGGGTCGTTGGTCCGCTTCCCGCGCGCGAACTGGATCGCGGCGAGAACTCCTTGCGCATCGTCGCCGGTGTCTTTCAGCCACTTGCCAATCATTGACCGGGCCAGCTTTTCTACAACCCCAAACTGTTGGAGGGTGATCACGCCTTCCTGCCAGAGCTCATGCACCGCGTCGGTGTATTTTGGTGGGCCAGCAGGCGTCGCAGGCGCCGAGCGAAGCTCGATCTTCTGTTCCTGTTCCTGTTCCTGTTCCTGTTCCTTTTCCCCTTCCAGTTCCCCACAGTGCTTGTCCTGTGCGTGCACAGGCTCTGTATGTGCGTGCACAGGCTCGTCCTGTGCGTGCACTGGTCCTTGCGCGTGCAAAGCTTCACCGGCCGGCATGGACGCAAGTTTCGACGAGGCTTCCCGCTGATTGATGACCTGGTGCCTGGGGAATGAAGGAATACAGCCATATCGCTGGCCACCAACCTCGTAGGCCACGATAAAGCCTGCCTTCTCCAGTGCAGCGAGGACGTCGACGAAATCGACATCATCATAGGGGAGGCAATCGAGCTTTAGCTCCCGTGGGCGCCAGCGGAAACGGCCGTCACGATCGGCGACAGTCCAGAGAGCCGGATAGGCTACGCGGAGCGGCAGGCCGCATTCCTTCTCCGCCTCGTACAGTTCCTCATGCCGAAAAAATTCGGGTTTTATAGTTCTGATCCTAGACATTGATGGTGGCTTTCGCGTTGTGTTTGGTTTGAGGTTTTGCGCATGCTCGGAATGAAGATGGCCGCCGAGGATTGCGCCTCGGCGGCCTCCAAACACACGCGATTCTCACCCGGTGGCCGACCGGGGAGCTGGGAGCCGACGTTGCCGTCGGCAATTCTTATCGGTCGGCGAGCCGGGTCCGCACGTCTGGGCTCACGCTACTGAGGGCATGCTGAATGCCGAGCAGAAAGTCGCCGCACACGCGCTCCAGGCGCAACAGGAAGCCCACCAATTCGGCCGGCGCTCCCTTCAGATGCCGGCTAAGATTGGCTGCAATTTTCTTGGCGTCAGAGGCGATCGCCTCGACATCGTCAAATGTCTCATGAAGTGAGCGCGCCACCGGTTCTGTTCGATCCCGCGGAAGGAGCGCGTCGAGCCCCTCTAAAAGTCGGACTGTTTCGCTACTCATGATGTGCTGTCGCCTCCCTCGTGGGCCTGGCAATGGCGGGATCGGCCAACGCCCGCGCAGCCTTCGCGGCCTCACGACGACGCCACGCTTCACGAATTAATTGCGACGCAGCGTTGCTCGCGGAGCGATTTTCGGCAAGGGCCGTAGCATGCACTGCGCGAGTGGCGATCTCGTCGAGATTCACTTTGAAAAAGCGCATTCTGGAGTTCCTTGGAATCGACCGAGCGCGCGGCCCAATCCCGTTGCCGAGGAACGGGTTTGAACAGGCTCTGAGAGATATTTGGATTCGGAGCGCGAGAGTTCGCAGCGCTCACACTATAAGCGAGGGGAGTCGAAATTTCGGCCCGTTTTTGGTCCTATTAGTTGCGCGTTTGCACGTCACAACCTATAAAACCGACTAAGCCTCTGATTTTATTTGAAAAGATATTTTGGACTCTTTTACGCGGTTGTAGCCTTAAGGAAGGCGAACGAGGCCGAGCGAGACATCGGGATGGATTCGATCAAGGCGTCCCAGGCACCCCGCTCGCACAATTCACGGGCTTCGCGGAGCAGGGCGCCGATTTCCCCATCACGGCGAGGAGTGGCGCGGACCTCCAAATGGGCGCGCACGGTATCGACGATTCCGGCCAGCTTCGCCTTCTTCTCCAGTTCGGCGCGGCGCCGGGCCTTTTCGTCGGTCGACAGCCGGCGCGGCTTAGCGGTGACGGCAAAGCCCGTCGCCGGTTTCGGATCGTATTTTAAGTGGCCCCAATCGGGTTCGATGAAGTCGGGATCGTCTGCCGGCAAGCGACCGCCAGGGACAGGATTTCCGAGTCGACCACCACGCAGCTTATCGAGCGCTTGGTTGCGTGCCAGCAGTGCCGCCCAATCATCAGGACTTTTTACTGGGTTATTGCGAATCACTTCCTCAACGGCCGCATCGTGCTGCATCTGCGCCTTCGTCTGCTCCGACGCCTCCTCCTCACATATCACCCCAGTTTGCGCGGCCTCGCGCTCATCGAGTTCAAAAGTCACGGCGTCTAGGGTGACGTCATCGAGGGGGAGTTCGTTGCTCATCGCGTGTTCCTTTTCGGTGGTCTCTGGAATTGATCGGATGCGCCAAAACGCGACGATGCGTCGCATGTCGCGCGCGCGGCTGCCTCTGACCTGGGGTTTCCCATCGGCAATATGGGGACCCCGGCGGAAAAGCGCAATCCCTGGTATAAACTTAGACCATTACAACCTGATTGAGAGCGATCCGACAGGTTTTCAAATTCACCGGATTCTGAAGGTTCGAGCCGGTAAATCCGGGAGCAATTTGAAAACCTGACCCGAGCGATTTCAACGGCATAGCCCCACAACGGACATTGGGCCGTCAACAGCGCTGGCACTTACGTCAGCGCACCCTCGCTCGGTTCGCTCTGGTCGCGAAATGCCGCCGCAACGATCGGATTGACGCCAACGGCGGTCAGCGCCGCCCGGACGACTTCGCGATTGGCGGATTTGCCGATCAGTCGCTGGCCAATCACCGGATCGGGCAGGGCGGTCAGCGTCGCGCTACTGTCGATCTTGCCGATCGCCTCCTGCAGGTCATGCAGCGGCAGGCGATAGCCGCCGATACTGACCATACCAGCAGGAGGTTCGGTCACGACCAAAGATTTGCCGCCGCCGTCGACGCGGCAGGTATAGCCGGTATCGATCAGACCGGTCCGATCGATCTCGATATGCGGCAGGCCGGTGCGTTCGATGCCCGGAGGAAAGGCAAAGCGCGCTACCATCGGGCCGCGCAGGCCCACAGTGCGCGCCGGTGTCGCCACCACCTCGGCGACGATCACGCCACCGGTGCCGTCGCGCGGCGCTGAAACCGGCCCGAGCGGGATTGGCGCCGGCCGCCCGTCGGCGCCACGCCGCGCCGCCAACAGACCAGCTTCGCCGAAGATCGGCATATCAACCAGGATCACGTTGGCCGCAGACCAGACTGGGCTGTCGCGCAGCCGCTCGGGCGAGCGCCAGGCACCGATGATGGCGCCGCGCTCGTCATGTGCGAACGCGCCGGTCTGGGCGAGACGGAGCGCGAGTGCGCCAGGCATCACGAGCGTGTGGCACGCCTCATCACGCCGCTGCCGCGCCAGCACCTCAAGGTCATAACGATGGTGCAGGCAAAGCGTACCGGCACTGAGTAGCCAGGGGAGCAGCGTCAGGCTTACGCCGGCAAACGACGATGCCGGCATCGTCGAGACGATACGGGCGCCCTGAACCAGCCGGCTCTCGAGCGTCGCACCAAGCCCGCCGGCAATCATTTCCAGATGATTGCGCGCCACCGGCACAACGCCATTGTTGCCGACTTCGAAGGTGATGAGCCCGACATGGGCCGCCGCATTGTTGAGCCGATCGCGGTCGAGCGGCGGCAAGCCGCCCGTCTCCTCGGCCGCCAACGCTTCATCGAACGGCACGACACCATCGGGCAGATTCGAGCCGAAGGCGCACACGTAGCGGATCGAAAACAGTTCGGAGGCGATCCGCATCGCCAGCTGGCAGTGGTTGAAGCCGTCCGCACGCCCGCAGGTGATCAACGCCTTGGCGCCGGCGCGGCCGAGCGCCGCGACCGCGTCGGCGCGGCGCCACAACAGCGGCAGCGGCGCCGCGATCATGCCGGCACGCATCACGCCGAGAATGGTCACGATACTTTCGACGGTATTGGGCAATTGGATACCGACGACGGCGTCGGCGGACAGACCCATGCCGGTCAGCCGCGCCGCAATTGCCGCGATCGCCCGTTCGGCTTGCGCATACGTCAGCCGCCGCGGCGCGCCATCGGTAAATGCCATGCGGTTGGGCGCATCGATCAACGCCGGCATATCGGGCTGGCGCTGTGCGATGCGGTGAAACACCTCGTCGAGACTGGCTCGGCGCTGCCCTTGGGGCGCGGCCATGGCGGTGGAGGCGGGATCGCCGAGAATCATGGTTGCACGCGCGTTGGCGGTTCGTGCCACCAGGTTTCCGGCAGATAGCCGAACAGCGAAGTCTGCGCCGGATGCTCGACGTAAGCCCAGCGCGCTACCCATTGCTCGGGAAGATAAAACAGCGGCACGACGTAACAGCCGGAGATGAGAACCCGGTCCAGCGCGCGCACGGCGTCGACGAATTCGGCGCGGCCGCGCGCCTTGAGAAGCTCAGCAATCATAGCATCGACGGCCGGACTGCGCACGCCCATATAGTTGCGCGATCCTTGCTCATCCGCCGCAGCCGAACCGAAGTAAAAGCTCTGTTCGTTGCCGGGCGAGAGTGACTCCTCCCAGCGAAACTCGATCATGTCGAAATCGAATGACAATAGCCGCTGCTGGTATTGCACATCGTCGACGAGCCGCACCTTGGTGTCGATGCCGGCGCGGCCGAGATTGTGCGCGAATGCGATCGCCAGCCTTTCATCGTCGCGATTGGCCACCATGATCTCGAAACTCAATTGCTGGCCGGTTGAGCGATTGCGCAGCACCGTGCCCTCCAGCGCGTAGCCCGCCGATTGCAAAAGCGTGAGCGCCTGACGCAGCGCCGATCGGTCATGCCCCGAGCCGTCGGTCACCGGCGGAGACCAGGTACCATTGAACACGGCGGGGCGCACCGCACCGGGAAAAGGCGCAAGCAGCGCGCGCTCGTTCTGGTCGGCCGGCCGATGATAGGCCGAGAGCTCGGAATCGTCGAAGAAGCTCGCGCTCCGCTTATAAAGCCCGTAGAAAAAATTGCGATTGATCCACTCGAAGTCGAACAGCAGCGAGATCGCCTGCCGCACGCGGATATCGGCGAAAATTTTGCGCCGCGTGTTGAACACATAGTCCGACGCCGGCTTGGGCTGCCCGTCGGTGAACGATTCTTTGACGATGCGGCCCGCGCGCACGGCCGGGATATCGTATTGCGTCTGCCAGCGCGTCGGATCCTGCTCGCTGCGCACGTCGTAGAGGCCCGCCTTGAACGCCTCGAAATAGGCGTTGGAGTCGCGATAATAATCGAGGCGCACTTCGTCGAAATTCCACAGGCCTCGATTGATCGGCAGCGCATTGCCCCAATAGTTCGGGTTCCGCTTGAAGGTGACGCTTTTGCCGACCTGAACATCTGACACCACATAGGGACCGGTCCCGATTGGTTTCGCCAGCGTCGTCCGTTCGAAGGTCGCGACGTTGATGGCGTGCTTCGGCAGCACCGGCATCAGACCGAGGATGAGAGGCAATTCGTGATTGTCGCCAGCGAGATCGAAGCGAACCGTATATTTGTCGAGAATTTGCGTACGCACGACCTTCGAATAGTAGGTCCGATGGTTGGGCCGGCCGTGGTCGCGCAACAGCGCCCAGGAAAACACCACATCGTCCGCGGTCACCGGCACGCCGTCGGAAAAGCGCGCCGCGGGGTCGATGCTGAAGGTCACATAATCGCGCGCATCGTCCGTCTCGACGCTGCGCGCCAGCAGCCCATACAGCGTGAACGGCTCATTGTAGCCGCGCGCTAACAGGCTCTCGTAGACGAAGCCGCGGACCGCCTGCACCGAGAGCCCAAGCACGATGAGCGGGTTGAGGCTGTCGAAGGTGCCTTGCATGCCCTCGACCAGCCGGCCACCCTTGGGCGCTTGCGCATTGACATAGGGCATCGCCGCAAAATTCTCCGGCAGCGCCGGGCTGCCGTGCATGGCGATGGCATAGGCGGCATCGGCAGCATGGGGACCGGCCGCGACAAGCGCCAGGGCGCCGCAGAACGTAACGCACGCGGCCCGGCACGCGGCCGATATGGGTCGGATGGACAGCAAAGTATCGAACCTGCGGAGGAGGTCCCGGCTGGGACCAAAGGGGGTGTATCACAGATCGTCCGCAGCTCGCGTCTAATGCGTCCGCAAAGCTTTCGCGCAGGGGGCTTATCAACGCTTTTTGTCAACGTACTTTAACAAACGGCGTAATTGAGGTATTGGGCGCTGCGGCGGCAGGTCACGCTGTTGCCGTAATCTGCGTCGAATGACCGTTTAACCGGGAGCACCCCACGAAACGGGCGCAACTTTGAATTGGGATTGCCCCGTGTCGATTCACGAGAGCGAAGTCTGACCGGGCCGGGGGCGACCCGCCGTCAGTTCACGAGCACAGCACGAAAGAAGGACTGCATCGCATGATTTATCGCAACGCGTGGGCTCCGGCGCGACCGGTCGGCCGCACGATCGGCGTTCTTGCCAAGACGGCAGCCCTTGCAGTCGCATTAGCCGTGGCGCTGGCCTCCGTTGCTTCGGCCCAGCAACCGAAAAAGCCGCCGGCCAGAAAGCCGGCGCCGACGCCCGCCCAACAGCAACCCGCACCGCCGCCCGCTGGGCAGCAGGATCAGGTGCAACTCATCTATTCGCCGTGGACCAAGTTCTGCCTCAAGAACAAGGACCCACAACCCAAACAGGTCTGCTTCACCGGCAAGGACGCCCGTATCGAGTCGGGCATGCCGGTCGTTGCCGCCGTGCTGATCGAGCCCCAGGGCGATCCGAAGAAAATCCTGCGCGTCACGCTACCGCTCGGCATGCAGCTTATTCACGGCACCCGCGTCATCATCGATCAGGGTCAGCCGATGACGGCGCCGTATGTCATCTGCTTCACCAATGGCTGCATGGCCGATTACGAAGCCACCGCCCAAATGGTCGATCAGATGAAGAAGGGCCATGGCCTCGTCGTACAGGCTATCAATGCCAACGCCCAGCCAATCAGTCTGGTGCTGCCACTAGCCGATTTCGCCAAGGCCTATGACGGTCCGCCGACCGATCCGAAGGTTTTCGAGAAGCAACAGCAGAGCCTGCAGGAAGAATTAGAAAAACGCGCCAAGGAAGCCCGCGAGAAACTTGAACACGCTCAGCCGGGCGCGGCGGCCGCTCCGCCGCAGGGCAAGACGCAGTAACTTTCAGGCTGAACGGTTTCGGCCGGCTCAGTGCCGCATGCTGGCGCGAGGGCGGTAGCCGCCCTTGCCGTCCTTGATGAACACTTCAGCGACCTGCGGATGTCGTACCGGCTCACCACTGGTGTCAGGCAATAGATTTTGCTCTGACACATAGGCGACATATTCCGTTTCGTCGTTTTCCGCGAACAGATGATAAAACGGCTGGTCCTTGTGCGGCCGCGCTTCGGCTGGAATCGATTCGTACCACTGGTCGGTGTTGTCAAAGATCGGATCGATGTCGAATACCACGCCGCGAAATGGATAGAGGCGGTGGCGGACGACTTGGCCGATCTGGAACTTGGCTATCCGAATCCTGTCCATAGCCTTTAGCTAATCGTCAGCGGCAAGCTTTGGCAATGCCGCACAACGCTCATGCAATGACAGGATTGTGGCAGGTCGCGGACCGAGTCCTGAACGTTTGTTCATCGCGGGGTCGGCGCTAGAGAGCATAGCGCGCCGCCATTGCGGGATCTTTCGCTGCGACAAGGCGCGCCAGATCGACCAAAACCTTGGCCTGTTTCCAGGTCGCGTCGTCCTGCATCTTGCCATCGATCATGACAGCGCCGCTGCCATCCGGCATGGCGGCGAGAATCTTTTTCGCGAAAGCGACCTCGCCCGGATCGGGCGAAAACACCCGCTTGGCGATCGGCACCTGACTCGGATGCAGCGTCCATGCGCCGGCGCAGCCAAGCAGAAAAGCGTTGCGGAATTGCGCCTCGCAGGCGGCGCCGTCGGCAAAGTCGCCGAACGGCCCATAGAATGCCTTGATGCCGGCGGCCGCGCAGGCATCGACCATCTTGGCAATTGTGTAGTGCCAGAGGTCCTGCTGGAAAGCCGCGCGCGGCGCACCGGCAATTTCAATATCGGCAAGAACTTTGTCGGCAAGAACTTTGTAATCGGGATGGCCGCCGCCGACGCGGGTCGTTTTCATCGCCCGCGATGCGGCAAGGTCGGCCGGCCCCAGGCTGATACCGTGCATGCGCGGTGAAGCGGTCGCGATCGCCGCAACGTTATTGACGCCTTGCGCCGTCTCTAAAATGGCGTGAATCAGGATCGGCTTTTCGATCGCGTATTTGGCCTCAAGCTGGGCGAGCAGTTGATCGAGATAATGGATATCCCACTCGCCCTCGACCTTGGGCAGCATCATGACGTCGAGTTTCTGACCGACCGCGGCGACGATCTGGCAAATGTCGTCGAGCACCCAGGGCGAATTGAGCGCATTGATGCGCGTCCACAGTCCGGTATCGCCGAAATCGCAAGCTTGCGCCATGGCGATAAATCCGCTGCGCGCGGCTTCTTTGGCATCCGCCGGAACGGCGTCTTCGAGGTTGCCGAGCACGACGTCCACCTCGCGAACGAGGTCCGGCACCTTGGCGCGGACCTTTTCGATGTGCGGCGGCACGAAATGAATCATGCGCTCGAGCCGCAGCGGCAAGTCGCGCGGCGGCGTCGGCGCTCCGGTGGCCAGCGGCTGGTAAAAGTTGCGCGGCAGCTTCATGCACGAATCCTGTAAACGTGCGGAGATAACCTTAAAGCGACGGCCACAACCCCGCCAAGCCGCTTTTGACGCCAGCTCTGCCTAGGAAATGGCGCCGTGCGAAAACTGAAACAAGCCCGTGTGGGCCAGTCAGAAATATACTGAACCGGACTGTGCGCCGAGCCAGCAAGCAAGGCGAGGAAAGACGCAAGGAACGGGAGCTTGCCATTTTAAGACGGCAGTTTACACTTTCTGCGTGAAGGCGGCTCTGGGGGAGCCTCTCGTGTCCTTGGTTTTCTTGGCATACCGCTCGGTGGACGCCGCGCGAGCAGACACGGTACGTGCCAAGCTTGAGGCGCTGGAAGTACCGCTGTTCATGGACCACAAGCTGGTTTCCGGCGACGACTATATCCGAGTCATTAACGAGCAATTGGATACGGCAGTCGCCGTTCTCGTGCTGTGGACCACCGCCGCCGTCGATATGTCCGCTCCAGCTGGGACGCCCAATTTCGTCCTGAGCGAAGCTGAACGTGGGTTTTATCGCGGGATTCTGGTGGCGGCGACATTCGATAAGCTGGCGCTCAGTCGTCTGCCTGTACCTTTTAATCGGTTCCAGGCGCCTGATGTCTCGGATTGGATCGACATGGGAGCTTCCGCCAAGCACCCAGGCTGGCAAAGCGTGCTGAAAGCCCTGGGCAACAAGCTCGGGCGGCCAGGGCTTGCCGATCTTGCAATAGCGATCGAAAGCACCGACGAGTCCCTTAAGAAAAAGGTCTTGAACGAATATCAGGGCGATCCGGCGGCGAAACGGATCATTGCAGACATCGAAGCGTTTGAACAATCGGAATTTGAATCTCGCTTTACGATGGCGCGAAAGCGGATCCAGCAGCGTGCCAGAGAGGCAGAAAGAAAGTTGCGAACGTGCCGCGACGAATTCGAAGCGCAGCTCGTCGAATTGCGCGCCGGCCGTAACTTTATGCCCCCAGATCCTGTAGCGGCACTCGACGACAATGCCGCCACGCTTTCCAATCAGGTCCACATTCACGAGAACACGATCGAAGAACTACGCTCGCGACACGAGCAAGCGGAGGCGTCGAGAGCAAAGGCGACTGCCGAAATTTCAGTGCTTGGCGAACAAGTCAAGCAGTTGCAACAGCAAATTCAAGCATCCGACAGTTCGCTTCAGGAGCAGCGTGCACGAGCCCAACGCGCGGAGATCAACACCGCGGAGACTTCTGAGAAGCTGAAACAACATCTCAAGGGCCAGCGTCGCCAAGTGGTCGCGTGGACCGGATCGAGCGCGATGGCTGCAGCGATTCTATTCGGCCTATTAGGTCGATGGAGTAACAGCGGCGGCGATGCCGCAATCCACGAGCAACTCGAAAATCTGGCCAAAAAAAATGCGAACTTGAGCGCCGAAATTCGCGATTTGACGGCAAAAAATGAGAGCCTCACGCGAGATGATGGGAAATGGCGTGCTAGCTACGCTGATCTTCAGCGCCAGGACGTGCAAAAAATATCCGATTTGACCGCGAAGAATCAAAGCCTGACCGCTGACTATCAGAAATATACTGATCTTCAGCGTCAGGGCCTGCAGAAAATATCCGATTTGACCGCGAAGATTCAAAGCTTGACGGCAGACAACCAGAAATACACCGACTTGCATCGGCAGGACGCGCTAAGAATATCCGAACTCCAATCAAGCTTGGGCACGTTGACAACGCAGCTAAATGGCGCGCAGGCGGACGCAAAGGCAAAAGAAGCAGAACTTGCGAAGGATAAGACGGCGCTCGCGAGCATACCCATCATCGCCCAATGCGACTTGCTCGCTGGCTACCAGTACGATGCCGATAGGCCGCAAAGTAGTGGATGGGCCGATTCAGTCGGTAATGTCGCGGATGCCCAAGCGATTTGCGATCGTGCGCGGCAAGGTGTCGGCAGCGATCCACGGGCTGAGCGACGGACACTTTTGGCGCTGGGACGCGTCTATGTGGCTGCTCGAGCGCCAGACACGGCGTTGCCGCTCTGGGCGCATGCCTCGGCCATGGGCAGCAGTCACGCAGCTTTCGAATTGGGGCGGTACTATGCGGACCGTGGCAGCTCGCACTTCGATGCAAATAAAGCGTGGAGCTATTACACGCGGGCAGCCGACATGGTCCCCTCCGATCCGGTGGCGCTCTACTGGGTGGCCTACAACTATCTGTTCCCCGACGACAGGGATGCTTCCGTAATAGCGCCTGCACAAGGCAATGTTGAGAAAGGACAAGAGTATCTGCAAAAGGCGCTCAATGCTGACTTTCCAACAGCCTATTTTATCGCTGGTGTGTACTATTGGCATAAGAGCAAAACGGAGCGCAGCAGAGACGACCAGAACGCTGATATTGGGCGGGCAACTCGTTATTTCACAATGGCATGGTGTATCAAACACACGCCCCGGCCACCCGAGAAAACCGCGGACCAATTCTACTTTGGTCAAACAGGCAAGCATCTAAGCTGCGAATAGCTTCTTACAGCATTTCGCCGCGCATCAGGCGCGGCTGCGAAACGGCCGGCATGACGCCTTCGCGCATCAACGCACGGCGTAGCGGGCCGATGCGGTCGGCAAGGTAGAGCGACAGGCCGCGCAGGCCGTGCAACGGCACAAAACCAGCGAGCAGACTGCGATTGAGCAGATCGACCGCGACGGTCCGGCCCATAATATCGGCGCGGCGTGCTGTCTCGTAGCGGGCAAGCGCGGTTGGTGCGCCTGCGTCCAGACCGGCCCGCCGCGTGTCGGCGACAATCTCGGCGATGGCGGCGGCATCGCGCAGGCCGAGATTTAATCCCTGCGCGCCAATCGGTGGCACCACATGCGCGGCCTCGCCGACCAGCGCAATGCGGCCCCGCGCGATCGCGTCCGCCGTTTCCACGACGAGCGGGAACAGGCCGCGGCCGGGCTCGACGCGCATCCGTCCGAGCAGCGAATGAGCCCGGCGCTCAATATCCTCCGCGAGCGCCTCGTCGGGTGTGGCGGCGAGCACCTGCGCCTCCTCCGGTGCCAGCACACACACCAGGCTAGAACGCCGGCCGGGCAGGGGCACCAGCGTAAACGGGCCGCTTTCCGTGTGGAATTCCGTGGAAATATCGCCGTGCGGCCGCGCATGTTCGAGATTGAGCGTGAGCGCCGCCTGCGGATAGGCGCGCCGCCGCGTACCGATGCCGGCGGCTGCACGGCACAGTGACCGCGATCCATCCGCGCCGATAACGAGCCGCGCACGCAGCGCGCCACCGGCATACTCAACCGTGACACCTGTGTGGTCGCTCTCGATGACGAGCGCCGGAGCCGCCACACGCGGAAGCTCAAGCGCCGCGGTGCGGGCTTCGAGCGCCGCGACGAGATGGTGGTTTTCGATATTGTAACCGAAGGCATCAAGGCCGATTTCGTCGGCCGCGAAGGAGACCTCCGGCGCGCGAAGGAGCCGCGCCGTATCGTCGATCATGCGAATTTTGCGGAGTGGTGCCGCATCGGGCAGGCAGGCGGACCAGACGCCAAGTGTTTCCAAGGCGGCGACCGAGCCGGCCAGGAGTGCCGTGGTGCGATGGTCGGGGCCGGCGTGCGGCGCAATGAGCACCGTTTCCGCGCCGGCGGCCGCAAGCGCGATTGCGCAGACAAGCCCTGCCGGGCCTCCGCCGATCACTGCCACTTCCGTCGTTTGCACGCCCGCGCTCACGTTCGGCCTTTCGCACGCCGCCGCCGCAACGGCAGATCACCGGCTGCAGAGTAGCAACAACGCAGCGATTGCGCACGGCGGACAGGCTCCCTAACCTCGCGCCAGCAGCCCAGGGCCGGAACCCCAATGGACCCAATCAATGCGCCGCGGCAGGTGGTGACGCCGCTGACCGTCGCCGCTTTCGCCGTCCACATCTTTACCGCCTGCGGCGCGGGCTGCGCGCTCCTGGCGCTGATGGCCGCGGTCGCCGGCAAATGGCCGCAAATGTTTCTTTGGCTCGGCGCGGCACTGTTCATCGACGGTATTGACGGCACGTTTGCGCGGCGGCTGCGCGTCGCCGAGATCTTGCCGCGCTGGTCGGGCGACGTGCTCGATCTTGTCGTTGACGTGATGAACTACGTCTTCGTGCCGGCTTATGCGCTTGCCGCCGGCGGGCTGCTGCCGCCTGCGGTCGCGACCGCGCTTGGGGTCGTCATCGTCGTCACCGGTTCGCTCTATTTCGCCGACCGCCGGATGAAAACCGCGGATCACTATTTCCGCGGTTTTCCGGCGGTCTGGAACGTGGCGGCATTTTATCTGTTCGTACTCAAGTTGCCGTCCTGGCTCGCCGCACTATCGATCGTTGCGCTGGCGGCGCTGACATTTGTACCGATCCATTTTATTCACCCGGTGCGCATCGCCGATCGGCGCGCGCTCACCATCGCCGCGCTTGGTCTGTGGGCGGCGCTGTCGCTTGTCGCCATACTGGAAAATCTTGACCCCGGTTTCTGGGTTGCGGCGACCCTGTGCGCGCTAGCAATTTACTTCGTCGGCATCGGGTTCTTGCGCCGGCATCATCCGTGACGGCATTCGCGCCGGAACAGCCCCTAAGGAGTCCTGCCATGACGCGACCCGTTCTTCTCATCGCCGGCGGCAGCCGCGGTATCGGTGCGGCAACCGCGCGGTTTGCCGGCGAACGCGGCTATGACGTTGCGATCAACTACATGAAGCGCGCCGATGCCGCGACCGCGGTTGCCGAGGCAGTGAAAAAATCCGGCGGCCGGGCCGTTACATTGCAAGGCGATATGGCGCAGGAGGACGATATCGTGCGTGTGTTCGACGAGACGACACGCGCGCTCGGCCCGATCACGCATTTCGTGCACAGCGCCGGCGTCGGCGGCAAGAATTCACGCCTCGATGCCGCGAGCGCCGCAACCATCCGCGAGGTGCTCGACATCAATCTGTTCGGTGCGCTGATCTGCGCGCGCGAAGCGGTACACCGCATGTCGACCAGCCACGGCGGCAAAGGCGGTTCAATCGTACTGTTATCGTCGATCGCCGCGGTGACCGGCGGTGCCACCGAATACGTGTTCTATGCCGCCGCCAAAGGCGGGGTTGATGCGCTGACCAACGGCTTGGCGCGCGAGGTGGCCAAGGAGGGCATTCGCGTCAACGCCATCCGCCCGGGCCCGACCGATACGGAAATTCACGAACCCGGTCGTTTGGCGCGGATCACGCCGCTATTGCCGATGGGACGGGCCGGGGAACCCAACGAGATTGCCGAGGCGGTGCTGTTTCTGCTGTCGGACGCAGCGTCATACATTTCCGGCGCGGTGCTCAATGTCTCGGGGGCGCGCTGAATATTGTCCGTCCGCTAATGCCTGGGCGGTGAGATCACGAGATAGGGCCACAGCGGCGACGCCAGATTGTACTTCACATCGAGGCCGCCGGTGACCACGACCTGTGCGGTCAACTCGCCTTTGACTTCGGGGCAACGTTGCCAGGCCTCGACGCGGCTTATTTCTTGACCTGTGTCGCGGGCGCATCGCACCTTGGCCCGCTACCTTGCACGCTTGCCGCGACCGCCTATGATCGCTCGGCCGGCGGAATAATGGCCTGATGCCGGCCGACGATGGGAGAGAAGCAATGGTTGCTGCGGTACGCGTACATAAGGTCGGCGGCCCCGAAGTCCTGACCTACGAAGAGATCGAACTGCCGGCGCCCGGACAAGGCCAGGTCAGGGTCAAGCAACACGCGGCCGGCGTGAATTTCATCGACACCTATTTCCGCATGGGCATGTATCCGTCGCCGGTCGGCCTGCCGTTCACGGCCGGCAACGAAGGCGCCGGCGAGGTCATAGCCGTCGGCCCTGGCGTGACCGACCTCAAGGTCGGCGACCGGGTCGCGTATGTGGTCGCGCTCGGCTGCTACGCAAGCGAACGCATCGTGCCCGCCGACCGTGCGGTGAAACTGCCGGCGAATATCAGCTACGAGCAGGCGGCTGCGATGATGCTCAAGGGCATGACGGTCGAATATCTGCTGCGCCGGACATTCAGGGTCGACAAAGGCATGAACGTTTTCGTCCATGCCGCAGCCGGCGGCGTGGGACTGATCCTGTGCCAGTGGGCCAATTATCTCGGCGCCACCGTGATCGGCACCGTGGGCTCAAAGGACAAAGCCGCACTCGCCAAGGCGAATGGCTGTCATCACACGATCCTCTATCGCGACGAAGACTTCGCGGCGCGCACCAAGGAAATCACCGGCGGCAAGCTGTGCGAGGTGGTTTATGACGGCATCGGCAAGACCACGTTTCCGGGCTCGCTCGATTGCCTCAAGCCGCTCGGCTATTTCGTCAGCTACGGCAGTGCGTCCGGGCAGATCGATGCATTCAACATCAACATTCTGCAGACCAAGGGTTCGCTGTTCGCGACGCGGCCGACGCTGAACACCTATGCGGCCAAACGCGAGGATCTGCTCTCCATCGCCAATGGGCTGTTCGATGTCGTCGGCAAGGGCGCCGTGAAAATTCCGATCAATCAGAAATACGCATTGCGCGACGCCGTCAAAGCGCATCGCGATCTCGAAGGTCGCGCCACCACAGGCTCCTCAATTCTGCTGCCTTAAAACCGAGCCGCCCGAATACGCCGAAAGCCCATGACGATCCCATGACCATCCGGGCCCGGTTGGCCGGCGCAATTCCCTATCTGGCGACGTTTGCCTGGGCATTCGCCGCCTTTGTGGTTGCGCAGATCGCGGCTCTCGCCGTGTTGCTGTGGTACCGGCACGGCGACCTTGGTGCGATCGTCGCGGCGCCGTACGATGGCGCCATCGTCACGCTGTCGGTCTTTGTCCTCAATCCGGCCTCGATCGCCGTACTGCTGCTCGCGGTGCAGTTTCGCGACGCCGATCCGGTCGAATATCTGGCGCTCGTGCCACCGCGGCTCGGGACGGCAACACTCGGCGCGATCGGGATTCTCATCATCATCGCCGCTACCGACGCGCTGTTGTTCGCAAGCGGGCAAGCGATCGTGTCGTCGTTCCAGGTGGTATCCTACACCACCGCTGCTGCCGAGGGCTGGCTGCCGCTGATGTGGTTTGCGACCGTCATCGTCGCCCCGGCGGGCGAAGAGATCATGTTTCGTGGCTACTTGTTCCGCGGCTGGGTCCATTCGCGGCGCGGTGCATGGATCGGGATCCCATTAATTTCTCTGTTATGGATGGGATTGCACGTTCAGTACGATTGGACCGGCATGGCTGAGATATTGGCTGCCGGGTTGTATCTCGGCTGGATGCGCTGGCGCTCGAGATCGACGTTGCTGACCTTCGTTCTGCATGCCCTCTTCAATCTCGAAGGCATGTTTGAAACTATGGCGCAGGTGAAGCACTTCTTCTGACGAGTGCTTCCGATCGGTTCACAGTCTCGAGTGTTTCCTTAACGGGCGCGCCGGCCCTTCGGATCGAATATGGCGCCGAACGGCCCTGACGACGCGCCGCCGCCAGGCGGGCCGCCGTCGCGTCGGCGCCGCGGCACCGCAATCACCGGTTCGGCGAAACGCGAGATTTCCGCCACCGTGTCGTCAAGCGGCACCGTCGAGTTGGCGGTTTCGCTGACAATGATTGCCAAGACATTCATGTCGCGGCGGTAAAGTGAGTCGAGCGCCGTGAGCGTGTGGCTGATCGTGCCCAGATAACTGCCGGTCACCAGAATGAGCGGCAAGCGCAACGCCATCATCACGTCCAGGACCGTCCGCTCGCCGTCGAGCGGCACCATGATGCCGCCGACTCCTTCGATCAGCAGAAGATCGCGCCGCTGCTCCACCGCGCTCTGGCAGAACGCGATGACGTCGTCGACATTGATGCTGCGCTTCTCGCGCTGCGCCGCCATGTCGGGCGACAGCGGCGCCCGGAACCGCCACGGTGAAATGCGCTCGATCGAGTCGGGGGTGGCCGATACTCCAAGAGCCCGCAACAGCAAGCCAGGGTCGCTATTGCCGGCCTGCGCCGGGTCGTAGCCGCTGACCACCGGCTTGATGGCTTCGACGATGCGGCCCATCTGGCGGAAATGACCGATCAGCGAGGCAGCCACATAGGTCTTGCCGACGTCCGTTCCGGTGGCGGTGATGAAGATCGCGGTCACGGACACCTCGTGACGCGCTGCCGCACGCTGGCAGCGAGCCGCCCGATCTCGGCGTCGGGATGCTGGGCGGTGAAGGCAAAGCGCAGCCGTGCGGTGCCGTGCGGCACGGTCGGCGGCCTGATGGCGACAACGAGGAAGCCGTCCTCTTCCAATGATCGCGCCGCCGCGATCGCTGCGTCGCTGTCACCGAGGACCAGCGGGACGATGGCGCTCTGCGGTTCCGGCAGATTGAGCGCGCGCGTAAACTGCCTCGCCTTGCGCAGCGGCTCGGCGACGTAATCCTTGTCGCGCTCGATGATGTCGAGCGCCGCTATGGCGGCCGCTACGACGGGCGGCGGCAGGCCGGTCGAATAGATGAAGGTGCGGGCGCGTGTGTACATCAGGTCGATGACCGCCTGCGAGGCGCACAAGTAGCCGCCATAGGCCCCGATTGCCTTTGACAGCGTGCCCATTTGCAGCGGCACGTCGGCCGGCCCCCCATTTCCATCGGCGAAGCTCGATCCGCGTCCGCCGCCAACAACGCCCAAGCCATGCGCGTCGTCCGCGAGGAGCCAAGCGTCGAATCGCTTGGCCACATTTGCCAAGTCGTGCAGCGGCGCCAGATCGCCGTCCATAGAAAAGACGCCGTCGGTCACAAGAAGCGCACGGGGATGACCGGCGCGATGGGCCAATAGAAGCGATTCGGCATGGTCGGTATCGGCATGGCGATAGAGTTTGACGGTGGCGCCACTGAGCTTCGCCCCGGCGTGGATGCAGGCGTGAGACAATTCATCGGCCAGGATCAGGTCGCCGGATCTCACGAGTGCCGGAACAATGCCGGTATTGGCGAGATAACCGGAGCCGAACACACACGCCGCGTCGGTCGCCTT
>DATCBO010000053.1:0-14317 GCA_036511795.1 Xanthobacteraceae bacterium
AGGCGAGAAGCAGACGCAGACCGCGCAGATCGTCATTCCGGTTGCCGAGCGGCTCGGGCAGAACGTCATCGAGTTCGGCCATCTGCGCAAAGGCTTCGGCAACAATCTCTTGATCGACGATCTTACTTTCGAGCTGCCGCCCGGCGGTATCGTCGGCGTCATCGGCGCGAACGGCGCAGGCAAGACAACGCTGTTCCGCATGATCACCGATCAGGAGAAGCCCGACGATGGCACGATCAAGGTCGGCGAGTCGGTGCATCTCGGCTATGTCGATCAGTCGCGTGACTCGCTCGACGGCAAGAAGACGGTATGGGAAGAAATCTCCGGCGGGCTCGACCAGCTGATGCTGGGCAAGCGCGAGGTCAATTCACGCGCGTATTGCGCCGCCTTTAATTTCAAGGGTGCCGATCAGCAGAAGAAAGTCGGCGCGCTCTCGGGCGGCGAACGAAATCGCGTGCATCTGGCCAAGATGCTCAAGTCCGGCGCCAACGTGCTGCTGCTGGACGAGCCGACTAACGATCTCGACGTCGACACGCTGCGGGCGCTCGAAGAGGCGCTGGAGGATTTCGCCGGCTGCGCCGTGATCATCAGCCATGACCGCTGGTTCCTCGACCGTATCGCCACCCACATTCTCGCCTTCGAGGGCGAGAGCCATGTCGAATGGTTCGAGGGTAATTTCCAGGACTACGAAAAAGACAAGATGCGGCGGCTGGGCACCGATACGGTGATCCCGCATCGGATCAAATATAAGAAATTCGCCCGATAATTGCTGCCGTCATGGATTTTGTCGAGCATCTGCATAGTCAGACCGGTGTAATGTAACCGTCGTTCACCTAAATTGGTATCGAGGGTTAAGCGCCCCCGCGTGGTTTAGACGCGCATTGGCCTTTATTTGAACGCGATATTGCCCCGGTGTCGCTCCCGATCGTAAATTCGTTGCGGCCGGTTCAACATTACTATCGCCTGCCCACGACATATGCGCGAAACGCGACAGTTTCAGTTGGAACGCTCGCAATATTCCAAAAGGCGGATTCGCGTGTTATTTTGTTGTGAATCAGAGCTGCGCGCTGTATATTAACGCGGAGTGCGACACAGGAAAATCTGTCGGTAAACGCTGAAAGAAAGTGCTTTGCGCGCGGTCCATTCGCGCAAGTTAAGCGGTGCGCGAGTCGTGCGCTTTCCTGTGCGAGTATCCGGCAATCCGATCGGCAGCGCGCGCGGCGGGTACGCCGTTCGCCGCAATTTGGCGACGCGCCAGGTGTGGAGAAAATCTTGAACGGCGGAACGAAGGCCAACGCGGATCCAGCCGCGATCGACGTGCGTGCCTTGAGTCAGGCTCTCGCCCGCTACCGGGAGCCGAACCATGGACGCAGCATCCTCGAAATTCTGATAACGGCCGTTCCACTGGTTCTCTTGTGGCTATCAATGTGGGTCGCGCTCGATATCGGTTACGGTCTTTATTTGCTGCTGGCCGTGCCAGCCGCGGGTTTTCTTGTCCGTCTGTTCATGATCCAGCACGATTGCGGTCACGGCGCATTCTTCCGCCATCGGCTTGCCAACGACTGGGTCGGACGTGTGATCGGCGTGCTGACATTGACGCCGTACGATTTCTGGCGGCGGACCCATGCGCTTCACCACGCAACCTCGGGTAATCTCGACCGGCGCGGCATCGGCGACGTCGATACTCTGACGGTCAAGGAATACCTGTCACGGTCGCGCTGGGGCCGGTTCCGCTATCGGCTCTATCGGCACCCGCTGGTGATGTTTGGTATCGGCCCGGCTTATCTGTTCATTTTGCAGCAGCGCCTGCCGGTCGGGCTGATGCGCAGCGGTTGGCAGCCTTGGCTGAGCACGATGGCGACAAATGGCGCGATCGTGCTGCTTGCGGCCATCGTGATTTGGGCCGTCGGCATCGGCCCATTTCTGCTGGTGCAATTGCCGATCATGCTCATCGGCGCCTCTCTCGGCGTCTGGCTATTCTATGTCCAGCACCAGTTCGAGGAGACGTTTTGGGCCCACAATCAGACCTGGAACGTACAGGTGGCGGCGCTTCGCGGCAGTTCGCATTACGACCTGCCCGTCGTCCTTCGCTGGTTCACCGCGAATATCGGCGTGCATCACATCCATCATCTCTGCAGCCGAATTCCGTTTTATCGATTGCCTGTCGCGCTGCGCCATCATCCCGATCTGACGAAAGTCGGCCGTCTTTCGCTCGGTCAGAGTCTTTTGTGCGTGCGTTTGGTGCTGTGGGATGAGGCCGCGCGCCGCCTTATTAGTTTTCGCGAACTTCGAAGCCTGCTTGGTGCCGGAGCCGTCGGCGCGACCGCATAGTTGCGCGCTGCGATCGACCAATTATTGAGGATAAGTGAGCAAGAATCGGCGCTGCGCGCGCGCGCGGGGTGATTTACCTTGCAAAAGAGACATTGATACCCTATCTGTTCCCAATCGACATTTGGCCGGACAATCGGGCCGTATCGCTTTGCTGAATGCCAGGCGCACGTTCAGACCCTCCAAACATCGACGAACCGAGCATCAAGGCGCACAGCCGTGCGTCTTGCGCTCACGTGCACCTAGAGCTCAACGAAAGGATTTTTCCATGACCACGGGCACCGTAAAGTTCTACAACGACCAAAAGGGCTTCGGCTTCATCCAGCCGGACGACGGCGGCAAGGACGTTTTCGTTCACGCCACCGCGCTCGAGCGCGCCGGACTGCGCGGACTGGCTGAGGGCCAAAAGGTCACCTTCGATACGCAGGAAGATCGCCGCACCGGCAAGATTGCCGTCGGCACCATCCAGATGGCGTAACGTCAAGATTATTACTCCTTGCGGAGTGAGAATCGAAACCGCCCCTCACGGGGCGGTTTTTTTTGGCGGCCAGCGTTGTTTCTCTGCAGTCCGAATGCCGAGGCGAAGACGTGGCGCTGGAGCATTTTCCGAAAAGTGGCCATCGGTTTTCCGAAGAAAATGCGATCAAATCCATAAGGCTGGAGCGATTCCCGATTCAACGTAATCGGGAAGCGCTCTAGCGTGCGGATGGCGGGTTGCCGTCTGCCGTCACCAGCATCCCGCGCCGCGCCAGGGCCAACTTCAATTGCGCGACCGCAGTGTCGCCCGTCGCGGAACTGTTGGCCTTCTCCAAATGTCGAAGCAGCGCCTTCAACGCCGGGTCCTTGTCGCGGATGACCCACCTGCGGGCAAATACCTTGGCCTCATGCAGGCTCGAAATGCGGACGGTTTGGGTCGCTCCGGGAAAATTGGCCTGGAAAGATTCATGCGCTGGCGACGACATCTGCTCACCCGACATTCGATATTCTACGATGCGGCGGTCGTGATGACACGCGCAAGCATCCTGCGCTAACGATCCCGCTATTTCCGAGGCTACGCCTGCTGTACGCCGCTTGGCCAGCCTCTATTCCGCTGCGTGCAGGACCTGCGTGTCGCGGCCGGCCCGGACGAGGCGGCCGGGCAGGGCGCCGGTGTGCTGACCCTTCTCGAAGATCGGCGTCCCGGCGGTGATGGTCATCTCATAGCCGTCCACCTTTTGCACGAAGCGGCGGCCGTTCGCCGGCATGTCGTGCACCAGGATCGGTTTCTGCACCTGCAGCCTGTTGTAGTCGATGAGGTTGATGTCGGCGCGCAGCCCCCGGGCCAGCCGGCCGCGATCGCCAAGACCAAAGAAGTCGGCGGTTTCGCTGGTCTGCCGTTTGATCAGCATCTCGACCGGCAGCCTGGGTCCGCGGATTCGGTCGCGGCTCCAGTGCGTCAGCATGTAGGTCGGCACGCCGGAATCGACAATCGAGGTGCAGTGCGCACCGCCGTCGCTGAGCCCCAGCAGAAACGCCGGATCGTTGAGCATTTCCCGGATCGGCTCGTGATCGCCGCTGACGTAATTGACCACCGGGAAATAAAGATACTGGCCGTCTTCCAAAATGTAGTCATAGGCGACTTCCTCTGGACTGCGGCCTTCGCGCGCGGCGATCGCCGCCACCGACTTCTCCGGCCCCGGCTCGTAATCCGGCGGATTGCCCATGACGAAGAACTTGTCGAACGCCTTGGCGACCACCTGACGGAACTGCGCGAGCTTTTCGATCTCGGCCTCGGACGGTGTCTCGGCCAGAATCTGCGCCCGCACTTGCGGGTCGCGCAGCCGCCGGCGCTGTTCTTCGATCGGCAGGCTTTCCAGCTTCTTGTAGGTCGGCCGCACTGTGAACGGGTTGAGCGCGGTGCCGATGCCCATCATCACGCCGATCGGCCGGCCCGCCATCTGCGCGGTTACCGGCAGGCCCTGGGCGCGCATCTCATGCACCACCTTGATGATGCGCCGCCAGCGCTGCGGGTCGCTGTAGCGGTCGGTCAGCAGGAACCAGACCGGTCGGCCGGTGTCGCGCGCCTGCTTGCGAATCCAGCGCAACTCGAATTCCTCGTCGTCGAAATCGGAGTTCATGCCGAACGCGCCGGTGCCGGTCACACCCAGAGCCGAGCCGATGCCGAGCAATTCGTGGTCGTCAGCGTCGCGCGACGGCACGAGTTCGCCGTCGGGCGTCTTGTGCGAATCGGTGCGCGAGGTCGTGAAGCCGAAGGCGCCGGCGCGCAACGCCTCGATGGTCAGCCGGCGCATCTCGGCGATGTCGTCGGGCGTCGCCGCTTCGCGGCGTACGGCGCGATCGCCCATCACATAGACGCGAGTCGGCAGGTGCGCGGCTTGCGCGCAGATGTCGATAGCGCGGGGCCGCCGTTCCAGTTCGTCCATGAATTGTGGAAACGTCTCCCATTCCCAGGAGAGGCCCGCAGCCAGCACCGGGTTGGGAATCTCCTCGACGCCCTCCATCAGATCCATCAGCGCGCCGCGATGTTCTTTCTTCACCGGCGCAAAGCCGACGCCGCAATTGCCGAACATCACCGTGGTGACGCCGTGCCAGCACGACGGTGAAAGCAGCGGATCCCACATCGCCTGGCCGTCATAGTGGGTATGCACATCGACCCAGCCCGGCGTGACCAACAAGCCGGTTGCGTCGATCTCGCGCTTGCCAGGGCCTTGCTTGCCGCCGACGCCGACAATGCGGCCGCCGTCGACCGCCACATCGCCCCCGAAGGACGCTTTGCCGGTGCCATCGATGATGGTGCCGCCGCGAATGACGATGTCGTGCATGGAGCCGCTCCCTGGTTGCGACATGCCACTATAGCGCGTTCGCAAGGGGCGCGGAACCGGCCGTGGGTGCCGAAACGCTGCCGCTTACTCGGGGCTGATCAGTTCTACTGTGGGAAAATAGGTTCGGTAACGCCGCACGTCCCGCGTCAGCACCGGGCAGCCGAGCACTTGCGCATGCGCGCCGATGAAGAAGTCCGGCAGAACCCCCGTGCGAATGCCGCCAGACGACCGATAGCGGTGAAAATTTTTCCCCGCGAGAAAGAGCGCATCCAACGGCACGCGGTCGAAACGAACGCTTAATTCTTCAAGGGCCCGTTCGACATCGCTCTGTCGCTCCATACGGACCGACAGCTCGGCATAGACAATGTCGTTGATGAGGACCGGTCCCAAGGCAGCGCGCCGAGCCAGTTGGCGAAGGGACCATTCGGACCAGCGCGGATCGTTCGAGATAATGTCGAGAAGGATATTGGTATCGACCAGTGTCATTTCTTGCGGCGTCGGAACGTCGCCGTTTCACCTCGGCTGAATTCCATAAATTCGTCTGTGCTCATGCCGCCACGAATGAGCCGGCGCTCCGCCAATGCGCGCAACTTCTCCTCGTACTCGGAAGCCCTGTCCGGATGGACGATATAGACGCCGCCGGTTGCGGTATTGCGGATATCGACCTTGTCGCCGGGCTTGATCCTGGCGGCCTCCCGCACGCTTTTCGGGATAGTCACTTGGCCCTTGGACGTGACGGTGGTGATCATATTTGGCCTCGGTATTACGACTGTCGAAAAAGTAATACCGCGACGGTGGCAGGTCAACGCCAAGTTGTCAGGATTTCACCAGCAGTCCGTTGAGCACCAAATCGAGGTGAGCGTCGAAATACGCTTTCAGATCGAGCGGTTGCCGCTCGTCGAACATCATCATCCACAGATCGACCAGCGCGATCGGTGCGATGACGACCTGGGGCGAGTTGACGATCGACGTTTGGCGGATTTCGCCGCGATCGATGCCGCGCTGGATCGCCTGTTTGAGCCGATCGAGGCACGGACGCAGAATTTCATCGAAATAGCGATCGGCGAGCTTCGGAAAACGCGACGCTTCGGCGATCAGCATGCGCACCACTTCGCGCCGGCGTTTATCTTCGACGATGTATTGATAGATGAAACTGAATTGGGCGCGCAGGAGATCGGCCGTCGAGCCCTCGTGCGTTTCGTACATCTCCTGGACGGTTTCGTCCGCCCCCTTGGTGAACTCCTGCACCATGGAGATGAAAAGCTGTTCCTTGTTTTCGAAGTAGACGTAGATCGTGCCCTTGGTCACCCCGGCGCGCTCGGCGATGCGGTCGAGCGTTGTGGTGACGTAGCCGTCGCGCGAGAATTCGATGAAGGCGGCCTCAAGGATTTCCTGGGGACGCTCCGCTTTGCGGCGTCGCCGGGTTTCCGGTCGTGTTTCAAGAACTTCCGCCATTGGAGCAGCTAGGCCGGAATTTGGCAAAAAAGTCAAGTTATTGACTAACCGGATAGTAAATAACTATTCTTCTTCGCTCAGGGTGGTGTCTAAGTGGTTAACACGGGTCGGGTCGAAGGGCCCCGCAGCCCATCTGCGGGCGTGCAGCGGCGGGCGTTGTTGCGTGGTTTCGGCCGATACCGGCCGCAAGCCATGGCGGCGGCGTACGCACTCTTGCTTCTGTCAGCCTGCGCGGTCGGCCCCGACTTCAAGGTTCCGTCGGCACCCGAGGGCGCCGGATATACGCCCGAAGCTCATCCGGCGGCGGCCATAGCGAGCGATGTCGCTAACGGCGACTCGCAAAGGTTTGAGCCTGGCCGCGACATCCCGGGTCAATGGTGGCGGCTGTTTCACTCCAAGGATCTCAACGACTTGATCGTGCAAGCGCTGGAAGCCAATCCAAGCCTGCAAGCCGCCCAGGCCTCGCTGTGGCAGGCCAAGGAGAATCTGTACGCCGCCAAAGGCAAGCTGCTGCCGTCGCTTGACGCCAACTCATCGGCGACGCGCGAACAGTTTTCGCCGGCCGAATTCGGCGGCGCTGGCGCGCCATTTATCTTCAACTTGTTCCAGGCCACCGTTAATGTCTCGTTCGCGCCCGATGTGTGGGGCGGCCAGCGGCGTACAATCGAAGCCAATGCGGCCGCTGCCGAGTATCAGCGCTTCGAACTGGAAGCGACCTATCTGACGCTGACCGCGAATGTCGTCACGGCCGTCGTGGCGGAAGCCTCGCTGCGCGGGCAGATCGCGGCGACGCGCGACATCATCAAGTCGGAGAGCGATCAGCTCAGTGTGGTGCAGCAGCAGTTTAACGTCGGTGCCGCGACCCGGACCGATGTGCTGACCCAGCAATCCGAGGTGGCGACCACGCAAGCGACGCTGCCGCCTTTGGAGAAGCAGCTCGAACAGCAGCACCATGTGCTGGCGGCGCTGACCGGCCATTTTCCCAATGAGGCGCGGCGCGGGCACGTGATGCTGTCGTCGTTGCGACTGCCGACCGGCCTGCCGCTCAGCCTGCCATCGCAGCTTGTCGAGCAACGTCCTGACGTGCGCGCCGCGGAGGCGCAGTTGCATCAGGCGAGCGCCCAGATCGGCGTCGCCATCGCCGCTAGGCTGCCGCAGTTCAATCTTACCGGGGACTACGGGACTGCCAGCCCGACAGTGGCGGCGATGTTTTCGCCGGGCACCACGATCTGGACCATCGCGGCGAGCGGCACCCAGCCGCTGTTCCATGGCTTTACGCTCCTGCATCAGGAACGCGCCGCCAAAGCCGCCTACGCCGTGGCCGAAGCGCAGTATCGCAACACCGTGCTGGGCGCGTTCCAGAACGTCGCCGATGCGTTGCGGGCGCTGCAATTGGATGCGGCGACGGTGCGGGCGCAAGCCGTGGCTTTGCGCGCCGCATCGGCGACGCTCGATCTGGCGCGCGGGCAATATCGGCTGGGCGCGATTACTTACGTGGTGTTGCTTAATTCCCAGCACAGTTACGCGCAGGCGCGGCTGGCGCTGGTGCAGGCGCAGGCGGTGCGCTTTGCCGACACCGCCGCGCTGTTCCAGGCGCTCGGCGGCGGCTGGTGGAATCGTATCGACGTCGAAACCAATCCGCTGAGCCCGGAAAAGCCGGGCGCGGCGACGACGACCGATCTGGTCGCCGGCGCACGTGGAATAAAGACGGAGCCCAAGCAATGACTAAACGCATGGTGATCATGCTGATCGCGGTCGCCATCGTGTTCGGTGGGATTTTCGGATTCCAGGTGTTCAAGGCGGCGATGATCAAGAAGTTCATGAGTTCGATGCAGGCGCCGCCGCAGACCGTGTCGACGACCAAGGCGGAGCTCAGCCCGTGGCAACCCAAGATCGAGGCGGTCGGCAGCTTGCGCGCGGTGAGGGGCTCCGATCTTTCGCTCGAAGTTTCGGGCGTCGTCGATTCGATCTCGTTCAATTCGGGTGACGACGTCAAGCAAGGCGACGTGTTGTTGAAGCTGCGCGCCGCCGACGACGTGGCCAAGCTTGAATCGCTGCAGGCGACGGCCGTGCTGAATCAGCTTACCTACGACCGCGACCTCAAACAGTTCAAGATTCAGGCCGTCAGCCAGGCGACGCTCGATACCGACAAGGCCAACCTGAAAAATGCCCAGGCTCAGGTCACCCAGCAGCAGGCGATTCTCGACAAGAAAACGCTGCGCGCGCCGTTTGCCGGTCACCTCGGTATCCGCGCCGTCGACCTCGGCCAGTATCTTTCCGCCGGTACCGCCATCGTGACACTGCAGGCACTCGATCCGGTTTATATGGATTTCTTCGTGCCGCAGCAGTCGGTCGCCCGGATTCACATCGGCGCGGCCGTAACCGTCAACGTCGACGCATTCCAGGATCGGACGTTCCCCGGCGAGATTTCGGCGATCAATCCCAAGGTCGATGCCTCGAGCCGCAACGTGCAAATCCGCGCCACGTTGAAAAATCCGGACCGCAAGCTGTTGCCCGGGATGTATGCGACGGTCGATATCCTGACCGGCGCGCCGGAGAATTACGTCACGCTGCCGCAGACCGCGATCACCTACAATCCGTACGGCGACACCGTCTATGTGGTGGATGACAAGGGTGGGGGCGCAGGCGCAGGCGCAGGCGCAGGCGCAGGCGTTAAGTCGCCGCTGATCGCGCGCCAGTCATTTGTCACGACGGGCCCAACGCGCGGCGATCAGGTCGCCGTGCTCAAAGGCGTCAGCGCGGGCCAAACCGTCGTTACCGCCGGCCAGATCAAGCTGCATAACGGCTCGCCAGTGTTGATAGACAACTCGATCACGCCGACAGCGGACGCGGCGCCCGCCGTCCCGCTCGATCGCTAGGCGGCCACAGTGAGCCATTTCACCGATATCTTCATCCGGCGGCCGGTGCTTGCCTCGGTGGTGAGCCTGTTGATCCTGGTGCTTGGGCTGCGCGCCTATACGGTGCTGCCGATTCTGCAATATCCGCGCACCGAGAACGCCGTGGTCAACGTCACCACGATCTATTACGGCGCCGACCCGGATGTGGTCGCAGGCTTCATCACCACCCCGCTCGAGAACGCCATCGCCCAGGCCAACGGCATCGACTACATGACGTCGGTGAGCCAGAGCGGGGTGAGCACGATCACCGTCTATCTGCGTCTCAACTACGATGCCGACAAAGCGCTCACCGAGATCAACACCAAGGTCAATTCGATCCTCAATCAGCTGCCGCCGGGCACGCTGCAGCCGACGCTGACCGTCAAGATCGGGCAGCAGATCGATGCCATGTATATCGGCTTTAACAGCGATACCTTGGCGCCGAACCAGATCACCGATTACCTCGTTCGCGTGGTGCAGCCGAAGCTGCAGGCGGTGGATGGCGTGCAGACCGCCGAATTGCTCGGGCAGAAGATCTTTGCACTGCGGGCTTGGCTGGATCCAAAAAAACTCGCGGCCTATGGGCTTACCGCCGCCGACGTCAGCCAGGCGCTCGCCGCCAACGACTACATTTCCGGCATCGGCAATACCAAAGGCCAGATGGTGCAGGTGAACCTCACGGCCTCGACCAGCCTGCATTCGGCCGAGCAATTCCGCAATCTGGTGCTCAAGCAGTCCGGCGGCGCCGTGGTGCGATTGAAGGACGTCGCCCTCGTCACGTTGGGCGCCGAGGATTACGAATCCGAGGTCGGCTTCGACGGCAAACAGGCGGTTTATATCGGCATCCAGGTTGCGCCGACCGCGAATCTGCTCGACGTGATCGCCGGTGTGCACAAGGTCTTTCCCGAAATTCAGGCGCTGCTGCCGCACGGGCTCCACGGCGAGATCATCTATGACTCCACCGAGTTCGTGAACAGCGCGATCCACGAAGTGATCCGCAGCCTGGCCGAGGCGCTGATCATCGTGACGATCGTGGTATTTTTGTTCCTCGGGTCGGTGCGATCCTCGTTGATTCCGACCGTGGCAATTCCGCTGTCGCTGATCGGGACGCTGATCATCCTGCTGGCGCTCGGCTACTCGATCAATCTGTTGACCTTGCTGGCGCTGGTGCTCGGCATCGGGCTTGTGGTCGATGACGCCATCATCGTTGTCGAGAACGTCAATCGGCACCTTGAGGAAGGCCAATCGTCGCTCGACTCCGCCCTGATGGCGGCGCGCGAGCTGGGCGGTCCGATCATTGCGATGACCGTGGTGCTGGCGGCGGTCTATGTGCCGATCGGCTTTCAAAGCGGGCTGACCGGCGCGCTGTTCGCCGAATTCGCCTTCGCGCTGGTCGGCGCCGTCACTGTCTCCGGCATCGTCGCGCTGACGCTCTCGCCGATGCTGTGTTCAAAGCTGCTCAAGGCGCCCAATCCCGAGCGGCGCGGCATTGAGGACAGGTTCACGCGTTTCGTCGACCGCAGCTTTACGCGCCTGCGCGGCGGTTATGAGCGATGGCTGCACGGCAGTCTCAATACGCTGCCTGTCACCCTGACATTCGCCGCCATCGTGCTTGGCAGCATCTATTTCCTGTTCACCACCGCCAAGACCGAGCTGGCCCCGACCGAGGATCAAGGCATCATCATCACGCAATCCATTGCGGCGCCGGATTCGACATTGCAGCAGCGCCAGCTCTATTCGCGCGAGGTCTACAAGATTTTTGCGAGCCACCCGGAGACCGAGCATGTCTTCCAGCTCGATGTGCCGGGCCAGTCGATCGCCGGTATGGTGTTCAAGCCGTGGGATCGGCGCGTGAAGACCACAAATGAAGTGCAACCGGCGCTGCAGCAGGAGCTGAGCAAAGTAGCGGGCGTCCGCGTCGCCGCCTTCCAGCCGCCGGCGCTCCCCGGCAGCTTCGGGCTGCCCGTTCAGTTTGTCATCGTGACGACGGACGCGTTCGCGCGGCTCAACGACGTCGCCCAGCAGTTCCTGCAGGAAGCGCTCAAGAGCGGCATGTTCATCTTCCTCGATTGCGACCTGAAAATCGACAATCCGCAATCCGACATCGTCATCGACCGCGACAAGACCGCCCAGCTCGGACTGAAGATGAGTGACGTCGGCGGCGTGATGGCGTCGATGCTCGGCGGCGGCTACGTCAATTATTTCAGCATCAGCGGCCGCTCCTACAAGGTGATCCCGCAAGTGCAGCAGCGCTTCCGGCTCAATTCGCAGCAACTGCTCGACTATTACATCCGCACTGCCGACGGCGCGCTGGTCCCGCTGTCGACGATCGCGACCATCAAGACTTCGACGGTGCCGGAGTCACTCAACCATTTCCAGCAGCTCAACAGCGCGACGATCCAGGGCGTCGCCATGCCCGGTGTGGCGCAGGGCGACGCGCTGGCGTATCTGCAGGATCTGTCCAAGCGGGTACTGCCGCAGGGCTATTCGGTCGATTACGGCGGTTTAAGCCGGCAGTACATTCAGGAGACCAGCGGATTCCTCACCACCTTCGGCTTTGCGCTGATCATCATCTTCCTGGCGCTTGCCGCATTGTTCGAGAGCTTCCGCGATCCGGTCATCATCCTGGTTTCGGTACCGATGTCGATCGCCGGCGCGCTGATTTTCGTCAGCCTCGGCTTCGGTGGCATGTCGCTCAACATCTACACCGAGGTCGGGCTGGTCACGCTGATGGGGCTGATCTCGAAGCACGGCATCCTGATCGTGCAATTCGCCAATCATCTGCAGCAAGAGGGCAAGTCCAAGCGCGAGGCCATCGAACAGGCTGCGGGCATCCGGCTGCGCCCGATCCTGATGACGACGGCTGCCATGGTGCTCGGCGTGGTGCCGTTGATCACCGCGACCGGCGCCGGGGCCGTGTCACGCTTCCAGATGGGCGTGGTTATCGCCTCCGGGCTCTCTATCGGCACGCTGTTCACGCTGTTTGTGGTGCCGGCGGTCTATCTCCTGTTTGCAGCCGATCATCATGCCGCGCGGTCGGCGGCGTCGTCCGCGACGCCGGTGCCGGCGGAGTGACGTAATCCCGCCGCCAGGGTGTGGTATCCGCTGCCAATGGCCCGGATGTAGGGTAAGACTAGGCCCTCCGATTCGCATTCTGGACAGATGCAGCCATGGAAGACTGGAGCGCACGGCAATATCTTAAATTCGAAGACGAGCGCACGCGCCCGCCGCGCGATCTCTTGGCGCAGGTGCCGCTGCAGCGGCCGCGGCTCGTGGTCGATCTCGGCTGCGGGCCCGGCAATTCCACCGAACTCCTGGTCGAGCGGTATCCTCAGTCCGAAATCGTCGGCGTCGATTCCTCGCCCGACATGCTGCGCAAGGCGCGCGAGCGGCTGCCGAAGCTGAAATTCATCGAGGCCGATATCGAAACCTGGTCGCCTGAGCCGGACACCGATCTGTTGTTCTCCAATGCGGTGATGCAATGGCTGCCTGATCACACCACCGTGCTGCGGCGCCTCCTCGAAGCGCTCAAGCCCGGCGCGGTGCTGGCCGTGCAGATGCCGGACAACACCCGCGAGCCGGCGCTCCGCTTCCAAGGCGAGGTCGGGCGCAGTGGGCCGTGGCGGGACCATCCGGAAGTGAAGGCCGCGCCGCGGCCCGATCTGCCGACGGTCGAGGCTTATTACGACCTGCTCACGCCGGTCTGTTCGCACATCGACGTCTGGCACAGCGTCTACAATCACGTGATGGCGTCGCCGCAGGGCATCGTCGAATGGTTCAAGGGCTCCTCGCTGCAACCGTTCCTGTCGCCGCTCGATGCGGCCGCGCGCGAGAAGTTTGTCGCAGCCTACGGAGAAAAGATCGCGGGCGCCTACACGACGCGCAGCGACGGTAAGGTGTTGCTGAAATTTCCGCGCTTGTTCATCGTGGCGGTGCGATGAAGTTCTGGTTCGAGTCACGGGCGGCTACGAGGGCCGCCCCTACATCCGGCAGGCGTGGCGCCGTAGGGGCGCCCCTTGTGGGCGCCCACAATGCGATCGCCGGTGAAATCGCGAAGTCTCTTTTCATCATGGTTGTGCTCGCGTGTTCGTTCTTAACGTCGGTTGCCTACGCCGACGCAGCGTTCCAGACTTTCTTGCAGTCGCTGTGGCCGCAGGCGGAGGCGGTCGGTGTCTCGCGCGCAACGTTCGATCAGGCGACGCGCGGGCTTGAACCCGATCTGTCGCTGCCCGACCTCGTTATTCCGGGACGGCCGCAACGCGCGCCCGGCCAGGCTGAATTCGTCGAGACGCCGGCGGATTACCTCAAGGAGCCGGCGATCCAGCGGCTCGCCACGCAGGCCCGCAAGCTCTATGCCCAGTACCGGCCGTCGCTCACCACGATCCAGCAAAAATTCGGCGTCGATCCGGCAATTTTGCTCGCGATCTACGGCCGCGAGAGCGATTTCGGCCGCGCCCGCGACAGCAAGAGCGCCATCCGCGTTCTCGCGACGCAGGCCTATGTGGGCAAGCGCAAGGAGAAATTTCAGGAGGAATTTGTCCTGGCGCTGAAAATCGTCGAGCAGGGCCGCATCAAGCTTGCCGACATGAAGAGCTCGTGGGCAGGCGCGATGGGCTTGCCGCAATTTCTGCCGTCGGACTATCTGAAATACGGCGTCGATATCGATGGCCGCGGCTATCCCGACATCTGGAATTCCGTGCCCGACGCGCTCGCCTCGGCAGCGAGGCAACTCCTCGGTGAAGGCTGGCAGCCCGGCCTGCACTGGGCCTACGAGGTGCATCCGCCCGCCAACGTCGATTGCACCATCGGCGTGCC
>DATCBO010000054.1:0-9547 GCA_036511795.1 Xanthobacteraceae bacterium
AGCGGCGTGCGCAGCTCGTGGCTCATGTTGGCGAGGAACGACGATTTGACCCGGCTTGCCGATTCGGCGGCTTCCTTGGCCTGCCGCAACTCGATCTCCGCCTGTACGCGATCGTGAATGTCGACAAAGCTGGCAATAACCGCCCTCTCGCCGCGATAGTCGAGCCCCACGCGGGACACGATGACATAGGCCTCGGCGCCGTCGGGACGCTTGAAATGAAACTCTTTTCGCTCGCCCGAAATGCTGTTGACGATGCCGGCGAGTTCTTTGCTTTTTTCGGGGTCGGTAAAGATCGAGGACAGCGGCCTGGCGCGCAAGGCGCCGGCATCCTTGCCGACGATCTCGCAAAATCTCGGATTAAGGTGCAGGATGTTTTGGGCTTTTTCACTGACGATGATCAGTCCCACGGGCGCCGCAGCATCGATGGCGCGAAAACGCTCTTCGTCTTCGCGCAACTGCTTCTCAGCTTCCTTCCGTTCGGTGATATCGGTGTAGATGGCGATGAACCCGCCCCCTGGCACCGGATCGCGCCGCACTTCAAGCACCGTCCCGTCCGGTCGCACTCGCTCGAACGAATGCGATCGATCGAGCATCGCCAGTCGTTTGTGGAGTTCCTGCTCGATGTCGGCGCCCTCGCCGAACTCGCCGCGCGCGCCGATGTAGCGGATGTAATCTGAAAAGGTGCGATCGGTGCCCAGGAACTCGTCGGGCATCTCCAGATATTTACAAAACAAAGTGTTCCAGGTGACCAGCTTGTGGTCGGCATCATACATGGCGACGCCCTGCGCCATGTTCTCCAGCGTCGCCCGCAGCAGCGCCGCCTCACGGCCGGCACTCGCGCCACCTTCCGCCTTCGCTTTGGTGTCCGCCATGCGGTCTCCGCCGGCTCGGGCCGGTGCGCTATCCGCGCATCGCCGAGATCGCCTCGGCACGCGCCGCGTGGATGCGCAACATGTCGGTGAAGCCAGTGATGTCGAGCACTTCGCGAACCTGCTCCTGGACGCTGCACAGTGCGAACGAGCCGCCCGCGGCCTTGACCTTCTTGACCAGCACCAGAACAGCCCGCAGGCCGGCGCTGGTGACGAAGTCGACGCCGGCGAGGTCGATCAACAGTTTCGGATTCTCACTTGTAATCAGCGCGCCAACCTTCTCGGCAAATGCGGCGCTGGCGCCACCGTCAAGCCGGCCTTTCGCCGTCACCACGAAGGTATCGCCAATGCGTTCGTCCCGAATTTCCATGCCGTCTTTGTCCTCGCAATCGATCAATGGCCCTTCTTATCGCCCCGATTGCCTTCGCGGCTGATAGCAAAAATCATGCAATTTTCGCCATTCCGCCGGGCATACTCAAGATTGCTGCACAGTTTGCGCACCAGAAACAGGCCGAGGCCGCCAATTGGACGTTCGGCGATGCCGACGTCAAGAGAAGGCTCCGGAGCAAGCCGCGGGTCGAACGGTGGCCCGCTGTCGATTATCTCTCCGGTCACTTTGTCCGGTTCGGCCGAGATAGCGATCTTTGCGGGCCGATCGCAACAGTCGCCATGCGTCGCCAAATTAGTCAGAACCTCGCTCAAGACCAGAGCCGTGTGATGCGCAGCCCGTGCATCGACGCCATGCTGGTCGAGGAACGCGATCACCCGATCGATCAGCGCGGCGATCGCCTCTGGGGTCGGCAGCGTACTGGCCTCAAACCGAATCGCACCCAGCATCGTGCCCGCCGGTTCGAACGACAGCAACAGGGCAGCCATGTCGTCAAAAGGGGGCCGGCCTGCCTCGAAGGCGCGGACGTCGGCGGCCAGTCGCTCGAGCGGTTGCTCTTCGGACGGCATGAGGCCCGCAAAAAACGCCCCGACCCTGCCCTCACCGTAAATCGCATTGTCCGGATCGTGCGCCTCCGTGAAGCCATCGGTAACGATCAGGAGGCGGTCGCCTGGAGCAAGCTCGATCGCGTGCGGCTGATAGACCGCATTCTCGACCAGCCCAAGGGGTGGCCCTCCCATACCGCCGAGCCGCGCGATGCTGCCCGTGCGGCTGCAATGAAACGGCGGAACATGGCCAGCGCGCACATAGACAAGCTTGCCGGTCGCAATCTCGAGTGAGGCCAAGAGATACGTGACAAACATGCAGCTTTCGTTGCCGGCCGACAGCGCCCCGTTGAGGATAGCCAGCGCCCGCTCCGGCGCGCGAAACAAATCGGCAGCATCGGGCCGCACCGTCAGCGCACGCAACATGGCGTGCGTGCGCGCCATCATCAGGGCGGCGCCAGCGCCCTTATCGGACACGTCGCCGAGCGCGAGCACAACCATGTCGTCGCCGATGCAAAAATGATCCACCACATCGCCGCCAACTTCCTTGGCGGGTTCCAGCAGAACGTCGATCGACAGCATGCGGTCGGCAATCGTGCCGGCGAATGGGGGCGGCACGAGGGCAAGCTGCAGCGTGCGCGCCTCGTTGAGCTCCAGTTGCTTACGCCTTAATTCATCGCGGGTGAGATCGCTCAGCGCCTTCTTTTCCAAGGTGGAGAACACGCGCGCGCGCAGCAGCGTCGGATTGAACGGCTTGACGATGAAGTCGGCAGCACCAAGCTCGATGCAGCGCACGACCGGCTCGATTTCGTTCAGCGCCGAGATGACCAGAATGGGCAGTTCGTTGATGCGACCGTCGCGCCTGAGTGCTTCCAAGACGCCAAAGCCGTCCAGCTCCGGCATCATGATGTCGAGCAGCACGAGGTCGTAGCTCTGTGCAGCGATCGCCGCCAAAGCCTGGACGCCGTTCTCGGCCTGATCGACGTGGACAAAGCCGAGCCGCGTCAGGCGCCGCAAAAGCAGGTCGCGATTTTCCGGGACGTCGTCAACGATGAGAATTTTGGCGTTCGGGTTGTTCATACCGTCGATTTCCGCCGGCAACGGCACGCGCTCGCTGCCGTGTGCGGCGCGGTCGGGATTAAGCAGAATCCCGCATCGGCGCGCAAGCTGCGGCCGCTAAGACCGGCGCAAGATCTTGGTGCGCGCGGTTGGCGCCGGCAGCGCCGCCGGATCAAGTCTGGGACGCGCCGCGCTCAATCTGCAGCAGGCCCGCAAGACCGGAGGTCGTTATGACCTCCGTGACCGCCGCGGTGGGGTTGAGCACAATTAAGCGGCCGCCCCGGCGCCCGACGGCCTTGGCGGCCGAGACAAGGTGGCGAAGCCCGATCGATGCAATGAACGTAACGCCGGCCATGTCGACGAACAGGGCACTCTTGCTGCCGGACAGCGTGGCGAGCGGCAACGCGACAACTTCAGCGCCCGAAATATCGAGGCGTCCGACCATCGTAACAATGGCCGCGGTCCCGTCGTCATGAATTGCGATCTGCATGAATGCCTGCCAGGCTCCATGAAGACTTAAACAAGCTTATATGACGGTCGCGTGACACGGTCCTTCCGTGGGCTCAGGTTCGGCCGCTCTTGCATGGAAGAGGAAAATTTTTCAGCCCGTATATTCCAGAATGTGCATGCCCTGCCCCCAGCGGTCGACCAAATAAAGCCGGCCGTCATCGTCGGCCCCGATGTCGTTTGACTGAATGCCCGGCGTGCCCTCGGGCTGCTCCGGCACGTAGCAGCCGACTTCCTTCGGGTGCAGCGGATCGCTGACGTCGACCGCGCGCAGGCCGGCGTTGAAATAAGTGAGAAATACGACGTCCTTCCACGGCCCGCTCGACGGCAGGTTTTCCAGAATGTTGTGCGCGCCGAAGCGGCCGGGGCGGTCGTAGTACTTTTCGCGATCCGGCATGAAAGTCGCGATCGGCACCGGGTTGGTCTCATCACGCGCGTCGATGATCCACATGAACTGCGCGTCCCAGTATTTCTGTTTGGCACGCGCCTCATCGGTAGCGACCAGATACGGCCGGTCGCCGATCGGCCACAGCGTATGATTCGAGCCCGGAAATGGCGGCGCCCATTTGGTATGGCCGACGAGCCTCATGTTGCGCAAATCGGTGCAGTCGATGATCGAGACGCCGCCGCCCCACCATGCGCAATACATGCGATTGTCGCGGATCATCGGCGGGCCGTGCAGGGTGGTCGCCTCCTCGGCCGGATGCGGATCGTTGCCGACCTCGTCGGACTCGGTCTTCATCCACGGCAAGCCCCAGATGCTGATGACTTCCGGCTTGAGCGGGTCCTTGATGTCGAGCGTCCAGATCACGCGCTTCGACCAGCCCGGCGCATCGTTCGGCATGAAGGCAAGTCCGCGACCGAGATCGACGCCGAAGCGATGCGGACCGGAGCCCGGCATGTCGTAGAAGCCGATCGGCTTCGGCGCTGACGGCGTCGATACATCGAAGATGAAAAAGCCGGCGCGCGCATTCTTGCCCTTATCGCCGGCGAGCCGCTCCGAATTCACGTAGAGCAGATCGTCGCCGACGATGCGCAGCTTGTGGCAGTGAATACCCGGCGGTGCGCGGAATTCGCCGACCTTTTGCGGCTTAGACGGGTCGCGCACGTCATGCACGGTAAAGCCCTCCGGGCCGTTATAGCTCGAACCGCCGACCGCACCGACGTAAGCGTGGCCCTTGTGCACCTGCACCAGCGAGCCACCGCCCCACGCCGCCGACGGATCGTGGCCGATGAGCCGGAAGTTTTTTGCTTCTTCGGGATGGGGCATTTGTCCTCCGTGGCACCAAATCTGTTTATGTCGTTGTCTGCGTAAGCGGGCGATCCAGTAATCACCAACGTTGAACAGCATTCAAGTGCTGTTGGCGGTTATCGCATGGCCCGATCGGACCGGCCATCCATTGACCATGAACGGGCGGCGTCCGAGCGCTGCCGAGCACCACCGGGCAAGCGATGCGCCAAGTCGCCGCGTGGCGCGCACTTGCAGCCGTGTGGACTAGTTGCTACCGCGACAGACAGCACGGGGACGGATCTCGGCGCATTCTCTCAGATGCCCTTTGGGTTCCAGAGACCTCGATCCGCCCCTTGATGAAACACTACGCGGGAGACGCTATGGCGACTCAGCAGCCGGTTCCATCCACGGCCCCCCCATCGCAACTCACACGCAGCATGGTGTTTCCGCTACTCGGCGGGCGCTCGACATGGGCGCGCGAACACCTGCTCCCGATTTTCGTCACCATCTGCGTCGCCTTGGCGTTGATGGTGCTCATTCCGGCAACCAATGCCAACGAGAGCGAAAAGATCAGTCAGGCCTGGGCCGTCTTCTACGTTCTGGCCGTCTACATCGCCTTCCTGGTGACTTACTACGTCAACCAAATGTGCGGCAGACCCAAGCGCTTGTGGCTCCTCGCCGTAGTCGCGCTGATAACCGCGCTGCAGCTGGACACTCTGTTTTGGTCGGATTGGGCCGGCATCTTCTACAATCTGATCCCGGGCGATCGGTGGGAAAAACCGTCGTCAACCGTCGTGGCGCAACTCGCCGGTTGGTGGTTCGGCACCGGATTGTGCGAAGAAGGTTTCGAGGCGCTACCGCTCATCGGCCTCGCGCTGGTGGGAGCGGGCTTGGCTTTCTTGCACCGCCGCGCCCTCGGGCGTCCGGCCCGGATCTGGGCCGGCCTCCGAAAGCACATCGGCCTTTGCGGGCCGCGGGATGGAATTGTCATGGGCGTCGCGTCCGGCGCCGGATTCTTTATCAGGGAAACTTTAGGTCAGTACGTGCCCAAGCTGATGGGTGAGATGAAACATGCCGGAAGCCAAGCCTTCGACGGTTTGGTGATGTTGCTGGGCCGCGGACTACCCGCCCTGACCGGACATTCCGCCTATAGCGGCCTGTTTGGATATTTTATCGGCCTTTCCGTGCTGCAGCCCAGGATGGCGATTTATCTGCTGCCGCTCGGTTGGCTCAGCGCCGCCGCACTTCATGGCGCCTGGGACGCCACCGGCAATATGGTTCCTAATCCCTATGTCCAGTTGGCGATGTTCCTCATCCTTGCCTTGTTAAGCTACGGCCTACTCGGCGGAGCGATCTTCAAGGCCAATGAAACTTCCGATCCGCAGCCGCTTCAACCTGCATCGGCGACGGCCGCGCCCGAAGCCGAGGATGATTCGGGCTGATGCGTCCGCTGGCAGCGGGACAAGCCCGGCCACGACGCGCCTTGGTCTAAGGACAATTATTCCTTCACCAGCGTCAGCGCCCGCGTGTAATAGCGCAAATCGATGTAGCGTTGCGGGTCGGTTGGCTTGCCGCCTTCGACCTCGGCGCGCAACGTCAGCACGTTCTTAAAGCCTTCGAGATCGAACTTGGCGTCGGGCGCAAAACCGAAGCCGGGCTCGGCCATCAGCGTCACGCACTGAGCTGCAATGTCGGGCGCGAGCTTGTAATTCTGTTCGAGGATTGCGGCGTCGGCTGCGCGATTTTCGGGCGCAAGCGACCAGCGCAGCGCTTCGATGTAGGCGGCGAGGTATCGCTCCAGCGTCTGCGCGTGCTCGCGCGCCCAGGCGCGGCGCACGAACGCGCCGCCGGCCTGATACGGGCCCAGCATGTCGGTGGTGCGGCCAAGGCTGTGCAGACCGTGCGCCGCGGCCTGCAGCGAAAATGGCAGATTGAGAATGGCGCCCGCATTGTTGGTGTTGTCGAACAACGCCTTGAGCCGCCGCGATCCGTTGCCGACCGGATTGAGCGTGTAATCGGTCCCAGCCTTGAGCCCATGCTGCAGCAGGATTTTCTTGGCCTGCAGCGCATAGGCCGTGTTGGTCGCATCGACCACGATGGCGTGGCCGCGAATATCGCCAAAATCCTTGATGGCGTTCTGCACGTAAAATTCATTGGTGCCGGAATCGCCGCCGCCGACGATCACGATGTCGACCTTGGCGACATCGATCATCGCCACGGCATTATCGACCGCGGCCTGCACGATGTCGGCACTGCCATCGGCGAGCGCCTCGCGCTGCGCCTTGGAGCCCTTGGTGAACTGCAGATCGACCGTGAGGCCGTGCTGAGCGAAGAAGCCGTGATCGCGCGCGACGAAAAATGGCAGCGCGCGGGCGGTCGGAAACGTATTGACGTGGAGCAGAATTGGCTCGGCCGCATAGGCCGCTGAGGCCACAACATTCAACGCAAGCATCACGGCAATCGTGCGACCCAACATGATTTCTCCCTTGGCGGCGAACTTGCTTTATTGTCATCATCCGCGAATAGCGGGTGCGCATGATGCAGTAATCCCAGTGTCTCCATTTATGCAAGGCCCACTCGCGATGACCGGATGGCCCGCATTTGCGGGCCGCGACAGCGCAAGGTGTTTTCGTGGCTGAACGCAAGTCCTCTGCTGCCTTGTCTGCCAGCCCGCGCAGCGCCGACGTGTTCGGCCATCCGCGCGGGCTCACCTTCCTGTTCTCGACCGAGATGTGGGAGCGCTTTTCGTACTACGGCATGCGCTCGCTGCTCGTGCTCTACATGACGAAATATCTGCTGCTGGCGGACCATTCGGGCGGCGTGATCGGGCTTGCCACGGTCAAGCGCGGGCTCGAAGCCCTGTTCGGCCCGCTGCCGGTGCAGCCTTTGTCGTCGCAAATCTGGGGCTTTTATACCGGGCTCGTCTATTTCACGCCGATTTTCGGCGGGCTTTTAGCAGACCGCGTGCTCGGGCGCCGCTATACCGTCGTCATTGGCGCGGTGCTGATGGCCATAGGCCATTTCATGATGGCGGTCGAACAGCTTTTTCTATTCGCATTGCTGTTTCTGATCATCGGCAGCGGCTGCTTCAAGCCCAACATTTCAACCCAGGTCGGCGGCCTCTACGCGCCGGGCGATCACCGCCGTGATCGCGCCTATTCGATCTTCTATGTCGGCATCAATATCGGCGCGTTCCTGGCGCCGCTGATCTGCGGCACGCTCGGCGAACAAGCCGGCTGGCACTATGGCTTCGCCGCCGCCGGGGTCGGCATGTGCATCGGGCTTGCCATTTATCTTTACGCGCTGCCGCTGTTGCCTCGAGACGACCTCGCGTCATCGTTCGAAGGCGGAGGGTTGGTCAGCGCGGCACGCGAGGGAGGGGTCGACCTCGCGACGCCGCCGCAGCTCCTTTCAGACAGCGGCGCTTCACCGCTCACGCAAAGCGAGCGGCGCGCGATCACCGCGCTGCTCGTTCTGTTCGTTCCCAATACGCTGTTCTGGGCGACCTACGAGCAGATGGGCAATACGACGATCCTCTGGATCGACGCCAACGTCGATCGGCACATTGACCTGTTGGGCTGGATCACGCAGATCCCGACCACATCGTTCCTTGCTTTCAATCCGTTCATGATTTTTGCCTTCACACCGTTCGTCGTGACCCTGTGGGCGCGACAAGCCGCGCGCGGCACCGAGCCTTCGACGATCACCAAGATGGCGCTGGGCTGCTTGGGCGTGACCATCGCCAATCTGATAAAGGCCTTTGCCGCCTATCAGGCCGGCAGCGGCCAAGCGAGCTGGCTTTGGGTTCTGGCATCGATTGCCGTTATCACGGTCGGCGAGCTTTATCTGTCCCCGGTCGGACTGTCGTTCGTAACAAAGGTGGCGCCCGCGCGTCTGCTGTCGATGCTGATGGGCGTGTGGCTCGCAACAAGCTTCACAGGCGGTTTTTTGGCCGGTTGGCTCGGTAGCTTCTGGAGCGGGATGGCCAAGCCTGAATTCTTTCTGATGATCGCCGCGATCAGCGCGCTCGCCGGCATAATGATTTTCATCTGCCGCTGGCCCCTGAAAGGCACGGTGCGCGAATAGGCCCTCACGGCTTGGCCGATGAGACCTGCGCAGGGTCCTCGCGGACGGCAGCAAGATCACCCGTCGCACGCTCGTCCGCAGCGTCGCGGCGCTCCCGCAGCAGCCCCAGCTCGCACGCCTTGATCTGCAGGCCGAGATATTTGGAGTAGATGCGGCATTGGGCAAAGCTTCCGGCGATGAACCACAGGCCCGGCTGGGGCGTGCGCATGAACATGTTGCGCAGCTCCTGGCCCTCGCCAAAACCCCAGATCGGGCCGACCCGGCGCGCCACCTCGGCGCCAAAGAGCTTGCCGACCAGACGTTCTTGTCCCTCATAGCCAGTCGCCAGCACGATCAAGTCGGCCGCGAGAATCTCGCCGCTTCGCATCCGCGCGCCATCGGCGACGAATTCAGCGATGTCGGAAAATTGCGCCAGCCCCACCTCGCCGTTGACGATCAGATCGGAGCAGCCGACGTTGAAATAATAGCCGCCGCCGCGCGTCAAGTATTTGAACTGCCAGCCGGCGCCGTCGTCGCCGAAATCGAGCTTGAAGCCGCGCTGCGCGAGGCTGTCGAGCAGCGGCTGATCCAGCTGTTTGGCCTGTTCCGTCAGCTTGATATGACTTGTTTTGGCGAGCGCCAGCGGCATCGACATCGTGATGAGGTCGCAATCCTCGAGCGGCGGACCTTCGTCGTAGAGCGCGTAGGGCAGTTGTGCGCTGGGTTCGACATTGACCACCATGGTCGAACGGCGCTGCACCAGGGTGACGCTGGCGCCGCTCGCGTGCAAATCCTGCGCGACGTCATGGCCGCTGTTGCCGGAGCCAATGACCAGAGCCTTTTTATTCTTCCAGGCGCTGCCGTGGCCGTATTGGCTCGAATG
>DATCBO010000055.1:0-53567 GCA_036511795.1 Xanthobacteraceae bacterium
GAGACTGCACGAATACCCGGCCTGTGCAGCCGAGAATCCAAACGCTTTCGCGCGCGCGGTACCGATGGGCACTGGCGATCTCGCGTTCACGCGTTAAACGTCACAACCCGCCGCGTCCCGGCGGCGAATAACGTCAACGCATTGTTAATTTGGGAAGGGTAAACGAGGAGTTAACCGTCACCCCACCCCCGACGCTATAGGGATAGCCGGGCAGTGTGGCAAAATCTGGCCATGATTGGCTGGCTGCCCACAGGCGCGGCACGCCCCCCGCCCTTTGGTCCGGGGCAGGGCTACCGTGTGCCGGCGGAGAATCCACTTTCGGCGTGGGCTGCGTGGAACGCCCTTTCCTGCCGCAACCGCAAGAAGAAGCGCACACCCGGCTGGTCCAGTCCTAGACCATCGCGGCGATGCCGCCCCTACCTATAGGTCTGCGCGGTATTGCTCCCCGCCTGATAGGTGCGGCTGACTTTGCGGCGGTGGCCGCTCTGCCGCTGCTGCGGGGGCTGGTTGAAGCCGCCGCCGAACAGCTGCTGGAGGAAGCCGGCCGGGCCGCCGTTATATCCGCCCCCGTAAGGATTGCCGTAAGTCGGCGCATGATCGGCGGCGCTCATGATTTCGCGCTTGGTGGCCGAAATCGGATGCTCCACCGGAATGTCGGCAATCTTCATTTCGTTCGGATTGTGCATGATCGCCAGCAGCTCGCGGTCGCGGCCATAGATGTCGTCGCGGAACTGCAGCTTGCCGTCATCGTCCACGAACGCCGTCTGATAGGTCACGTTGATCGGCATGAATACCGGGAAGTCGATGTTGACCTCGTTCGGCCCGTACATGTGCTCGATGCGTTCCTTGGTGTAGTGGTCGTTAGGCCGCACCAGCGACAACAGCACTTCGGCGTATTTGGCCGGATCCTGCGTACGCATGCAGCCGTGGCTGAACGCGCGGCGCGCGTAGGCGAACATGTATTTGTCCGGGGTGTCGTGCTGGTACACGATGAATTTGTTCGGGAAATTGAAGCGCAGCCGGCCCTCGGCATTCCTGTCGCCCGGCGGCTGATAAATGCCGATAACCTTGCCGGAATTATCGCGCTGGACCACCAGCCCCATGCGCTGCATGACGCCGGGATCCTGGGCCATGGCCGGCAGGTATTCGCGGTTGATGATCGACGGCGGCACGTGCCAAGTCGGATTGACGGTGATGAATTTCATCGACGTCGAGATGATTGGCGTCGGCATGTCGACCTTGCCGATGACGATCCTCGTCTTCCAGAGGCGCTTGCCGTCGTTGTAGACGCTCGCCGTGTAATCCGGCAGGTTGATCAACACGTAGAACTTGCCGCCGAGATCGTGCGGCATCCAGCGCCAGCGTTCCATGTTGGCGAGGATAGTGTCTTCGACGTGCGTCGGCCGCGGTCCGTTCATGGCTTCGAGCGTCGGCGCCGTCACCGTGCCGGTCTGCTTGATCTCGTGCTCTTTCTGGAATTGCTTCACCGCTTCGGCGAGCGCCTTGTCGTAGGTGTCGCCGGCACCGGTCAGCCCAAGTTTTTCGCGCAGCGCCGGCACGCGCTGATCGTGCATGCCGATTTTGAGCATCGGACCGCCCGGGATCGGCTGCTTGATGCCGTCTTGCTTGCCGCTGCGGAGCTCGGCGAGCTTCGCCTTAAGCCCCAGATAGCCAGCGGCGTGCGGCTCATATGCGTCGAGCTTCGCCGCCACGTCGTCGGCACCCGCCATGGTGGCGAGGACCGCAGCCGGGTCTGGCGCCTTGATGTCGTATTCGATGTTAGCGTTGACGCGCGACCAGGCGATCCGTCCGATCGATGCGTGCCGCGCGTAAGTCACCACCGCGACTGAGAGTTTCAATTCGGCTTCGGCCAGCGCCGCCGGATCGCTCAGCGCTTTGAAGTCCGGGACCGCATAATCGGCGGGATTAAGCCCATCGGCGCCGACACCGGCAAAGTAGCCGACCGCGGCCTTCTCACGCGCATTGGCGTGGCCGTCCGTGAGCCAGATCGGCGCGAACGAGCGGCCCGAATAGAACGCTTCGATTGCGGCGCGCTGCGGTTTGCCGCCGAGGATGTGGTCGAATTTGCCGCTGGAGAGACCGCGCAATTGCTCGGCGATCTGGTCGGTGATCGTTGGTGCGGGCGGAGGCGCCGCCGCGGTGGCGGCCGGGGCCGCTGCTGCCGGGACCGCTGCGGTTCCGGTGCCGTTTGGTGCGGCGGTGTCGGCCGCCGCTGCCGGCGGAGTTGTGGGCACGGTCGCGGTCGCTGCCGCCGCAGGTGCGGGTGAAGCAGGCCGAGCGCTCGCGGCCGCAGGCGTCTGCGGCGTTTCAGCGGGCTTGGCTGATGCTGCGTCGGCCGGGGGAGCGGTAGGTGCGGGCGGACTGGCTGCTTGTGTCGGGGTCGGTGTTGCGGCGGCCGCTGGCGAGGGCGATCCCCAGGGTTCTGCCGACGGGGTGGCATTGGCCTTGGCGGGTTGGCTGGCGGCAGCGGGAGCAGTCTTGGCAGCGTCCGGCGGAGTTACGGTCGGCGCGCCAGCCGGTGGCGTCGATTGCGCCAGTGCGCCGCCCGCGGACAAGAGCAGCGCGACAGCAGTCGAGGCAAGAAACCCATTTAGGCGGACGCCGAGCATTGCAAAATCTCCTTAGGTCAGCGTGCTTCCCCCCGAGCCTGCGCGACAGACCGCAGAGCCCACACTCCTGGAACTTTCAGCCCCAAAAGTGTCAATGCTGCGGACGGAAGGCGAGAATCACCTTACGTGAGCCGCGCCAGCCTGTCCCGTTCCGGAAGGCGAATTTAAGGGCAGATCAGGCGATTTTTTGCGGCTGTCGCTCTGCGGCAACGGCTTCGCTATCGTCTTCTGGGCGTTCGCTATTTAGCCCCAGCGCCTCGAGCTTGCGGTAGAGCGTCGAGCGCCCGATGCGAAGCCGCCGTGCCACCTCCGACATCTGCCCGCGGTAATGCGTAATGGCATAGCGGACGTGCTCGGCCTCGATCTCTTCGAGAGGCCGCACCTCGCCGGCCGCGTCGAGCAGCGGCAGGGCGTCGGTCAGAAGCGGGGTGTCCGAAGGAAACAGCGGCGGGTGATCGATAACGGGTGCAAACTCGGCTTGGTCCGCCTCCGGCGCGGCGGCCGGATCGATCTCGGCCGGCATCGGATGTGCGAGGGACGCCTCGCCGCCAGCGCGCGCCGAGGCCAGCGCGGCGATCTGCGGAAATTCACCGACCCCGACGTTGTCGCCGTCGGCGAGCACCACCGCACGAAACAGCGCATTCTCCAGTTGTCGGATATTGCCCGGCCACGGGAACGCGACGAGCAGTTGCAGCGCCTCCGGCGCGATCAGGCGGATGCGCTTGCCTTCTTCCGCGGCGAAGCGGGCGAGAAAATGCCGGGCGAGCGCCGGAATATCCGCCGGCCGCTCACGCAGCGGCGGCACGATGATCGGAAAGACGTGCAGCCGGTAGAACAGATCCTCGCGGAAACGCCCGGCCTTCACGTCGGCGATCAGGTCGCGGTTGGTGGCCGAGATGATGCGCACATCGACCCTGACCGCCTTGCGCGCGCCGACCGGCTCGACCTCGCCCTCCTGGATGGCGCGCAACAGTTTTACCTGGGCGGCTGCCGGCAACTCACCGACCTCGTCGAGAAACAGCGTGCCGCCCGAGGCTTCGACGAACTTTCCGGTATGGCGTTCGGTGGCGCCGGTGAACGAGCCCTTCTCGTGGCCGAACAGGATCGACTCGACGAGATTTTCCGGCATGGCGCCGCAATTGACCGCGACGAACGGCCGGCTTCGGCGTTGGCCGGTACCGTGAATGGCGCGTGCGATCAATTCCTTGCCGACGCCGGACTCGCCGGAGATCAGCACCGGGATGGTGGAGGTCGCGGCTTTTTCGGCAACCCGGATGACGGCCGCCATGTTGGCGCTGCGCGTAACAATGTCGGCAAAGCCGAGCGTGCCGGAGCGGCTGTGCTTGAGCCGGGCCAACTCGCCTTCGAGCGCGCTGGTGTTGAGGGCGTTGCGCAGGCTGACCTGCAGCCGCTCGGCGCCGACTGGCTTGACGACGAAATCGATGGCGCCGGCGCGCATCGCCGAGACCACGTTGTCGATGCCGCCATGGGCGGTCTGCACGATCACCGGCAGCTTGGTGCCGGCTTGGCGCAGCCGCGCCAACACGCCCAGCCCATCCAGGTTCGGCATCACCAGATCGAGGATCATGCAATCGATCCGGCCGCCGTCCGGCAAACCGAGCAGCTCCAGCGCCGCATCGCCGTTGTCGAGCGCGAGCGGCTCGTAGCCGAACTTCTGCAGCATGCCTTCAAGCAGGCGGCACTGGACCGGGTCGTCGTCGACGATGAGCACGCGGCTGCTCATGGCTCCACCTTCTTGCAAACCCTGCTTTGTGCCGAATTGGGGCACTTTGCCGGCAAGAGGCTTAAAGGCATATTAAGAGCGGAGCGGCTCCGCAGCGAGCTGCCGGATTGCTGAGGAACCGGAAATGACTGCCAACATGGGACGGCGGCAATTGATCCGCGCGCTCGGCGCCGTCGCGGTTTCGTCATTGGCCGCGCCGGCGTTTGCAGCCGAGGCACTCGCGTCCAAGGCTTGGCCAGTGCGGCCGGTGACGGTCCTGTGTCCGTTCGCGGCGGGCACGAGCGCCGACACGCTGATGCGTATGATCAACGTCTCGCTCGGCAAAAAATTCGGTCAGAATTTCCTCGTCGAGGACCGTCCCGGCGCCACCGGCAACATTGCGGCTGGCGCAGCGGCGCGCGCGGTGCCTGACGGCTACACTTTGTTGATCGGTACGGTCGGACCGATCGTCAACAACAAGTTCCTGTACCGGCATCTCGACTTCAATCCTGATCGCGCATTTGCGCCGGTCGCGGCGCTCGCCTATTCGCCGCTGATCTTTGTCGGCAGCCCAAAGCTGCCGGTGAAGAATCTGAAAGAGCTCGTGACTTACGCCAAGGCCAAGCGCGGCCCGCTCAACGCCGGCACCGTCGGCGTCGGATCGCAGGCCCATATCACGATCCAGCTCCTCAACAAGCTTGCCGGCATCTCCATCGGCCACGTGTCGTATCGCATCAGTTCGCAGGCGCTGCCCGATCTCGTGTCGGGCGATCTGCAGCTTTCGGTCCAGTACATCCCGACCTTCGTGCCGCAGGTCCAGTCGGGCATGTTGCGCGGGCTTGCGGTCACGAGCCGCGAGCGCCTGCCCGATCTGCCGGACGTGCCGACCGTGAACGAGTCGGGCTTCCCCGGCCTTGAGGCGAGTGCGTGGTTTGCTCTCTTCGCGCCGGCCGGGACGCCGGCCGGCATCGTCGCCAAAATCAACGAAGGCGTGAACGCATTTCTGACAAGCGATGCCGGCAAGAAACAGCTCGCCAATATCTGGATGACCCCAATGGGCGGCGCGCCGCAATGGCTTGCCGATTACATCAAGAGTGAGAACGCCAAATGGGGCCCGATCATCAAACAAGCGGGGATCAGTCTGCAGTAAATTCGTCATTGCGAGCGAAGCGAAGCAATCCAGGGCGGCGAGGACAGATTCTGGATTGCTTCGTCGCCCTGCGGGCTCCTCGCAATGACGTTGCTGTCCAGAGAACCAAATCTAAAATTCAGGTTAAAAATCATGTCCAATCGCTTGCCCAAAAACTCTTGCGACACGCACCTGCACATCTTTGGCGACCCCAAGACGTACCCGGCCGCCAATCCGAACGCGCTCTACGCGCCGCCGGGCGATTGCAATTTTGCAGCGGTAAAAGCGCTGCACGACGCCATGGGCATCGATCGCGCGGTGTTCGTGCAGCCGACGATTTACGGCACCGATCACCGGGCGCTGCACGACGTCCTCAAAGTCGCGGGCAAACGGAACTACCGCGGCGTCGCCATCGTCAACGACAGCGTCAGCGATGCGGAGCTTGAGCGGCTCAACAGCGTCGGCGTGCGCGGCGCGCGGTTCAATTTCGGCGGCCGCTTCAAGCTGGCGCCGAGTATGTCCGACTTCCGCCGCGAGCTTGATCGCGTACGCGAGCTTGGCTGGTTCGTCAAAGTGTTCGGCTTCGAGGACGATTTTCTCGCCGTCGCCGACGAACTGAAAAAAATCGATTTCCCCGCGATCATCGATCACATGGGCGGGCCCGACTACCGGCGCGGTGCGGATCATCCTTCGGTGCATCTCATTCTCGATCTACTCAAGAACGGCAATTGGTGGGTCGGACTGTCGAACGGCGACCTGCGCTCGCACGTTGGCTACCCGTGGGATGACGCGATCGCATTCGGCCGATTGCTTTATGAGGCGGCGCCGGACCGCTGCCTGTGGGGCACCGACTGGCCGCACGTGCATCGCTTCATGCGGCCCGACAAGGACGGACCGTCGGATTACGGCGTCGACCACGAGATGAAGCGCGTCGCTTTGCTGGAGCGCTATTTGCCTGACCGCGCAGCGCGCGACCGTGTGCTGGTCGACAACCCGGCGCGGTTTTTCGGATTTGCGTAATGTGAGCGCCTCGCCGCCCATTTCCCGCGCGGCGCTGGATCGTTAGGCTTCGCGTGTACGCCATTGTCATTGGAGGGGCCCATGATCGATCGTCGTCGCGCTGTTCGTCTCGCTTTGGCCGCGCTTCCCGGCGCGTATCTGCTGCGTTCAGCCGCGGCGCGCGCCGACCAGGCGTTCCGGCGCTTCCTGCCGCTATTCATCGAGCTCGACGGCTGGAAGGGCAACAAGCCTGACGGCATGACCATGGAGATGGCCGACAACTCCATGACCACCGCCAAGCGCGATTACACGCGCGGCGCGGCGCAGCTCCATGCCTCGGTCGTGACCGGCCCCGCCGCCGCCGGCGCATTGGCGATGACCAAGACCGGGATGAACATCGAGACCAGCGAAGGCCATATGCTGTCGACGACGATGAACGGCTTTGCGGTCGCCAAGAGCTACAACTCCGCGCAAAAGTCCGGCGCGGTGATGGTGGCGCTCGGACCGGCGGCGATGCTCAGCGTTTCCTACAACGCCATGACCGAAGACGAGGCGTTGCCGCTCGCGCAGAAATTCGATTGGAAGGCGTTCCAGGTGGCTTCGGAGCAGAAATAGCGGCGAACCTGGGATCGTCTGGCAAACGCGCCGCGCTCAGATCGCAAACCCCGACAGCCAGTAGAACAAGGCCGCGACCAACGCCGACGCCGGCAGCGTGATAATCCAGGCGATGACGATGTTCCCGGCGATGTTCCAGCGCACCGCCGACACCTTGCGGGCAGCGCCGACCCCGATCACCGAGCCGGTCACCGTGTGGGTGGTCGAAACGGGGATGCCGAAAAAGGTTGCGACGAACAACAGCGTTGCTCCGGCGGCCGAGGCACAGAAACCCTGCGCCGGCGTCAGCCGGGTGATCTTCGAGCCGACGGTGTTGACGATGCGCCAGCCGCCGATCAGCGTGCCGAGCGCCATCGCCAACTGACACACGATCACCACCCAAAACGGCACGTAGAAGCTTGTGCCGAGATGCCCTTGCGAGAACAAGAGCACCGCGATGATGCCCATGGTCTTCTGCGCGTCATTGCCGCCATGGCCGAGCGAAATCAGCGAAGCGGCGGCGAACTGCAGCCATTGAAACGGGCCTTCGACCGTGCGCGGGTTGGCGCGCACGAACGCCCAAGACACGCCGAGCACCATCGCCAGGGCCAGAAAGAATCCAAGCAGCGGGGACAGCACGATGAAGGCGCCGGTCGTGATCAGCCCAGGCCACACGATCGAAGCGACGCCGGCCTTGGTGACGCCGGCGCCGACCAGGCCGCCGATCAGTGCGTGCGAACTCGACGACGGAATGCCGCCCCACCAGGTAATCAAATCCCAAAAGATGGCGCCCATCAGTGCGCCGAAGATCACGCGCGCGTCCATCACATCGGCGGAGATGATGCCGACGCCGACCGTGCGCGCCACGTGCACGCCGAAGATCAAAAAGGCGATGAAGTTGAAGAACGCCGCCCACAGCACGGCGTAGCGCGGCCGCAGCATGCGGGTCGACACCAGCGTGGCGATCGAGTTCGCGGTGTCGTGCAGGCCGTTAAGAAAATCGAATGACAGCGCAACCGCGATCAGGGCGATCAGAACGGGCAGGCTGAGCAAAATATTCATTTCAGGATCATCGACCTGGTGCGATCAGCTATAGCTGATCGACGACGATCGAGCTTATTTCGTTCGAGACATCCTCGAATCGATCGACGACTTTTTCCAGATGGTCGTAAATCTCCGCGCCGACGATAAAGCGCATCGCGTTGCCGGCGCCATGCTGTTGTCCGTTGTCCTGCTTATTCTCTTGCCGGCTGGCGAGGAACAACGCCTTGAGGCCGCGGTCGTGGACCTCGTCGGCCTGCTCCTCGACGGTGATGATGCGGCCTGTCAGCGCATTGAGGCGGCCGGCGTTGCTGCCGATCGCGCTCAACAGCGGCACCGCCTCCACCACCAGCTTTGCCGCTTGCACGATGATCGCGGCCATTTCCTGCATCGGCGGCTCGAAGGTTTTGACCTCGAACATCGCAATGGTCTTGGCGGTCTTGTTCATCTGGTCGATCGAGTCGTCCATCGACGAGATCAGGTCTTGGATGTCGGTGCGGTCGAACGGCGTGACGAAGGTGCGGCGGACCGCGATCAGCACTTCGCGGGTGACGTCGTCGGCTTCCGCCTCTCGGTCGAAAATCAGCTTGCGGTACTGTTCGATGGAGTCGCCGCCCTGCAGCAGTCCCTGCAAGGCTTCGGCGCCGGCGAGTACGATGGCGGCATGCCGGGCGAACAGGTCAAAGAACCGGTCTTCCCGGGGCATCAACGCCTGAAACCAGCCGAGCATGATAATCCCGCGGTGAGGACGACGATTCGCGCCGTCATGCTAAACGCCGCGCGCCGCAGGCTCAAATGGCACGACGGCGCCGCGCACTTTCGCCCACAGGTCTGCACGCCCTTGCGACGCCACTTTGCCCGCGCCACATCACGAGCAGCACGGAGGCGGTCAAATTCATGCTCCAGCGTAAAATTTCCAGGCGAAACGGGGCGGCAACGGACGCCAAAAGGCAGACTCAACCGGTTGCGCCGGTGCGCAAATCGCCGCATGGCGCGTTGCCCGAATGGAGTCTCGCCGACCTCTACGCCGGCCTCGACGATCCGGCCGTCAGGCGGGATCTCGATCGGGCCGATGCCGAGAGTATGGCGTTCGAGGAGGCCTATAAGGGCAAGCTCGACGAGCTGGCGCGCGGGCCGGACGCCGGTGCGGCGCTCGGCGAGGCGGTGCGGCTCTACGAGGCGCTCGATGATCTGATGGGGCGGCTCGGTTCCTATGCGGGGCTCGTCCATGCGGGCGACACCGTCGATCCGGCGCGCACCAAGTTTTACGGCGACGTGCAGGAACGGCTGACGGCGGCCTCCACGCACTTGCTGTTCTTCATGCTTGAACTCAACCGAATCGACGACGCCCGGCTCGAAGCCGCGATGGTCGATTCGGCGCTTGGGCATTATCGGCCCTGGCTCGAGGACCTTCGCCGCTACAAGCCGTATCAGCTCGAGGATCGGGTCGAGCAGTTGTTTCACGAAAAGTCGATGACGGGCTATTCGGCCTGGAACCGGCTGTTTGATTCCACCATTGCCAATCTGCGCTTCAAGGTGGGCGGCAAGTCATTGGCGATCGAGCCGACGCTCAATCTGCTGCAGGACCGCTCCGGCGTAAAACGCAAATCCGCCGCACAGGCCCTGGCCAAGACGTTCGGACAGAACCTCCAACAGTTCGCGCTGATCACCAACACGCTTACCAAGGATAAGGAAATTTCCGACCGCTGGCGCGGCTTCGCCGACATTGCCGACGCGCGGCACCTCGATAACCGGGTCGAGCCAGAGGTGGTCGACGCGCTCGTCGCCGCCGTGCGCGCCGCTTATCCGCTGCTGTCGCACCGCTACTATGCGCTGAAGGCCAAATGGTTCGGCAAGAAAAAGCTGCCGCACTGGGATCGCAACGCACCGCTGCCGCAGGTCGCGACGCGCAACGTGAGCTGGGGCGACGCAAGAAACACGGTGCTGACCGCATACGGCGCCTTCTCGCCGAAGATGGCGGCGATCGCCGAGCGGTTTTTCGATCAGCACTGGATCGACGCGCCGGTGCGGCCCGGCAAGGCGCCGGGCGCGTTCGCGCATCCGACCGTGCCCTCGGCGCACCCTTACGTGCTGCTCAACTATCAGGGCAAGCCGCGCGACGTGATGACGCTCGCGCACGAACTCGGCCACGGCGTGCACCAAGTGCTGGCGGCGCCGAATGGTGCGCTGATGGCGCCGACGCCGCTGACGCTCGCCGAAACCGCGAGCGTGTTCGGCGAGATGCTGACGTTCCGCAAGCTGTTGGCCGATACGCGCGACAAGAAAGAGCGCAAGGCCATGCTCGCCGCGAAGGTCGAGGACATGATCAATACGGTGGTGCGGCAGATCGCGTTCTATACGTTCGAGCGCGCCGTCCATACCGAACGCAAGAACGGCGAATTGACTGCGCAGAAAATCTGCGAGCTATGGATGTCGGTGCAGGCGGAAAGCCTTGGCCCGGCGATCGAGCTGAAGCCCGGCTACGAGACGTTCTGGACCTACATCCCGCATTTCATCCACTCGCCATTCTACGTCTATGCCTACGCATTCGGCGACTGCCTGGTGAACTCGCTTTATTCCGTCTACGAGCACGCCGCCGATGGGTTTGCCGAGCGCTACCTCGAAATGCTCGCGGCCGGCGGCACGAAACACTATTCGGAGCTGCTCAAGCCGTTCGGCCTCGACGCTCGCGACCCGAAGTTCTGGCAGGGTGGCCTTTCGGTGATCGAAGGGCTGATTGGAGAGCTGGAAGGGCTGGAATAGCAATAGTCTAGCCGAGGTATAACGAGTGTTGTACGGCATTTTCGTCCGTGTTATACAGTTTGTATAACACGGAGAAATTTCATGAGCGAGCGGCCAGGCCACACCGCCACCGAAGGATTTGTCCTTCAGATCAAGAAAATCGGCAATTCCACCGGTCTCATTCTGCCGAAGGAATTGCTCGCCCGTCTAAAGCTTGGCGAAGGAGACAAGCTGCATGTGGTCGAGCAGACGGAGCGCGGCCTCAAGTTGACGCCTTACGACCCCAAGCACGCCAAGGCGATGGAAATTGCGCGGCGATCGTTTCGCAAATATGCGGATACGTATCGAGCCTTGGCAAAATGAGCGAGCCTGAATGGCTCGACATTGACATCGTTCTCGATTTTCACGTCGAGCAACTCGCACTTTTCGGCGGGGCCGATGGCGTACGCGATCTCGGGCTCCTTGAGTCCGCCTTGGCGCGCCCGATCAATAAATTTGCATATGGCGAGATCGATTTCGCCGTCCTTGCTGCGGCGTATGGGTTCGGAATTGCGAAAAACCACCCGTTTGTCGACGGTAACAAGAGAACCGCGCTGGCTTCCATGATCGTGTTCCTTGGCCTTAATCGAATCGAACTCGACGCACCCCAAGAGGACACGACTGCGGTAATCCTCAGCCTCGCTGCGGGAGAAATCACGGAGGATGCATTGGCGCGCTGGGTCGCAGCCCACATCAAAACACTCGACGCACCCGGGATTGCTCCTTGAATGCCTAAGCGTGCAGGCTGAGGCCCGAACCGAACCCTCGCTATTTCACGTTCTCGACCGCCCCAATCGTCGATCACCCTTGGCGATCTCGAGATTGTTCTTCTCGATCATCACCATGTGACCGTTGCCATGGATGCCCTTGCTCTGCAGCGGCATCCATTCGATCGTCAAGCCGGCCTGTTTGAGATATTTGACCGTGCAATTGTCGTAGAGCTGGTGATAGGACGCCTCCGCCGAGATCACGACGGTCGGAATGCCTTTGAGGTTTGCAAGCTGCCGCGCGGGCGCCTTCTGCATCCAGCACAGGAACTTGTTCGGGCCATCGGGTTTCTCGTCGCGGACCAGGGCGATCTCGTTCGGATTTTTTACCGGCGGATCGTAAGCGATCGGGATATCGGTCGGCCCCCAGGGCCGCGCCTTGCCGGTACCGATTATGGTTGCTTCGAACGGCGGCCCAGCCGGCTCGATCGCGATGATACCTTTGACGAGCTTCGGCCGGGCGTCGGCGATCAGCCAGCCGAAGGCGCCGGACTGCGAATGCGTCAGCACGATCGCTGGACCAATCTTGTCGAGCAGCGCCGCGCCGGCATCCTGATTGCGCTGTTCGGTCTCCTCGGGCGACAGCACGGTTTCGACCTGCGTTGCGTAGAACGCGTCGAACACAGGGTCGCCCTGCTTGCCCTTATTCGCGCCACTGCCCGGCTATTGCGTGTGCTTTTCACGTCCCGGCCAGGTGCCGTGGTCTCGATAGCCGTGAACTGAAATTCTTCGTTCTCGGTCGTGAACATCCGGGTCGCGCCGTCGCCCGGATGGTAGGCGGAACGGCCGCGCATCGGCTGATCGATCATGTAGACGACGTAGCCCTGCTCAACGAAATACTCGGCCCAGCCCTCGCGGCCGTCGGGCGTGCCCATCCAGTTGGTGGCGGTTTGAGCAGCGCCGTGGATGAGCACCAGCGGGTAGGGGCGGCGCTGCTCTTTCGGCGCCAGAACCTCGACATAGATCTGGCCCTGCATGATGTGCTTACCGGCTTCGCCAACATAATGGCCGCCGACATAGAAGAAGCCGCGCTTGGCGACGGCCGATTGATCGACAGCGGGGACCGGAAGCTTCACTTCCGCGCGCGCCGGTGTGCCGGCCAGCGCCGAGAGCAAAAGCGAAGCATGCGATGTGCAAATTGCGGCGCGCCGGTGCCATTGCCATTGTCGTTGCCATGACATCCTCCCGTTCGTCCGGCGTCTTTACGCCTCGACTTGCAACAGCGTGATGCCGCCCACATTTCGTTGTCAATCCGTGGGCGGCGCCATTCGTCTCGCGCACCGCCCACACGTTGGCCATAGTTCTGGTCTTCCAAGCGAGCGGCTGATACCGACGACACATGACTGACAAGCCCGATGCCAAACGCGGCGGCGACGCCGAAAAAAACCGCCTCTCCGCCCGTGCCGCGCGCTATGCGCGCGTTGGGGCCAATGTCGGCGGCGTAGCGGCGCGCTATGCCGGACGGCGGATTCTCGGCGGAGCGCCAAATCGGGCAGGCGAGGCGGCGGCGCTTTCAGGCGCGCTCGGCCGGCTCAAAGGCCCGCTGATGAAGGTCGCGCAGTTGATGGCGACCATTCCCGATCTGCTGCCGCCCGAATATGCGACCGAGCTGCAGAAGCTCCAAAGCGAGGCGCCGCCGATGGGCTGGGCGTTCGTCAAGCGCCGCATGATGGCGGAGCTTGGGGCCGGTTGGGAGACGAAATTTGCAAATTTCGAGCATCAGCCCTCGGCGGCTGCGTCGCTCGGGCAGGTGCATCGCGCTCGCTCGCTTGATGGGCACGAGCTGGCCTGCAAGCTGCAATATCCGGACATGCAGTCCGCGGTCGAGGCCGATCTGCAGCAGCTGCAGTGGTTGCTCGCCATCCGTCGACGATTTGATAGCGCGATCGACACCACCGAGGTCGGCAAGGAAATCGGCGAGCGCGTGCGCGAGGAGCTCGACTATTACCGCGAGGCCAAACACGCCGCGCTCTATCGCCTGATGCTCGACGGCGCGGAGACGGTGCGCGTGCCGCGGCCGTGGCCGGAGCTTTCCACCGGGCGGCTTCTGACGCTGGATTGGCTCGACGGTACGCGCATGCTGGCGCACAAGGACGACCCGCTTGAAACCCGCAACGTGCTGGCGACCGCCATGTTCACGGCGTGGTGGTTTCCTTTCAGCCGCTTCGGTGTCATCCACGGCGACCCGCATCTCGGCAACTACACGGTTTTTGCGCGCGGCCGCGACGCGGCCGGCATCAACCTGCTCGATTACGGTTGCATCCGCATCTTTCCGCCGAAATTCGTGCAGGGCGTCGTCGACCTTTATCACGGCCTGTTGCGCGGCAACGACGAACTCGTCGTGCATGCCTACGAGACCTGGGGGTTTCGCCGGCTGTCGCGCGATCTGATCGATACGCTCAACATCTGGGCGCGCTTCATTTATGCGCCGCTGCTTGACGACCGCATCCGCACCATCGCGGACGGCATCGCGCCGGGCGAGTATGGTCGCCGCGAAGCATTCCGCGTCCACCAGGCGCTCAAGCAAAAGGGTCCGGTGACAGTGCCGCGCGAATTCGTCTTCATGGACCGCGCCGCGGTGGGCTTGGGCGCCGTGTTTTTGCACCTGCGGGCGGAGCTTAATTTCTACCGGCTGTTCAACGAGGCGATCGAGCGCTTCTCCATCGATCGGGTCGCCAAGCGCCAAGCCGACGCGCTTAAAGCGGCGGGGCTGTAAAGCTTTCCTCTGCCGAACGGGCAGGGCATCCTTTCATTTGCGCGCGTTGACGCCCCAAATCGCAGGCGCGATGTTGCCTTCCAATAATCACGGGAGGACGACATGGCGACTTCACGGCGCAACCTCATCCAGACAATTGCAGCAGGGGGCGCAGCGCTCGCGGCCGCTTCGGATGCAAGCGGGGCTCTGGCGCAAGAGAAACAACTCAAGGAGCCATCCCAACAGCCATCCAAACCAGCACTGCCTCCCCCCAACTTCGGCGAGCCCAGCGGGAAGGAGCGCGAGCTGAAGGTTGTCAGCATCGAGCGCCTTGAAGACGAAGCCCGCAAGATTCTCTCGCCGGGCCGATTTGCCATCATGGGTCCATGCGGTGACGGCTGGACCTATCGGGAGAACCGGCGCGCCTTCGCCGACTACCCCATCCTGCCGCGCCGTCTGCAAAAGGTTGACGACAAGGACATCGACCTGAGCACGACGTTATTGGGTCACAAGCTCTCTCTCCCGGTATTCACGTGTCCGACCGGCGGGCAGGGCAACTTCCACGTCAAAGCTGAGCTGCCCAACGCGGCCGGCACCGGCATGGCCGGCTCGCTGTTCGTCGCTTCTGGAGCGTCGAACCGGCCGATGGAGGAGATTGCCAAGGCGACAACGGGGCCCAAGTGGTTCCAGATCTACATGAACCGCGACATGGAACTTAACCGCTGGCTGGTGCAGCGCGCCAAGGCCGCGGGCTTCTCCGCTATCGTGCTGACCGCCGACGCGCTCGGCCCGGGCCAGAGCGACGACTACATTGCGCTGGGCCGGCCGCGCGATCCGGAGCTTACCGCCGGCAATCACGATCCCAGGTACGGCGGTCACGGCAATTTCAGTAACCAGAAGCGCGATCTGAGTTTCACCGACATTACTTTTCTGGGCGAAGCGTCGGGGCTGCCGGTCCTTGTCAAAGGTGTCGTGCAGCCCGATGACATTCGCGAAAGCCTGGCGCACGGCGCAGCAGCGATCTGGGTGTCCAATCACGGCGGCCGTCAGATGGACGGCGGGCCGGCCACCATCAGCCTGATGCGCGGGGCGGTCGACGCAGTCGCCGGCCGCGTGCCGGTGATCATGGACAGCGGCATCCGGCGCGGCATCGATGTCTTCAAGGCCCTGTCGCTCGGTGCGACAGCAGTCGGCATCGGCCGTCCGGCGCTGTGGGGCCTGATCGACGGCGGCTCGCTCGGCGTCAAGAGTGTCTACGCCCAGCTGGCTTTCGAGTTGAAGTCCACCATGCTGATGTCGGGCGTGGCCAAGGTCAGCGAGCTTAATCGGGACAACCTTGCGAGAATTTAGCTCGGCAGCATAGGTGGGATTGCCAAACGCCGCGGGCGGGCGATTTTGCTCGCGGCGTTGCACGCGCCATTACTCGACCTTGATGTTGGCTTTCCGGATCACCTTGGCCCATTTCTCGGTGTCGTCAGCGATCAGTCTGCCGAATTCAGCCCGTGTCATCGACAGCGGCAGAACGCCCAAGCCGGTGAGGCGCTTGCGCGTGGCTCGGCGACGACGGCGTTGACCGCATTGTTGAGCTTCTCAGTGACAGGCGCCGGCGTGGCTTTGGGTGCGCAAATGCCGAACCAGCCGCTGGCGTCATAGCCCGGCACGTATTCTCCCACCGCGGGTACGCCAGGCAACACATCCGAGCGCGCGGCGCTGCTCAGAGCCAGCGCGCGTAACTTGCTGTCCCTGACGTATTGGATCACCTGGGTTATCGTTGAAAACGCGACCTGCACCTGACCGCTCAGAAGATCGGCGACGTAGCCCGTCCGATACGGCACGTGTACCAGTTCGATGCCCGTCATCGTCTTCAGAAGTTCATACATCAGGTGCGGGGTGGTTCCGATGCCCGGCGACGCCATGTTGATCTTGCCTGGATTGGCCTTGGCGTAGGCGATGAATTCCGGAAAAGTTTTCGCCGGCAGCGCCGGATTGGCGACGAGGAGAAACGGGGCGCTGCAAATCATGGCGACCGCCGCAGCGTCGCGCACGAAATTGAAAGGCAGCTTTGGATAAAGGCTCGCGTTGACAGCATTCGCGTTGGCGGCAAGGAGCAATGTGTAGCCGTCCGCGGGCGCGGCTATGACATCCTGGGCTGCAAGGCTGCTGCCCGCGCCCGAGCGGTCCTCGACGATAAATTGCTGACCAAGCCGGTCCCACAGCCGTTGCCCGACGAGGCGAGCGATCACGTCGGGGCCGGTGCCGGCGGGAAAGCCGACGATCAGCCGCACCTGTCGCACTGGATAATCGAGCGCCACGGCTGCTCGAGGCAGTGCCGCGATCGCGGCAGCGCCCGCTGACAGATGCAGAAACCGTCGACGCGCAAGTGTCATGACGATACCCGTTAGCTGAACGCCCGCCGTCCGCTGGCAGCCGCAAGGCTAGGATATTTTACCGGGTATGCGTAGGGAGGTGCGTCGCCCGTTGGGTCGCTATTTCGAACATCAGCAGCAACTGCACTCCGCGCCCTCGATCCAGGTGAGCGCATTCTTCATGAACGCCGGAGGCAGGTCGTCCTCGGCCACCTCGGCGAGCGGCTTGAACACCTTGAAATGATGCCGTCCCAGCGTGGTCCAGAACACCACATGCGTCTCGATCGGAGGGCAGCCGGGTACGCCGCAGGTAATCTGCGAGACCATCACGGTGTCGTCCTCGGTGAGTTTGAAGCGCGCCTGCGTCCATGCGCGCACGCGCTCGGGCGCGGCGCCATCGGCCCCGCGCTTGCGCGAACGCATCATCTCGAACGGGCTGGACATCGGCCTATATATTGGGCTTCTAGCTTCATAATCCAAAGGCCAAGAAAACAATAAGGAGCGATCTTAGTGGCTGAGCAAGTACTGGCGGCGGTGCGCACCGGGCCGAGCAAGACCGAGATCCGCGAATATCCCATGCCGGACATCGCGGCGGACGCGGCGCTGATGAAGATGGAGGTCGGCGGCATCTGCGGCACCGACGTCAAACTCTACCAGCATCCACCGACCAGCGACCCCGTCATCATGGGTCACGAGAATATCGGCATCATCGCCAAGGCCGGCCGCGAGTTCACGACCCGCAAAGGCTTTAAGGAAGGCGACCTCGTCTTCGTCGAGCACTACGTGAGTTGCGGCAAATGCGAGTGGTGCCATGCCGGCCAGTACCGGCATTGTGAGAACACCAACTGGCGCACCAACCCGGATGCCATCCGATATGGCTATACGTCGGCGAAAAAGCCGCCGCACCTCTACGGCGGCTTTGCGCAATATGTCTATCTGCCCTGGAACTCGGTACTGCATCACGTGCCGAAGGGCGTATCCGCCGAGCTTGCCGGCCTGGTGACGCCGATGGCGAACGGAGTGGAGTGGTCGCTGTTCGAAGGCGGCGTCGGCTATGACTCCACCGTGCTGATCCAGGGGCCGGGGCAGCAGGGCCTGTCTCAGACAGTGATCTGCAAACAGGCCGGCGCTTCGCTGATCATCGTCACCGGCACCTCCAAGGACGGCGCACGGCTCAAAGTCGCCAAGGAGCTAGGTGCCGACTACGTGATCGACGTGCAGAAGGAGGACCCGCTCCAGCGCATCATGGAGATCACCGGCGGCAAGGGCGTCGATGTCTCGCTCGACTGTACGGCTGGCGCCGGCACCATTCCGATCTTGCTCGGCATCGAGGCGCTCAAGCGCAAGGGGGGCACCATCGTCGTGCAGGGCGAGCTGGCGCAGTTTCCGAATTTCCCGCTGGAGAAGTTCACGGTGAAATTCATCAGCATGCATTCGGCGCGCGGCCATAGCTACAAGGCCTGCGAACTGGCGCTGGCGCAGATCGCCTCCAACCGGTTTCCGCTCGAGAAGATTACCACCCACCGGTTCGGGCTCAAAGATGTCGATCTTGCCATCAGGTCGGTCGGCAGCCTGCCCGGCGGAAAGCCCGACGTGATTCACGCCTCCCTGCTGCCGTGGGCATGAGCCCGTTTCGGCGGCGCTGCCAAAGCGGCGGCGCCACCGAGGTGGCGGTTTACTGAATTTCAGAATCGTCGCCAGTCCGGGCCTGCCGTGGTCGCGTCGGCGCAAACGCTTTGCTATAGCGAGGTACCGGCGTCGTACGACCACGAAAATCAAGGCAACTTGTGACTGAGAAAATCGCAGTCTACACGGCGATCTTCGGCGCCTACGACGATCCCGTTCCGATCCGGCAACCGGATCCGGACGTGGACTATTTGCTTTTTGCCGACAGCACGGTCAAAGCGGCGCCGCCGCCCTGGCAACTGCGCACCGTACCGGCCGTCTTTGCTGATCCGCAAAGGGACGCAAGACGTCTCAAGGCGCTGGCACATCTCTTTCTGCCGGAAGAATACACCGTATCGGTTTGGGTCGACGGTAACTGCCGGATCGAGCACATCCGGGCGGACGCAATTCTGCAGCTCCTCGGTGAGGCCGATATCGCGGTACCGGCGCATGCTGAGCGCACTTGCATCTTTACCGAGGGTGAAACCCTACTGGCGCGCGGGCTTTACGACTCGCCGGGGCGCATTGCCCGGCAGATGACCGCGTATCAGATCGCGGGGTTGCCGCGCGATTTCGGCCTGCACCACACCAATTTCCTTATCAGGCGGCATAGCACGCCGTCTTGCATCCAGTTTTGCTGCGAATGGTGGCAGCAAATTCACAGCTACTCCAAGCGCGATCAGCTGAGCTTCGATTTTGTGCGCTGGAAACAACCGCAGAGCAAAATCGCAACGCTGCGGATGCCCTATGAGTCCAACGACCTGTTCCGTTGCAACGGCGTGCACAAGAATCCGCACCGCCTCGTCTTTGAGCACCTCGGCGCTGCGGTGCAGTCCGCCAACTTGCCGCAATCCTTTCTGGCGGCGGCGTACGATCCGAATTACGAGCAATGGCCCGCGCCGTTTCTATTTCATCTGCGTCGCTTGAACGAGATTGCGGTTGGCGCCGGCGAGCCGCTCGAAGGCAATCTCTGCTATTTTCATCAGCAAAGCGACTTCGTCCATGTGCCGCCCGATCCGCGGCGTGGCGCGCGCCGTGAGACGTTTCTTCGGGCGCTCGCCGGGCGCCGCCGGGTGCTGGAGATCGGATTTAATGCCGGGCACTCTGCGCTGCTGGCGCTGACACACGCAGATGCCGCTGTGACATCGATCGACGATTGCAGCCACGGTTATACCCAGACGGCGGCGGCCTATCTGGGCGCGGAATTTCCCGACCGGTTTCGATTTTTCAAGACCGACTCGCGCCGGCTGCCGATGCTGGCCCGCGAGCTGGAACTGGGCTCGCACGATCTCATACACATCGACGGCGGCCACGCGCCGGACGCTTTCGCCGCCGATATCGCGACCGCTCTGGCCTGCAGCCAGCCGGGAACGCTGGTGCTGGTCGACGACCTCTACGTGCCGGCGATCCGGCAGATCAGCGATCGGCTTATCGCGGATCGGCTGATGGCGCCCTACGGCAACCTCGAAACAGCGGAGTCGGGCGCCTTCCTGACGCTGGAAACGGCCCAGCCGCTGAGTTTGGCGGACCGCGACAGGCTCGCCAACAGGCTGTTAAATGTCCTGCACATGCCGCGTACGACCGCAGAAACGCAGACGCCGTTCTTGTCTGAACTGCTGCAGCGGCTGCAGGCCGAGCCGGTGCAGGCGCTGCGGCGGGGCAAGTCGGATGACGCCGAAGCCTGGGCGCCGCCCGCAGCGGCGTTGCGGCTCGACGATGAACTGATCATCGCCATCAGGCGCAATGGCTATCATCCGTTCATCATCATGCGCAACTCACGCGATCCGGCGGAAGCGCGCCTTCTGATATGCCAGACCGAAAACGAGATTGCGGAGTTTACGCACGAACTGACCAAACGCCACAGCTTTACCGGAAGCACCCTGGCACGCGCGATCGCGCGGGCGCTGCATCAGGACATTGTGGGCGCTGCCGACTTGTTCTTCGTCTGGGGTACCAGCGCGGAGCAGCAGCCCGAATGCATCTTTGTCGGGCTGCCGCCCGATGTCGACCTGCCGACTTACTATCATTACCCGATCTTCGATGTGATGGATCGGCCGTCCGGCGCGAGCGTCGAGCAGCGCGTTCAACAGCTGCTCGCGATGTTTTGGGCTTATCACGGCACCAGCGGGAACGACAGGTCGCGGATCGCATTGCTTGAGGCGCTTGCGCTGGCGCTGGCGCGATGGTGGGGCATCAACGATCGCTTCGACGCGGCCGCGGACGTCATCGCCACAGTGATCAAAATCAATCCGGCGTCAGAGCACCTGCGCTCCGTGATCAACGTGTTGGACCTGCGCAGCCGGGCGGCAATGAATGCGGGCGATCGAATTACGCTGCGCGCGGCGGAGTAATGTCACACTCCGTTTTGTGAATCGCTAAGAGCGACAAACCGGCAGTGCCGTGGCTCCCGGCAACTTGACAGCGCTCCGATGTGACAGGGCATATACGTCGCCGGCGGCTCCACGGCGATAGGATCGCCGTGCGGGCGGTCGTTCGATCAACCACGTCGCTTGCCGGATCAGGAAGGTTACATGCAATCAACGACACCAATTTGGCCGGGCGGATGCCGCACGGCCGTCATCATCAGCGTGCTGTTCGAGACGTGGTCGGAGAAGAAGTCCCCGAGCTATTTCGCGCGCACCACGCCGCTCAAGCCGGGGTTGGTCGATCGCGGCGGCATTCAATGGGGCGAATATGGCGGCAAGGAAGGCGTGTGGCGCCTTATCCGGGTCCTCGATCAATGCAACATGCGCGCCTCGTTCTTTTGCAGCGGCCGCGCGGCGGAACTTTATCCGGACGCGTTCAAGCAGATCAGGCAGTCCGGCCACCTCGTTGAGGGGCACGGCTACGTGCAAGATCAGGCTTTCCTCGAACTGCCGCCGGACCAGCAGAAGGCCACGATCCGCAAGGTGCTCGATCTTCTTGGCGCCGCGGCGGGCGAGCCGCTGGAGGGCTGGGCGACGCCGATCTATGGCTGGGACGAGCACACCTTCGCTCTTCTGGTCGAGGCCGGCATCAAGTGGTACGCCGATGCGCTCGACATTAGCCTGCCGCGCAAGGAGACGACCTCAGCGGGGCCCATCGTGGCGCTGCCGTGGTCCGACTTTGTCGACAACCGGGTGCTGCGCGCCAGTCCGCGCGACTATCACGACGTTTACGTCGACACGTTCGATTATTTACACAATCATGAGCCGGGCGGGCTCATTAACATCGCCATCCATGCCCATTTCGGCGGCCGCCCGCTCATCGCGGCCCAGTTCCGGAAACTGCTCCAATATTTCGCGAGCTTCAGCGACGTGTGGTTTCCCACGCATCGCGAGCTGGTGCAGTGGTTTCTGCAGCAAAAGGTTGAGCACCTGTCCTATCAGAAGCGTTTCTTTTCCGAGTAGTCTGGCATTGTTGCTTCGCGCGGCCGTCAAGGCGCCGGTCGTGGCAAGCAGGCTATTACTCCTTTGGGATATTGGCCCGCTCGACGACCTTGCTCCATCTCTGGCGCTGCTGTTCGAGGAACGCTGTGAAATCGGCGGCGGTGCCGATGCGGGTCGCAACGGCGAGGTTGGTGAGCTTTGGCTTGAGCAGTTCGCCGCCGAGCGCTTTCATGATCTCCCGGTTGAGGCGATCGACGATCGGCTGCGGCGTGCCCGCGGGTGCGGCAATGCCGGTGAAAGAGACCGAGACAAAGTCCGGCACACCGGCTTCGATCATAGTCGGCAGGTTGGGCGCTTGGGGAATCCGTGTCTCGCTCGTGACCGCGAGGCCTTGGACCGTTCCGTTTCTGATCGCCGGCAGCGCGGGCTCGGGGCTGTCGAAGCTGATCTGAGTTTCACCCTTCATAACCGCTTGCGTAGCCTGGCCGCCGCTCTTGTAGGGGATATGGGCGATGTCGAGTCCAAGACGCTGCTTGAACATTTCACCGATCAGGTGCAGCGGCGTGCCAATGCCGGCGGAGGAGTAATTCAGTTTGCCCGGGTTTTTACGCGCGTAGGCAATGACGTCCTGCACCGACTTGAAGCCGGAAGCGTTGCTGGCAATCAGGATGTTGGGCGTGGTGCCGACCAGCGCGACGGCGGCGAAAGCCTTGGCTGGATCGTAACCCGCCTGTCTGTACAGCAAGGGAGAAATCACCAGATTGGCCGTGTTGCCGAGCAACAGCGTGTAACCGTCCGCCGCCGCTGCAGCGACATCGCGCGCGCCGATCGTCCCGCCCGCGCCGGGACGGTTTTCGACATAGACCGTCTCGCCAAGGCCTGGAGAAATAGCCGCTGCGATCAGCCGCGCCACCACATCGGCCGGTCCGCCCGGCGCGAAGGCCGCGATGAGCTTGATCGGCTTGGCCGGATAATCCGCCGCAGCCGCGGGGGTGCCCATCATGGTCGAGACCAAGAGGCCGAGTGTTGCGGTGAAGGCCATGATTGTTTGCGAGGGCATCAGCTGTTTTCTCCGGGAGACATTCAGCGCATTTCGTAGTGGGGTGGCGATGCCAAGTCCAGGCGCTCAACTCGCCGATATGGGCATGGTGTCCGCGCTCGTGCCGCATCCCTCGACCACGCCGGGAAAGCCAACCGCTTCACCGACTCATGGCCGCGTGCTAGAGCCTAACCACTTGAGATTGGATCATGACTGGCAGCGCTTTCCGGTTTCCCCATCAGAGGAGAGCGAGCGCACGATGTCAGCGGCATTTCCCAAGCCAAGATTGTCACGCCCCAGCGGGCCAAGACTACCGGGGCAAGACTCATCACCGCGCCGACGGAGGCACGTACCGCCGATGGACTCGATCTTTTTATCAGCAAGTGCTCATGACGCGATTCCGATCTGGTTCGTTACGGCGGCAAGCTATCCCGACGTACGCAAGACACTTGGCGCCGAGGCGTGCGCCTTCGCCGATGCGGCAGGTTTTGAGCCTAAGGCGGGACGACACCTTTTGCTGCCCGGTCAGAAGGGCCTCGGCGGGGTGCTGTTCGGCCTGGAAGGCGAGGGCGAGACGGCCGACCGCTTTCTGCCCGGCCGGTTGACGCAACATCTGCCTGACGGCGTCTACCGCTTCGCCAATGAGCCGCACGATGCGCGGCTGGCGTCGCTCGCCTTCGCGCTTGGTCTCTACAGCTTTGGCCGCTACCGAAAGACCAAGGCGCGCGACATCCGTCTCGATCTGCCGCAGCACGTCGATCGCGACGATCTCGATCGCCTCGTCGAAGGCGTGACGCTGGCGCGCGACCTCATCAACACGCCGGCCAACGATCTTGGACCGGCCGAACTTGAAGACGCTGCGCGCAGGCTCGCGGCGCAGCACAACGCCACGATCTCTGCCATCGTCGGCGACGACCTGCTGGCAAAGAATTTTCCGCTCATCCACGCGGTCGGCCGCGCGGCGGCCGGCGCACCGCGGCTGATCGACATGACCTGGGGCGACGCCGGCCATCCGCGCGTCACGCTGGTCGGCAAGGGTGTCTGTTTCGATACCGGCGGCCTCGACATCAAGCCCGACTCCTCGATGCTCAACATGAAGAAGGACATGGGCGGCGCGGCCACGGCGCTGGCGCTGGCGCACATGATCATGGCGCGCGGGCTCAAAGTGCGGCTGCGCGTGCTCATTCCCGCGGTGGAAAATTCGATCGCGGGAGGCAGCTTCCGGCCGCGCGACGTCTACACGTCGCGCAAGGGCATTACGGTCGAGATCGGCAATACCGATGCCGAAGGCCGGCTTGTTCTCGCCGACGCGCTGGCGCTCGCCGACGAGGAGCAGCCCGAACTCATCGCCGATTTCGCCACGCTGACCGGCGCTGCGCGTGTCGCGCTCGGCCCCGACGTGCCGCCGTTCTTCACCGATGACGACGCGCTGGCCGACGCGCTGATGAAATGCTCGGCTGCGGAGAACGATCCGCTATGGCGGCTGCCGTTATGGCGGCCCTATGAGGCGATGCTGGAGTCCAAAGTCGCCGACACCAACAATATCGGCGGCGGCCAGGGCGGCGCCATCACGGCGGCCTTGTTCATGCGCAAGTTCGTCACCGTCAAGTCGTGGCTGCATTTTGACGTGTTTGCCTGGACGCCATCGGCCAAGCCCGGCCGGCCGGAGGGCGGCGAGTGCCAGTCGGCGCGTGCGCTCTACGCGCTGCTCGCCGCGCGCTACGGCTGAGCGGCTCGCGCTGTGGCTGCTTTTGATCCGCGCGTTACGCCGGCTCGTCCCGATCTCGCGGCCCGCTATCTTGAAGGCAGAGTGGACGCCGAGCGGTTTGTCGAAGGGCGCGCTTTTGAAGTCGTCGAGTCGTTGGCGCCGTTGCGTAGCGCGCCGCGACCCGACGCGCCGCTGCTGACCGAGGCGCTCAAGGGCGAGCGCGTCACGATCTACGATACGGATGGCGAAGGCTGGGCCTGGGGTCAGCTTGACGCCGACGGCTATGTCGGCTGGATGCCCGAGAGCGGGCTCGGTCCGCGCGGGGCGTCGGCGACGCATAAAGTCGCGGCGTTGCGCACGCTGGTCTTTCCCGGCCCGTCGACCAGGCTGCCGCCCCTCGCGGGGCTGCCGCTCGGCGCCACGCTCGCGGTCGCACGCATCGAGGATCGTCTGGCGGTCACGCCAACGGGCTATGTGCCGGCGGCGCATCTGCGGCCGATTGACGAATTTGAATCGGATTTCGTTGCCGTCGCCGAACGCTTTACTGGCGCGCCGTATCTGTGGGGCGGCAAGACCGTGCTGGGGCTCGACTGTTCGGGCCTGGTCCAGGTGGCGCTGACCGCCTGCGGCATCGCCTGTCCGAGGGACAGCGACATGCAGGAAGCGGCTCTCGGTGCGCCAGTCGCGCCCGCTCCCGACTACGACAACCTGCAGCGCGGCGATCTGTTGTTCTGGATGGGCCATGTCGCCATCGTGCGTGGCCGCGACAGCCTCATTCACGCCAATGCGTTTCACATGGCGGTTGCCATTGAGCCCGTCGCCCAGGCGATCGCGCGGATCCGCGAAGCCGGAATCGAGACGACCGGCGTGCGGAGGATCAGAGGCTGACGAACAACGTCCGGTATACCGCGGCCTGACGGTGGCGTCAGCCCGGCGCGTGCTCTAGTCTTGCGCCACGCGATAACGCGCCATCGTTTGGAGCAGCCGCGATGAGCACCGCCGATACGGGGTCGACACCGCATTCAAGCGTTCCGCCGGTTCATTCGCGGGCGCATCACTTGAGTTTCTGGATCAAGGAGCTGCCGTTCAGCATCGTCCTGATCCTGACGTTGCTCGGCGTCGCCTATATCAGTTTTTCCAAAAAGCCGATCACCGGGTACTGGGAAATTCTCGCGCCACTGATCGCGCTGGTCTGCGTCGGCTATGGATGGCACGGCGCGCCGGATACGCGCGCGCGGCTATGGCTGATCGCCAAACAGGCGTTGCATTGGCTCGCCTTTCTCGTCGTGATGAACATCATGCTGTTGGAGAGTGTGCAGCGCCTTTTCACCGCGGGCACCACCGGGCTGACCATCTTTACGCTGCTGGCGCTCGGCACCTTCACGGCTGGCGTTCAGGTGCTGTCGTGGCAGGTATGCCTGCTCGGTCTGATCATGGCGCTCGGCATTCCGGCGATCGCCTGGGTTGAGAATTCGGCGTTTATCTTCGCGCTGCTCGCCGCCGTAATCCTGGGAATCGGAGCGGTGTTGTGGTGGCATTTCCGCAGCTGGCGCAGCCAGCCGGCATAAATCTCACACTTGGCCGCGACGATGCGGCGTGTCCGGATGAGAATGATCGCGAGCGGCGTAGTGCTGGCGCAGCAGATCGAGGCCGTAATCGTTGCCGTTCGGCGTGCGCACCACGGTGTGAATGTGGTCGCGCGTCGGCTCTGAATTGTCCCAGATGATGCCCGGCAGATGATCGAACTCGATCAGGATCACCGGGCTGTAGATGCGATAATAGAACGGCTCGTTGGCATCGAAGCCGCCGATCCAGCCGAAAGATGTCTGCGACAAGTGCCGCACGATCTCGGCCATGCGAATCTCGGCATGCCCGGGACGAATGCGGCCGGCGTAACCCGCGATGAGCTTCCGCAATAGCTCGCGCTGCGGCGCTGTCAGTGCGTCGTAGCAAATCCCTGTGCGCGGCAAGTCGAGGTTGTCAATCTGCGCGGTAGTGACGACATCACGTGGAATTTTCTCGCCGATGGTTGCGGCGTTGCGCTGGTCGGCCGACAGCGACGCCATCAATGCAACACCGAGCGCCTCCTCCTCGCGAAACACCGTCGTGCCGGCATATTTGCCTGATCGCGCCAACACCGGCTCCGAGCCGCGGAAATCAGGAGTCATCGTCAACTGGTCGCCGAGGACGAAACAGTTGACGATCAAATGATGGCCATCGATCTGCCAGCCCCAAGGCTCCGATGGCTCGGTCGATGACGGCTCGCCGAACAGGCTGATCCAATAGAACCACTCGTTGAACTCGTTGGTATAGCCGGTGATTTCGCCCGCATGTTCGTTCAGTCTCATCACGTCGCGCGCGCCCTCGTAGCCGGCGACGCTCATGCTTGAGCGCAGAATGTTCAGGCCCGCCTCACGCTGCGGACTACCGAGATCGCGCAGCAAGAGGCCGTGGCGCTGGATGAATGGATGCATGTTGTGCCAGGCGCGCCATTGGATGCTGTCGACGCCGAAGCTGACGGCTTTGCGCTGCTCTGGCGTCAATAGCGCGGCAAATGCCAGCGCCGCGTCGATGATCGGCTGCACCGAAATGCCGGTCTTGACGATCGGGAACAGGCCGGCCGCCACTGCGCCGCCGGATGCGGTGATGCCTTTATAGTCTTGCGCGAGCGCGTTCTGAGCCCGCGCCATGGCGTTGCGCACCGCGGTGCGGCCCGGATCTGGAAAAGTTTCCGGATCGACAAATCTGGTCGCATCGGCGAGCGGCGGCCGAAATTTTCGGGCGGTGAGTCCGTCCATGCGTCCGTCCTGTGCGGTGCAAGTGAGGACTCGGCAATGCTGCACGAGCGGCCGCAAGCTGGCAAGCACTCACGCCGTCGTGCCCGAGTGCCCCGGATGCTGCCCAGCGCGCTGCGGCAGAACGAGCAGGCAAACGATGATGAATGCCGCGATCACCGCTGAGGCGATCGGCCGGCTCAAGGCGAGGCCACCGTCGCTCAGCGGTTTGTCGAGGAAATCGCCAACCGTGGCGCCGAGCGGCCGCGTCAAGATGAAGGCGGCCCAGAACAGAAAGACCCGCGAAATGCGGGTGAAGAAATACGCGGCGGCAAGCGCCGCCAGTCCGGCGCCGAACACCATGGCGCCGCCGCCATAGCCGAGGCCGGTGTCGTCCGCCGCCCAGTCGCCGAGTGCGGTGCCCAATGTCTGCGAGAATGTGATCGCCAGCCAATAGAACACTTCCACCTTCGGCGTGCTGACCGTCGTCACCGAGATCGAGCCGAGGGTCCAATACCAGCAGGCGAGCACGGCGATCAGGCAGGCGAGCAACAGCGAGGAGCCGCCGGCGTAGCCGATGCCGAGCGAGCGGTCGGCAAAATCCGCCATCGTGGTGCCGGCCGTGGTCGAGGCGACGATCGTCGCCCAATAGAGCAGCGGCCGAAACCGGTCGGCCATGATCTGAAAGATGACGAGAACGACGAACAGCGAGAGGAATATCGCGGTGCCGATCAGATAGCCCCAGTTCAGTGTCATGGTGACGCTGTCGCCGCCGGTTTCGCCGAGCGTTGTGGCGGCAATTTTCAAAATCCAGAAGACTATCGTCATTTCTGGAACTTTTGTCAGGGCGGGTTCGGCGGTGTCAACCATTTGGCCTCTGGGCAAGTTGCAAGATTGATAATTCGTTCCGCGGCGTCCATTATACAATGTGTGCGTCGGGGATGGCATTTATGAACATCGCAGGCGGATAAGCACTGCAGCCTCTAATCGGTTCACCGGGCGCGCCGCCGCGGCTGCGCTCAGCTTGCTGCTGCCGGTATGGCTGGAAAAGAATCGGGGGAAGTGGTCGGCGTTCGGCGGCGCCGGCTGTGAACTCAACCGGGGCGGGGGCTCAAGGAATTTCTGCGAAACCGGCTTCGCCGTCACCAACCAGATTCGAAAGGATCTGCAACTCGGCGTGGAGATATTCCATCAAACGGCCGACACGATCGGCGGCCAAGACACGACGTCGGTTGGCACCGGCATACGCTACGACCTCAACGAGCATTTCCATCTGCTCGGCTATATCGGCCGCGGTATTCAGAATGCGAGCGACACCGACCGGCTGAACTGGTATTCGTCGGTTCTTTTCACGTTTTAGGAGGAGATGGCATTCCGCCGAAACGCCATCCCGTCCTGTCTATTCTTGCATCGTTGACCCGCTATGCCGCCTTCATCGTTGCGGGAGCAGGCGCAAGCGCAAGCCCGCGCCACGAGCAAATCTCGCGGCCCTTGAATATCGCCCCGGCCAGCAACGCGTAGCTCAAGAGTCCGTCACCGATCAAAAACAGCACAATGGCTGTGTCGGAGCTTGTTACGGTGTTGATGCCATCCCACGCGCCATGCAACGCAGCGGCGCTGAACCAGCCGACCAGCAAGAGGAGCGGGGCCATTCGCGGCTTCAACACCGACAGACCGATGAAATATCCGAACAGGCCGGCCCAAGCGGAATGTTCAGTCATTTCGGGCAGGCCGCGCGCCAACAGCAGCACCAATCCATTGAATGCCTGGGCGCCTGGGACCGTCCCCTGGCTCATGGCCTTCGGCACATATTGAAAGAGCGTCTCGTTGACAAAAAAGCCGGCCCCCGAGGCCACGCCCATGACGATACCGTCGAGCGGATCGTTCAGCGCGATGCGCCGCCGCAGGAATGCAAGCAACCTGCTTGTGTGGCCCTTGGTGTGGCGGCTGAAGAAGCCCAGTACCACCCCGAGCAACACCATTCCAAACAGCGGCAAAGATTTGAAGCTTTCTTCACAGAGCCCGGTGCCGAAGAAATATCCGGCGAGATTGGCTGCGGCGTTATTGGATTTCTGGAGCGCCGTGCCTGGGATCACTTCATAGAAAAAGGTGTACCAGGAATGCCATACCGGCGAGCCCAGAAGCAGGAACGTGCACAGTGCCACCACCGCCAGCACCCAGCCGCGCTTGGCGGGGCCGCACATCTGATTGATGACGTAGCAAACGATAAAGGAAATGTAGACCCCGATGATCGAGAAAACCTGCCAAGCCACGTTGATCTCGTCCGGTGCCGGCTTGCCGTTAAGCGTCAGCTTGGGCCACGGAAACGGCACCAGGAACAGCGCTATTCCGGCCACGAGTGTCACGAAAATCGGCAGCAGGTGCTCGCGCGACCATGTGGAGCGACCGCCGACCAGCGGGAATACCGCGCTTTTCGACAGCTTGAATGGCGCCTGCCCAGGCGCAACAGGTTGTTCGTTCGCCATTTGAATTCCCCCAGACTTCCACGTTGGAACCAGCCAAAGTCACCTCAACGAGTTTGCTGGAGTTTTCACGAAAATGCAACGATCCAGCGGTGCGCGGATTTAGACCTTTCTGTTGTGCGCGTTCCACTCCCGTTCCAGATTGTCGATCAGCGCCGGGCTGTAATGGCAATAGGCCTGATCCCGCGCGTAGGCGGAGAAGTATTGGCGAAATAGATCGAGCGGCTCCTCGCCAATGCGAATGGCGCGGCGGTTCGAGGTGGCGCTCACCGCGCCCGAACTGGTCAGACGTTCAACCACATGATCGAGCGCGCGGTCCATGTCCGCGGGCGCCGCGATCTCGTCGCACATCAGGCGGCCTTCTGGGCTGTCACATTCGAGCCGGCGCTCGTACTGAATGGCTTGGCGTGCGATGCGGTCGCCGGTGAAGCGCGGCATGCGCAAGTTCGCAGCACCGGGAATGATGCCTTCCTTACGCGCCGGCAGGGTCATGAACGCGTCGCTGGCGGCAAGCACATAGTCCATCGTCAGCAGAATCTGGCAGTGGCCGCCGATGGCGAAGCCCTCGAGCGCCGCGATCCATGGCTTCTCAATGCCGGTGCCGTGCACGTCGTCCGGGATGGCCTCGGGCCGCGCCACGCCGCGGAAGAATTTGTGCACGAAGCCAAGGTCGCGCTTGAGGAACCAGACAAACGGGATTTTGCCGCGATAGAGTTGCGTCAGGTTGATACCCGCGCCGAACAGGCGGCGACCGGCATATTTGGGATGATCGACAGCGCCGCCGCGCAGCACCGCGACGTCGCTTCCCGGATCGAGAATGGCGAGATCGACGGCGATCTCCATGGCGTCGAGCGTCGAATCGTCTTCGGCGTTGAGAAAACGCGGGTTCCTTGCCGTCAGGAATGTTGCCTTGCCGCGGCGCTCGACCAGCGCCGGGCCGAGATCGAGGCGGCCATCGGTTTCGAATTTTTTCAGAAGCTCGGCGCTCTCTGGCCGCGGCAGCAACATGGCGTGGCAAAGATGACGTCCGGCGGTTTCGCTGGCGAGAACATGCGCGAGAAAGATGCCCTGGTCGATCTCGACGCCGTCCTTGTCGCGTTGCAGAAGTTCTGCCTCGGCCGCGACCTGCGCGGCGGTCGGGGTCAGACCCGGCACAGCCGTGGCCGCGGCAAATACCAAATCTTCCAGACGAATGAACTGCGAGCGGTTGCGGGTCAATTTGTCGTAAAGCGCCTCAGCATGCACGGCGAGAAAACGCTCACGCTGCTCGCGGGCGGTACCGAGAATAAGTTGCGCCGCGGCTGCTTGCGCGCGGTTGCGCTTTGTTTTTGCGGCCAGGCGCCGCACAAGGTTGTTGCTGAGCTGCCAGAATTCCGGACAGTTGCGGGGTTGGTCGTCGTCGAAGCCTTGCCCGTCCGGTACGGCCGCTATCCAATCGACGACGGCCGACTCGGCGAGGCCGGCTGTACGCAGGCAATGTGCGGCCGCGTCGGCGTCGATGCTCATCGTGCTGTCCCCATTGAAGGCTTTCAAGCCTTGCCGCGCCGGTCGACAACGCGCTTGGCCTTGCCCTGCGAGCATTCAATCGTTCCCGGCTCCAAAACGCGCACCGTCGCGGAGATGCCCACATAGGCCTTGATCAGGTGCTGGGCCTTCTCGGCGAGCGCGGCGATTTCCTCATCGTTCAATGTGCCGGCCAATTCCGGCCGCGTCTCGACCAGAACGTCCATTTCGTCGAGCGTGTGCGGCCGCCGCACCTCGAGCAGATAATGCGGCGCTAGCTGTGACTCGCGGCCCAGCACGGACTCGATCTGCGAGGGAAACACGTTGACGCCGCGGATGATCAGCATGTCATCGGAGCGGCCCTTGATGCGCTCGATGCGGCGCATCGGCCTCGTTCCGGGCGGCAGAAGCCGTGTCAGGTCGCGGGTGCGATACCGGATCACCGGCATTGCTTCCTTGGTCAGGGAGGTGAGAACCAGTTCGCCCGGTTCGCCGTCCGGTACGGGGCGTCCGCTTTCGGGATCGATGATTTCCGGAAAGAAATGATCTTCCCAGATCGTCAGGCCGTCGCGGCTGTCCGGACATTGCTGCGCCACGCCGGGACCGATCAGTTCCGACAGGCCGTAATGATCGAGCGCCTGCAAGCCCATGCGGCGCTCGATTTCCGCGCGCATGCTGTCGGTCCAAGGCTCGGCACCGAACATGCCGATGCGCAGGCTGCTGTCGCTCGGCTTGAAACCCTGCCGCTCGAATTCGTCGGCGATAGCAAGCATGTAGGACGGTGTAACAACAATAATGTCGGGTTTGAAATCGATGATGAGCTGTACCTGCCGTTCGGTAAAGCCGCCGCCGACCGGGATCACGGCGGCGCCGAGATACTCGGCGCCGTAATGGAAGCCCAGCCCGCCGGTGAACAGGCCATATCCGTAGGCGACGTGAACCTTGTCGGTGGAGCGGCCGCCGGCGGCGCGGATCGAGCGCGCCATGAGCTGCGACCAGGTGTCGATATCGCCGCGCGTGTAGCCGACAACCGTCGACTTACCGGTCGTGCCGCTCGATGCGTGGAGGCGCACGATATCCGCCATCGGCACCGCGAACATGCCGAACGGATAATTCTGCCGCAGGTCTTCCTTGCCGGTGAATGGGAATTTGGCGAGATCGGACAGCTCTTTCAGGTCGCCGGGTTTTACCCCGGCGGCGTCGAATTTTTGCCGGTAGTGCGGGATGCGTTCATAGGCGAGCTGCAGCGTCTTCTCCAGCCTTTCGAGCTGCAATGCCCGAAGGCTCTCACGGCTTGCCGTTTCGATCGGTTCGAGCTCGTCGCGGACGCTCATCTAGGGCCTGCCTTGGGCGGAGGGGCCCGATCATAGCGGCCGCGAGCGGCAAATTCGACACCCCCACGATCCGCGCGGCGTGTAAAGTGCCGCGATGGCGCGTATAGCGCGATGGCGTGTTGGCGGACGGCGCGTTGCGCACTACATTTCACGTCGATCGACCGGTCGGGCCGCTCGGCGGCGTATTGAAGGGAGTCGCACCATGAAAATCACCGCGCGCTGCATCGGCGCCTACATGCCGCTGCTGCTCGGCTTGGCGCTCGTGTCACCGGCGTCGGCGCAGTCCGCGGCCAAGTCGCTCAAGCAGCAAATCGTGGGTCATTGGCAACTCGTGTCGGTGACCGTCAACAGTGGAACGCCCTACGGCGCAGCGCCGCAAGGTTCGATGTTTCTTGATGCCGGCGGCCATGTCTCTGTCATCGTCATCAGCGATGGCGGGGCCAGGAATATTTCGTATTTCGGCACCTACGCGGTTGACGATGCCGACAAGTCGGTTAGCGTTCGCATTGATGGCAGCAGCGGCGGCACCGGCGATGCGAGCGGCCGCACGTTCAAGCGGCTCGTGCAGTTGCAGGGCGATGAAATGATCGTGGCGAGCGCGACGCCGGCGGGCGGGCCCGGCCCCGTGAAGCTGATCTGGAAGCAGGCAAACTAAGTGGTCCGATTCTAACATTCGCATCCAGGTACGAATTCGCCGCCAGACGCGCGTTGCAGTTCGGCTATTGCGCGTTTGGGGCGATCAGCCCACCGCCGGCAGGGGTCTGCGGCGAAGTCGCCGGCCCAGGTGCAGTTGCGGACTGCGTGCCGGAGCCCTTGCAGCCGCCTGACACGAGGCTGAGCAGCGGATTGAATTCGGCCGCTGTCAGGTAGGCGGCAAACGTCCCACCCGGATATTGCTGGGTGTTGCCGAGCCGCTGGGGACCAGGGGGTGAGCCTGACGTTACCGCGACCAGCACGTTCTTCCCGTCGCCTTCAGTGCCGTTCAGGTTCGTCACCCAGGCGCCGCCGCTCATGCCGTGGGTGGCGTCGGTGATCGGTCCCCATTGCACCGCCAGGTTCGACAGCGACCATGACCCCAGCGGGATCGCATCGGCAAAAAACAACACGCCTCCAACCCGCTGAACGATGTCGCCGCCCAGAATGTCAGCCGGATATCCGATCCTCCAGGCAAACTTGAACTTGCCCTTCCAGTCGAGCTGATACGGCATGACGCCGGTCGGGCTCGGGTGGTCGACCAGGATCATCGAGAAATCGTGCTGCATGGCGGCCGCAAACGCGGCCGTCTGCTGCTGCTTAGACATTGACGTGTAATTGGCTGGCAGCGTCCACAGCGGATTGGTGGCGGCGCAGACGATCTTGAACGGGGTGCCTTGATTGTTCTGGTACTGCAGCCAGAACGTGCCTTTGGTCGGATCGGGCCACGGTCCGGTGGGATTGGTTTCGAGGTCCTTGATGCAGTGGCCGGCGGTGAGCAGAACCTGCGCTGCAATAAATTGCGCGGTGCAGCCCGACAGCAGTCCCGGCTGCTTCTGGGTCGGCGTCGGAACAAGTAGCAGACCGGCCCATTTGAATGGCGCCTGGCTGGGGTTGCCGCTGGTCGCTTCGCCACTGGCGACCTGCGGGACGATGACCCCTTGGGCGCGGACGTTGGCCGCGCCAACCACAATCGCGATCAATGAAAGTGCAATGCAAGCGAAGCGCATTTCTGCCCCCAATGAGTTCGCCGAGCGAGTTAACATCAGCAGCGAACGGCCGGCAAGCACTGCGCGATTGCGACAGTGGGAGGTATCCACCCGGCGAAAATCGCTTTGTCGCCCGCCCGGACTAATGTGTCGCGGCCTTAAGCCCCAGCGTTTTGGCCAGCCCCGCCAGCGTGTCGCGCTGTTCCTTGATCGCGGTGGCGAATTCGGCCGGGCTGCGCAGCGATACGATCTGACCGGTAATGGCGAGCTTCTTGGCGATGTCGGGATTGGCGGCGGCAACTTTGCGGAAATCCGCTGCAATGCGATTGCGCAACTCCTCGGGCATGTTGGGCGGCCCGAACACGCCGCCGATGCTTTCAAACGTCAAGTCCGGATAGCCGGCTTCGATCGCCGTCGGTACGTTGGGCTGGCTGGGGGCCCGCTGCTTGCTCGTCACCACCAGGAGCTTGAGCCGCCCGGCATTGGCCAGCGCTTGTGGCACCACCAGCGAAGACGACAGCACCTGAATGCGGCCCTCGACGAGATCGTTCGGCGCTTGCATGATGTCGCGGTACGGCACCTCGGCGACCTGCAAGCCCTGCTTCTTGAAAAATCCGAACAGCAAAAAGTCCGAGATGCCGGGAGCCGCCGCGGCGTCGAGCTTGCCGGGCTCGGAGCGCGCCAGCGCCACCAGCTGACCGATCGTGTCGATCTTCATCGATGCCGGCATCGATACGGCGAGCACGACGACCGAAACGCTGACGATCGGATTCATGTTGGGCGCCGGATCGAATGGCAGCGTATCGTGCATATAGGGCAGGGCAGTGAAGGCGCCGGCCGGGCCGAACCACAACACATGGTCGTCCTTGGCCTGGGCAAACGCGCTGAGCGAGACAAGCGCGTCGCCACCCGGCCGGTTTTCCACCACCACCGGCTTGCCCCACAGCTTGCTCAGCCCGTCGGCGAACATGCGTGCGGCAATATCGGCGGCGCTGGCGGCGCCGTAAGGCAGAATGAAGCGCACGGTGTGCGACGGATAGGTCGATTGCGCCGCTGCGTTGCTTACGAGCTGCAGACCGAGCATGGCCACTGCTGCGGCGACCGCCATGAGCCTATTCATCGTCAACCCTCCCTGCCTGGATCAGTGTTGCCGCTTAGAATAGCATTTTCGTCAAGGAAAGCATCTCGCGGCCCGCCGCGCGCGAGGCGCCAGAGGGAGGATCGCATGAAGCACAGCACGGATCGCATTTTGACCACGCACGCCGGCAGCCTGTCACGGCCGGCCAATCTGATCGCGTTGAGCAAATCGATCGCCATCGGCGAAGCCAAGGCGGACGACCGCGCCTATGCGCAGGTGCTGGCCGCGTCGGTTGCGGATGTGGTGACGAAGCAGCGTTCACTCGGCGTCGACATCCCCGATGACGGCGAGTTCGGCAAACCGGTGGCCGGTTCTTACGATTACGGCGCGTGGTGGAATTACGCCTTCGCGCGCATGTCGGGCTTTTCGCCGGCCGGCAGTGCCGCATCGGCTGCGCACGAAACCCAGCACAAGAAGTCGACCGTTGCGGACGTCGCGCTCACATCGTTCGCCAACCGCCGTGACTGGCAGAAATTCGGCGAGTTCTATCTCGATCCGGAATCGAGCGGCAGCCTGATGGGCAGCGCGGCGCGCCGGCCGGTGGGGCGGCCTGCCTGCACCGGGCCGCTCAAATATACCGGCCATGCGGCGCTCGCGGCCGACATCGACAATCTGAAAAAGGCGCTGGCCGCGGCTGGCGCCGAAGAAGGCTTCATGTGTTCGATCGGCCCGGGCAGCTTCGCGCGCGGCGTCGACCTTTATTACAAGACCGAGGAGGAGTTTCTGTTCGCCGCGGCCGATGCGATGCGCGACGAATATAAGGCGATCGTCGATGCCGGCATCGTGCTGCAGATCGACGATCCGAGCCTGCCGGACAACTGGGACATGATCAACCCGGAGCCGCCGCTCAAGGAATTCAAGAAATTCGAGCAGGTGCGCATGGAGGCGCTCAATCATGCGCTGCGCGGGTTGCCGGCGGACCGCATCCGCTTTCACATCTGCTGGGGCAGTTGGCACGGCCCGCACACGACCGACATTCCGCTCGCGGATATTGTCGACCTGGTGTTGAGCGTCAATGCCGGCGCCTATTCGGTCGAGGCAGGCAATGTCCGGCACGAGCACGAATGGCGCGTCTGGGAGCGCGTCAAACTGCCCGACGGCAAAATCCTCATCCCGGGGGTCGTCAGCCACGCCACCAATATCGTCGAGCACCCGCAGGTGGTCGCTGACCGCATCGTGCGTTACGCAAAGGTCGTCGGCCGCGAGAATGTCATTGCCGGCACCGATTGCGGCCTCGGCGGCCGCATTCATCCGCAGATCGCCTGGGCGAAGCTTGAAGTGCTGGCGGAGGGAGCGCGGCTCGCGAGCCGAGAGCTGTGGGGATAGCCTGAGAAGAGCGAAGCTTCTGCGGGCCGAGCACCGGACGCGAGTCCGGAACTTTGGTAAACGCATCGCTAACTCGCCGGGTGCGCTGATCGGCTGCGATCCGTTTAGCCATGTCCGTTTAGCCACGTAAGTTTAGCCATGTAAGTTTAGCCATGTAAGTTTAGCCATGTAATAAGACTTCGCCCTTAAGGATGACGCGATTTCGCGGAATCCGTTAGATGGCTCTCTCGATCGAATTGGCTCAGGGCCAGGGCGGCGCGGGCGCGCACCGCCTCGGTCTGGCGCTGCCAGCGACCTCGGGGTTGGCGCGACACGCCGTCGCCGGAGCGTTTGTCTTGATTTCTGGCGCTTTTTTTTAAGCGGCGATATCGCGAGCGATTAGCGACCATTTCTGGATGGACGAAGTGCTGGCGCTTACAGCCGCTCGCGAGCCAACACTGTCGGAGGTTTGGCAGGCGATTTGGAGTGGGACCGATTTCTCGCCCCCGACCTACCATTTTTTTCTTCACGGTCTGATCAATACTGTCGGTGCAGCAGATAGCCGCTTGCTTTGGCGCCTGCCGTCGATCCTTGCAATCTACGGCGCGGCCATTTGCACGTACCTGTTTCTGGTCAGGTCGCACTTGAGCCGCCTCTCGGCAGTGCTCGGGTTTGGGATCGTGCTTGCCTTCAAATTATTCGATCACGCCATTGAGGTTCGCGAGTATGCGATGCTCGTGTTCGGGCTGGCGGCTGCGTTTCTGCTCTGGTCTGAGATCGAGGAGGACGGTCCCAGATATGCCAAAGCCTTTGGCCTATGGCTCGTGCTTTCCGCCTGCCTGTGCATCCACTTTTACGGCATCATCGAAGTTGCGGCGATCGGAACCGCGGAATTCGTCTACGCGATCTGGCAAAAGCGAATACGAACGGTGGTGTGGGTTGCGCTGCTGCTGACCGTGCCGGTGCAGGCCGCACTGTTACCGCTGGCCCACCATCTCGCGACCTTCAACAACGGCGACAACCTGGCGCCGGCCTATTACGCCAAGCCCAGCGTGCACGCGTTCTTCACCGCAACGAACGAGGTCGTTGGGGGCGCGGCCTTTCTGCTGGCGGCGCTCGTTGTGATTTGCGCCGCATTGCTCGCCAAAAACCGCGGACTGCACCCGACGAAGCTGCAACCCGTTCGGATTGAACTGAAAATTGTGCTGATCGCGCTTTGTGTCTTGCCGTTCACGACGTTTGCTTTTTCGGCCCTGGTGACGAAATCGTTTAGCGCCCGCTACATGGCGGCAGCGGCGCTCATTCCGGCCATCGGTTTTCCTTGGCTGCTCGATTGGCTGCCATGGCGGCGGACGGTGGCTTCCGCTCTGATGCCGCTGATCGCAATCGTGCTTGTTCTGCGCGCGCAAGAGCCGGACCCGATTGCACGGGCCTTGGCGGTGGCGCAGAAGGCTGCGCCGCTGGCTCCCGTCGTTGTGGGAGAGGCCGGGCTCTACATCGAGCTTATGGAGGCGGCCGATCCCGGTACGCGCGCGGACCTCGTCTATCTGGCGCGGCCCTCTGGTGCGTTCAGTCCCGATCCGACGAACGAGAACGAGCTTGTTCGCATTGCCCGCTTGAATCCGGAATATCGGGTCCGCAGCCAAGCCGCCTTCCTCGGCACGCACAAACGCTTCTACGTGCTCACCCGTTTGGACAAGTCGATCGATACAACGACGCCGTCTCTCCTCGCAAATGGACTATTGAAAAAACCGGTCGACGCCGGCCACGGCATTCTGCTGTACCCATCCGTGGCGTCGGCGGAAGGCCCACGTGGTGGAGGAAAGCGATGAGTTCCTCGCGATGGGCCGGCTCCGCCAAGTCACACGGAACCTTGTTCGACTATTTGGCGATCGCCCGCCTGGATCACAGCACCAAACATATCTTCATCGTCCCGGGCATTATTCTGGCCTATCTGTTACGCGGGGTGCATTCGCCCGCGCCGGTGGCATCGATCGTTCTCGGCCTGCTCACCGTCCTGTTCGCCTCGTCTGCGAACTACGTCATCAATGAATGGCTCGACCGCGACTTCGACAGGTTTCATCCGACGAAATCCCACCGCGCATCCGTGCAGCGTGATCTGCGCGGCGACATGGTGATGCTGGAATGGGCGCTGCTACTCGCAGCGGCCCTGGCCTGCGCCGTGTTCGACAGCCGGACGATGTACTTCATCGCCACTGTGTTCGTGCTGCAGGGAATTCTCTACAACGTCGCTCCACTGCGAACGAAGGACGTGCCTTTCCTCGATGTGATTTCGGAATCGATTAACAACCCGCTGCGGCTCATCATCGGCTGGGTCATGATCGATCCGACGACGCTGCCGCCTGGGTCGCTGATCCTGATGTATTGGAGCGGCGGTGCGTTCCTCATGGCGGCAAAGCGTCTTTCTGAATTTCGCGAGATCGGTGCGGCTTATGGCAAGGAACTGCTGGCGCGCTATAGGGCGAGCTTTGCCTTCTACTCGGAAATCTCACTCACAGTCTCTTGTTTCGTCTATGCGCTGCTGGCGGTCTTTTTTCTTGCGGTGTTCCTGATCAAATACCGGATCGAATATCTGCTCACCGTGCCGGTCGTCATCGCGCTATTCGCGTACTACATGATCATGGCGATGACGCCGGGTTCGTCCGCCCAAAAGCCGAAAAAGCTGTTTCGGGAACGTGGCTTGGTCTTGTTGGTGGTCTTGCTCGCCGCAACATTCCTGCTGGCGACGTTCGTCGACGTGCCAATGCTCGACGCGCTCGCGGGACAACGTTACATCGGCATCCAATGATTTCTCGTCGCGCTGCTGGAATTTTCGACTGGTCCGGCGTCCGTCTCGTCGCGTTCGATGTGGACGGCACGCTTTACAGTCAACCCCGGCTTCGTCTGCGGATCGCGCGCGAGATGCTCATCGATGTGGTGATACGTCAGTCGCTTGAGGCGGTGGCGGTTGTTCGCGCCTATCGCCAAATCCGCGAGCGGATGGCAGAGCGCGAGGTGGCCGATTACGAAGGCTCGCTTATGGTGGAGACAGCGCGTGCCACGCGACGGTTACCAGAACGGGTGCGTGGAATTGTCGATGAGTGGATCGGACGGCGGCCGCTTCGTCATCTCGCAGCCTGCCGTTATCCCGGCGCCCTGGAACTATTCGCCGCGCTGCGCGGCAATGGCAACATGATCGGAATTTTTTCCGATTATCCGGCACAAGCGAAACTCGATGCACTCGGACTTCGTGCCGACTACATCGTCTGTGCGGCCGACAGCGGCGTTGGCATTCTCAAGCCAAATCCGCGTGGATTGGAGGTCTTGATGGCTGCGGCCGGCGCAACCGCGCGCCAGACAGTGCTGATTGGGGACCGCGCAGACCGGGACGGCGCCGCGGCGGGCCGGATCGGCGTCCGCTCGCTGATCAGATCGGCAAGTGCCGGTAAGCGCCAGCAGACCTTTGCCAGCTTCGATGACCCAATCTTCCGCGTATTTTTGCAGCGACCGATGATGGGTCCGTCGCCGTCAGCCGTAAACGCGCAATCCTCAGCGGCCGGGGCGGCCGCGCCTCGGCCTATTCGGACGCCTTGCTGACCGCAATACGTGCCGCATCGATGACCTTGCGCATCTCCGGCGTCGGATCGCCGAGCGTGACGAGCGTAAGGTGCTGTTCGACCGCGTGGTCGGTTTTCAGTTCGCGCACATTCGCGCTTTTGACGATGCTGAGCTGCGAGAGTCCCAGCGCCGCCGGCGTTATTTCGGTGATCTTGACGATCTGCGCGCTGCCCTGGACGACAATCGAGTGAACGGGCTTGATATGTTTGCCGGCGAGGAGTTCGGCCTCGATCGACGATTGCACACCGCCGCCGGCATTGACCATCACGATGCTGATCGGCAGATCGGCGCCGCCGACCTCGTGCCAGTTGGAAATTTCGCCCAGCAGAACGCGGCGCATCTCGGCGTCGCTGATGTGGTGGACCGGGTTATCGCGGTTGATGGCAAAGGCCATCCGGGTGGTGAGGATGTCAAATGTGCGCAGGCGGTCGAGCGCAAGATCCGGATTGCTGGACCGCAGGCCCGCGATTTCGTTTTTCAGCGGCCCGGAGATCATCGCGAAATCGGCGCGCCGTTCGAACAGAGCGATCAGGCCCTGGCTGGACTTGGTCGGCACGACCTTCAGTTTGTGCCCGCTCGACGCTTCGATAATTCCGCCAAACGGCTCGAAAACCTGGTGTGTAAATGTCGTCGATCCTTGGACGACAAAAGGCTTTGCCCCGTCAGTCGCGGTATCGCCGGCGAGCGCGTCCGTGCGGGGCAGCGAAAGCATCAGAAGGGTGAGCGCGGTGAGGGCTGGCAGAAAACGGTTTCGGCGCATCGGCGCGTGGTCCAATATTTGCTAAAGCGCGGCCTCATAGCATGGACTGGTTATCGTTGGCTTAAAGCGCAGAATTATGTGGACCGGCCGGTCACCAGCCGGTCGGTCGCGCCGGGTACACGGAGGCCAGCCGGGAGTAGCGCCGCGGCGGCCAGTCTGCGATGATGTGGGGCAGAGCCCACAGGACACATGTGGGCCAATCAATTTTCGCCAAGAGGGAGAACGCGTTATGAAGACCAAGTCGGCATCATGGCGGGCTGGGGGGAGTGTCAAGGTCGATGACGGACGCCGCAAGCTGGTCAAGCTGATGGCCGCCGGTGGCGCCGCCGCCATCACCTCGCCGTGGACGTTCCAATCCTCCCGAGCCGCGCCCCGTCCCATCAAAATCGGCATGATAACGCCCGAGACCGGCCCGATTGCCGCGTTCGGCGAACCGTCGAAATGGGTCGCTGACGGCGTCAGCAAGTTTCTTGGCGACGGCATCGTGGTCGCTGGCGAGAAGCATCCGGTTCAGATCCTCAATCGCGACAGCCAGTCGAACCCGAACCGCGCGTCGGAAGTGGCCGCGCAGCTCATCAACAACGACCGCGTCGACATCATGGTTGCCTCGTCGACCGGCGACACCACCAACCCGGTGGCCGACCAGTGCGAACTCAATGGCGTGCCCTGCATTACCTCGGACGATCCCTGGCAGTCATGGTTCTTCGGCCGCAAGGGCGATCCGAAGAAGGGCTTCCAGTGGACTTATCATTTCTTCTGGGGCTTCGATCAGGTCGCCAACATGTACGCCGAGATGTGGCTAAGCATTCCGACCAACAAAAAGGCCGGCGTGATGCTCACCAACGATCCCGACGGCATCGCAGCCAGCGATCCCGCGCATGGATTGCCGGCGACCATCAAGAGCCACGGCTTCGACGTGAATTATCTCGGTCTCTATCCACCACTGTCGGACGATTTCACGGCGCAGATCAGCAAGCTGAAGAACATGAATGCCGACATTGCGTGCGGCATTTTCAACCCGCCGCAGTTTGCGATCTTCTGGACGCAGTGCGCCCAGCAGGGCTACCGGCCGAAGGTCATGACGCCGCCGAAAGCGCTATTGTTTCCCACCGCGGTCGAGGCGCTTGGTGACCGCGGCGCCGGCACGTCCACCGAAGTATGGTGGTCGCACCATCACCCGTTCAAATCGAGCCTGACCGGCCAAACGGCGCTGCAATATTGCGATGCCTACGAGACGGCGAGCGGCAAGCAGTGGACGCAACCGCTCGGTTTCAAGCACGCCAATCTCGAGGTCGCGATCGACGTGCTCAAGCGCGCCAAGAAACTCGACGCCGCCTCGATCCGCGACGCGATCGCGCAGACCGACTACCAATCGATCGTCGGCCCCATCACCTGGAAGGGGGGCCCGACCAACCCCGTGCCGAATGTCTGCACGACGCCGCTGGTCGGCGGCCAGTGGCAGAAAGGCACGCGGTGGAAGTACGACCTCAATATCGTCTTCAATAAGATGGCGCCGAATATCCCGCTCGACAGGCCGTTCTCGGCGATTCAATATTCCTGACACCAATCGGGTGTTCAGACACCAGGTTGCCGCTCCAGCCGGTACCTTTGCCTGAATTACGCAGAGGTCACGGGATGGTGCCGGCCGCCGATCGAAGTTGTCCATGACGGTCCTCCTCCAACTCACCGGGGTGTCCAAGTCTTACGGGGCGCTCAAGGCCGTGGACACGGTGGACCTTGCCGTCGAAGGCGGAGAGGCGCTCGCGGTCATCGGCCCCAACGGCGCCGGCAAGACCACGTTGTTCAACCTGATCACCGGCGACGTCGCGCCGAGCGGCGGCCGCATCCTGTTCGACGGCGCCGATGTGACCGTGATGGCGCCGCATGGCCGCTCGCGGCGGGGTATTGGCCGCTCGTATCAAATCCCGCATCCGTTCGCCAACATGAGCGTGTTCGAGAATCTTCTGGTCGGCGCCATCTTCGGCGGGCGCGCGACCGAGCGCGAGAGTTACCGGCGCTGCAGCGACGTGCTCCGGGCGACCGGACTTTATGACAAAGCCAATGTACCGGCGCGGACGCTGACCCTGCTGCAGCGCAAGCGGCTGGAGCTGGCGCGGGCGCTGGCGATCGAGCCGAAGCTTTTGCTGCTCGACGAGATCGCCGGCGGGCTGACCGAGCATGAATGCGGTGAACTGGTGAAGACCATTCGCGAAATTCACGCCCGCGGCACCACCATCGTGTGGATCGAGCACATCGTGCATGCGCTCTTGTCGGTGGCGAGCCGGCTGATCGTGATGAATTTCGGCCAGATCCTCGCCCAGGGCGCGCCGCGCGAGGTGATGGCCGATGCCCGCGTGCGCGAAGTCTATATGGGCATCCCGGTGTCATGACGCTGCTGCGGACGCAGAATCTGTCGGCTTTCTACGGCGACTTCCAGGCGTTGTTCGATATCAATGTGACGGTCGAGGAGCGCGAGACCGTGGCCATCATCGGCGCCAACGGCGCCGGCAAGACGACGTTCCTGCGCAGTGTCGCCGGCGTACTGCTGGCCGCGCCGGACGCCGTGGTGTTCGATGGCCAGCCGATCGGCGGCAAGCAGCCGCACGACATCGTGCGGCTCGGCATTGCGATGGTGCCGGAAGGACGGCGGCTGTTTCCAAGTCTGTCGGTGGAGGAAAATCTTTCGCTTGGCGCGCACAGCGAACGCGCCGGACCGTGGAATCTTAAACGGGTCTACGAGCTGTTTCCGCGGCTCTATGAGTTGCGCCGGCTACCGGCGCCGTCGTTGTCTGGCGGGCAGCAGCAGATGGCGGCGATCGGCCGGGCGCTGATGTCCAATCCGCGCTTGCTGCTATGCGATGAGCTGTCGTTGGGATTGGCGCCGGTCGTCATCCGCGACATCTATCAATGTCTCGGCGTGATCACCGCCGAAGGAACGACGGTGGTGCTCGTCGAGCAGGACATCAATCGGGCGCTTGACGCGTCGGCGCGGTTCTACTGCTTTCAGGAGGGGCGGCTTGCGTTGACTGCACCGACCAAAGACTTCGATCGCGCCGCGCTGACCGCGGCCTATTTCGGCATGTAGTGCGGGCGGTTGGCATGGAATGGCTCAACATCTTCATCCAGGGCGCGCTGCTCGGCGGCTTCTATGCGCTGTTCGCCATCGGCCTGTCGATGTCGTTCGGTATCATGCGGCTCGTCAATATCGCGCACGGCGATTTTATCGTGCTCGCGGCCTATGTCGGGATGATCGCGGTACAGAGCACCGGGCTCAGTCCGTTTTTGAGCCTGGTGATCGTCGTGCCGGTGATGTTTGTGCTCGGCTATGCGCTGCAGCGCGGGCTGTTGAACTTTACGCTCAACGGCGGGCTGTTGCCGCCGCTCCTCGTCACGTTCGGGATTTCGGTGATCATCCAGAACGGCCTGCTGCAAGGCTTTGGCGCCTACGATCACCGGCTTCAGGAAGGCGCGATCGAAACCGCGAGCCTGCGGCTGCCCGGCGGGATCGATGTCGGCGTCTATCCGCTCGTGGTTTTCGCGGTGGCGGTGCTCGGCATCGGCGCGCTGCAACTGCTGTTCTACGGCACGCGGCTCGGCCGCGCTTTCCGCGCGGTATCCGACGACGCCGACACTGCCGAACTGATGGGCATCGACAATCGCAAGCTCTATGCCTTGGCGTTCGGCATTGCGATGGTGTTCACTGCGATTGCGGGCGTGCTGTTCGGCATCCGCACCATCTTCGATCCGGCGGCGGGCCCGATCCGGCTCATTCTCGCATTCGAGGCGGTCATCATCGGCGGACTGGGCAGTTTCTGGGGCACCTTGATCGGCGGCATGGTGCTCGGCATCGCACAGGCGGTTGGCGCGGCGATCAATCCCAACTGGCAAATTCTCGCCGGCCACGTCGCCTTTCTGGTCATTCTAATTCTGCGCCCCAGCGGGCTGTTTCCGCGGACGAGGGACTGAGATGGTTTCCACTGTGGAGGCAGTCCGCGTCGAGCGCGCCACCAAGGCGAGCCGCATTTTTGCTTTGGTGGCTGCCGTGAGCCTCGCGGCTTTGGTCTCGCTGCCGTGGTGGGGCGATGCCGGCGACATGCGGCTGATTGCCGAGATGGCCTATTACGTGGCGCTGGCGCAGTTATGGAATCTGCTCGCCGGCTATGCCGGTCTCGTGTCGGTGGGCCAGCAGGCTTACGTCGGCCTCGGCGGCTACATGCTGTTTTATTTGACCGGTGTGTGGAATCTCAACGTGTACGTCGCCGTGCTTTTGGCCGGGCCGTTCGCCGGCCTGATGGCGATCCCGGTTTCATTTGCGGTGTTTCGGCTGCGCGGCGCCTATTTCGCCATCGGGACCTGGGTGGTCTCCGAAGTGTTCGCGCTGCTGGCCAGCCTGATCACGGTGCTCGGCGCGGGCTCCGGCCTGTCACTCACGGTCCCGATCCTGCAGGAGATTTCACCCGACCGCGACACCCGCGACACGCTCTTGTATTTGATGACGCTTGCGGCGGCGCTGTTCGTGGTCGGCATCGTTTATCTGCTGCTGCGCTCGCGGCATGGCCTGGCGCTCACCGCCATTCGCGATTCCGAGCCGGCGTCGGCAAGCCTCGGCGTCAATACGTTCCGCACCAAATTCATCGTCTATATCGCGACCGCGGCCTGCACCGGGCTGATCGGCGCGCTGATCTTTCTGCAGAAGCTGCGCATCTCGCCGGAAGCCGGCTTTTCCATCAACGATTGGACCGTGGTGGTGATCTTCATGGTTGTGATCGGCGGCATCGGCACCATCGAAGGGCCGTTCATCGGTATGCTGATCTACATCGTGCTGCGCGAACTGTTGGCCGATTATGGCACCTATTATCTGATTCTGTTGGGACTGATCGCGATTGTGATCATGCTCAAGGCGCCGTCAGGACTTTGGGGCTGGGTCATCCAGCGTTACAATCTCCAGCTCTTCCCGGTCGGCCGCCGGCTGGTGCCGACGCGGTCTCAAGAATCCGCGAAGAGTTAGGAGCAAGCAATGCCGGATGCGCCGGATGTGCCAGGACGGCCCGCGCAGCGCGCAACGCGGCGGGAGATTTTGGCGCGTCTGCCCGCGCTGTCCGCCCGGTTTGCCGAGCGCGCCGCCGCGGCCGAGGAGGCACGGCGGATTTCACCCGAGTCGGCGCAGGATATGCTCGATGCCGGCTTCGCCCGCATCCTCATACCCGAGCGGATCGGCGGTTACGGGCTCGGCTTCGAGGAGTGGTTCGATGTCACCCGCGAACTGAGCAAGGCCGATGCCTCGCACGGCTGGTGCGCGGGACTGATCATCCACCACGCCCATCTGATGGCGCAGTTTCCGGAAGCCGCACAAAAGACGCTGTGGACCAAAGGTCTCGACATGCCGGTCGCCGCATCGTTCGCGCCGACCGTGACCGCCATGCCGGTGGATGGTGGCTATCGCATCTCGGGAGCCGGATCGCCGTTTGCCAGCGGCGTCGATCATTGCAAGTGGGTGATGCTCGGCGGCATGGCGCATGACGACGCCGAACCGGAATGGAAGTTCTTCCTGGTGCCGCAAGGCGAGTACACGGTACGGGACACCTGGTTCACAGCGGGCATGCGGGCGACCGGCAGCAAAACCATCGTTACGGATCACGTGTTCGTGCCGCACGACCGGGTGCTGCGGCTCACCGATCTGCGCGACAGCAACACGCCGGGGAGCGCCATGCATCCTGGCGTCATCTTCCACACGCCGTTTTTCTTTTATGCGCCAATCTCATTCGTGGCGCCGATGATCGGCGCGGCACAAGGCGCCTATGAGCTGTTCCGCGAATGGACCAAAAAACGCAAGGCGCAGGACGGCTCCTCGGTCGCGGAAAAGACCGCGGTTCAAACGCGCATGGCGCGCGCCGCGGCCGACATCGACGCCGCTGAGCTTCTGGTCCGCCGCGCGGTGCGCGTGACCGACGCGCCGGCCGACTACTCGCCGCAGCTTCTGGCGCGCTCGGTGCGCGATTTTACCCGCGCGTCCGAATTGTGCGTTGAGGCGATCGACGCGCTGCTCGCCTTGAGCGGGACCGCGGGCTTCGCCACGTCGCATCCCATGCAGCGGGCCTGGCGCGACATTCATTTCATGGCGATGCACATCAGCCTGAACGTCGAAACCAATTTCGGCCATTTCGGGCGCATGGAGCTCGGCCTCGGCCGCGATGCCACGAGGCCGTATTTCTGATTTTTTTCCGTCACCCTGAGGTGCTCGCCAACGGGTCCGGCCCGAAGTGGCCGGCCCGATGACAGGCTCCGCGAGCCTCGAAGGGCGACGGCCCGGGGAGTGCAGCATCCTTCGAGGCGCGCCTTCGGCGCGCACCTCAGGATGACGGTGATCGGGTCACCGCAACCCCGCCTGCACCACGAGTGGGTAAACGTGATCGCGGAACCAGTGCTGGTCCGCAATATAGCGCGGCCAATTGAGCAGCGTGCCGTCCAATCCCATCTTCGACATGCGCACGAGCCCGTCCGTGATCTGCTCGGGCGTGCCAATCAATGGATAGCCGCCCCAGCCGGCGATGAAGTGCTTCTTCATTTCGGCGAGCACCGGCGGCGGCAGCGTCTTGGCATTGGCGATCATGGTGTCGACGAGATTGGTGACGGCCTCCCAATCGCCTTTGTCGTTGACGTAGTCCTCAAAGTAGTCCTGCGCTTCCTTTTCGGTCTCGCCCTGGACCAGGTAGGCGTAGCTCCACACCTGAATTTCCCGGCCATATTCCTTGCGCGCGAGTTCGCGGTAGGAATCGACCTTGGCTTTGCAATCGTCGAAATCATGTGAGCCGAATACGACGTAGACCATGTCGCAATATTTGGCGGCAAAATGCTGGCCGCGCTCCGAGCCGCCGGCATTCATGACTGCGGGAAACGGCCGCTGAATCGGTTTCGGTTCCAGGTACCCCTTTTTGATGTTGTAGAAGCGACCTTCGAAGTCGAACGGTTCGTCGCGCGTCCAAAGCTGCTTCATGATCTGCAGCCATTCGGCCGCGCAGTCGTAGCGATCGTCGTGCTCCATGAGCGGCGAGCCGAACATCTCGATCTCCGGCCGGTTCCAGCCCGTGACGATATTGAGCGCGAAGCGGCCGCCGGTGACGTGGTCGATCGTAGCGGCCTGCTTGGCGGCCATGACCGGATGGATAGTCGGCACGTGCGAGGTGGCGAAAATGCCCGCATAGTGCGTGGACGCGCCGATGGCGGCCGCCCAGGAAAAGCACTCGAAGCCGGGCCCGTTGAAATTGGTGACGCCGCCGAAACCGTGCCAGCGGCCGATTGGAACCAGCGCCTCGAACTCCATCTCCTCGGAGGTCTTGGCCAGCTCAAGCGTATTCGGCCAGTTGATTTCCAACACGCCGTCGATGGTCGAGATGGCGCAGCCGCGATCGAGGTTGGTGCCGAAGGTGCCGAGCTTGAGCTTGCGATCGTTGAACACCGGGTTGGTCCCGCGGCGTGTTTTCTGGGTCACCGCATCCATTGCTTCCTCCTTGGCCGTTTCCGAAAATCTTAGGAGCGTGACGCCGCTGTGGCAATTGCCGCGGTGCCGTGCATAAGATGATAGCGGAATGCGGAGGCAATCATGTCGATTTTCGCCGTCAACTATCTCTGCCGCGAAGTGCTGCGCGACCACGCCTTTCGCGCCGCCATGAAGGCCGATCCGGCGAAGGCGCTGGCGCCGCTCGATCTCACCGGCGAGGAGCGCCGGGCGCTGGTCGCGGGCGACGTCGGCGCGTTGTTCCGCATGGGTGGCAACGGCTTCCTGATGGCCTATCTGGCGCGGTTCGAGGTCTGCGGCTTGAACGTGACGAGCTACAACGAGCGCATGCGCGCGGTGAAGGTCGACGAAATCGGCCAGCCGGTGGCCTAGGCGAGGGGAGGGACAAAAAATGGCGCAGATCGTCGCCGGCTTCGGCGTGCCGCACACTCCGATCTTTCCGCATTTCGTCAAGCGCGATGGGCCCGATTCCGAGACTGCAAAATTGTTCGCGGCGCAGAAGAACGAGCTGGCGGCGGCGCGGCCCGACTTGATCCTGATGTTCGACACTGATCACCTCAACACGTTCTTCCTCAACGATCTGCCGATCTTTGCCGTCGGCATCGACGGCAGCTTCAAGGCGCCGAACGACGAGCCGCGCGACGTGCCGAATTACATCGTGCCATCGCACGCCGCGCTGGCGGCGCATGTGCGTGCCGCGGCGATTGCGGCCGGCTTCGACGTCGGCATGACGCAGAATTTTTCCGTCGATCACTCGGTCACGGTGCCGTTGCATTTCTTGACGCCCGATATGCAGGTGCCGGTCATCCCGTTCTTCATCAGCGGTCATCTGCCGCCGCTGCCCTCGGCTGCGCGCTGTTACGCGCTCGGTCAGGCGGTTGCGCGTGCTGTCGAGGCGTGGCCCGAACAGAAGCGCGTCGTCGTCATGGGATCGGGCAGCTTCTCTCTGGAAGTTGGCGGTCCGCGCATGGCACCCGGCCGTTCCGACGGCGTACCCGACCCGGACTGGGCGATGCGGGTCGTCAAATCTTTGGAAGGTCAGCAGATCGACCGGCTGATCGTCGAAGCGACCGAGCATCAGATGCTCAAGGCCGGCAATGTCGGCGGCGAACTGCTCAACTGGGTCGCCATGCTCGGCGCCATCGGTAACCGCAAGCCGAACTACATCGCGCCGCAAATGGCGAACGGCCACGCGTATGGCGTGTGGCGGTGGTGATGACGTGTTTAGGCGAGGCGTGGTTATCGACGCCCCGCCTAATTTGTCGGCGGCAAGCGAAGATGCTGCCGTAACTCCGAACGAAATCTCGACGGATTACCTGGTTCGCCCCGACCACAGCCGCCGCAGCGCTGTAATCCGCGCTCTTCTCTCGCGCGCCCGTGCATGGCCGGGCGGAACGGGAACGGAGATCGATTGGAAGACCTTCAACGGAGCCTTCAGCGCCGGTACGGGAAGGACGGTCATATCGGCCATATCGGGGGTGATTCCGGCCATGACGTAGACCGCCTCTGAAACTGTAAATGGCTTACCTGAAAGCGCCGATTGGGCCGCCGCTTTGTCCAAAAAATTCGTTGTCTCTACAGCTTCCCCGATCGCCACCACGACATTCGATGCCGTCGACGTTTCGCAGATCATGGCGTTACCGACGTGTATCGTTACGGCGAAATTGATTCTCGCCGGCCACGCGCGGGCCAGTCTTTCATTGATATTTCCCATCGTTTTCTCGATATCAGCGGCCGCCTGCAAACTCAGCGAAGCGGCCTGCCTCACCCCGTAGTGCAGGCCGAAGAGGGCGCAGACGCCCTGCGGTTCAACGGCGACCAATGCGCCATTCGCTGCCTGAATGACGTTGCACACCTCCAGCAGATAACTGCGCTGCATATAGAGCGCGTCCTGCGCCATCAGTTTTTCCGACAACGCGGAACTGTTCGGGAAGCTGCAGAGCAGCACGACGACGTCACGGGTGTCGCTGAATTGTGCTGCGCGCGAGCCGACATAAGCCTGCTCGGACGCGACCAAGGGGATGATTGAGATATCCCCTTTGGGACGCAGTTGGCACGCAAGCCGAATGTCCGAGCTGGCGTGGATCTGCCCCAGCGTCGCGGTTTCCCTTGCATTGGGCGACGGGCAGGCATCGGCCCCTTCAAGCACGCGTACGCGGCATGTCGAGCAACGCGCCTTGCCACCGCACATCGAAGCGTGGGCAACACGAAAGGCGCGGCTGGCCTCCAGCACCGTCCAGCCGCGCGGCACCTGCACGGAGCGCCCAGGATATGAAATCGAGATCATCTGGCTTCGGCTGCGTTCAAGCACGTCGCGGATGGCGCGCGCGCCCAGTGCGGCGGCAACGATGGCCGCATAAATAACCATAAGGTGATCGCGCCATTGCAGAATTGCCGCGCGCTGCAGCGCATTCATGGTGTTGTAATAATCGACCGGCACCTGTGAGTCGGCGGCGCCCGCAACCAGCTCTCGTCCCATCGCCAGGAAGCCCATCGCCGACAGCACTGGAAAGAGCAACGCCACTGCAAACAGAACGTAGCGCAGTCGAATAAAGAGCAGTCGGCGATTGAAGGCGAAATGCAGGCCGAGGCAGCCGTGGATCCATCCCGGCGCCAGCAGGCCCATTTGCCACCCCGGCAAACCCGAGGCCCAGAGGTTGCCGACAACGAGCGAGTAGGTGGAGGACTGACTAAAGAGATCAAATGCAATTCGCGTGGCCGCGACGTGACCGATGAGAGCGACCGGCAGCCAAAATCCAAGCACAATGCGAAGCCACTCGGATGGCGGCATCCGAAACGTGCGCATTTCGTAGACGGCCCATAGCGCATTCAAAAGATGAACCGAAAAGGCGCCGTAGAGCAGTACCGTACCCGGCCAACTGTGCCATACTAGCACCGCGATCAGCAGTCCTGTTTCAGCCGTGGCGAGAGAAACAAGGCCGAGAGCGTGATTGGCCAGATGCATCGTTATGTAGGTGAACAGCACGAGCCCGGACGTCAGACGCATTATCCGGCGGAGACGATGGGGATTGAGGTTTGCAAATAAACGATGGCGAATTGCGAATTGGAGCAGGGGGCTGCTCCCGCCCGTCAGTCCGCGCGGCGATACCGAGGTCATGCCGAAAAGCTCGATTCCGAGATCGTTAAGTATACGTCCGCACGGACGCGTTATCAGTCTGCATGATCGTCGGCCCCGTTGGAACGCGATCGGTGCCGTATTTCTTAAACGCCTAAAACATCGGATAGGCCGGATTGAGCGGCAGGCCGAATGCCATGCGGCCGAAATTTTCGGCCGGGATGTCCCAGTTCATCACTACGTGCGAGGAGATGGCATGCGCGTCGCGCCAGCAGCGCTGGATGCTGTTGTCGTCCATCAGCCCGCTTGAGCCTGAAATCTTGACGAGATCATCCATGGCCTCGCGCAGCGTCCGCACCGCAAAGGTGAAATCGCGCCGCAGCAATGTGCGCGTCTCAAGCGTCATGCCGGTATAATCCTGCCGCGCCAGCTTGAACGCACGGCGCGCCAACAGCTCCGCCGCGTCGATCTGCGCCGCGATTTCCGCGATTCGGATTTGCACCGGCACATGCTGGGCAATGCTGAGCGGCGTGTAGGTGAGATAGCGCTGGCGCGTCCAGGTGGTGAAATCGGCATAGCCGCCGCGCGCCAGTCCCAGCACCGGCGCGAGCAGTGCGTAGCTGTGAACGGCGATGAACGGCGCGCGGTAGATCGGATGGGAATTGACCTTCGAGCCCGGCGAGTTGCCTTCGCGCAAGGTCGAGAACGACACGCTGCGATGCTCCGGCACGAACACGTCGTCGAGCACCGCGGTGTTCGAGCCGCTGGCGCGCAGTCCGGCGCAATACCAAGTGTCGTCCTGCTTGAGATCGGACACCGGCACCAGATAAAGCCGCATGTCGGGATGATCTTCGCCGGCACGGTGCACCAGGCCGCCGATCATGATCCAGTGCGAGTGGCGAAGCCCCGAGCACCACGACCAGCGGCCGTTGAGCCGGTAGCCGCCCGGCGCGGCAGTCACCGTGCCGGTCGGGGCTGCGGAGGTAGCGATGCAGGCCGCCTCGTCGCGGCTCCAGACGTCGTGCTGCGCCTCTTCGGGAAACAGCGCCAGCATGCAGGCGTGGTCCGCGAGATAATTGAGGCACCATGCCGAGGACCCGCAGGTCGACTTGCCGAGCTCGACCGCGATGTCGAAGGCGACTTCGTGATCGTGCTCGTAGCCGCCCCAGCGCATCGGCTGCAGCGTGTGAATAAGGCCGGCATCGATGAATTCGTCGACCGACTCCCGCGGGATGTTGCGGTCGCGTTCCGCCCGCATCGCGCGTTCGCGCAGCTTCGGCGCCAGCGTGCGGGCGCGCCGGACGAGTTCGTCGGCCGTCGGAATGGATTTGGATGCGGCCGCCGGCTGCAGTTCGGCGATGCTCATTTCGTTTCCTCCGCTCGGCCAAAGTGTGCGCCTGGAGCGTATGCGGATCAAGGCTTCGGCGCGGCGCACTGTCGCGTGCAAGCAGTCGTTGCACGTCGAAAGCAATTTGGCTGTAGTGTCGCGCCGTTACCGGGAGACGATCATGCAAAGACTTGCCGCGCAAAAACTTGCCGCGCAAAGACTTGGCGCGCAAAGACTTGCCGTACGCGCGAGAGCCCTCGCGGCTGCAACTTTGCTGATCGCGGCCGCGGCGCAGAGTGCCGCCGCACAAACGGTCGAGCAGTTCTACAAGGGCCGCCAATTGACCATGCTGGTCTTTACCGGCCCCGGCTCGACCTACGACATTTACGCCCGCGTGCTGGCACGCCACTTCGGCGACCACATTCCCGGCAAGCCAGTCGTCGTTGTGCAGAACATGCTGGGTGCCGGTGGGCTCAAGGTCGAACAGTATATCTACCGGATTGCGCCCAACGACGGCACCGTCGTGGGCACGATCGGGCGCGGCCT